>NZ_CP049616.1:3120000-3865165 GCF_011068285.1 Flagellimonas oceani | reverse complement strand
ATTAATGGTTCGGCCAATTCTTTCAACTGATTTTCATTGATATAACCCATTTCATAGGCGGCTACTTCAATTGATCCTGTTATCAACCCTTGGCGCTCTTCAATCACCTCCACAAATTGTGACGCTTGCATCAAAGCCTGAAATGTCCCGGTGTCCAGCCACGCAGTTCCCCTGTCCAATATACTAACGCTGAGCTTACCCTTTTTTAAATACGCTTTGTTGACATCCGTAATCTCCAATTCTCCTCTACTGCTGGGCTGTATGTTTTTGGCAATAGAGACAACATCATTATCGTAAAAGTAGATTCCCGGCACTACATAATTGGATTTGGGTTTTTTGGGCTTCTCTTCTATACTGATGGCTTTCCCTTCCTCGTCAAATTCTACCACCCCATATCGCTGTGGGTCGTTTACCCTGTAAGCATAAATGACCCCCCCTTCTGGGTCGCTATTTTCCTGCAATAGTTTGGACAAACCGGCTCCATAAAAAATATTGTCCCCCAAAATAAGGGCAACCTTATCCCTGCCAATAAAGTCTTCTCCAATGATGAATGCCTCCGCAAGACCATTCGGGGATTCTTGCGCCGCAAAGGTAAAAGAACAACCATATTTTTGTCCGTCACCCAACAGTTCCCGAAAAAGTGGAAGGTCTTTTGGGGTTGAAATAATAAGAATTTCCCTGATTCCGGCATACATTAAGGTGGACAAAGGATAATAAATCATTGGCTTGTCGTAAATGGGCATCAGCTGCTTGCTCACCGAAAGGGTAAGTGGGTGCAGCCTGCTACCGGTTCCTCCTGCCAGTATGATTCCTTTCATGAGTTGTATTCTTGATATTGTTTTTGGTAATATTCACGATAATTACCCGACGTGACCTGGTCCAACCATTTTTGGTTTTCAAAATACCAATCTATGGTCTTTTCGAGCCCTTCCTCAAAGGTGACCGAAGGCTTCCAGCCTAATTCTTTATTTATTTTGGATGCGTCTATGGCATATCTTAGATCATGTCCTGGGCGGTCTTTTACAAAGGTTATGAGTTTTTCTGATGTTCCCTCCTTTCTTCCAAGTTTTTTGTCCATTAGTTGGCATAGCAAGCGGGTCAATTCTATATTCTTCCATTCATTGAAACCGCCTATGTTGTAGGTTTCTCCTTTTCTTCCTTTATGAAATACCAAATCGATGGCCTCTGCATGATCTTTTACATACAACCAATCGCGGGTATAGTTGCCATCACCATAAACGGGCAATGGCTTGTTTTTTATGATATTATTGATGAACAACGGTATTAATTTTTCGGGGAATTGATTGGGGCCGTAATTGTTGGAGCAGTTAGAAATAACATACCGCAAATCATACGTTTCACCATAGGCCCTTACAAAATGGTCAGAGCTTGCCTTGGATGCCGAGTAAGGCGAGTTTGGGTCGTACGCCGTACTTTCATTGAAAAGCCCTTCCTGCCCCAAGCTTCCGAAAACCTCATCGGTACTGATATGATAAAACAAAAAGGCGGGGTTCGCTTTTGACGATTGTAATGAGGCGTTCAACAAATTGACGGTGCCCAAAACATTCGTTCGCACAAAAGATAAGGGGTCAGATATAGACCGGTCCACATGGGATTCCGCGGCCAAATGAATTATCCCATCAAAATTGATTTGGGAGAAAAGATCGTTTACAAAACCCGCATCAGTAATATCTCCTTTAACAAATGAATAGTTTGGGGCTTGCTCTATATCTTTCAGGTTTTCCAGATTTCCAGCATAAGTCAAGGCATCTAGATTAAAAATTTGATACTCCCCATATAGTTCAACAAACCGCCGAACCACATGAGAGCCGATAAAACCAGCTCCTCCGGTAATCAAAATATTTTTCTTCTCCATGTATGCCCCTGTTAAAAGCCTTTTAAGGCCTTATTCACTCATTCAAGAACACTGTTCTTTGGCCTCTTTGCTAAAGTACGATAATTAGGCTCCAAAACAAGATTGACCTTATCCGTCAGACCATTCTCATTCAATATTTGTTTGGCAAAATCATACCATGTCATCGGTTTTCCATCCGTAAAATGGTAAATACCAAAAGGTTTTTCTCCCAACACGATTTCGTTCAAAATAAATTTGGCCAATGACTCTGCGTTGGTGGGGCACCCTTTTTGGGCATCCGTGATATTCAAGTCCTCTCCCGCCAAAGCCTTTCTCACTATTGCTCTGTAAAAATTGTGCCCGTATTTCTTACTGTACAACCAAGATGTGCGGATTATATAATGGTTGGGTTGAATCTGTTGAATAAACTTTTCCCCGGCCAACTTGGATTTTCCATATACGTTGATTGGATTGGTTTTATCTGCCACGGTGTACCCCGCTTTTTTTTTCCCATCGAAAACATAATCCGTGGAAATATGAATCAAAGTCGTACCATGCATTTTACAAACTTCCGCAAGTTGTTTTGCTCCCTCGGCATTCACATTCATGGCTTTTTGGGGCTGTTTTTCTGCTTCTTCAACATTTGTATAAGCAGCGCAATTGATGCAGAAATCATACTGCCCTTGCTTAAAAACATCAAATAATTGGGCGGGCTCTGTAACATCCAACTCATTGGATAGTTTAAAGTCAAAACTAAAAACGGTAAATTTTTGGGCGTTATTTTGCAGGGTTTGACCAAGTTGCCCGCCAGCTCCTGTCACCAAGATTCGTACCATAGCACTCAATTGTTCCCGTATCCCTACAATAAGGTTTATTTCTGATTATAGGACTTCAAATACTTATTAAGTTCCAAAAGTGCCAGAACTCCCAACACCACAATCAACAACAAAATGGGCAACTTAAACTTATAACTTTTCCATAACCCTTTTTGCTCTACTCCTCTTGTCGGAAAATCACTTATTACGTTGATGATGGTCGACTTGTTGGCTCGTTCTTGGTTCAATTCAACCAGTTTTTCTTTTAAAATATCTTTTTCTTGGACAAGGGCCAACTCCCTCCCCTTGGATTCGCCTCCTTCTGCTAAATTGATGTTGGTGCCTTGCATCGGTTTATCGGCCTCCTTTACCAAAACCGTTCGGTATAAGCTCTGTAGGGAATCTATTTCCACCAACTGTTTTTTGTATATCTCTTCTTGAAGATCTAAGTTTTCGTCATTGATTCTTTTTTGAAGCTTGAAATACTCATTTACAGAAATCGAGTTGATTATGGCCGGTTGGGCCTTTTTGGCCACTCTATTGTCCGTGCTTATCATGGATATTTGATGAAATCTAGCATCCATGGAATTAAAGTTTTCGAGATAATTCGTGTAATCGATGGCCTTAACGGTAGTAGTATCCAACTCTCGGATAAACTCGTCGAATAATTTTATCTTCTGGTTTTCATCCGAATAAGAATCTGTAAAAATCTCTTTGATACTGGCCGCCTCATGTTCCGTAATGTTCAACGCAGTTGCCAGGGCAACAGAATCCTGTGCATCAGCCAAATCATTATAAAAGGCAATGTTATTATATAGTTGTTGGACACTGTTAAAGTTCGGTTCTACCACCATTCTGGAAATATATTTCTCAGGAGTGGTTCTATCCAGAACAAATCCAGCTACTCCACCTATGATAATAGCCGCACCAATAAAAATTATGTTTTTTTGGATAAAAAGAAGAAACAACACGATCAAGTGGAATATTCCTTTAAAAATGCTGCCAATGAAGTTAAAGAGCTTTTGAAATCCCTTTCCGATCATCTGGAACAATTGCCCCAAATCGATTTCATCCGAATTTTTCTGATTTACTGGTTGGTCTGCCATACCTATGAATTGAATATTTGTTTTAAAATTCTGTCCGTTATCAAATATGTGGGTTTTACCCCTGTTGTTCCCAGTCCGCCCGAAGCTAAAGTGCTCCCGGTCTCCAAGGGATTGTCCGATGCATAGTAAGCGTATCTTACCTTCACATCTTTCTTGATGCTCTTTCGTATCTGCGATGCCGATTGTATCGCTTTTTGATAGTGCACCCCTTCCATTTCCAATCCGATCACGTTCCAAGTGGATTCGTTGAAAAACTGTAGAATATCCCTGTTTTGAAGCGATGTTCCCAATACGGTAACCATGGTCCCTTCCATGACCTTCAAACCGTGCCCTTCAAAATCGGAACCACTGAGTTCGTTGTTGAAGGGATAATTATCCGCCGTACCCTCGAAAATATGTGCGGAAGGAATCATCAAGTCTCCTTTGCCGCCTTCCAGTATTCCAGCTTTTCCCATTATGGATACCGAATCTACATTAAGAAAAATCTTTTCCTTACCATCTTCCATCGGTTTCAAAAGCTCATCGATAGTCTCGTAGGCCTGTTCCCCAAAGGCATAGTCCATCACAAATATAACGGGTTTTTCTTCCTCTGGAACATCTGCCGGGAGCTGGTAACAACAGCTTTCGCTTCCAAATTTGGCGGTATCAAAAATTTGGACATCAATGTTCGCACCGGACTCGTCATCCAGAAAGATCATTCCATTGCTTTGGGCCAAATTCTTCACCTTTTTATTGAGCGACCTGTTCTTATCGGAGCCCAAGGCTTCATAAATATCCAAAGATTCATTGTCCGGAAACTCCTCGGCCAATGCTTTTTTGGCAAAGAGCGAGTTCATTACACTGTGCATATTGGCGCTTATGATATGAAGCGGCCTGGACATCAGGTTGTGCTCCTTAAGAGTAGCCTTGATTTTATCGGCCCACTTTTCTCCATGGATATGATGTCCCAATCGTTCCCTTAGCAACGGACTGAAGGTAATGGTTCTCTTATTGCCGGTGGTCTCCTCCTCAATGGCCAATTTGCCGAGCCAGTAAATTACGTTCAAAAAGCGGTCTGGGTCTTCGGGGGTCTTCAGTTTGTTTTGAATGTTTACTACCTCATCAAAAGTCCTCCCCAAAATATTGGCACAATGAATCAAAGCAACTTCCCTTTGCTCATTGTCCTTTTCCTCCAAAAGAACAAACTCGCTCAACTTGTCCCAGTCCCTTATGGTAGACGTTCCGTCATCTACCAAAACCCTTTTCGAGATTTTACCGGACTCAACGAACAAAAAGGTAAGGTGGGTCAAAATGTCGTAAATATCACTTCTGCCCCTTGTAATTTCGATGTTCATCTGCTCGTCGTCAATGCGGTAGCAGTTTCTTCTTCGCTTTGGGGGTACAATGGGCCTTAAATGTGATTTTGCAAAACCCTCATCGGATGTTAGGTTGATAAAACGGCACTCTTCTATCCCTTCGGGCAGTCGCTCCAACACATAGATCAATCCGTTAAGTTCGGCCTTTTCTTCTGCAATGGTCCCATAAATTTCGGGGCGGAGCAATAAAAGTGCTGTTCTGAGTGCATTGCCGGAAACGCCGGAGGGCTTATAGAATCCCCTATTTAGCAAATGGCGCATGGTGATGTACAAGCGTTCGATCGCATTGGTGGACTCTTGCGCCCTAGTAGTCTGTTTTACTTCTGTTGCCATCATATCTTCTGGCAAAAATAAGTGAATTCCTATGAAAGTTAAGCCCTTCTAAGTCAACTAATTTTAAATGGTTGGAGTCCGTCGGCCACTTTTCGGTCGTTGGCAAGGCGTTGGACCTTGTTCTGACCTCCCAGTTTACCGATGGATTTCATATAATCCTGAAAACCATTTGGTTTGATGCTGCTTATTTTCAATGTTTGAAGAATATTTCCATCAATAAGGTCAAAATAGTAACTGTTCTGCTGTTTCATGCTTTCCTCCATGATGCCCTGGAACTTTTTCATGTCCGTTGGCTCCCTTTCAAATTCGATGAACCATTCATGATAGGGCAGTTCTCCCTCCGCTGGATTGGTCTGCGGGGCTACGGTAAATTCGTTTACCAGAGCGTCGGTCTGTTCAACCGCAAGTCGTAATGCTTCTTCAACCTCCTTGGCAATCACATGTTCCCCAAAAGCGGAAATAAAATGTTTAATGCGGCCCGAAACCACTATTTTGTATGGGTTTTTGGAAACAAACCGAACGGTATCGCCAAGATTATAGCCCCAAAGCCCGGCATCTGTGGAAATTACCATCGCATAATCAACGCCCAGTTCCACATCTGCAATGGTCAATCGTTTGGGGTTTTCATCAAAAAATTCATCGGCCTTTACAAACTCATAAAAAATGCCTGCGTCCAATAGCAACAACATTCCCTTTTCCTTTTGGGAATTTTGATAGGCAAAAAATCCTTCACTGGCAGGAAAAAGCTCAATACTGTCCACCTTTCTTCCGATAAGATTTTCAAATTTAGCACGGTAAGGTTCGTAATTCACCCCTCCATAAATGAACAACTGAAACTCTTTGAAAAGTTCACCGACCTTTTTCCCTGTCTTGGCGTTAAGTTTTTCAAAGTACATCTGCACCCAAGATGGTATTCCCGCTATGACCGACATATTCTCTTTCTCGGTCTCCTCAACAATTTTGTCCACCTTGGTCTCCCAATCCTCAATACAATTGGTTTCCCAGCTCGGCAATCGGTTTTTTTGAAGGTAATTCGGCACATAATGGGCAGAAATCCCCGAAAGACGGCCCAGTTTGATGCCATTCTTTTCCTCTAGCTCCGGGCTACCTTGTAAAAAAATCATCCGGCCATCTACAAAGTCGGCGTTCCCGGTTTCGTGTATGTAATTGAGAATGGCGTTCCTTGAGGCTTCCACCTGATTTTTAATGGATGGTTTGGTAATGGGAATGTATTTGGCCCCAGAAGTAGTTCCCGAGGTCTTTGCAAAATAGATGGGCTTTCCTGGCCACAGTACATCTTGTTTACCATCAATGATTTGTTGCACGTATCCCTTTAGCTCCTCGTAATCGCGTATGGGAACACGCGCTACAAAATCTTGGTGGGACCTTATGTTTTCAAACTGATGGTCTTTGCCAAAAACGGTGCCCTTGCCCTGCGCTACCAAGTGGTTGAAAACCTTTTGTTGGGTTTTCACGGGTTGGTCTACCCATTTTTTGGTTTTTTTGGCGATTCGGTTCGCAAATATTTTTGCAGCAAATGCTTTTAAGGACATTTAGTTGAAATCAATATAGTTCTGTGGGTCTACCGGTTTGCCCTTTCTCCAAAGTTCAAAATGGAGGTGAGGCCCTGTGGTAAGTTCTCCCGTGTTTCCAATAGATGCGATTACTTCTCCTGCCTTTACCAAATCTCCTTGTCCCTTGCTCAAAGAGCCATTGTGCTTGTACACCGAGGTGATTCCTTCTTGGTGTTCTACAATGATCACATATCCGGTTTCGGTGGTCCACTCTGCAAAAAGCACGGTGCCATCGGCAATGGCTTTTACGGGAGTGTCCCTTGGTGCCACCAAATCCACGGCGTAGTGTTTTGTTTTTTGGTCGAACCCTTGGGATATGGTCCCGCTAACAGGCGAAAAGAACAATGTTCCCAAATTCTCGATGTCCCTTTCAAAAAGATTGTACTTGTCCTCGAGCTCCACCTCTTCCCTCAACAACAGATCTTGTCGAATTGGGGTAAGGTCCACGGAGGCCGGGTCCAGCTTATACTGCTCAAACAGGGAATCCCGATTCATTTGGTTGTTTTCGATATCGCCTCGCAACACCTTTCTCACGTTGTCCAAATATCGGTTGGTGTAGTTGAGCACAGTGACCAATGAATCCGTTTTATAGGTAAGGTCGGTGGCCTGGCGTTTCAATTTGGTGGACGAGTACCCAGGAATATATTCGCGTAGGGGAGTAAAGGCAATGATCAGGGTAGTGACGCCAATAAGTAGAATCATGAACATGGTTCCCGTAACAAAAACATTCAATCTGTTAAGCTTAAAGGATATCTTTTCCTCAAAAGTGCTTTCATTGAGAATGACCAAGCGATACTTGTGCAGCAGCTTACGCTTTATCTCCTTTCTTTTCTTTTTGTCCTTTGCCATGATGAACAAAGATAGGCTTAGATTTTAATATGCATGTTAAGCTTTTTAAAAAGCTTATGGGCTTAAGTTCTGAAAAATCGTTCCCAAATGCTAATTTTCGTTAATCGAACACGCTCTTCCACTTCTTTTTAGTACTTTTACTATTCTAATTAAAGGTTTTGATAATATGATTGCTCAAACTATATTTCTTGGAATGCTAGGTCCTTGGCAGATTGTGTTGATTGTTGCCGTGGTTGTTTTGCTGTTTGGAGGTAGAAAAATCCCAGAACTAATGAAGGGCCTTGGTAGCGGTATTAAAGAATTTAAGGACGCCACCAAAGAAGACGACAAACTGGAAGGGGAAACAAAGGAGTCAAAATCCTAAATTTGACACTTTTTATGGTGTAAAACGTGTTGTGTTGCCAAATCATTTTCGGCGACAACAACACTTTTTTAACGTTCAACGCCAAAAATAGGCCCTTTCACAACAAAAAATTATCACCCCAATTACCTTATCCTATTTTAGCGGTCGTAACTAAACCGTTAGGCCCCCTATGCTTAACCTCCAAATGGACCTTTTAAGTTCGTTTGTGCAGATGGAGTGGTAATGAAAAGACTGATCTTGCTTATTTTCTTCTTGTGCTCCTTTGGGATATTTTCCCAAGAGCGCTCCCTATCCGAATTTGACGGAATGTCCTCACCTTCCGATGAATCAACTTCTACGGATAAGGTTGCTTCGGTATTTGTAACAGATGTAGAAGAAAAAGCATATAAATGGTACAACGAACTTTACCGGGAGTATCAGCATGAAATGCAAGAGGATACTTTTATAAGAAACACCCAAGCCTCAAAAAGTGCCGGAAAATATCAACGGGCAGTAGCAATTACCAAGATGCTACGTCAGAAAAGGGATGAGCCCCTCAAAGAGCTCAACAACTTGGGCGCATACAACGTAAAAATCAAAAATCTGGAAATCAACTCTCCCTATTCCGATTTTTCCCCGATGTTCCATAAAGATTCCGGTATTGTATATGCTTCGGCAAAGGACACCCTGTTTTTGACCACCCGAAGGTACCGCCGCACAAATCAGCCCTTTCTGGATCTGTATGTGGCCAAGGCCAAGAACAAGCAAGGCGACCTTTCGTCCCCACAAAAATTTTCAAAAAAACTCAACACCAAGTATCACGAAGCCTCAATGGCCTTCTCCCCGGATCATAATACCATTTATTTTACCAGAAACAATTACAAAAAGCGACTCAAGCGGGGAAAAAACGGCATCAATCACCTAAAGATATATCGATCCTATTTTGTGGACGGCGAATGGACCAAGGCCGAAGAGCTTCCGTTCAACAGCGAAGATTATTCCACCGGCCATCCCACGGTAAGTTTGGATGGAACAAAAATGTACTTTGTTTCCGATAGGCCCGGCGGTTTCGGGGAAACCGATGTCTATATGGTCGATATTGATAAGAACGGCGGCTTCTCGGAGCCAAAAAACCTTGGGGAGACCATCAACACACCTGCAAAGGAAATGTTTCCTTACATCGCCGAAAATGCACTTTATTTTTCTTCTGATAGAGCTATGGGGCTTGGCGGTTTGGATGTGTACCGATCTAATGGGACAAACGGTACGTTCAGCGTAGGCGTCAACCTAGGCGAGCCCATCAACAGCACTAAGGACGATTTCTCCTATATTATTGACCCTTCCGGCCAGCATGGCTACTTTGCTTCCGACCGTACAGGGGGCAAAGGGGATGATGACATTTATTCCTTTAACCAAACATTGAACCTGAATGCGATTGTAGGCTCCATTGAAAATGCATCAACGGGTGACGTTCTGCCAGGAACAAACGTGTCCTTGCTCGATGAAAATGGAAAGCTTCTTTACGAGACCACCTCGGACTCCGTGGGTTCTTATCTCTTCAAAGACCTTGATCCCGACACACAGTACACTGTTGTCGCCTCCAATACCGGTTTTGTTAACGACAGTCTATCGGTACAGACCAAGGAGAACGAAAACATATCGGTAAGCCATTCCTTAAAAATGCTGATGGAAGAAAAGCCGATCACGGAGATTTTTGAACCAAGCAATGTCTATTTTGGGTTTGACAGTTATACAGTAACGGCCAAATATGCACAAGAACTGGACAAGTTGATCACCGTACTGAAAGAGAACCAAACCCTATCGTTAAAAATTGAATCCCATACGGATGCCATAGGCCCAAAGGCCTACAACAAATATTTATCGGACAAAAGAGCCAAGTCCACAAAGGCATATCTTATTTCCCAGGGGATCGATGCATCCAGGATTGTGAGTGCCATTGGGTATGGTGAGGAACGTTTGTTGAACGATTGCGCCAATGGGTCCCCATGTACGCCCGATCAGCACCGCCTGAACAGAAGGTCCGAATTTATACTGGTTGCCCAATAAATCCAGCTTAGCGAAGGGTTAAACGCTCAATTTCCCAAGCACATTACACTTTATCGATGCCTTTGCCCGACCAATGGTTTTTGATTCACCTGCACTTTATCGATCAAAGGTATATTCTCGTGGATTACAAGTTCTTCTTGGTTGAGTTCACCTTGTTTTTGCGGCATTTTGTCCTTTAGTTTTACTTCTTGATCCACAAAGTCAAATCTTTGGCCTGTATTTAATCCTTAAATCAGACATATGAAAAAATTACTACTCGTTAAAGAAATCTACATAGAAGGCTTCCGCAATTTAGGCCACATTATAGTCGAAAAGTATTTTAAGTTTTTCGCATGGTTCAGCTTTGTAATGTTCTTTATAGTTCTTTATGCATTTGTATACAGGATGGCCACAGGTTTTGCTTTTGACTAAACTCATCACGTTTAAATAAAAAAAGGCCCGAACCAATTGGTTCGGGCCTTTTGCTTTTTATGGGGAATCCCTTTTTCTAATTCTTTGGAGCAGTGGTCTCCGGCTGAAAGTCCACCGTCTTTAAAATGGCTTCCAGCTCGAACATATAGTCCCTTTTCTCTTCGGATGGAGCGAAAGTGAACCCTTCAATGACCATTTTTCTGTTGTTCTCTTTATCGTTTATGATATACGTTAAAAAAGGGCCCGCCATCGGGTATCCGTGCATTTCCCAAACCCCTTTGACCTCAGCTGCCTTTTTTCCTCCTATTTCCGCGGGAAACACATAGGGGGCAAACGCTTTTTCAGTAATCATATAGGTCCCTTCATATTCGCCGGGGATAAACTTTTGTCCGATCGAGTCCCGCATTCGTACAATATCTTCCACAAAGGTGGAATCGTTGCTGAAATAGTCCCAAGGCATTTCGTACGCAATGATGTTCATGGTTCCCTTCGGAATCTGTATGTCCATCCAAACAAAGTTGTCCTCACGCCTGCCGACCTTATAAAGCGATGGTACATCCATATGAATCCCAAATTCCTCTTCCAAGGCTTTGTCCTTGCTCAGGGAGCGTTCAAACCTTCGTTGTGCCTCGGCAATTTCATTGGCCTTGAATTCCTTGATGGCCCTGTCAGCCAAAGAATCCAGATTCTTGATCATAACCTCCTCTGTTGGCCCGGTGATCACAGCTACTTTTTGTGGTTTGGCGTAGGCATCGTCCTTAATATGCGCCAATGATGTGGAATCTTGCTCAACATACAACAATGACCTGGAATGCGTGGTTGTGCCCTTAAAAACCTTTGGAGGCACTTGTGTTATGGTGAACTTGGGTTCTATTTGCGGGAGCCCAACGATCTGGGCGGCAAACTTGTCCCTTATTTTTTCACCTACAGGCCCTCTCCAGAGGTCGGTGTCCATTACCACCATTAAGGTATTTATACCCCCTGTTGAAGGTGGCAAAAACTTTTCTTTTGATCCTGATTCCTTACAGGATCCCATTGCCAACATAACTGTGGCAAAAAATAGCGTTCCTAATCTTTTCATCTTGTGTTAAATTTACGAAGAACAATCACACAATTTAAGTTTTGTGCCCGGTTTTAGATTATTACCGCTAATACCGTTCCATTCTCGTAAATTTTCTATGGAAACCCCGGGGTACTTTTTGGAGATGGTCCAAAGTGAATCGCCCGACTGTACCGTATGGATCTTGGAGCCGCCTGCAACCGTGGTTCCTGAGTTGGAACTGCTGGGCTTGGATGTACTCTTGGCAATGTAGGGCTTTCTGGGGTATATCGTTAAGCGTTGTCCAACGCGCAGATTGTTGCTGCGAAGTCCGTTCCATCTTTTTATCTGGCTTACACCTACGCCGTATTGTTCCGCGATCTTGCCCAAATAATCTCCGCTTTTTACACGATATCGTATTTGGTCATCCGCAGTTACCATGTTGGGCAATGGTTTTTCCAAAGAATCGAGCTCCTTCTTTGCGTAGGCATAAATCTGCTCTTCGTTGGAAACAAACTTTCCTATTTTGGATATGGGCAGGCGCAGCGCGTAATTTTTCCCCTCGACTTTAGGGATAATATTGAGCTTATAGGCAGGGTTGAGCATTTCCAGCTCTTCGGTCCCTATATCCACCAATTTTGAAATCTGGTCGAAAGTGATCATGTTTTTTACATGAATTGTATCCGTTTCAAAATAGGCGCGGTCCGCTTTTTTGTATTGTAGGCCATGCTCTTCCGCATATTCAAAAATGTACATGGTAGCCAAGAATGCCGGAAGGTATCCTGCAGTTTCACGTGGAAGGAACGGCCTTATGTTCCAATAGTTCTCATATCCTCCAGAGCGTCGTATCGCTTTGTTTACGTTTCCTGGGCCAGAGTTGTACGCCGCCAAAGCCAAGTCCCAGTCCCCAAAGATGCCGTATAGCCTTGCAAGGTATTTACTTGCGGCCTTGGTCGCCATGATGGGATCGTGCCTCTCGTCCACATAACTGCTTACATCCAGTCCGTACATTTTGCCCGTGCTGTACATAAACTGCCAAAGTCCCTTAGCTCCCACTCTGGACATTGCCTTCGGGTTGAGAGCGGATTCCACAATGGCCAAGTATTTTATTTCCAAAGGAATATTTTGGTTGTCCAACTCCTGTTCGAACAATGGGAAGTAAAACTGGCTTGCCGTGATCATGCGCTGCATCAGGTCCCTTCTCCTTGTCAAAAAGGATTTGATAACACTTTCCAAAGAAGAATTGTAAGTGATGTTGAACGGGGTCTTCTCGTTCATTCGGGCCAATCTTGCCTTAAGCGTGTCCGTCGGCAAATCCACCTCGAAGGCTTCCTCCAGGTCCGGATTATTTTGAATCTCCAAAACCATATCACTGAACAAATCGGCATTGCTATGGAGTTCCTTCAGCCAAAGGCTGTCATATCTCCACGCTTCTTCAAGATCGCGCAATTTAAACTTTCCGTCTTCGTGCGTTTCCAAGGCCATAAGCTGGCCGTCTATTTTGATGTTGGAAACAGCAATGGCCGGCCTTTCATCTTGTTGCAGCGAGGTAGAATCCTGCTCATTTTTGGATGATACGCCTGCCTGTTGTGCTCGTACAAATGGAGCTGCGGAAATCAGAACCGCAAAAACAGCTATTCTTAAATTATGATTCATTTGGACAAGATTTGATTTCGGGGCGAACGAAAATGGCTTTTTTTTCTGAAAGAATAAAGCCCTGAGACAAAATTCTCCAACTTTTAACGTTTGCCCCGATATCTCACAACGTGAGACTTAGCCCAATATTGCAGCAATGCCCGGTAATGTTTTCCCTTCCAGGCTTTCCAACATGGCTCCTCCTCCCGTGGATACGTAACTTACCTTCTCTTCGAACCCGAATTGCTTGACCGCGGCAACGGAATCCCCTCCACCTACTAGGGAGAAGGCTCCGCTTTGGGTGGCCTCATCAATATAATTACCAACGGCAATGGTTCCTTTGGCAAAGTTTTCCATTTCAAAAACACCTACCGGACCGTTCCACAAAATGGTCTTGGATGCCAAGATTACTTGTTTGAAGATTTCCAAGGTTTTTGGACCGGCATCCAATCCTTGCCATCCATCGGGAATTTCGTTTACGTTCACAAATTGGGTGTTGGCGTCGTTGCTAAAATCATCGGCGGCCAAAACATCTACGGGCAAGTACACCTTTACGTTTTTGGCCTCGGCCTTTTTAAGAATATCCAAAGCCAGTTCCATTTTGTCGTCCTCGCAGATGGAATCCCCTACTTTACCGCCTTTGGCCTTTACAAAGGTATAGGTCATGCCGCCACCAATGATGAGGTTGTCAACCTTATCAAGTATGTTTTCAATAATGGTGATCTTGGAAGACACTTTCGCTCCGCCCAAAATAGCGGTCACTGGTTTCTCTCCTGTTTCCATCACCTTGTCAATGGCTTTGATTTCTTTGGCCAACAAGTACCCGAAGCATTTATTTTCCGGGAAGAACTTGGCCACGATCGTAGTGGAGGCGTGTGCCCGGTGCGCGGTACCGAATGCATCGTTCACGTAAATATCACCGTGCTTGGACAAGGCCTCTGCAAAGGACTCATCACCTGCTTCCTCCTCGGCATGAAAACGAAGGTTTTCCAACAAAAGCACCTCTCCACTTTTAAGTCCCGCAACAGCTTCATCCGCTTTTGCTCCCACACAATCGGCTGCAAATTTTACTTGTACGCCGATAATGTCGGATACCTTTTCTACAATGTGGGAAAGTGACATATCTGGATTGGCCTTTCCTTTTGGTCTTCCTAAGTGGCTCATCAGAATTGCAGAACCGCCATCTTCCAAAACTTTTAGAATGGTAGGTTTTGCGGCATCGATACGACTGGTATCGGTTACCTTGAAATCACCGTCCAATGGTACGTTGAAATCCACTCTGATCAATGCTTTTTTTCCTTCGAAATTGAAATCGTCTATCGTCTTCATGTAATGTGTTCTTTTTTGAGAGTTTCAAATGTAAAGATTTCCTGCATTTTCATCGGTTTGACGGGCCTTTTATTTCAAAGTTTATCTCTTTTTAACCTTTTCGGTTTGATATGTTAAACCCGCAATGAACCTGTCTAACCTGTCCTGCAAAACTTCAAGACTTAAAAATGTATCTTTGGGTCATGCTTTTTAAAAATGTTTTAGGGCTGGAACACATCAAAAACCATTTGGTGACCACTGCGGAAACCGGTCGGGTGGCCCATGCGCAATTGTTCGTGGGTCCCGAAGGCTCCGGGGTGCTTCCCATGGCGCTGGCTTATGCACAATATTTGCTGTGCGGCAATACGGGTGGTGAAAATGATGGGGAGAACACGGTTTGCAATACCAAGTGTAATTCGTTGACACACCCTGACCTACATTTTGCTTTTCCGGTTTCCAATTCGGATAAGGTAAAATCGCATGCGGTGAGCGATCATTATCTGGAAGAGTGGCGCCAATTCGTAAAAGAACAGCCCTATGGCAACTTGTTCGATTGGTACCGGCATATCGGCATCGAAAAAAAGCAGGGACAGATCGGGGTGGACGAAGCCCAGGACATGGTAAAAAAGCTCTCCCTCAAATCCTACGAAGGGGGTTATAAAATCTTGATTGTTTGGATGGCGGAAAAAATGAACACTTCGGCAGCCAACAAACTTTTAAAATTGATCGAGGAACCGCCGAACAAGACCATTTTATTGCTCTTGGCGGAAGAGGAGGAACAGATCATCAACACCATACGATCCCGCTGTCAAATCCTTAACTTCCCGCCGCTTGCGGAACAGGTGATTACCGATGCGCTTTTGGTGAAGGGGGTCGCCCAGACCGAAGCTTTGACAATTGCGTTGGAGGCCAATGGCAATTTTAATAAGGCTCTTGACCTGCTGAACAAGGATTCGGAGGATCTCGTGTTTGAACGTTGGTTCGTACAATGGGTCCGTAGCGCTTTTAAGGCAAAAGGCAACAAGGGCGCCATTCAGGAGTTGATTCTGTGGAGCGACGAAGTGTCCAAAACCGGACGTGAGGTCCAAAAAAAGTTCCTGAACTATTGCCTTACCATGATGCGGCAGGCCCTTTTGCTCAACTATAAGGCCAACGAACTTGTGCATGCCAAAGTTCACATGGAAGGTTTTGATCTAAAAAAGTTTGCGCCCTTTGTGCATGAAAACAATATTTTGGATATTGTAAAGGAGTTGGAGCAGGCAATTTTTCACGTGGAACGCAATGGAAACTCCAAATTGATTTTCACCGATTTGTCCATAAAACTTACACGGCTCTTGCACGCCAAGGCCGCATAAATAAACTTACCATGAACCATTTATTTTCCAATGCCGCAGAAATTCTATTGTTGGCATTTTTGACGATTACTTTTTTACAGAGCGGAATCGATAAGCTTATGGATTGGAAAGGCAATCTAGGTTGGCTTACCGGGCATTTTTCCAAGTCTATTTTCAAGGGCTCGGTTCCTTTGCTTTTAGGTATTGTTTTGATACTGGAAATGTTGTCCGGCATACTCTGCGGAGTCGGTATTTTTCAAATAGCTGTTGATGGCGAGAGCAATTATGGTTTTTATGGGGCCCTTCTTTCTGCGGTGACTTTGTTGATGCTATTGTTGGGCCAACGTGTGGCCAAGGATTACGCAGGCGCTCAAACCATTGTGGTGTATTTGATTCCAACTATTTTTTTGGTGTATTTGATGCAGTAATCCCAATCATTTATGATTCTAGAACCCAAACAACGTCCTGAACTCGCCGACAAGACCAAAAGTGCCTACGAGCAATTCAAACGATTGATCATTGAAATCAAAAAAAAGAAACTGCCCGAGGAAATGGAGCTGGTCATCAATAAGCACATTACACAACTCAATTCGGTTCCCGATACCGGTAAAACATTACGAAACGAAATCCGAAAAGAGCAATCTAAAATTGTAGGATTGTTGGCTCAGAAACTCAAAATCGTACCCATAAATTATTTTAGAAAAAACTGGTTTGTTCTGGGCATGACAGTTTTTGGTTTGCCCATTGGAGCTGCCTTGGGGCTTAGTTTGGGAAATATGGCGTTTTTGGGCATTGGACTGCCCATAGGCATGTCGATGGGGCTGGCAATGGGCGCCCGAATGGACAACAAGGCAAAAGAAGAGGGCAGGCAACTGGATATTGAACTTAAGATGTGATCATGTTCGGGAAAAAAGCGATTGCTCCTTTAGTGGTCATGGTGATTAGTCTAGTCCTTTTTGTTATCAATCTGATAGAATTAAAAAACGGAAATGGTGGGATTTGGGGCATGGTTTCCAATATTTTGCTAATTATCGCCATGGCTTTGGTAATCACCGGTAATAAGAAAAAGTCCAAAAAATGAACGAACAAGAACAAAATACAGAGGGAACTTCGGTTGATTCCATTTCGGCTGCACAGGCCGATCTGCGCAAAGGCTATGCAGATGGCTCTTTGGGAGTTTTGGTTTCCGGAACGGTTTGGATGACGGCCGCTCTGGTGGCCTTGTCCGTTACATCTCAAATCGCTGTTTGGACCTTGTTTTTCGGCGGTATGCTCATTCATCCTTTAGGGTTGTTGCTGGCCAAGCTGATTGGTGTTCCTGCAAGTCATTCCCCAAAAAATACCTTGGGCAAACTAGCTTTGGAGGGAACAATTTTTATGTTGATGTGCATTCCCTTGGCATTGCTCCTATCGTTACAGAACCACGCTTGGTTTTTTCAGGGCATGTTGTTGATCATTGGTGGAAGGTATTTAACGTTCACTACGCTTTATGGCATCAAAACGTATTGGATCTTGGGCGGTCTGTTGGGTGCAGCTTCATTTATGTTGTTTGTTTTGAAGGCTTCCCCTGCCATTTCTGCCCTATCAGGCTCAATTATAGAAATTGGTTTTGGTATCTATCTATTTCTATCTTACAGGAAAACCAAATAACGCAAAACAAAAAGGCCCAATCTTTCGAATGGGCCTTGCGTAATTGAATGTATCGAGCTTACTTCTCGTACTTATCGTTCAATATTTTAAGGATGGCATCGGTAACATCTTTTGTGTCGTCTCCATAGATTACGGAACCTCCTTCACCGCCACCTAAAATGTAGGTGTAGCCGTTCTCTTTTCCGTAGGCCCTGATTTCCTTTTTCACCTTTTTTACCAAAGAGTCCATTTGTTCTTGGCTGGTCTGTTGCAATTGCTGCTCTTCTTGCTGCAGTTGTTGGCCAATACGCTGACCGCGTTGTTGCAGTTCGGAATATTGCTCTTGGGCGTTTTGCTGTGACAGGCTTTGAGCCTTGCCCTGGAATTGTTGCAATTCCATTTGGAACGCTTGTGAGATACTGTCACGTTTTCTGGACATGGATTCGGCCTTTTTTTGGAACTTGGCCTCAACATCCATCTTCTCTTGATATTCGTCCATGATCTTTACACTATCCACAAATGCAATTTTGTTTTGCTGACACGACATTGCGGCAATGGCAATGGCAAGCACTACTAATTTTTTCATCTTTTACTTTTTATAGATGCGCAAAAATAGAAAAGCTTTTGGAAAGGTGGTCATTAAGTTTTTGTGATATAAAAAATCAATCCCATTGCCCGATAAGAATTCTTTATAGCAGCACATCTGATGCATTGGAAATATTTATTTTAATGGCCTTCATAAACGCGTGTCTTTAGGTAGATCTTTTTTGTTTGATGTGATGATGCGCCACCATCCTATTAAATGCGGCAAATGGGCCTAAAACGGCTTATTTCTTCTTTTCAAGAATGTAAATCAATGAAGAGTGCTCTTTTGTAAAGATGGCTTTGAAGTTGGACCACAACCCTACCAAAAATGCGCTGATGAGATACAGTTTGTTACCTCGATATTTTTCTGAGAGCATGGATACATAAAAAGCATCGAACCACATCGGTCTGATTTTAACCACCTCCATTTGATGTGGTTCAAAAAGTTTGGAAATGGATTTTTTTGAAAAATGCCAAAGGTGCCGGGGAACATCATAAGCTGCCCAATGGGTTTTGTAGTGTTTGGCATCGTAGGATTTAAAGTTGGGCACAGCAATCACCAAAATACCATTCTCTTCCAAAAGATTGACCAAGGTTTTTATTTGGTCATCCAGATTGGGGAGGTGTTCCAAAACATGCCAAAGTGTGATTGCCTGAAATTTTTGCCCGGACACATCTTCTAAACTTGATGATAGTTGGATACCTTTCTGCTCGGCAAGTTTTCTTGCTTTAGAACTTGGCTCCACCCCGCTTACTTGAAAACCTGAATTCTGGGCCGCAATCAAAAAATCTCCCGTTCCCGCACCCAAATCCAAAAGGTTTTTGGTGTTATTCTTTTGATTTTCAATGATTTGAACCTTATTTTTAAGATTTATACCCTTAACCCTATGGTATAAACGGTCCGTAAACGATGATTTTGAATCTGTGTGGGAAATATAGTCTTCACTTTCATAGTACGGAGCTAAATTATGGGGTTGCGGTTTGGTCACCAGCATATCCAATTGTTCATCTAAATACAATTCGAACGGTTCTCCGGAAACAGCGTGATCCTTAGTTTTTAAAAACAACTTCATTATAGTTATCGGTTGCCAAATATTCGGTTTTCAATTCTCGAAGATAGGGTAAAACTATTTCCCTTGAAACGGAACCTTCCAATAAACAATCCTTTTCCGAATCGCTAAAAACTTCAGCGGCGATATACCAATTTCCAATACGAGAGGTATGAGCGTCTTCAAAAATAGGTTCTGTATCCGCTGCTCGGTTCAACGCGACATCCAAGGCCAACGGAATCAAATTGATTGTTTTGGTTGGGATTTCAACTTCATAAAACGAAAAATAGAAAGTTTGTCCGTCTACTAAAAATGGAACTTGGACATCCACATAATAATCGTTTAGCTGAAATTTTGTGTTGATGTATTCGTAAAATTCATTTGCATTCTTTGGATCCTCGAATACAAAGATCGTTTTCTTCGGAAGACCTTTTTTGAATCGCTTTCCTCTCGTCAATTTATAATCTTTAATGTTCGGTGCAATCCGAATTGGGATACAAGAACTCAAGAAGATCAAAACAAAAATGGCTAGTAAGGTTTGTTTCATCTGGCATAGTGTTATACCGAATACCAAATCAAAAACTGAGCCATTTAGATATAAACAGGGAACAAAAACCTGTGTTCCACGTGGAACATAACAATCATTTATCTCCCCAAATACACCAAAAGAACGCTGATGTCAGCAGGAGAAACCCCACTGATTCGAGACGCCTGTGATATTGTAACGGGCTGTATCGACGCTAACTTTTCCCTGGCTTCGTAAGACAGGGATTTAAGTTTTGAATAATCAAAATTATCCGGGATACGGACATTTTCCAACCGCTGTAGTTTATCCGCATTGGTCTTTTCCTTTTCTATATAACCGGAATATTTTACCTGTATTTCGGCCTGTTCCAATACCTCCGTGTCCAAATCATTGTTCTTTACAAACTCGGATACGGATTCCAATTGGAGCATGTGGTCCATGGTAACTTTTGGCCTTGAAAACACCTTGAACAATTTGTCCGATTGCTTTACCAAAGATGAATCCAACGACTCCAAAATAGGATTGATTTCGTCCGTAGTAAAACTTGTTTTCTTAAAAAAATCCACAAAATTATCCGACTTGCTCATCTTCTCCTCCATCCGTTTTAGGCGCTCTTCTTTGGCTAAACCTATTTCGTATCCCTTTGGGGTCAGTCGCAAATCCGCATTGTCTTGCCTCAACAGGGTGCGATACTCAGCGCGCGAAGTAAACATTCGATAAGGCTCTTCAGTTCCTTTTGTTATCAAATCATCGACCAGGACACCTATATAAGCCTCGTCCCTTTTTAAGATAAATGGCTCTTTTTCGTTGATTTTTAGGTGGGCATTTATCCCTGCCATCAAACCTTGCGAAGCTGCCTCTTCGTAGCCCGTTGTTCCATTAATCTGTCCAGCAAAATACAGGTTTTGGACCAATTTAGTTTCGAGCGTATGCTTTAATTGTGTCGGCGGAAAATAATCATATTCGATGGCATAACCGGGCCTAAAAAACTTTACGTTCTCAAATCCTACTACAGATTTTAGCGCTTTGTATTGCACGTCCTCGGGCAAGGAAGTCGAGAAGCCATTTACATAAACCTCAACGGTGTTCCAACCTTCTGGCTCCACAAAAATTTGATGGGCATCCTTATCGGCAAAACGATTTATTTTATCTTCAATTGATGGACAATATCGAGGCCCCAAGCTTTGGATTCTTCCATTGAACATCGGCGAACGATCAAACCCCTCTCTAAGCAAATCGTGGACCAGTTTACTGGTGTGGGTCATGTGGCAATCACGTTGAGTTTGAAGAATTGATGTGTTCAAGTAGGAGAACTTTTCCGGTTGTTCATCACCAGGCTGTGGTATCATTTTGGAATAATCCAAAGACCTTCCATCAACCCGTGGAGGGGTTCCGGTTTTCATTCTACCGCTATCAAAACCAAGTTCCACCAATTGCTCGGTTATCCCCGTTGCTGCTTTTTCTCCTGCTCTACCTCCCCCTAACTGCTTCTCCCCGATATGGATCAATCCATTTAAAAAGGTCCCATTGGTGAGCACTACCGCTTTGGCACGAATCTCCAGGCCAAGGCTCGTTCGTACGCCGACAACTTTATCCCCTTCAATCAACAAACCATTGACCATCTCCTGATAGAAATCCGCATTTGGGGTGTTTTCCAAAGCCATTCGCCATTCTTCCGCAAAACGCATTCGGTCGTTCTGGGCACGTGGACTCCACATGGCCGGACCTTTGGATTTGTTCAACATTTTGAACTGTATGGCAGACTTGTCCGTAACTATCCCGCTGTAGCCTCCAAGGGCGTCAATTTCACGAACTATTTGCCCCTTGGCTATCCCGCCCATCGCGGGATTACAGGACATCTGTCCAATGGTTTGAAGGTTCATCGTCACCAACAAAGTGCTGGAGCCCATATTGGCAGCGGCCGCTGTAGCCTCTGCCCCTGCGTGGCCTCCCCCAACAACAATTACATCATATTCCTTTTCAAACATACCTATAGTTCCACGTGGAACATTTTAATTTTCTCTTCTTCCTTTTCACGCATTATCCGTGTTTGTTGTGGAGCCTTGTCCCCATAACCGATAAGGTGGAGGATTCCATGGCTCATGACCCTACGGAGCTCTATGTCGTAATCAACTTCAAATTCTTTCGCGTTGGCAAACACCCGCTCAGTAGAAATAAAAATATCTCCCGAAATAGTTCTGCCATCCACATAATCAAAAGTGATAATATCGGTCAATGTATCATGGTTCAAATACTCTTGATTGAGTTCTAAAAGATATTCGTCCGAACAAAAAATATAATCAATTTGTCCTACAGTACATTCCTCAGAAGTTATAATCCTACTTACCCAATCGGCATAGTCGGCTTTGTTCTGAAGTATAAAATCACTCTTAAAATGAAAGTCAATCATTATCGAAATACACCTTTACTTTTTTCTCAAAATTTTGGCGCAAAGGTAAAGCTTGTCTATTTAATATTTCAATGCTGTTCTGGTAATCTTGAAGCAACTCTGGTTTGGTGGTTATTGGATTTGTGTATTGATTGACGTTGGTGTTACTTTCACGCTCCTTCTTTTCTCCCTGCTCCATTGAAGCGTTTTCCAGTTTCATAAGCTGGTGTTGAATATTGTTTGCCTTGTTTCGTGTGCGCTCTGTTATGCCATTCTCCAATAAATCATTCTCAAAATCCTCCATTTGCTGGATCAACTTCTTAGCAAGGTTCTTGTCGGACTCCTGCATCATGTCCTGCAATTGTTTTTCCAAGTTCTCCCTTAAAAATTGTTGCTCCTTATAGATTTCGTACACCTCGTTCAAATCCATTTCACCAAGACCATTTCCGTTTGATTTGCCATCTTCGCCATTACTTGAATCTTTGTTGCCGTTCTCGCCATCCTCTCCGTTCTCCCCATTATCACCTTGACCAGGACTTCCTTTGTCGCCTTGTTGCTGACCTCCCTCATTATCCCCTTGCTGTTGGCCCTGCCCTTGGGATTGCTTCCCCTTTTCGCCAGATCCGTTCATCTTTTCTTGGATTGCTTGTTGACCTTTGATAATATCCGGCAATTGAAAATCTTGTCCCCCTCCTTGCCCCTGGCCAGGCATCATGTTCTGTTGCATATTATCCAAAATGTTGGCCAGGAAATCGGCCAATGCGTTGGTTGCATTTATTACGTACTGTTGATAGGACGCTCCCTGGTAAATTTGATTTTCTGTTATACTTTCGAGTGACTTGTCAATGTTGTAATAAACCTCGGTGATCTGTTCATTGACAAATTCCGACAACTCGGCCCTTCGTAACGATAAGGCAAACAGGCTGTCGTCCACATGTTCGAATAACCTTCGTAAATTCTGTTGGTCCTTAACAGTTCTGGAAAATTGGGAAATATCTACATCTGCTTGTTGTATGTTGTCAAAAAGATGCTCTTGTTTAAAAGAAAATGTGACCAAATTATCCAAAATCTGGCGAAGCATTTCCGCATCCTCAGCATCGGTTTCTCCTCCTCCCATGGAGCTCGATTTCATGGATTGGCTCATCTCGCGCATTTTTTGGGCAGCAGATTTCTGTTTCTTTGAAGCATTGTTGCCTGCTTCTTGCTTCTCCTTGGATTGGGAAGACTCCTCCATTCCTTGATGCTTATTAATCTCTTCTAACGCATTTTGTTGATCTTTTTTTACAGCTTCTGTTTTGTCTTTATCTGTATCTAAATCCAAAGGCTTTTGAAGTCCATTATTGTCCTTTTCCAATTCACGGATGTCTTTTTCCAATTCCTTAAATTGTTCATTTAGCTTCATCTGCTCTTTATCGCTAAAATCTTGGCCTAATTTTAATTCGGATAATATTTGTTGTCTTTCTGCAAGTTCATCCAGCTCTTTGGCAATCTGTGATGCCTTTTCGGTTACATAATATCGTTTCGTCAACTCTAATATTTGCTCTAGATTACGGGTGTTCTTACCTTGGCTTTTGCCCAGCTCCTCCAAACGCCTTTGCAAATCTTCCTTGTCAATTTTGTCAGCAATTTTATTGAGCTCTTCCAATAACTCGGCATTCTTCTTTGCCTCGGCCTCCTGTCGCTCCAAACGTTCTTGCAGCATTTTCTTCATTTCGGAATCCTCAGCATTCTTATCCATGCTCTTGTTCAAATCGTTGCTGAACTTCTGCATTAATTCTTCCTGCATTTTCTGCTGTTGTAAAAAGTTCTTGATTTGACTCTTGTCCTCGAAACTCAGGGATTTTTCTTCCTTCTGAAGATTATTTATTTCTGATAGTTTTTGTTCTTGCTCCTTGAATTTTTCCAAGGATTCGCCCATTTTGTTCAATGTGGCATTTTGAAACTCTAACTCCTTGTTGTTGAGTTCATTATCATTATAAAGTGTTGCATTAAAAACGGCACTTTTGGTAACCTTTCCGCCTCTAACACCATCATTATCAACAACTTCAAAATACAACTTGTAATTTTTACCGCTCTCTAGCTGCAATCCGGAAGGGAATGTATAGTAAAACTGATAGACATTTGAATTTGGTGATGCCAGTGAAATACGTTGTGTAGCATCAATATCATCGGTAGGGTAACAAACCAATCGGATTTCATCTATAACATGATCGTCCGCTGCCTGACCCGTATAATAGGATTGGTTGGGATTTAAAGAATCCAAAACTTGATCGACCTGTACGGTGGCCTTGGCATCCTTTATGACTTTTAGACTGTAGAAAAGTTTTTCAAAATCAGAGACCCTTTGGTTTGAGGTGCTGAGTTCATAATCCAGATCATTGTAAACACGTTTGGTGTTGGTGAAAAATTTATCCTCCTTTTGGAACGATAATGTGGTGTCGGTGGTGACCATTTTTATATCATCCACATATGCTCCCTGTATATTCCAGGTCACTTGGGTCCCCTCTGGAATTTCTGCGTTTCCTGTACCCGAGATGACCTCCGGCATTAGATTAAGATAGGATGGATAACGCAGCTCTAAAGAAAAATCGATTAGGGTCGGTGTCCTATAGCTCGCAATGGAATAACTCTTGGAGTTCCAACCATTGGCCGTAAGATAAAAACTGGTTTCGGGAACCGGAGGGCTAAAAGTATATTCGTAGTAAGTTCCTTTTTTTTGCATCAACAATTCCTCGCCATTGACCACCATTTGGACGGTTTCAGGTCGGACATCCCCCACTGTTTGTACTTGTATGGTCAGAGGTTCATTATCCAGCACCTCCAGCCTATCGTTCATCACCTGAAACGAAAACGGTGCCGGTCTCTCATAAGCCATATCGTAATGCATCACTCTTTGATGGGAATTAAAAAAAGAAACAATATCACCAGCTACCCAAATAAAAAGAAACAATGCGAGGGGAATCAAAATATACTTGGCATAGGTGTAGCTTTCCTTAAAATTAACAGCATCAGCGAACGGAACAGTTCCCAAGCCCGATGCCCGTTGCTCTATACTGGCCATTAAAAGGTCGGTCTTGACCTCGTTCTCCGAAAGCTCCAAAAGATTGAGCAATTTATCGTCCACATGAGGAAAATGTTTCCCAATAATCCTCGAAGCTGCCCTGTTGTCCATTCCCTTTCTCACCCTGAACAGGTAGAGCAAAGGGATTGCGATATACCTATACAACAAATACAGCTCAACAACCACAAAAAGTAGAAATAGGGTTAGCCGCCAAGATTCATTCAGCCATAGAACATATTCAAAATAAGTTACGGCCATCCAAAATAAGGTTCCCAAAGTAAGGAACAGGAATACGCCTTTTATCAATTGCTTTGTGTAAAAGCGTTTGATAAACTCTTCCAGCTTGGTCAATATGTCCTGATATGCACTCAAAATAGTATATAATTATTACCAAATTACCCGATCCGTTGGAAAAGTGCGGAAAAAATTTGTTAAACCTCAATTTATCAAACCATTATCCACATTTAAAACAGCCCCTTATCCCTTTCCAGTTCCTTGGCGGGAACGTATCTTTGTGTAAAATAAGACCTAAAATGAGTCAAAAAGTACGCGTTCGTTTTGCCCCGAGCCCAACTGGTCCCCTACATATTGGTGGTCTTCGCACAGCTTTGTTCAACTATTTGTTCGCTAAAAAAAATGGCGGTGATTTTGTGCTACGCATCGAGGACACCGACCAAAACCGCTTTGTTGAAGGTGCAGAGGAATATATAATCGAAGCATTGAACTGGTGCGGAATTCCATTTGATGAAGGACCTGGAAAGGAAGGTGACTTTGGCCCGTACCGACAGAGCGAGCGCAAGCAACTTTATAAATCATATGCATTACAACTTATAGAAAGAGGTAAGGCATATTATGCATTTGATACTGCCGAAGCTTTAGATCAACATAGAAAGGACCACGAAGCCAAGGGGAAAACATTTATTTACAATTGGCATAACCGCCAAAAATTGACGAACTCCCTTTCTCTTTCCAATGAGGAGGTCAAAAACAAGATCGCGGCAGGTGAAGATTATGTAATTAGATTTAAATCTCCGGAGAATGAAGCGTTACTTCTCAACGACATTATCCGTGGGGAGATTAAAATAGATTCGAGCATACTGGACGACAAAGTATTGTTCAAAAGTGACGGCATGCCCACCTACCACTTGGCCAATATTGTTGATGACCATTTGATGCAGATTACCCATGTGATCCGAGGTGAGGAATGGCTGCCGTCCTTGGCATTGCACACCTTGTTGTACGATGCCTTTGGTTGGGATGCTCCTGAATTTGCCCACCTGCCCTT
Organism: Flagellimonas oceani; assembly: GCF_011068285.1. Lineage (NCBI taxonomy): Bacteria > Pseudomonadati > Bacteroidota > Flavobacteriia > Flavobacteriales > Flavobacteriaceae > Flagellimonas > Flagellimonas oceani. The sequence continues at coordinate 3,838,617 of NZ_CP049616.1, read as the reverse complement.
GATCATGAAACCGGTCGGTAAAGGAAAATTGAGCAAGCGTGATGGTGAAAAAGGCGGATTTCCTGTATTTCCGCTCACGTGGAACCAATCCGAAGGATATAGAGAAGCTGGTTTCTTTCCGGAGGCCGTAGTGAACTTTTTAGCGCTATTGGGGTGGAACCCTGGCACCGAACAGGAAATTTTTAGCTTGGAAGAGCTGGTGGAGGCCTTTACTTTGGAGCGTGTGAACAAGTCGGGAGCGCGGTTTGACCCAGAAAAAAACAATTGGTATAATCAGCAATGGTTACAAAAAACAAGTGATGAGGAACTTGCCAAATTGTTTGCGGCCCAACTGCAGAAAAAAGGCATTGCATCCCAGCCGGAATATGTAAGACAAGTAGTTTCATCCATTAAGGAACGTGCCTCTTTTGTTAAGGATTTTTGGGAGCTGTCCGATTACTTCTTCAAGTCACCAACCTCCTACAACGAAAAAGCTGTCAAAAAACAATGGAAAGAAGATACTCCGGGAATCATGCAGGAGGTTTCGGAACTTTTGGATACCATAGAAGACTTTAGTTCTTCCAAGATTGAAGAAACCGTCAAAAGCTGGATAGGTGAAAAAGAACTGTCCTTTGGAAAAGTTATGCCTCCGCTACGTTTGGTCATTGTAGGCGATATGAAAGGTCCCCACCTCTTCGATATTATGGAATTGATCGGGAAAGAAGAAAGTATAGGCCGTATCCGAACAGCTATTGCCCAACTATAGAAATTGATGGAAGTGTAACATTATTTGAAATTTAGCTACTAATTATGTGGCCAAGTTTCGTAATTTCCATTTCTAACATAAAAACTAAATATCATGGGCAACTTTCTTTTTATACCTATTGCGTTTGTAGCGCTGATCATTCTATTCAAGTTTTTCTTTATTGTAAAGCAGCAAACCGCCGTTGCCGTGGAACGCTTTGGCAAGTTCCACAGCATCAGGAGCTCTGGGCTGCAAATGAAGATTCCCCTTGTTGACCGTATAGCCGGTCGACTGAGTTTAAAAATCCAACAATTGGATGTGATCGTCGAGACAAAGACCTTGGATGACGTATTCGTAAAACTGAAGGTTTCAGTGCAATACGTTGTTATAAGGGAAAAGGTCTACGAGGCCTTCTATCAATTGGAATATCCACATGACCAGATTACCTCCTATGTGTTTGATGTTGTCCGTGCCGAAGTCCCTAAAATGAAACTGGACGATGTTTTCGTAAAAAAGGATGATATTGCCATCGCGGTAAAATCAGAATTGCAAGATGCCATGTTGGACTATGGTTTTGATATCATAAAAACCTTGGTGACCGATATTGACCCAGATGCACAGGTAAAAGCTGCCATGAACCGTATCAATGCATCCGAGCGTGAAAAAATAGCTGCCCAATTTGAAGGTGATGCACAACGAATTTTGATTGTGGAAAAAGCGAAGGCCGAAGCAGAGAGCAAAAGGTTGCAAGGTCAAGGTATTGCCGACCAGCGTAGGGAAATCGCACGCGGTCTTGAAGAATCCGTTGAGGTGTTGAACAAAGTCGGCATCAATTCGCAGGAAGCATCTGCTTTGATTGTCGTCACCCAACACTATGATACTTTGCAGGCCATTGGCGAAGAAACGGACACCAATTTGATACTATTGCCAAACTCACCCCAAGCAGGTAGCGATATGTTGAACAATATGGTGGCATCCTTTACGGCAAGTAACCAAATTGGCGAGGCCATGAAGCGCAAACAAAATCAAAAAGATTCTGAAAATTCTTAGATTAGTTGTCTTTGTTAAATATAAAAAGGCTCCCAATTGGAGCCTTTTGGTGTTAAATGTTGCGCTTATCTAACTTAACTTGTTCATCAATTTTTTTGCAACAATGGTCAGTGCCAATTTTTGTAGCAGCGGCGCCATACCGGTGAGTATATTTGTTGGGTACAGCTCCTCTTTTGTTCTTTGAACAGCGAGCTTAACCTTTTCTTCATCAATTTGTCGCTGTAATTTCAGAACTTTAAGGTCTCTGTCTATATCTTCAAATGTGGTATAAGGTGCTCTGTTCATAATTCATCAAAATAAAATTTAGAAAACTTCTTAAGAATCGGTTTTTCAAACTTCTTGCGTAACAGGACCAAAACTATACCAAAAAGTATATAAAAGCCCCCTACTATTAAAAAACCTTGCGAAGTGCTGTCCAGCTCGCTTCCCAACCAAAACGCGGCGCTCAATGAAAGAAACAACAGCGCAAGGGAGGCCACACAACCTATTACAAGTATTTTGGTCGCAGTGGTAATTCCCCGCATCATAGACTTAAAGCTCTGAAGTCGGTAAAACTCAAAACTGTTTTTAACGTAGGACCTTACCCCTTCTTCTACATGGTCTATCTGTTCTTTAATTTCTTCGAAGGCCATATATTACTTCTGTAGTTGGGCGTTCTTTTTTCTAAGGTCTTCCAATTTTTTCTCCAAGGCAACCAAAATATCATCAGCTTTGTAGCTCATGCTGGATAGTGTGTCTTCCAATTTTTCCTCGAACTCTACTTTCTTGGCATCAGCGGTTTTGCTAAATTCTTGCTTGGCGTGAGTAAGACTTTGAGAAATATCATCTTTGGCCTTTACAGCACTTTTCTTGATTTTCTTTCTAGTTCTTTTTCCCTTGTCCGGTGCATACAAAATTCCAACTCCTGCACCAACAAGTGCTCCGGTCAACAATGCGGTTAATACATTTCCTGTGTTATTTGACATAATATTGATTCTTTAAATTAAACTTGATTTTAAACCGTGGGATGTGTGTTGTCCCAAATCGATTTACTCAAAATTAAGTCACGATCAACACAATGATCGATTCAATCGAAAGAATGATTAACGCTTTAGCTATTTTTTGATGAAATACTGCAAAAGAACCCTTCTAATGAACTTTAAAAGTGTTGTACAGAGAATATGAAGGACAATAAATGAATCGCAAACAAAACCCGCCTATTAAGGTCGTTTTTAATAAGAAACCTCAATGGCGGGCATAGCTTTGATAAGAAAATTTTATGCTATTCCTTGTGCTCCAATTTGGCCCAAGTATCCCTTAAAGTTACTGTTCGGTTGAACACTAAATTTTCTGGTGTTGAATCTTTATCTACATTAAAATATCCCATCCGCTGAAATTGGACCCGATCACCGATTTTGGCATCTTTCAAACTTGGTTCCAGATAACCGGTTACTTTTTCCAGTGAATCGGGATTCACAAAATCCATAAAATCCTTTTCCTTATGGCTGTCCGGCGTTGCATCCGTGAACAAACGATCGTAAAGTCTAACTTCTGCGGTAATGGCATGGGGAATGGAGACCCAGTGCAGGGTACCCTTAACCTTTCTCAAACTTTCCTCTGTACCGGAACCACTTCTACTTTTGGGGTCATAGGTACATTGAACTTCCTTTATGTTGCCCTCATCATCCTTTGTGCAGCTTTCCGCTTTGATGATATACCCATTTTTTAAACGGACCTCTCCACCAAGCTTCAACCTGAAGAATTTGCGGTTGGCCTCTTCCCTAAAATCCTCTTGCTCAATATATAGCTCTCTTGAAAAAGGCACTGTTCTACTTCCAGCAGATTCATCTTCTGGATTGTTCTCGGCATCCAACCATTCTTCCTTGCCCTCTTCGTAATTCGTTATAACCAGTTTTAATGGATTTAAAACGGCCATCACACGAGGGGCTATCTTATTAAGGTGTTCCCTGACATGAAAATCCAATAAAGAGACATCAACAACATTGTCACGTTTGGCAATCCCGATGGTATCTGCAAAATTCCTGATGGATTCCGGTGTAAACCCTCTTCGTCGAAGTCCGGAAATAGTGGGCATCCGTGGATCGTCCCAACCTTCCACAACACCTTTCTCCACCAATTGAATCAATTTACGCTTGCTCACCACGGTATGACTTAAGTTTCTGCGCGCGAATTCACGCTGTTTTGGGCGTAAATTATCGGAAGATACCACTTGGTCCAAAAACCAATCATATAACTCCCTGTGCGGTAAAAACTCCAACGTACACAACGAATGCGAAACCTGTTCAATGTAATCGCTCTCCCCGTGTGTCCAGTCGTACATTGGATAAATACACCAATCGGTATTTGTTCGATGATGTGGTTTATGGAGTATTCTGTACATTACCGGGTCACGCATCAACATATTGGAAGACGCCATGTCAATCTTAGCCCTTAAAACATGTGCACCGTCCTTAAAATCGCCGTTCTTCATCCCTTCAAAAAGCGCCAAATTCTCCTCAATGGAGCGATTACGGTACGGACTTTCCTTGCCGGGCTCGGTAGGCGTCCCTTTTTGACTGGCAATATCCTCTGAGGATTGGCTGTCCACATAAGCTTTTCCGTTCTTGATCAAGTTTACGGCCCAATCGTACAACTGCTGAAAATAATCGGATGCGTAACATTCCGTATCCCACTCAAACCCTAACCAACTGACATCCTTCTTAATAGCCTCAACATATTCCTTCTCCTCTTTGGCGGGATTGGTGTCATCAAACCGAAGGTTTACGGGAGCATTGTAGCGTAAGCCCAGACCAAAATTAAGGCATATGGAGCTGGCGTGCCCTATGTGCAAATATCCGTTGGGTTCCGGAGGGAAACGGAACCTTAAATCCTCTTTTTTATACACTTTCTTTAAATCGTCCTCAACAATATGCTCTATAAAATTGAGCGATCTAGCTTCTTCTGCCATACCAATAATTTGAAGCGCAAAGGTAGTAAAATCCGGAGTTGATAGCTATTTTTCGCGCCGTTGTGTATACAAAGTAGGCGATTTCACAACAGTTTTGGTATCACCTACAACAATATCTTTCCCTTCATCGAAATTAGAGACATATTTGTTATTGGAATACTATATGATGAAAAGGCGCATGAACACCGCCTTTTTGAATGAATTACAATTAAGGGGCACAAACTAACAGGGCTTTATAGCCCATAACCCTCTTAAAAACTAACGGTGATGAAACAAAGTAATTCAACCTATAGCATTCTGGTACTGGCCTTTGCTTTTATGCTATTGGCCACTCAAGGAGTACAAGCTCAAGTGCTGTATAAGCCTGAGCCAGCGGCCAACCCGAACTTGGGCGGAAACTCGCCTTGGACCGCAGTTTGTGCCTCCGCAGGATTCAACCAATACTATGTAAGCTTTAACTGGGACCCACCTTTGGTGGCCAGCAATAACGAGTTTGTACTGGAATTGTCCGATGCCAACGGTTACTTTTCCAGCCCAACTGAACTGGCCCGTGTAAGCGATAAAAATACCACGTTTGATTTTAAGTTCCAGTTTGCGCTCCCTTCCGACATTAGGGGCGACAACTTTAAATTTAGGGTCCGTAGTACAAGCCCTGCCAAGACAAGTCCTGCTTCGGATGCGTTTTCCATGTACTTTATCGATTATAATTCACCTTTGTTGATAAGTGAAAATGGTAGCGGAAACATTCCAGCGGGCGGGGAGATACAAATTTGTGGCGGTGGCTCGGTAACCCTGAAACCGCACAACATACCCAATGCCGGAACATACATTTACAATTGGTACCGTAGCGGGACATTACTTGCCGAAAAAACAGAAAGCATCACCGTTTCTGAATCCGGCATGTACTATGTTGAATTGGACTACGGGGACTGTTCTGGGTCGGCAAACACCTTGTCGAACACCATCGAAATAACTACAGGCAGCAGTTCCGGACTGGCAATCAATGGAACAAGCAACATTTCCATTTGCCCCGGCGAAACCCACCTGTTGGAAGCCAACATCAGTGGAGAGGGATTGACCTACAAATGGTATAAAGATGGCTCTGTGGTAAGCGGGCCTACCGTTGATGGCAACACCTTTACGGTTGATGCTGGAACTAGCGGTTTTGAAGGCTCGTACAAGGTTGAAATATCCGGTTCTGGGGTTTGTACCGAAATGTCCAATCCAGTTACCGTGTCAAGTTCAGGTTCCTTTGATATTTCCCTGAACAACGAAGAAAACATTGTACTTCTACCGGCACAGACCAAAACGCTGTCCGTAAGCACTACCGCGTCCAACGCAACATATCAATGGTATAAGAACAATTCTGCCATTACCGATGCAACCAGCAGTTCATTGGAAATTGATGGAATAGGAGAATATTATGTAAAGGTAACCGATAACGGAGGACCATGTACACCTGCACCTGTTGCATCATCAAAAATCAATGTAGTAGCGCCAAATTCATTTGAATTTGTTGTGGACTATGTTGGAACCTATACCTCTTGCGAAAGTGTTGATGCCACGTTGAGCCTGACCCAAATATATGCGGTCGGAAACAATGGCAATAAAACCGATGTTACCGCAGACCTTCAAAATTCGTTCGATTATCAATGGAAATTTAATGGAGGGGATGTTTCTGCTGAAACTTCCAAAACCATTACCGTATCCGACCAAAATGGGAATGGTGAATATACTTTGTTCGGTACCATTGATGCTTTTGAGGCATCTTCCAATAAACTGCAAGTAAAATTAGCGTCCAACGAAACGCTTCAAATAACCGCAAACAGCACTGTTTTGTGTGAGGGCGGCGAAGCAATCGTTCTTGAAAGTACTTTGGACCTGACCGATGCGTCCTTTGAATGGAAAAAAGACGGTACCGTTGTAGATACTTCGTCCACCAGTTTAACTGTAACCGGAACAGGTGTTTACCAACTCGTTATCACTTCCAACGACTGCCCTTTGGTATCCAACGAAATAACCATTAGTGCATTTGATGAATCGTTATTGGTGCTTGATAAATCCAAAGACCTCATCATTATTGAGGGAGAGACCCAAACTCTTACCGCAAGCGGTGCAGATTCCTACGAATGGTACGATGCAGGAAACAACCTGATTTCTTCTAGCAGTTTTTACGACTTTGCCGAAGAGGGGGAATACCTGTTGATTGCCTACTTCGGGACATGTACCGTGAGCAAAGTGATCACTGTTACCTACAGGGATATGTTTGCCATACCCAACGTTATTACCACCAATGGCGATGGTATTAACGATCTATGGGTATTGCCCAACACCTATTCCCGAGACCCAAATGTTCTTGTCACCATTTTTAATGAGCGGGGAGAACAGGTATTTAGCCAAGCCGGCTATGAGAACAACTGGCCTCAGTCCACCACATCCTTTAACAAACAAAGCATGATCTTTTATTACAAGATCACCCGTGGTGGCAAAAGCCTGAAACAAGGAACCATCACTGTTATTAAATAAGCAGCAATGCAGACCAAAAAACCTCTACTATTACTTGCCTTTTTGTTACTTGCCCTCTCTGGAATTAGAGGACAGGAAGAAGGAAACTATGTACCCTATAACGTACCTTCACAAAACCTATTAAAGTTCAACCGGTTCCTTCTGAACCCGACTTTTTCCACGGTTAGGGAAGACAAATCGTACATCAACCTGTTTCATAGAAACCAGTCGGTATCTTTTGATGACAACAATCAGGTGTACTTTTTGAGCTATAGCGGTAGGGTAAGCGATAGAAGCGGTGTTGGTCTAAGTTTATTTACCAACCGAGAAGGCTTGTTCAACAATTTTGGAGTGCATGCCAATTATGCCTACGGCATTCGCCTGAGCCAAAAGAGTACATTTACTTTTGGGGCCAACGTAAGCTATTACCAAAGTGCATTTAATCAGGATAGGGCCAATTCCGTAGATTTTGACCCATTATTGGGCTCTTTGGAAAGCAGTTCATTGGTGAGCTTTCAACCAGGTTTTAACTTTTCCATAGGCAAGTTCGATATCGGTGGTTTTGCTGAAAATCTCTTTGACTACAATTTAAAAACCAGCGAATCGGTAACGGATTTCAACGAAAAAACCTACTCCGGACATTTACAATATACCCATCAGTTTGAAAATGCAGGAGGAATAATGGAACAGGCAAGATTAATGCCGTTGGCCAGAGTCCGCAAAGTAGGGGAAGAAACCATAACCCTTGGCGGAAACTTGATTCTTGACCTGCCAAAATTGGGCTGGGTACAAGCTGGTTACGATGATTTTTATGGCGCTTCGGCCGGGCTTGGTTTTAACCTTACCAAAAATATCTCATTGGGTTATACGGTTGAAAAAGGACTTTCCAACGAATTTGAAAACTTCGGGGTTACCCACGAAATCTCATTGGCATATTCCTTTACTCCCAACCTTACCGAAGACCGTGTGATGTTGGAAAAAGAAGGCGAAGAATTGGTCTCCAATGACGAGGACGTTCCACAGGATAGTTTGAACATTACCGATAAAGACCTCGAAATTGCCCGCTTGCAAGATAAGCTTGCCGAAAACGACGCCATTTTGGATGAATTGTTGATGCGTCAAGATTCCATAGAAACAACTCGTAAAAAAGACTTGGAGAGGCGTTTTGAGACCGTAATGAAAATGGTTCAGCGCGAAACCCGAGGTCAAAATCCGGCATTGGAGGAAAAAGCCAAAGCGGTATATTTTGCCAATATGGACAGCGCGGATATCGTGACACGCAGAAAACAACCTTTGGCCAACCACGGTCTATCCAACAATACCTCCACTAAAAAGGTTATAAAGATCAATGAGGCCAAGGACAATACCAGAGCCACATATGCATCGAACACCACTTCTGAAAAAGACAATACCTACAGGCCTGCCAAAAGTAAAAAAACAACTGGGTTCAAATCCCATGCCGTTCCCAATGTAGAGAGCGGACATTACCTGATAGCCAATGTGTTCAGGGACACCGATAACTTAAATGCCTTTATTGAAAAACTTAGGGCCCAGGGCATAGATGCCGATTATTTCCAAAATCCAAAAAATGGGCTTAACTACGTTTACATCGGTGATTTTGGCAACAAAAAGGATGCATTGGATGCCTACCACAACAAAATGAACGGTACCTACCAAGGCGATGCCTGGGTAATGAACGTAAACGGGGGCAATTCCCAAATTGCAGGATACTCGGGAGAAGCCGCCAACCGTAATTCCAATTCCAAATATGGAAGCAACCAATTGTCCAAGAATGTGGCCGGTAATTCCAACGGGAACCGCCACGTGGTCATTAGAAGTCAGTCCGGCGACGGATTACCAGAAGGATATTATATAATCGCCAACGTCTTTGACAATTCATCAAGCGCAAAGCAATTTGTAAAAGAACTGAATTCCAAAGGGTTGCACGCCAGTTATTTTGTAAGCCCTGCAGATAAAAACAGGTATGTGTATTTAAAGAGACACGAGACCTGGAACAATGCCCTAACCTCTTATTATACCAAATTGAACGCATCGTATGACGACGATATGTGGATCATGCGCATAAAAAAACAAACTTAACCATTAACTATAACCACCATGCTTATGAAAATAAAACTACTCAGGTGGGGCACAATTACCTGTATGTTGCTATTGGGATATACGGGTATTTCTCAAATAAAGAACAATTTAGATGTACGCTATGAAAATCAGCTTAAGGGAGACCTTACCTTTATAGCAAACAATATTGTAAACAGGGACAACAGTTCCAACGACCCGGAAGACCCTTACAACGTAACGGGAACGAGTTCATCGTACAACGATGACCTCAACATGCAGTACATAGATATTGATGGAGATCCATCCACCTTTAGCTCAAGTAGTGCAACATTGGCCGTTCCGGACCCCAGTTGTTCCAGGATTCGCTATGCTGGACTTTATTGGTCCGCTGTTTATCTGGACTCCAACAGAAGTAGCGATTTTAATCAGATCAAGTTCCGGGTTCCCGGGGGATCGTACCAAGATATTACCGCAGATGAAATCCTGTTCGACGGCGAGGGGGATTCCGACTTTGGAAACTATGCTCCTTATGCATGTTACAAAGATGTTACCGATATAGTCACCGCATTGGGAAATCCCGATGGGGAATACTTTGTGGGGAATGTTCGTGCAAGTTCAGGGGACGATGTACAAGGTGGTGTTTCCGGTGGTTGGACCATGGTAGTGGTTTATGAAAACCCGACCTACCCGGGAAAATTCATCACAACTTTTGATGGTTATGCCGGTATTAAAGCAGGGGAGACCGTTGATATTCCCATTGATGGGTTTACCACATTGCCAGCTCCTTTTCCGGTAAGGGCAAAATTGGGCGTAGCCACCTTGGAGGGAGATAATAGGATAGACGGAGATCAATTGGCCATCATGGCCGACAGTAACAGTACGTTTCAAACCTTGTTCAATACGGTAAATCCGTCCAACAACTTCTTCAACAGTAATATTACCATTGAAGACAACATCATTACCACAAGAAACCCCAACAGTATCAATACACTGGGGTGGGATGTGGACCTCTTTACCATTCCCAACCCGAGCAATAATGTTATTCCGAACGATGAAACAGGAGCCACGCTTAGGGCTTCGTCATCAGGAGATAAATATGACATCTTTTTTACCTCTTTGGATGTTGAGATCATTGAACCTCAAATAAACCTTGGTAAGACCGTAGAGGACATTTCCGGAAACGACATCACTGGGCAAGGAGTGCACTTGGGACAATATCTGGATTATGTGCTTACCTTCGAAAACGTAGGTAACGATGATGCCGTAAACTATACTATTAGGGATGTCCTGCCCATTAACGTTACCCTTGATGAGTCCAGCATAATAATGCCTTCCGATGTTACCTATACCTATGATCCGGCTACCCGGACCATAATTTTCAGCATACCTGATCGCTATGTTGAAGAAAATGATCCAGCTGCAACCATCCGCATGCGCGTGCAAGTGGCCGAAAACTGCTTCGATTTTATAGATGCCTGTACCGATATAATAGAAAACCTTGCCTATTCCACCTATTCGGGTGCAATAAATCAAGCGCCGATAACCGACGACCCCAGTGTGTACGATTTTGATGGCTGTGGATTTCCCTATCCAGGAGCTACCAACTTTTTGTTGGACGACCTAGAGGCCTGTAACTTTACCCGTACCGTTCAGCTTTGTGGGGACAACGTGCTCTTGGATGCAGGTGACAATTTTGATAATTACATCTGGTACCGCGACGAAAACGGAAACGGACAAATAGATGTTGGTACCGATACCGTGATCACGGACAGTGATTCCGACAACGACCCAAGTACCATTTTGGTAGGTGAAACCGGAACATATATTGTGGACAAACAGGTGGCAGACCCCTGTAAAGATTTTGCAGAAATAATCAATGTGGAGCTTTTTGGTTCTGTACAGTCCAACCCTATAACCGCATTGATCAACGATACCTCCAACACCATTGATGGCGCCATTGATATTTGCCCCAACGATGGTAGTGAACTTCCGGAAATATTCCTTTGTGGATTAAACGATACCGAGCTCATCCAAATAAACATCCCCGATGCCACAAGCATAGTTTGGGAACAACTGGACGAGACCAGTTGCGGGGCATCCGTTGATGGTTGTGCCAACACCAATACCGATTGTACCTGGAACATGGTCGATACCGGCAACGATTTTTTGGCAGAAAACACAGGCCAATACAGATTGGTCATCAACTATCAAAACGGATGTTTTAGCAGATTTTATTTCAACATCTATAAGAACCCTCTAAATCCCCAACACACCTCCAGGGACATTATCTGCGATAACCCAGGAAACATCACTGTGACCAATATGCCCTTGACCTATGAGTTTCAACTTGTAGATCAAAATACGGGCAATGTACTGGTTCCTTACGGCAACGCTACCAGCTTTGATATAGCCGATAGCGGCGTTTACATGGTAGAAATGAGACAACAGGGAGTTACCGATGGGTGCGTTTTTGTTTTGGACAACATCGGTATCCGCGAAAGGAACTTCGAAGTGGACATTACAGCCGTCAACACCAGCTGCAACGAACTGGGCGAAATATCAATTTCTGTACTGGATGTGGAACCACAATACTACTATTCCATCTCCAAAGATGGTGAAGAAGTGGATTCACTTGGCCCTTCTGATGACAATAACCACACCTTTGAAAACCTAAGCAGCGGTGTGTACGATGTTGAAGTAACAACCGATGACGGTTGTTCCTATACAGAACAAGTAACCATTCTTGACGAAGCAGACTTGGAGCTTGATGCAAGGGTTTCACAACATATTACCTGCAGGGAAGGAAACATTTTAATGTCATCCTCCGGAGGCAAAACACCTCATCGTTACGCCATTTGGTCCTTTGTGGATAACAACGGTGTCACACAAATTTCATATCCCGACCCAACCGATATTCCACCGTCCGAATACCAGACCGAACAAATTTTTGATGTTGTGGGTGCAGCAGGCGCGGGTACCTACGTTTTTATCGTAACGGACCGAAACAACTGTCATGCCTTTTCTGAGCCCGTTGAAATTGAATTTAGGCCAGCTGCGGAATACAATGCAACATCTGTTATGGATGTATTGTGCTACGGTGAATCCACCGGAACCATTACTTTTAATTTGGTAGATGATAATGGGTATCAACTCACCTATTATCTATTTGATGCTACCGGCTTTGATGAGGACAATTATGACTTTGCCAATGCCTTGGCCACCAATACATCGGGTAATTTCCCAGGTCTTGGTAGTGGTGACTACGTAGTGGTCATCAACCAAAGAAAAGGTAGTGCATCTTGTGATTATTACGAGTACCATTCCATATCCGCACCGACCAATGCCTTGGACGCAGAGGTTGAGATTGTACAAAACTATACCTGTACACAACTTGGAGAAGTTAGAATTTTCAACGTACAAGGTGGCAACGGTCCATACGAATATAGTATTGATGGCATAAATTTTATTTCTGATTCTGGTACTTTACTGGAAGAATCCTTTGGCAACTTAACGGATGGTACCTATACCTTGACGGTAAGAGACCAAAACGGATGTACGTTTGCCGATTCGGTGACCATACCCCCGTTAAATCCCCCATCAGATTTAAGCTTTGCGGCAACAATTCCCGGATGTCCTGATCAAACTTCGGACGTAACGGTAACAGTGGCCGATGGGACCGCAGCCTTTGTTTTTGAAATAATTGCGCCAACATCCGTACCTGCCGATTCCGTATCCGGAGACACCGCCACCTTTAACGGTCTAGACCCGGACACATACACATTTAGGGTTACTGATGCCAATGGTTGTGAATATACAGAAACCTATACCATTTTGCCTATAACGCCGATTGGTGTGGTTGGTCAAGCTACTGCCAATATCAGTTGTGTAAATACCGCTGATGGCGAGGCCCTTTTCACAGTTTCTGGATTCAACACCTCCTATAACTATTCCATAACCGGACCTTCTGCATATACCAATACAGGAACCGCAGAGACCAACGGAACCATCTCTTTAACCAATCTAGAGGACGGAACTTACACCATTACGGTTACCGATACCGATACAAATTGTGTTGATACCACTACGGTTACCATTGCAGCGCCCCCTGCACCATTGACCTTGAGCATAACTGAAACACCTCCTACCTGTATTACGGATGGAAGTGTAACCTTGACAGCTTCAGGAGGATGGGGAGGATATGATTACTCCATTACCTATCCTGTAAGCGGAACAACTTACACAAACGCCACAGGAGTGTTCAATAATCTGGATGAATCCGGCACATACAATGTATCCGTGACCGATGCCAATGGATGTCCGGTGACCGATTCTTTCCTGTTGAACAACTTTACACCACCAACCGCAAGTGTTGATGCTACCTCCGATCTATGTTATGATACCGCAACAGGAGCTACCGTTGTAGTTGGTGTTTCCGGGGGAACCGCTCCTTACTCATACAGTATAAATGGCGGACCGCTTCGTAGTTCCAATACGTTCAACAATCTTGTGCCCGGCACCTATACTTTTACCGTTGTGGATGCGAATGGTTGTTCCGATGATATTGATACTCCTATTGTTGTGCAGCCACAATTGACAGCGAACCTGTCCTTGGACAAAGACCTTGATTGTACAATTAATCCAGATGCCGAACTGGGGTTGACCGTAAACGGTGGCTACCCACCATATACCTACGAAGTCAATATTGATGGAGCGGGATACACTCCTTATGCAGGGGCTTTTCCATATACAACCTCTTCGGACGGAACCTATCAATTTAGAGTTACCGATTCCGAAGGATGTGTGGTCGAGACCAATACGGTTACTGTAACCCCTGCCGACCCGCCTGTGATAAGCAACATAACGCCTACGGACATCCTATGCCATGATGAAATTACAGGGGCATTGGATATCACCATAGATACATCTGTCGGAGTGCCTCCATATACCATAAATGTAGTAGAGACCATAAGCGGAACAGTTTATGGAACCCAGACCACAGGGTTGCCTGCAGGTTCGTATGAAGTTACTGTTACCGACAGTAAAGGTTGTGAATCGGCTCCCTATCCTGTAGTAATTTCTCAACCAGACCCTATTGTTTATACAACCACCGATGTTCCAATACAATGTGATGCTTCTGGAGGCACAAACCCTGGTTCCATTACTGTTTCAGGTGTCTCGGGTGGTACTCCTGAGTATACCTATATTTTAAGTGCCAACAATGGATTGCCCTCTCAGACTTATACTACGACCTCAGGTGCCAGAGACCATACCTTTACCGTGTTGGAATTTGGAATCTATCAAATTGATGTAGTAGATGCCAATGGCTGTTCTTCATTCACAACGGAAATCATAGCATCACCCCCGAACGATTTGAATATTGATGTTAGCACTACAACCGTAGACTGCTCCTCTGGTGGAACAGCCGTTGTAACCGTAGATTCATCCGTAGGGGTGGGCAATTACCAATTTGCCATATTGGAAACGTATTCAGCTCCATATTCCAGCAGCTATCAAGCACCGGATACGTCCGGAGGAAGTACCGCTACCTTTATCGGGCTTACCCCTGGAATTACCTATACTTTTGTGGTTTTTGATAATATTACCAACTGTTACTACTTTGAAGAAGCTGCTGCACCTATCAACACTCCTTCACTAATGACGGCGAATTTGGCCGACGTAAACAATGTAAGTTGTACAGGTGCCGCTGATGGTAATGTTTCTTTCTCCTTCACTGGCTTCGATGCTTTAGCTACTGGCGTTGAGTATGAAATTTTCAATAGACAATCCAATGTATCAACAGGCTTCTCGGGAATAGAAAGCGTCAATCCACCAACCGCTGTATCGGTCACAGATGTTGGTTTACTTCCTCCTGGAGAGTACTATGTTTTGCTTACCGAAATTGGAGGTCCCAACAATGGATGTTCCATAAATGGAGGGGCATTTACCATTCGCCAATCCGCCAATCCTTTGGATTTGGATGTTGACAGTCCACAAAACGATAACTGTAACCCTAATATGGGTATCATTACAGCTACCGGAAGATTTGGTACAGCTCCTTATGTGTATCAGTATTTACCGAATACAGCTCCTGCTCCAGACGCAACTAGTTCCGGATGGACCACCGATACATCTGTTAATGTTGAAGGAGGTGATTACATAATTTATGTAATGGATGCTTATGGATGTATTGTCAATAAACCCATAACCGTAGATGACGACCCCACACCAACCATATCATTGACCAGCAATCAATGTGCTGGAGACGAGGGAACATTCAACATTACGGTAACCTTGGACAATGTGGGCGTTGGTCCATATTCCGTGAGCCTAAATGGTGGGGCCTATCAACCAACAGCGATGGCAAATGCGGGTGATACCCATCAATTTACCAATTTATCATCTGGAAATTATACCGTTGCAATAAGAGATGTAAACGGATGCCAGGATACACAGACCATAACCATTGAGCCACCAATATCACTGACCGCATTGCCAACAGTAATGCCAAGTTGTACTATGGGTGATGGTCAAGTTACCCTTACCGCATTTGGTGGTTCCGGTTCGTACGAATATGAACTGTTCTATGCCTCCGGCCCCGACACGGGATTAAGCGTTACGGGAAGTGCACAACCATCCAATATATTCAATGGATTGGATGCCGGTTTATATGATGCCGTAGTTTATGATACCACCTTATCTGGATGTAGTGCCACTACAAGTGTGGAACTTGAACTACCAACACCTGTATCCTTTACCTTGGCCGTTACCAATGTTACCTGTGCGGGCGACAGTGACGGAACAATACGTGTTACTTTGGGCCCTGGTTCCGACAACCCGATATACGAATATGAACTCATCGCAATTAGTGGAGGTGCTGTAAATCGTCCATTACAACCCGATTCCTTTTTCCAAAATCTGCCAGGTGGAGTTTATGATGTTCGTGTGGTTTCCGGAAGAGGGTGTGAACTCGTAAATCAAATAACAATTACCGAACCCGCACCTCTAGATGCCGCTGTAACGGGCATTACACAATTGACTTGTGATGCTAACAATGGAACACAACAGGCAGAAATAGAAGTGACCATTGCTACGGGAACAGGAACACCAACGTATTTCTATAGTGTCAACGGTGGTGCCTTTACAGCTACCGGAGGAAATGTTTTCACCTATACCACAACATTGGATGGAACCTATGATATTGTTGTAAGAGACAGCAACGGATGTACTTTTCCATTGCCAACACAGACCATAGATCCATTGCCACAAATGAGTCTGTCCATAGCCAATGTGGTTGATATCACCTGTAGCAATACTGGAGAAGAAATCACGGTTATAGCCAGTGGACAATCCACTCCGGACGACTTGACTTTTGAAGTTTTGGAAACCGGGGATAGCCAGACCGTAGCAACGGACAGGGCTACCTTTACACTGCCAAATCCCGGTGATTACACCATTCAGGTGACCGATAACGGTACTGGATGCTACGAATTTATCACACACCGAGTGGAGCCATACGACCTTATCGATGTGGAAGCCGTGGCCTCATCACCAGCGATGTGTTTTGATGATGCAGGAGAGTTGACCATAACCGTTTCCAACTACAATGGTCCTTTCGATTATAGTGTGTTCAGGGCCGATGGTACACTTATCGTATCCGCAAGTGAAAACACTGCAACAGGTCCATTTCCAGTAACACACCCCGATTTGATCGGTGGTAATTATTATGTTGAAGTTACCGCGACAGGTACCCCATTTTGTGATGCCACATCAGGTACGGTGACCATAGTTTCACCAAGCGCTGAGCTTGATTTTACACCACAACAAGTGGCCAGCGTCACCTGTACCGATGATCTTGGTGAAATTCTTGTAGCTCCGGTAGGCGGATATGCCCCATACGATATTGTTTTGACCAATATGAACACAATGCAGGTCTACACCATCAATGATGTACAAAGCCATGTGTTCACTGGTTTGTCTGCAGATGATTATACGATTAGGGTTACCGATACTGGCGGCTGTTTTGAAGATAGAACGCTGACCTTGTTACCACCAGCCCCAATAGTAGCGGATATCAATGTATCCACCACTTTATTGGATTGCCTTGGAGATGAAACTGCATCCGTTTGGGCGGATCCAGTAACCGGAGGCAGCGGTTCCTATGATTACCAATTGAACTATTACGATGAAACAGGAACTACCATTATATTTACCACAGGCTCTCAAAGAAGCAACATATTCAATAATTTAGGTGCTGGGACCTATAGTATTACCGTTACCGATAATTGGAGCTGTAGTGATACAACAGACCCCGTTACCATTTCGGAACCAACTGAAGTAAGAGCGTCTCTGATCAAACTTGCGGACCTAACGTGTTTGACCGATGGAAGCATGCGTTTATCAGCAACCGGTGGAACAGCTCCCTATCAATATTTTGATGAGGATACTTCAACTTGGATAGATTTTGATAATCCTACCTATCACGAATTCTTTAATCGGGGAGCTGGTGAATATCAATTTGAGGTGAGGGATTCCAATCAATGTACTGCCATGATTTCCAATCAGGTCAGTCTAAGAGAACCTCCTGCTTTGATCTTGGAAATTGACGATTCTGCGGCCTTTATCAACTGTGCCGGAGAAGCCACTGCTACTATTCTTGCACGTGCAACGGGTGGTCTTGGCAACTATAGCTACGAATTGTTCAACGATCCCGGTTTCAGTAATTTGGTGGATGGACCTAATACCACAGGAAGATTCGATAATCTAATGGCCGGTGAATACTATGTTAGGGTAACCAGCGAGGATTGTATTGAAGAATCTCCTATCATTCCTATAGAAGATCCAGCTCCTTTGCAGGTTGAAAGACAAGAATCTACCGATATTACCTGTGCCGGAATGGAAGATGGTACCATTTCCGTTGAGGTATCGGGTGGAACAGGTGAAATTTTATACGCCATTTCACCAAACCTAAACAGATTCGATACCCAAAATACCTTTACCGATTTGGCTCCTGGTATCTACGATGTCATTGCTCAAGATGTGAACGGATGTTTCATGACGTTCCAATTTGAACTTGAGCAACCAGAACCTATTGTTGCAGAAGCCATCAATATTATCGATGAGGTATGTTTTGAAAGTGGCGATGGTGCTTTCGAACTACAAATTTCTGGAGGAACAGCTCCTTACGAAACCAGTTTGAACAGTAGCGCGGATGCTAATTTTGTGCAAGATCAGACCTTGTTCCAAAATTTAACTGCCGGAACACATGTGGTATTCATCAGGGATGCCCAAGGTTGTGAAACCAATGTTATCGTGGAAATAGACCCAGGTGTTGTACTGGCTGCCACCGTTACACCCATGTACGAGTGTACCGGAAACATCCCCAATAATTCATTGAACATTGTTTTGGAAGATGAATCCATTGCCGGTGACCTAATGTATGCCCTGGATTCCACCGACCCGGCAGATATGCATTTATCCGCTGACTTTACGAATATGGCCCCAGGCGACCATTACCTCACCATAGCACATGCCAATGGATGTATGGCCACTTATGACTTTACCATTGATGCTTTTGAACCTTTGGTATTGACATTGGAGAACAGAACAATCAACCAGATTACGGCAATTGCCGAAGGCGGGGTAGAAGACTATACCTTCTACTTCAATGATGTGGACTATGGAACGGACAACACGTTCTTTATTAGTAGCACAGGAACTTATACCGTAACCGTAATAGATCAGAACGGTTGTGAAGCCACTGCGGAGATCTTTATGGAATTCATAGATATCGAATTCCCGAACTTTTTCACCCCAGATGGCGACGGTCGCAACGACTTTTGGATACCTGACAACATTGAAGGGTTCCCGGACGTACTAATCAAGATTTATGACCGTTATGGTAGAGTAGTGGAAGAGATGACCCGCAACATTAAAGGTTGGGACGGAAATTACGATGGTAATCCATTACCTACCGGAGATTACTGGTATGTTGTCCAACTTGAGGGAGCACAGGACGACAGAGAGTTTGTTGGTCACTTTACATTATACAGAGAATAACACTTAACCTGCTTTAACCCCATGCAAAAAAGAATATACGTAACAATCTTATTGTTTTCCTTGGTATTTTGTGCCAAGGGACAAGAGTTGACCGTACCCCAATTGTCCCAATATATCGCCGATAATCCATTTTTAATGTCGCCTACCTATGCAGGTATCGGTGATCATATAAAAGTTCGTTTAAACGGTCTTACGCAATGGGTAGGGATAGAAGATGCCCCCGATACCCAGACCTTGGCCGCCGATGCCAGAATTGGGAATAGATCCGGAGTTGGTATGCTTTTGTACAACGATAGTAATGGATATACACGGCAAAGAGGCGCAAGGGTATCTTTTGCGCACCATTTAACGTTGGATAGGTACGACGACATTTTTCTCTCTTTTGGTATCTCCTACAACTTTAACCAGTTTAGGATCGATGTGGAGCAATTCAGGGAAAATAACGGTCAATTGCCCGCGGACGATAAGGCGACCACCAACCACAATTTTGATTTGGGCGTGCTTTATCGCTACGACAAGTTCTTTTTTAGTGCCAATGCAGGCAACGTACTGAACAAGGATCTCTCCAATTTCAATACCGATATTATTACCATAGAGCCCAATAAGCTCAGAAACTATTATGTTTATTCCGGTTACAGCTTTTCCAAGAGCAAGAACAGTAAGTTGGAAATTGAACCATCCGTATTCTTTCAGTGGTTCGAGAGCGATGGCCGTTCCGTTACCGATTTGAACGCCAAGTTCCGTTTCCGCGATTTTGAGGATTATTACTATGTGGGCCTCACCTACCGTTTTTTGAACGATCAATTAGGGGAACCCTTGTACATTGCCCCCATAGCCGGACTTAAGAAAAGTAATTTCTATTTTGGTTATTCCTATCAAGTGATCACCAATGAGATTTTGGGATATAGTACAGGTACACACGTTGTTACCGTGGGAATGGACCTTTTCCAAGGAATAAGTAACTGTAGATGTATGTATTGATTTAATGTGTTTTGACGTATTTTTACCCTTTCTTATAAATCACAGTTTTGGGAAAGATCAGGTTAAAGAACATTAGAATACATTCCAACCACGGATGCCTAAAGGAAGAAATGCTCATTGGGAGCGATTACAGGGTAGATCTTGAAATTTCTGCGGATCTTTCCCAACCTGCAGTCTCCGATCAGTTAAGCGAAACTGTGGATTATGTACATCTTAACAACATCATAAAAGAAGAAATGAAAGTACGTTCCAATTTATTGGAACATGTGGCCAAACGTATTATTGATCGTATTTTCAAAGAAATAGAAGAAGTGACCGAAGTCGAAGTCGAAGTTTCCAAGATTAATCCGCCCATCGGTGGTGATGTGGAAAGTGTTTCGGTAAAATTGAAAATTACTCGATAAACCGCTGATAATTAAGCACTGATTAAAACATTGTTTTTATATTTTTGTTGTTATCAACATAAATGGCATTGTGGTCGAATTGGATAGACAAAGTCCCGCAAGGATTTTTATGGTGGTTCGAGTCCACCCGATGCCTCAAAATCGTTGCATGAATATTTAGATTATTTCAATCCAGATATTCATAAAATATTTTTAGCTTTGCGATCCCTTTGGCATCGTGGCCGAGTGGCTAGGCAGAGCTCTGCAAAAGCTTGTACAGCGGTTCGAATCCGCTCGATGCCTCAAAACCCAGTACTTAGTGCTGGGTTTTTTGTTTACAGGTGCTCTATCCGTTCTATTCGTTCTTGAAGATCAAATCGATCGCTCGGCAAAAAACCTTTGCTTATGAGTACTATGCCACAAATGATCAAAACTATTCCCAATCCTTTCTTTATCAAAACAATACGTTCTTGGGTCAGGTATTTTTTTAATTGTTTGGCCAATACAATTTTTATTAGGTCCGTTGCAAAGTAGACCACCAGTACGGTACCAAAAAACACCGTCATTCTATTGGGATCGTTCTCCAAACTGGGCCCAACTACAATTATGAGCCCTAACCAAAAAGCCAATACTCCTATATTGATGAAATTGAGAAGAAAACCTTTAACCAATAAACCCAAATACGTTCCCTTGGAGGCCTTTACATTGGTCTTTTTTTTCGTTTTTTTCACAAAAAGAAAAATCCCGTATACCAATAAAATCATTCCACCAAAAACAAATAATCCAGGTTCGTTGCTCAAATTTTCCAATAACTGAAAACTACTGAAATAGGCGATGAGCAGAAAAACAATATCGGCAAATATTACTCCGATATCCAAGCTCACACCTGCCCTAAAACCTTTTGTGGCACTGGTTTCCAATAAAACAAAGAAAACAGGTCCGATCATAAAGCTCAACAAAAATCCCAAAGGGATGGCAGCTTGGATATCATCAATCATTTTTAATTCACTCTTTTTATTTTTCCTCCAAAGAGGGTATGCTCGTCCATTTTTTTTGGATCTCCATATACCAGCACTTCCCCTCCGGCCTTAACATTGGCCTTAACATAGTCGGTTGCATAAATTTCTGCGTTACCGCCTGCATTTACGCTTATGGTGGTAAACTTTGTTTTAAAGTTTCTACCACTGTACTCACCACCGGTGTTAATGATCACATCTTGATTATTGGAAAAGCCGCCGGCAAAAACTTTACCCCCCGAAACTGCCTTTATCAGCAATTGGTCCACTTCGCAGTTGATCTCGAGTTCCCCGCCCTCCTGTGACTTAAGTTCCAAAACTTTTTGCACATAGGTATCGTCGGAAGATATTCTGGCATCCTCGTTAACATCTATGATCACCAATTCTTCGGAATGATACAAATCTACATAGGTCCTATATCCACTGAATATTTTAACGATCTCCATTCGGATCTTTAAAACACCTTCGTTGTTTACGATGGCCACATTGGAGGTATTGGCGCCGGTGATGACCGCCTTGTTTTCGTTGGATCTAATCAAATTGATGGAAATACCATCAAACCCCTTTACTTCTGTAAATTTTTGTAGGTTTTGGGTTATGGTAGCATCCTGGGCTTCAATATATTGAAGGGATAGGAACAAAATAACAATCGTAATAATTCTCATGTTATAAAAATTTGGTTCTCAATAGGATAACAAATTTTATTCCAAAATAGTATTATTTCTTTTTACCGATCAACGAAAAGTCCAGATGGCGTTTAACCAAATCCGTGTTCTTCACCATTACATAAACTTCGTCCCCAAGCTGGTACATCCGTTTGGTACGTTCCCCGATTATGGCGTACTGGCGTTCATCAAATACATAATAATCATCTTTGATGTCCCGGATACGGACCATGCCCTCACATTTGTTCTCCACAATTTCCACATAAATGCCCCACTCGGTAACTCCGGAAATAACACCAAGGAATTCCTGGTCCTTGTGATCTTCCATAAACTTGATCTGCATATACTTGATGGAATCGCGCTCCGCATTGGCGGCCAATAGTTCCATATCCGAAGAATGTTTGCATTTTTCCTCGTAAAAATCAGCTTTTGGGGCTTTTTCCTTATCCAGATAATGTTGCAACAAACGGTGGACCATTACGTCCGGATAACGGCGTATGGGCGAGGTAAAATGGGTATAATATTCAAAGCCAAGTCCGTAGTGGCCTATATTTTCCGTGGTATAAATGGCCTTGCTCATACTGCGGATGGCCAACGTATCCACTAAATTTTGTTCTTTTTTGCCCTTTACATCCTCCAATAACTTGTTCAGGGACTGGTTAATGGTCTTACTGTCCTTTAGGTTGATACTGTGTCCGAATCTGGAAATAACGCCGTTCAGGGCCATTAATTTATCCTCATCGGGCTTGTCGTGCACCCGATACACAAACGTTTTCTTCTGTTTGCCGATAAATTCGGCCACCTTTCTATTGGCCAAGAGCATAAACTCCTCGATCAATTTGTTGGCATCCTTTGCTTCTTTAAAGAAAACCCCAACGGGCTCATTGTCTTCGGAGAGATGGAACTTCACCTCTATTTTATCAAAAGAAATGGCACCGGCATCCATCCTGGCCTGTCTCATTATCTTTGCCAATCTATCAAAAGTGAGAACGGCATCCACAACATCGTCCGAAACGGAATACGCTCCTTCCCTTATGGATATTTCCTTTGGAATATTGTTCTGCTCGGTCTCAATAATATGCTGGGCCTCTTCGTAGGCAAAACGTTCGTTGGAATTAATGGCGGTTCTACCAAACCATTGCTTTACCAATTTGGCATTGTCATCCATTTCAAAAACTGCGGAAAAGGTATATTTTTCCTCGTTGGGTCGAAGCGAACAGGCCATATTGGAGAGTACCTCGGGCAACATAGGAACCACCCTGTCCACCAAATATACCGATGTGGCCCTATCGTAGGCTTCATCCTCCAAAATGGTATCCGGCTGCACGTAGTGTGATACATCGGCTATATGGATACCGATCTCATAATTGCCATTTTCCAACTTTCGAAAGGAAAGTGCATCATCAAAATCCTTGGCATCCTTTGGGTCGATGGTGAAGGTGAGTACGTCCCGCATATCCCTTCGCTTGGCTATTTCGGATTCCTTTATACTGGTATCCAATGTTTTGGCGAACTGTTCTAC
This sequence comes from Flagellimonas oceani, assembly GCF_011068285.1. NCBI lineage: Bacteria > Pseudomonadati > Bacteroidota > Flavobacteriia > Flavobacteriales > Flavobacteriaceae > Flagellimonas > Flagellimonas oceani. Next base: position 3,814,689 of record NZ_CP049616.1, on the reverse strand, counting down.
CTCATAAGGAAACTCGTGCGGCAGGCCATATTCGGCCAAAATGGAATGTATCTCGGTGTTGTGTTCCCCGGGGCGTCCCAGTACTTCCACAATTTCGCCGTATGGAGAATCGGTATCATCGGGCCAATCACCCAGATTGACCAATACCTTGTCGCCATCATTTGCTTTCTTCAATTTTTCGGGCGGGACAAATATATCCGTGTACATCCTGGAATCGGTAGGGCGTACAAATGCAAAACTTTTTTGCTTGTCTACAATACCTACATAAGATGTTTTCTTGCGCTCGAGTACCTTGGAAATCTCACCTTCCATTTTTTTGCTCTTGCGCCTCGGTTTTATAAAAACCTCGACCGTATCGCCATGGAAGGCACGGTTCAAATTATTGTTCTGGACAAAGATGTCATCTTCCAGTTCATCCACAATAATGTAGGCATTGCCACTTGTGGTCAAATCAACCCTACCTGTGTAATACGTATGAAGTGATTGCTTCTTTTGATACTTGCCCCGTTCGGGCTCCAAAATTCGTTCACCGGCCTTTAACTGTCCCAAACGTTTGATCAAAAGGTTTCGGTCCTGTGTATCGTCTATTCCGAGTTTTGATGCTATTTGCTTATAATTGAAGCTTTTAGATGGTTCCTTTTCCAGTACGGTGAAAATGCCCTTCGTAATTTCATTCTTTCGCTGACTACCAGCTCTCTTCTTTTTCTTTGACATTAACGTCCTTATTTTTTTGAAAAATACGAATTATAATCCTTGGCCCACAAGGAAAGGATAAGTAATCACAAACAAAGTCAACTTTATCAACAATAATCAATATTATATTTTTTCTTCTTTTTTAAATTTAATTAAAATGATGATTATGATGGATCGTTGAAATGTGGAATAAAATTTTGGTAAAAAAGTTGCTTTGAACGATCAAAATAGTTTGTTCACAATTTGTAAGACCACAAGAATTTTAAAAATCAATCGATTAGATTTTTTGTACACAGTTTTTAATAACCGTTATCAACATCAATTTATTGAAAAGTTAATGTGTTTTTAATGTTAATTACCGTAAAAAAGTTCTTGATATTGGTTGATTAATTTTTAATTGAATATCACCGCAACATTAAATAATTATTCCTACTGATCGATTTTCTTGAATTACAAAATTTCGTTACTATAAGTTTTGGGCAAATAGTTAACAAAATGGTGTTATTGTTAATGGCTTGTTTTTTAATCGAATGGAAAATTCCGTACGATTTTATGAACAGTATAACATCAAAAGATATTGTACCTTTGCCATGTACCCATTTTAATACCACAACCATGAAAATAGCCATAGGAAACGACCATGCGGGAACCGATTATAAACTTGCCATTATCGGTCTGTTAAAATCTAAAGGAATAGAAGTTATCAATTACGGAACAGATGGAACCGACAGTGTGGATTATCCGGATTTTACACATCCTGTAGCTACCGATGTGGAAGAAGGTAAAGTAGATTTTGGCATTGTAGTTTGTGGTAGTGGCAATGGAGCCACCATGACGATCAATAAACACCAGGGTGTTAGGGGAGCCCTTTGTTGGAACAAGGAGATTACCCAATTGGCCAGAGAGCACAACGATGCCAATATTTTAAGCTTACCGGCTCGCTTTATTGCACTACCGCAGGCATTGGATATGGTGGAAACATTCTTAAAAACAAAGTTTCAAGGCGGTCGTCACGAACGTAGAATAGAAAAAATTCCATGTAGATAAACCCTATGGGTCACCATCACCATCACGGACATTCACATTCGCACGCCCATCCCGATCTACAGGGAAGGAACCTCCTTATTTCCATTTTCCTGAACATTGGGATCACGTTGGCACAAATTATAGGGGGATTGCTATCGGGCAGTCTTGCATTATTATCGGATGCCCTTCATAATTTTAGTGATGTACTTAGTTTGATAATAAGCTATGTGGCCAGGCGATTGGGACAACAAAAAGCATCCAATCTTAAAACCTTTGGGTATAAACGAGCTGAGATTTTGGCAGCATTCATCAATGCCGCGACTCTGGTTGTTGTGGCCATTATCTTAATGAAAGAAGCTGTGGAAAGATTGATGGATCCGCAGGAAATAGAATCCAACCTCGTTATTTGGCTCGCTTTGGTCGCCATTGCAGGAAACGGGTTTAGTGTATTGTTGTTGAAAAAGGATTCAAAGAACAATATGAACATGAAATCTGCCTATTTACATCTCCTTACCGATATGATGGCATCCGTAGCCGTTTTAATAGGTGGTGTTCTGATGAAATATTTTCAGATCTATTGGGTGGATGCCATCCTTACCATGATCATTGGTGTCTACCTTATTTATATGGGGTATGATCTGTTGAAGGAATCCACCAAGGTATTGATGCTCTTCACGCCAAAAACCGTGGTCATCCAAGATATTGTGGAATCCATCTGTACCATAGAGCCCGTTAAAAATGTGCACCACGTACATATTTGGCAACTCAATGAAGACGAAGTCCACCTGGAGGCCCATATCGATTTTAAAAATGATATCCGCCTTTCCGAGTTTGATGAAATCCTTGAAAAAATCGAAGAGCACGTGTATCATAAGCATGGGATAAACCATGTAAACATACAACCGGAGTTTGATAAGTGCGATTCCAAAAGCGTAATAGTCCAAGATTAATGCAAGTATCCGTTAAAACCTTTGATGAGCTATCAACCAAAGAACTTTACCAAATTCTGCGACTCCGCAGTGCCGTTTTTGTAGTGGAGCAGGACTGCGTGTACCAAGATGTGGACAACAAAGACCAAAAAGCACTTCATGTCATGGGAATTAAAGATAAGGAAGTAGTTGCTTACACACGAATGTTTAAACCGGGCGATTATTTTGATAATGTGAGTATTGGCAGGGTAGTGGTAAGCAAAGAACAACGCAAATACGGTTTGGGCAAACAGATCATGTTGGCATCCTTGGCTGCAATAAATCAAAAATTCCCCGGGCAGACCATAGAGATTTCGGCGCAATCCTATCTATTAAAATTTTATAGGGAATTAGGTTTTAATGCCACTGGAGAAGAATATTTGGAAGATGGGATTCCACATCGTAGAATGTTGAAGACCGAATAACTGTCCTATCTCTTTAGGGCACTTTTGGGGTGTTATTCATCTACTTACAAATCATAGCATTACTGACTAAACCAACCTTTTCGCCACACCAAGCCGCTCCAAAAAATCCAGTTTTAAAATAAGATTCACGGGTTTTTCCGCTTTGTTCTGACGGGAAAAGAACAGATAGCCTTGATTTCGGGGGTCAAGTTGTTCCAAAATCAGTTTTCCATGATTTTCTCTATGTTGGAAAGACAATTTTTTTAAATTATCTTGATTCAACCCCAATTCATCCAAACGAAGAATCAATTTTTCACGGTTTACCCAAGTGATGTTGCAACTGGTGAACTCATCTTCATCATCTGAATAAATACTGGTCACCAAGGCGTAAAAATGGGTCTTTTTGGAAACATCGAACAGCCAACCTTCTTTTTGTACTCCATTTTTGTGATACACCAGTTCAAAGGCAAAAGTGGGCAAACTTTCGTTCACGTAATCCAATTGAGCTTTTTCATCAACAAAAAATTGCTTTCCCGAAGCTTTATCCTTTAGGATAAGATCTATGCCCTGTACTTGTTTTTTAAGATGGGAAACCCGTTCAAAACAATAATGCTTTAAGTGTTTTTGATAGTACGAATCCAGTAAAGGCGTCAGTTGTTTTTCTTTGGAAAGATCAGTTTTGAAGTTGCTTTTCAAGTTCGGATATTTTCCGGAACAGGGAAACACCTATTTTTTCCACAATGCCCACAACCAGTGCGTTGCCCATAAAAAAGGCACGTTTGGCATCCGAAATGCCCTCCAATTTGGTATGGTTATCTGGAAACATGTTCAACCGTTCCAATTCAACAGGTAAGAGTCTTCGCAGTCCCTTGGAGGTCTGGACCACGTGCTTAAACCGGGATGGGGACTTGCCGCCCTCACCGGTTATTATAGTTCTGGAAGGTTGATCAAGGGCATCGGGGAAAACCATGCTGCCCTCGCTGTAATTGTATTCAAAACCAGTGCTGGTCTTGCGTATTTCTTTTTTTGCCCCCTTTAAATATTCCCATTTCGGCAGGTCGGCTTCGTCAATACTATATTCCGGAGCAACGGCACCTTTTTTCAAAATATCGGAGAGGACGGTTCTTTTGCCATCGTACGAAGGGGCAGTTTTTAGGGTAGATACTTTCCCGTTTATACAAATCCCTGTGTTCAAGAACGGGGACAGCCCTTCTTCCTTATTGAAATTGTTCGATAACTGGACCAAATCCTTTTCCAAATCAAATTCAACAAGATTTTTTGTGGATTGCTCAACAGGAAAGGACTCACAAAATGTACTATCCCTTAAAATCCAGTCGGTAGGATTGGCTTTCTGAAGGTTTTTATAAACGTCCGTACCTTTTAAATACGCCAGAAAAAAAACGCGCCTTCGGCGCTGTGGCATACCATACTCGGCCGCATTGATCACGCGCCATTCCACGGCATAGCCCAAATCCGACAAACTACGGAGCATTACGGCAAAATCCCGGCCCCGTTGGCTGGAGGGCGATTTTAATAGACGGTCCACATTTTCGAGAAACAAGTATTTGGGCTTATTTTTCTTCTCCGAAAGAATCCGGTGAATGGACCACCAGAGCACTCCTTTTTTACCAATGAGTCCCTTGGAATTTTTTAAGGAAGTCGCAACGGAATAGTCTTGGCACGGAAAGCCCCCAACTAGTACATCATGGTCGGGAATTTCCTCCGTTTTTACGGTTTCTATATTTGCGTTGGAATGATTTTCGGCACCAAACCGTGCCTCATAGACCAAAGATGCATGCTGCATTTTAGTGGAAGGCTCCCATTGGTTGCTCCACACTACTTTGTAGTGTTTTGTGCTTTCCAATCCCAAGCGAAAACCGCCAACACCCGCAAAAAGTTCACAGACTTTAAGTTGTTGCATGCCCAAAAATAGAATTAATTCCCTTTTTTAATGGTATGGTCCCACAAATTTGTGAACACGGGTTTTTGGTACGTAGAGCCACGACCAGAGACTGAAATTCTATCGAATCAACTCACAGGAATCCGATTATGGAATCACAGAAATGGCTCCAGAGGGCCATTGGTAAATTCAAAAGGGGCATTCGTCAATTGGCAGCATCAATTTTTTGACGGTTTCGCTAATTTGGATTAAAAATCCAAAACAAGTTAACAATGAGAGCAACAATCAGTGCCCATATCCTATTAATTCTCTGCATGGCATGCAAAAACCCAAAAAGCGGGGAAATCAAAAGTAAATCGCCCGAAAAAACCGACTTAACGGAACAACATGAAGTGAGCGCGAATATCCCAAAAGCGGTCCAAACCTCGGAAAAAAGTTATGTAATAGCATCGGAGGTCCCTATTTATGACCCGTATGATTTTGCTTTGGAAATAGACGCTATCAAGGCTCTTTTGGGCAAGGAGATTCGGATTGATATCGATTATTTTAAGGATGAGTATTCCGGAGAAAGGGATGCTTTGATCAAGGTCACTTACGAGGACACAGAAATCAAATTCTATCAATTGCAGGAAGGGAAACACAATGCCAACATTACCACGCCAAAATTATCGGTATTGAACGGAATAAAAATTGGAATGCCAAAACAGGAGTTTTTAACCGTCATGCAAATTGATGATCCAAATGCATCGGCGGCCAACACATTTGTTTACACCGACGACTATGGTGCCATGGATTTCTTTTTTGAGGACGAAGCCCTTTCGTTGATCAAGATCTATTTTGAGGAGGGGGATTAACGGGCTAAGATCAACCTCCAAAAACAGTTTTGTAAAAAGAGAATACAAAAACTGCTGAAAAGATAAAGACCACTATCATAAAAAGTCTGTTGAGAAAAAGAATAAAATCTTGGGACTCCAAATTCTCTTTGATGCGCGAGATCTTCGGGTTACTGGGGAGGTACATAATTTCCAACTGATCGGATTCCAAAAGTGAGGCAACATCGGCATCGTCCAAGAATTTTTTGTCAAGCCCCTCGACCCTTTCACCTCTACTGTTTTTAAATACGTATGAAAATTGGATGGCCTTGTCATTTTTTATAAATGCCCCAGTGTCCCTGTGGTCCGTAATAATGGCTGTTGCCGCAACGCCGTAGTACAATAGGTTCCAGTTTTGCATACTGGTTTTTCCATTCACCAAAACACCGATTTTTTGTAAAAGCAGGTACAAAAGAATGCTTACCCCGATGAGAATGAGCCCGATCTGCCATGTTTGTGATGATTTGAATACCATCTCATACTTTTCCGGAGAAGAAAATATTTTCTGCAGGGCCTCACCCATCAAAATGTAACTGCCAACGACATAGACGACGATTTTTAAAATACAGATGAGCACAAACACGAACGAAAACCGACAAACTTCTTGAGACAGGAAAATGGGGTCTTTGGGCTTTCGGGCAATATTCAGTCCAACAGGAATGGTCTTATCCTGTTCAAACCGTTTTAAGCTGGGCTTGCTGTCCCATACCCTAATTTTTCTATGGATATGGCTCCCGGAAAAGTTTTCTAACAACAGCAAGAGCTCCAAAAGTGGCTTTTCCCCTTTTTTAATGGTTTTTACGGAGATGATCGAGGCTTCCTTTGTTTCGATGGATTTGTTCTTGCGGTTTCTCAGAATACAAAAAGACCGAGAAAAACAATTTTTCATAAGATTATTGAGCCAAAACAAAAGGACAACAATAACTAGGATGAGCGTTAGAATGGTGTAGTTCATAAACAAGTTTTAGGTTAAAGTACCATCTTAATAGATGATTTCACCACTAAACTTGACGGTTACACGGTTTGAATTGATAGATGCCCCGTTTGGATTGGTAAAGGGCTATTTTTTAATTTAAAATTTTGGAGTATTTGGCGTTGTCGGCCAATAATTCTTTTGCGGTCAAGATCGCATCATCATGTTTTAAATAATGTTTATAAAGACCTTCCCGGTAAAAATATCTGGTAATGATCTCGTCTTCCAGATTTTTCTTGATTTCGTCTTCATAGGTATCCAGCGCATTGATTTTTCCCCTGTTTACGGCAAGAAGAAGGTCCTTGTACTTTTCTTGGACCTCGGAGCCGAGCAAGGTATCATCACCGTTAATGGTCTCCTCCAAAACCTTTTCGGTTTTTGTCTGGTAAGAGAAGTTCTGTTCCGCCGCGTAGGCCTTGAAAGCGCTGTAATCCGAGCTTGAAAAGTTAAAGCTGTCGACGGAATCAAAATTATGGTCGTAGAAATATTGCGTTGCATAATCAAAAACGATGTTGTTGGCTTCCAAAGCATCGATCAGGGAGTTTGTTTTCAAGGACTCGATGGTGATATCCGGCATTACACCGCCCCCGTCCCAGACCTTTCTTCCGTTTCTGGTGGTAAACTCGTTAAAATTGGTGTTCCTGACAGCGTTTCCCTGTTCGTCCCGGTTCCAATAATCCAACGATTGGATGCATCTACCGGAAGGGGTGTAATATCTGGAAATGGTGACCTTTAACTGTGTGCCGTACGTAAGCTTGAGCGGCCGCTGAACCAGGCCTTTGCCAAAACTCCTTGCACCGACGATTACGGCCCTGTCCAGATCTTGAAGTCCGCCCGAAACAATCTCGCTGGCCGATGCGCTTTTTCCATTAACAAGCACAACCAAAGGAATCTCCAAGTCCTCAGCTTTGTTTCTCGTCCTATATTCTTGATTGAATTTTTTCACCTTGGATTTTGTGGTAACGATAAGTTCGCCTTTTGGTACAAAGAGATTGGTTACGTTTATCGCTTCGGACAAAAGACCGCCGGGATTTCCCCTAAGGTCAAGAATCAATCTTTCGGCACCACGGCCCTTAAGGTCCTGCAAAGCAGTTTGTGTCTGTTTGGAAGCTTTTTGGTTAAAACGGGACAAAACAATATATCCGGTTTTATCATCGATCATATCATAAAAAGGAACGGCATCTACCTCCACGCCACCTCTGGTAATGGTGGTGGTTTTGGTTTCTCCCTGCCGTAAAAAAGTGACCTCAACAGTGGAGTTGTTGGCACCTTTGAGCAGCTCTCCTGCGTTATCGTCAAAATCGGCGACCAAGGTTTCCCCAATCTTTATAATTTCGTCTCCGGCCTTTAATCCTGCTTTGTCCGCTGCATACCCTTGATATGGCTCCACAACGACCAATTTGTTTTCATAGGAACGGACAAGAGCGCCAATGCCGGAGTATTCCCCCGCATTGTTGATTTTGAAAGATTCTACATCCTGCTCGTTCAAAAACTGGGTATAGGGATCCAGTTCTTCCAACATGCTCTTTATGGCGGAATCCATCAATTCGGCGGGATTGGTCTCGTCCACATAATTCATGTTGAGCTCCTTGAAGAGGGTCGTAAAGATTTCTATCTGTTTGGCAATTTCAAAAAAGTCGCTTTTAAAACTACTGGCCCCGACCAGGACCACAACCGCCAAAACGGGAACCAAAACCTGCTTTCTAATCAATCTTTTCATGGGATTCTTTATTTATAAAGGCATCTAATAGCTTTTTCATGGCCGTTTCAACTTCATCAAAACTTGGAGCCTTCTTGCCAAGGTATAAAAATATGAACGCAAAATTTCCTTCAATGTTGTTAAAAATGAGGGGCTTGTTGAGCCGGTACGCCTCTCTCATCAGTCGTTTGATGTGGTTACGGGCCACTGCGGTTTTAAACCTTCTTTTTGGGGCGACCACCGCAACTTTTACCTGCGGGCCATCATTAAAATCAACGGGTAAATAGATGAGCTTGATGGGAAATACATGTAATGACTTGCCTTCTGTAAAGAGCGCTTCGAACAGTTTTTTATTGGTCAGCTTCTCTTTTTTGGGGAAGGAAATGTCCCCTTGAGGGGACTTTAGGGGTGTAATTTCTAATTCAAAACCAGGCTTTTTACTTTGCATTTCATTTATGACTTCTTTTAAGGTCATCAAAACACTGAACATATTTTTTTTGACCTCACTATCTTGTAGCCGAATCAAATGTACGCCCACTTTTTCTAGTTGACGTTCTCTTTCTGCATCCTTATCATATTTGAACTCATGAGATATCCCATCAATTTCAATAGCGAGCTGTAATTCATGGCAATAAAAGTCAACAATGTACTCAAGGAGAGGCACTTGTCGATGAAATTGAACCCCCAAAGCACGCTGTTTTATTTTTTCCCACAGAAGGACTTCAGAGAGCGTGCTGTTTTTACGCAGTTGCCTAGCGAACTCTTTTAACCTTGGATTGTATGGAATAATCTTGTTTTTCAATGGTCACAAAAGCTAAATATATTAAGAATAATTGGTCAACGAACACCCCTAAGGTCCCCTCAAGGGGACAAGGATGAGCCCTTCCTTAATAAAAAAGGGCGGCACAAACGGCCACCCTTGTTGTGCTGTTAAAAGAACAGCGCTTATTCCTCTGCCTGATACACGTTGTTTTCTCCATCTACATCCGCCATCAGTTGGGATGGGTCTATCATAATGGCCTGTACGTTCTCCAAGGGCATGTCCAAGGTAAATTCGTATGTTGGGAAAGCCCATGGCCAATCGTCCAGAACAGTGCGGTTTAGGTTTGGATATGGATTTTCTTTTTCACCGTACATCATCCGCAATGGGATGTAGTATGTTTCCTGTGTTCCGTCCTTTCCAACGACCAGGATATCCAACGGCATTGGCATTTCACCGATGCGCTCCAAGGCAACTTTGGTGTTATCGCCATCTGCATCAACAGTTTTGATTCCGTAATCGATGGTGTTGGTAGTCTGGGTCCAGTCGGTCAAATACCAGTTGAGCTCCATGCCGGATACTTTTTCTGCAGTTCTTTTGATATCGTTCGGAACGGGATGCTTGAACTTAAAGTCTTCAAAGTACTTTTGAATGGTTTCCATCAACTTGTCCTGCCCGATTATATACCCCAATTGGGAAAGGAAAATAGAACCTTTGCTATAAGCTGAAATGCCATAGGCAAAGTTCGTGGGATATCTGTCCGCATGGGTGGACTGTGGCATTTCCAGACCGGAGTTTACCAAAGCGTAGTATCCGCGATAGGAACCTTCAAAAGGGTTTTGCTTGTTCTGTTCCATGATCTGGTTCATGCACAAGCTACTGATGAAAGAAGTAAAACCTTCGTCCATCCATTCGTGTTCGGACTCGTTGGTCGCAAGCACGTGCTGGAACCAAGAGTGGGCCATTTCGTGAACCATAACCCCGACCAGGCTTCCGAATTCGCGTTCGCCGGTGATCAAGGTGCTCATGGCATATTCCATTCCACCATCGCCTCCCTGTACAACGGAATATTGTTTATAAGGATATTTACCAACATTATTGCTGAAAAATTTCATGGCTTCCGCCGTTTTCGGCTGTAGGTTTTTCCAGTTTTCATTGAACTCTGGATTGTCCTTGTACAAGAAATGAAGCGTTGGGCCACCTTCCATTTCATAAATGTCGTGGATGTAGTCTGGGTCGGCCGCCCACATAAAGTCGTGTACTTGTGGTGCTTTAAAATGCCAAGTCAAGGTTTTGCCCTTGGTTTTTACTTTTGTGCCGGGTGTTTCATATCCGTGTCCGATTTCATTTGGATTCTGAAGATATCCGGAGCCACCTACGGTGTAATCCTTGTCCAAGGTGATTTTTACATCAAAATCGCCCCAAACGCCATGGAATTCACGGGCTATGTATGGATTGGGATGCCACCCTTCAAAATCATATTCAGACAATTTTGGGTACCATTGGCTCATGGAAAGCGCAACGCCTTCGCTACTGTTTCTTCCCGAACGTCTGATTTGAAGCGGAACCTGTCCGTTGAACGTCATTTCCAAAGTGGTTTTTCCTCCGGAAGGAATAGGCTTGGCCAAATCAACCACAAGAATGGTTCCTTCCTCGGTAAAAGTCACGGGTTGGCCATCTTGGGTAAGCGATTCGGCATGGAGATACCCCATTTCACTTTCTGATAGGGATGCAATCCTGCTTTTCCCGTCTTCCATCATTCGTTTATCGGGGTCCTTGATACTTTGGAGCCTAATGTCCATTTCACTGCCAGGTTGAAATGCATTGTAGTATAAATGGTAAAAAACACGATTTAAATCATCCGGGGAATTGTTGGTATAGACCAATTTTTGTGTGCCGGTGTACTGATAGGTCTTTACATCCATCTGTACATCCATGGTATAGTCCACGTGCTGTTGCCAGTCGCTTGATTGCGCACTTAAAAAAAGGGTAGCGCCAAAAAAGGCCGAAAAAAAGAGGGATCGTAAATGCTTCATATTTTATTTTGAATTGCTTTCTAAGGTCATTTTGCCGTTTGAGATGTTGTCTGCTAAAATTAAGGCATTATAGGCATTAACCATCTTACCGGACTTGGAAATTTTGTCGAAAGTGGTTGCTTTGGTCTCATCACCGGCAACAATTACAGAGGTCTTTGTTCTAAGTCCGGACTGCATGATGATGCTTTTGACCTGCGATGCGGAAAGGTCTGGATAATAAGAAAGAATCAATGCAGCAACGCCTGCAACTGCCGGGGCCGCCATGGATGTGCCTCCTTGGAACTCGTATTCGCTATTGGGCATCGTGGAATATATGGCATCGCCTGGAGCAAAAACATCCACACGTTGTTTCCCATAATTGGAAAAAGAGGCTACCATTTTGGAGCCATAACTACTGGAAAGTGCTCCAACGGTGATCAGGTTGTCCACAAACTCGCTGTCGCTGTCCATATCGTCGTTGGGGTAGTTTCTGTTTTCGGGAATCTCTAGGTCGTCTCCATCGTTACCCGCGGCATGCACGATCAACACGTTCTTGGAGGCGGCATATTTTATGGCATCGTAGACCCACTCGGCCTTTGGAGAAAAAGATTTTCCAAAGCTACAGTTGATTATGGACGCTCCATTGTCAACCGCATATCTAATGCCCAAAGCAATGTCCTTGTCGTATTCATCTCCGTTTGGAACGGCCCTAATGCTCATAATCTCAACGTTTTTGGCCACTCCGTTCATACCAATGCCATTGTTTCTTTTTGCAGCGATAATTCCGGCAACGTGGGTTCCATGACTTTCGGTATCCACCATGTTCTTTGGATTTCCGTTACCGTACGGAACGTCGTCAATATCATAAGGGTCGTCGCCCACGGGCTCCCTACCGTTAAAGTCTTTGTTGAGGTTGTAGTTGGCCTGATCGGTAAAATAAGTGATGCCTTCTTCAAGCTCTTCCAACACCTCTGTAATACTATCGCCATAAGTGAACATTTGGGTCAATACGGCAACACTTTGCTCCATTTGCGCCGTTTTTGGTTCTATGGATAGCAAATCCTTTTTGGTGTAGGTCTCTTTGCCCAACTCGTTTTTAACAAGTTCATCGGCACCTTTCACCACCTGAAATATTTGTTCGTACTGCTGTTTGTTCTGAACGGCCTCGGGATACTCCTTGTCGAGCAAAAGTCTTGCTTCCGCCCTCTCTGATGCATCCCCGATGTTTAAACGTAGCATTCTAACATATTCCAGTTGCTCGTTATAGGATTTGCCCAAAAAGTTATAACCGTGTATATCGTCCACATACCCATTGCCATCATCGTCCTTGCCATTATTGGGTATTTCGTCGGAATTGGTCCAAAGGACGCCCTTTAAATCTTCGTGCTCCAGATCCATGCCCGAATCCAAAACGGCCACAACAACGGTCTTCCCTTTTCTGTTCTTAATGATTTCATCGTAGGCCTTGTCCACGCTCATTCCCGGAATAGTGTCCTTGATGAGGTCCAAGTGTCCCCAGTTTTTCTTTTCCGTTTCGGTAAGTTCGGCAACTTTCAAGGGTACGGAGTCAATGTTATCAACTGGGGTCGAAACCAACGCGGTAGACCCGCAGCCCATTAAAAATAGGGCAGCGGACAGAGACAGGAATGATAGTTTGTTATATGTGCGATTCATAAAAATTAATTGTAAAAATGTGAGGTTATTGTGTACTGAATATTTCATTATAAGAAAAGAGGCGGTCCGGGCGCGCACCCTTTTCGGTCTGCTTCAATGAGCAGATCTGATTATGTGCATCGTGCTCGAACAAGAGCAGCCAATCGTTTTCTGCGGCTTTATTTAAAAAAGATTCCTTCTCTTTTAAGGTCAACAAAGGGCGGGTGTCGTATCCCATAACGTACGGTAAGGGAATATGTCCCACCGTGGGAATGAGGTCGGCCACAAAAACCAATGTTTTGCCCCTATATTTTAAATGTGGAAGCATTTGCTTGTCGGTATGGCCGTCCACAAAATGAATGCCGAACCCGAGTTCAGAATTTTCTATGAAAGAGGTTTCCTTTCTGTTCACAAAATGCAACTGACCGCTTTCTTGCATGGGCAAAAGGTTTTCTTTTAAAAAAGAAGCTTTTTCCCGTGCATTCGGCCGGGTGGCCCATTCCCAATGGTCTTTATTTGTCCAGAATTTGGCATTTTTGAAGGCGGGCTCATAACCTGTACGATCCTTGTTCCATTGAATGCTGCCACCGCAATGGTCAAAATGTAGATGGGTCAAAAAAACGTCTGTTACATCATCCCGATGGAAGCCGGCATTTTTTAACGATTGGTCCAAGGAATGATCGCCCCAGAGATAGTAGTAACTAAAGAATTTTTCGGATTGTTTGTTGCCCAGTCCATTATCAATCAAAATAAGTCGGTCCCCATCCTCTATCAAAAGGCATCGGGCGGCAAGATCGATCATATTGTTGGCATCCGCAGGGTTGGTCCTGTTCCAAATAGATTTGGGAACCACACCGAACATGGCTCCACCATCCAACTTAAAATTACCTGTCTCTATGGGATAAATTGTCATTCCGAAAGTAAAATGGGGTGCAAAATAAGAAAAGCACCATCTAAATGCCGAAAAAATAAAGATATATTGGCCGTATTTTAACAAAAAGAGGACGAGTTTCGTTAAATATGTCAATGTTTGGGGAAATATGCGCTTTTCTATCCCTTGGCCGGGACATTGAAGAACGATTATCTAAAAGAAAAACAGTAAATTTCCACAAAACTTAGACGATGCTCGAACTTGCTGGAATCATAATCCTTGGCATTATTGCACAATGGGTGGCTTGGCGGTTTAAACTTCCCGCAATTTTACCTTTGATATTGATAGGATTGCTGGTGGGCCCCATAGCCACTTTATATACGGAAGATGGATCAAAGCTGATAGAACCCATTTGGAACGGGGAAAAAGGACTGTTCCCGGGGGAGGGACTTTACTATTTTGTGTCCTTGGCGATAAGTGTTATCCTTTTTGAAGGTGGATTGACCCTAAAAAGGGCAGAGATATCCAATGTGGGGCCAGTTATCACCAAATTGATCACTATCGGAACCATAGTCACTTTCTTTGGCGCAGGGGTTGCCGCACATTATATTTTTGGGCTTTCTTGGCAAATTTCCTTTTTGTTCTCCGGCCTGATCATTGTGACCGGCCCTACCGTAATCACGCCCATCCTTAGAAACATTCCGTTGAAAAAAGACGTTTCGGCGGTGCTGAAATGGGAAGGTATCCTGATCGACCCCATTGGGGCCTTGGTCGCGGTATTGGTATTCGAGTTCATTAGTGTTGGAGAAGGACAGGCCTTTACCCAAACGGCGCTTATCGAGTTCGGTAAGATCATCCTGTTCGGAACTACTTTTGGGTTCACTTTTGCACATGCATTGGCATTTGCCATCAAAAGAAATTTTATTCCACATTATCTGCTCAATGTGGTTTCATTGTCCACGGTACTCCTTGTTTATGTGGAGTCGGACCTGTTTGCACACGAATCCGGGCTTTTGGCCGTAGTGGTGATGGGTATGGTGATGGGAAACATGAATTTGCCAAACCTTAAGGAGCTGCTCTATTTCAAGGAATCGTTGAGCGTGTTGTTGATTTCCATCCTTTTTATCCTTTTGGCGGCCAACATCAACATCAGTGATCTGGAACTTATCTATAATTGGAACACTGTGGCACTTTTCGCGGTAATCGTATTTATCATACGGCCGATAGGGGTTTTTCTGAGTGCGCAGGGATCCAATTTAAAATTCAACGAGAAACTTTTTATAGGATGGGTGGGTCCACGAGGTATCGTTGCAGCAGGTATTGCTTCGCTTTTTGGCTCCAAACTGGTATTAAGGGGAGAGGCAGGCGCAGAATATATCACCCCGCTGGTTTTTATGATAGTACTGGGAACGGTTTTGTTAAATGCGACCACGGCCCGTTTTTTTGCAAAACTCGTTGGCGTGTTCTTGACGAAGTCCGAAGGTATTCTGATTATTGGCGCGTCCAAGCTTTCCAGATTGATCGGAAACTACCTTAGAAAGAACAATAGGCACGTGGTTTTGATAGACAACAACCAAAATAATGTGGAAAAGGCCAAAAAATTGGGGCTTGAGGCCATTACGGCCAATATCTTCTCCGATACCCTCACGGATAACATCGAGCTCAACGATATGGGATATTTAATGGCGTTGACGGGCAACTCAGACATCAACAAATTTGCGATCAACAAGTTTCAAAGACAATTTGGTGAGAACGGAGCTTTCAGGCTTGTAAATACCGAAGAGGTGAACGATCCGGACAATAATCCAAAGGAAGGGCTTTTTTCGCATACCGATGACTTTATTCAATTAATGGATACCGTCCGTAAGCACCCTACAATTCATGAAATCGATTTGGAGGACAAGGAACATTATGACGAACTGATCGAGATTACTTATGAGGATAGGGACATTGTACCCTTGTTCACCAAATCGCCAGACGGTAGCATTGAGATAATTCCTGCCAACAGCAAGGACTTTACCCCAAAAGGCGAAGGCTTTAAATTGGTTTATTTGGGCAAAGAGATTGAGGAGGCCAAAGAGGAAAAAAATCCCGAAAAAGATTAAAATAGTTTTGTGAAAAAGAGTCGAAAATGGTTTAGAGACTGTTCTATTCACTTACCATTGACAGAGCCGGCACCGAAAAATAGGTGCCAAAAAGAATAGAACTCTAAATTAGGCGCAATATGGGCAGCGATTTGATTATTACCATTGTGATCATCTGTATAGGGATTGTCCTGTTCGTAAAGGATTATTTCTCCATAGATACCACTTCCATCATTATTATGGCCCTCTTTATTGTGGCGGGCGTCCTAAATCCAAAAGAAGGTTTTTCGGGCTTCAACCATCCGGCCACCATAACCCTCGGGTGTATGTTCGTAGTGAGTGCGGGAGTGTTCAATTCCGGAATCTTGGGAGGTCTTAGCGACCGGATCATAAAACTGGCCAAAATACATTACAGCATTGCATTGATCACATTTTGCCTAATTGCGGGCATGTTTTCCGCTTTTGTGAACGATTCTGCGGTGGTGGCACTGCTTTTGCCCATTGCACTGACGGTTTGCAGGGAGACGAAAATATCCCCGGGTATGTTGTTGATTCCCATATCCTTTTCGGCACTTTTTGGGGGCACCTGTACCTTGATAGGCACTTCCACCAACATTTTGGTGAGCAGCTATGCCCAGGAATATGGATTGGAAGGTTTTGGGATGTTCGAATTTAGTTTGGCGGCCCTTTGTTTGGCAACCATTGGGTTTGCCTATATCTTTTTTGTGGCACCGCTTCTTCTGCCAAAGCAAAAAAAGGAGCAGGATGTTCTTACCAAGGAAGCTCAAAAGTATATTACCGAGTTATTGGTTGAAAAGGATTGCCCAGATAGCAACAAGCCTTTGCACATGTCCAAATTGGTCAACGATTATAACGTTCAGATATTGGACATTTCCAGGGATAGGTTTAACAAAAAGAGCATCGGCCCCGAAACATTTATTTTGGAAGGAGATGTAATGAAAGTCCTTGTTCCGCCGAAAACACTTAATGCTATCCGGGACATAAAGGGCTACAGGGTAACCGGCGACAAACAGTTTGATGAATCGGAACTGGAGAAGAACATTTATGAGGTCATTGTTCCCTTTGGCTCCAGACTTACAGAAGGCTCCCTGCGCTCACTTAATTTCAGGAGGCAATACAACGGGTCGGTTTTGGCCATTCGGCAACGTGGGGAAATCCTGTATGAAAAATTGGCCGATGTTAAGTTGATGGAAGGCGATATGCTCTTGATCTTGGGCACTGAGGCCGATGTTGATGCACTGGTTGAGCAAAACTTGGTGGTGGCTCTTTCTGAATACAAGCATGGGAAGGTAAATTATAAAAAAGCCGTTCCCGCCATTGTTATTGCTGTTGGAGTGGTGTTGGCGGCCTCGCTCAACCTTACCTCCATTTTGATAAGCAGTATGGTCGGAGCGCTATTGTTGGTGGCCACATCCACATTAAAACCTAAAGAAGCTTACGAGGCGGTGGAATGGAAGGTCATTTTTATGATGGCAGGCGTGCTTTCCATGGGAACCGCCCTCGAAAAGACCGGAGGGGCGGAAAAAATAGCCCTTTTTATAGAGCAGACCTTGGGAAATTATCATGCCCAGGTTACCCTCAGTATTTTGTATTTGGTTACGTTTTTGAGCACCAACGTGCTCTCTAGTAAGGCTACGGCTGCATTAATGACCCCAATTGTGATAAGTTTGGCATCTGCCATGGAGATAAGTGAAAGGCCATTTCTGGTAGCAGTAATGTTCGCTTGCTCCCTTACGTTCATGACCCCTGTAAGCTATCCTACCAATACTATGGTGTATGCCCCTGGAAACTACAAATTCAATGATTTTTTAAAGGTCGGGACCCCGCTCAATATCATTATTTGGATCGCGGCGACTTTTGTGATACCGTACTTTTTTCCTTTTAATCCGGGAAGCTAAACCGGTTAATCGTTCAGTTTTAGCACGGCCATAAAGGCTTGTTGCGGTATTTCCACGTTCCCCACTTGGCGCATACGTTTTTTACCTTTTTTCTGCTTCTCCAACAACTTACGCTTACGGGAAATATCGCCACCATAACATTTGGCCGTAACATCTTTTCGCAACGCTTTAATGGTTTCCCTGGAAATGATTTTGGAACCGATCGCTGCTTGAATCGGAATATCGAACTGTTGCCTTGGAATAAGCTCCTTTAGTTTCTCACACATCTTTTTACCGATGGTGTGTGCATTGTCAAAATGGACCAATGCGGATAGTGCATCCACGGGTTGGGCGTTCAAAAGGATATCTACCCGAACCAGTTTGGATACCCGCATGCCTATCGGCGAATAATCAAAAGAAGCATAGCCTTTCGAGACGGTTTTTAACCGGTCGTAAAAATCAAAAACAATCTCCGCCAAGGGCATGTCAAAAATAAGCTCGACCCTTTCCGTGGTCAAATAGGTCTGGTTAACAATCTGTCCTCGCTTTTCTATACAGAGCGACATCACGTTGCCAACAAAATCCGATTTGGTGATAATCGTCGCCTTGATGTAAGGCTCCTCAACACGGTCTACGGTCGAAGGATCTGGAAGGTCGGACGGGTTGTTTACGATAACGGCTGTTTCCTTGTCCTTTGTGGTATAGGCGTGGTAGCTCACGTTGGGGACCGTGGTGATCACGGTCATATCAAATTCGCGCTCCAAACGCTCTTGGATGATCTCCATGTGCAACATGCCCAAGAACCCGCAACGAAAACCAAAGCCAAGGGCGGCACTACTTTCCGGAGTAAAAACTAGGGATGCGTCGTTCAGTTGCAGTTTTTCCATGGAAGAGCGCAGGTCTTCAAAGTCCTCGGTGTCCACAGGGTAGATTCCGGCAAAAACCATCGGTTTTACGTCCTCAAAACCACCGATCGGGTTTTTCGTGGGGTTGGCCGAATCGGTGATGGTGTCGCCCACTTTTACCTCACGGGCATCTTTGATGCCCGTGATCAAATATCCCACATCACCTGTAGAAATCTTCTGTTTGGGATGCTGGGTCAATTTTAGCGTACCGATTTCATCGGCTTCGTAGGACCTTCCGGTAGCTACAAACTTTATTTTCTGCCCTTTGGTGATTTCCCCGTTCATTACCCTAAAATAGGTCTCGACCCCTCTAAACGGGTTATAGACGGAATCAAAGACCAATGCTTGTAAGGGCTCGTCACGATTTCCCTTCGGGGGAGGTATCCTATCAATGATGGCGGTCAAAATCTCTGCAATTCCAATCCCTGTTTTTGCACTGGCCGGTATTACCTCTTCCGGTTTGCACCCCAAAAGGTCCACGATGTCGTCGGTAACCTCTTCCGGATTAGCGCTTGGCAAATCAACTTTGTTGAGCACTGGAATGATTTCCAAATCGTTTTCCAATGCCAAATACAAATTGGAAATGGTCTGTGCCTGAATGCTCTGTGCGGCATCCACGACCAAAAGAGCGCCTTCGCAGGCCGCAATGGAACGAGATACTTCATATGAAAAATCCACGTGTCCGGGAGTATCGATCAAATTGAGCACATATTTTTCGCCATTGTGCATATAGTCCATTTGAATGGCATGGCTCTTAATGGTGATCCCTCTTTCGCGCTCCAAGTCCATGTTGTCCAGCAACTGGTCCTGTTTCTCGCGTTCGGTCACCGATCCTGTAAAATCCAACAAACGGTCGGCCAAGGTACTTTTACCGTGGTCTATATGTGCAATGATGCAAAAATTCCTGATCTTCTCCATATCAACTATAACATACCCTAAAAAAGGGACTTAATCAACTGCAAATATAATTGTTTTAAATACCTGTAAATGGTTTTTTCTCAATAAGAAAATTCCGACCTATTCCGCTCAGAAATAATTTCTTAGATTTGATGCTCAACCCTAACCTCTAATGAAGAACCTCACCTCTATTGTTTTATGGGTGTCTTTCACAATTTGTGGCGCATACGGCCAGACCTTTACAATAACGGGAAAGGTGGTGGACGAGCAAAATCAGGTAATTCCCTACGCCAATATTTTATTGTTGAACGCTACGGATTCCACGTTTGTTAAGGGAAGTTCCGCCGACGATGAGGGTTTTTTTGAACTCTCCGAGGTTGCCTCGGACCTTTATTTGTTGCAGGCGAGCTATGTGGGCAGAGGTTCCGAGCCACGGGCCTTGGATATTCATGGAGATGTATCGCTCGGCGCTTTGATCATACCTATGGAAAGCAACGAATTGGATGAGGTGGTGGTCACAGCTCAGCGCCCCAAGCTTCAAAGATTACCAGACAGACTGGTCTTTACGGTTCAAAATACGGTAGTTTCACAGGGAACATCGTGGGACATACTCAAAAATACGCCCGGGGTCATCGTTAATCAGGATAATTTAATGATTCGCGGTCAAAATGCCACCGTTTACCTGAACGATAGAAAGGTGCAGCTCTCTGGACAAGAGGTCCAGGATTTGCTGCAAGGACTCTCGGGAACAAACATCAAATCGGTAGAGGTAATCGCCAACCCGCCGGCAAGGTACGATGCCGAAGGAGGCCCCATATTGAACATCGTTACCAGCAAGAACATTGTACCCGGTTACAAGGGAAGCGTCAACGGAACCTTCACACAGGCCGTATTTCCAAAATACAGTATCGGAACCAGCCATTACTACAAAACGGACAAGCTCAATTTGTTTGCCAACTATACCATCAATCCCCAAAAGGAAATCAACAAGACAAAAAAGGGCATCAATTTTATGGATGGGTCCAATGATGTTTTTTCCATTTGGGACACCGATTACAATCAAACGGATAGGTCGCAATCGCAAAATGCCAGCTTTATTCTGGATTATGATTTTGATGACCGCAACAGCTTGAACATCACATCCAACCTGCTTTTTAACTTAGATCAGGAACAGGAGACCTTGCTAAGCACCGAAATGCGAAACGCACAGGCCCAATTGGACTCGACCTTTACCACCCGTAACAATGCCAATATGGACAATACCAACATGGCATTTGACCTGACCTACGTGCACAAATTGAAGAAAGAAGGCGCTCAAATTAGGGCAAATGGACACTATACCTATTTTAATGGGGAGATGTTCCAAAGACTTTCCTCCAACTATTTTGATGCAGGCGGGACTTTTTTGAGGGATTTTGGTTTTGACACCGATTCGGACCAAGAAATCGAAATATTTACCGGACAACTGGATTATTCAACCCCCGTAGGAAACGCATCCATCGAATCCGGGGCGAAAATATCATCAATCACATCGGAAAACACGATGAACTTTTTCAATTTTAACGGTTCCAGCAACACGGTCGATGCATCGCAATCGGACAGATATATTTATGATGAGAAGGTGTACGCGGCCTATATGAGCTTTATAAAAAACTGGGAAAAATGGTCCATGAAGCTGGGTGTTCGGGGTGAGCTCACCAAGGCCGAAGGAAACTCCATCACCTTGGGAGAGACCAACACGCAAGACTTTTTTGAACCCTTTCCTTCGCTCTATGTACTGTATTCACCTTCTGAGAAACATAGTTTTTCCTTTGATTATGGGAGAAACATCAACCGCCCAAAGTACAACGACCTGAACCCTTTCCGGTTTTTCTACAATGAAAACGATTTTGAGGAGGGAAACCCAGGGTTGAGACCAAGTTTCAGCAACAACTTTAACTTTAATTACACACTCAACAGCGAGTATTTCTTTGATGTTTACTATCGCGACAATGGGGCCAACATTGCCTACTTGGTGTTTCAGGACAATCAAAATCAAACCTTGGTGGAACTCAAACAGAACGTGTTGAAAAGTAAATCGTACGGGTTGGATTTCACCGTAAGCAAGTCCATTTTGCCCCCGTGGTTTTTATACGCCTACACATCCCTGTTCCATGAGGAGGAAACTTTTTTGGCAGAGGAGAGCGGAAATGTCCCTTTTACCAATAAAGTAAATGGGGTATATGCCTATCTGGGCAATTATTTGACCTTGTCAAAGGATGGTACCTTTACGGGCGAAGTGGCCGCGACCTATGTTTCACAGTTCCTGTACGGCTCTTATGTGTCGGACGAGCAATTCAATTTAACGATCGGGCTGCGCAAGACCTTGTTCGATAACAAAATAATCTTGTCCCTTGCCGCGGAAGATATCTTGGAGCAGTATGTGCCCACCTATCGTTCGCAGTATCTCAACCAGGATAATTTTTACCGTAGACGTCCCGAAACACAGTTTATCCGCTTTGGTTTCACCTATAATTTTGGAAACTTTAGACTGGAAGATAACCAAAGGGGTATCGATAAAAACGAGCGCGACCGACTACAATCGCAGAACTAGCTTTTAGTTATTGTCTATTTTGTACTTTTGCAGTCCAAAAACCGTAGGATTTGCCAAAAATTGGAAACATAGAACTCCCTGATTTCCCGCTTCTTCTAGCTCCGATGGAAGATGTGAGCGACCCGCCTTTTCGTAAACTGTGCAAGGAGCAGGGCGCCGATGTGGTCTATACCGAGTTTATTTCTTCCGAAGGACTGATCAGGGATGCCGCCAAAAGTGTCATCAAACTGGACATTTACGAAAAAGAGCGCCCTGTGGGCATTCAAATTTTTGGTGCCGAATTGGATTCTATGCTCCAGGCAGTGGATATTGTTGAAAAATCGAACCCCGATATCATTGATATCAATTTTGGCTGTCCCGTTAAAAAAGTGGTCTGCAAAAATGCAGGGGCCGGTATTCTGCGCGATATTCCGTTGATGGTGAAATTGACCGAAGAAATCGTGAAGCGCACCAAACTGCCCGTTACCGTGAAAACGCGTTTGGGGTGGGACCAAAGTACCATCAAAATTGTTGAGGTGGCAGAACGATTGCAGGATGTGGGTATCGAGGCCATTTCCATTCACGGACGTACCCGTGTGCAGATGTACAAGGGCGAGGCCGATTGGAAATCCATTGCCGAGGTGAAAAACAACCAGCGGATGCATATTCCCGTGTTCGGAAACGGCGATGTGGACACGCCCGAAGCTGCCGTAAAAATGCGAGATGAATACGGATTGGATGGCGCTATGATCGGTAGGGCAAGCATTGGGTATCCTTGGTTTTTTAACGAAGTGAAACACTACATAAAAACGGGTGAACACATAGCTCCGCCAACAATGCAGGAACGTGTGGAGGCCGCTCGTAGGCATCTGCAAATGGCCATTGATTGGAAAGGTGAAAAACTGGGCGTTTTTGAAACCCGAAGGCATTATACCAACTATTTTAAAGGCATTCCGCACTTTAAAGAATACCGTATGAAAATGGTGACCAGCGATGACGCTGCAGATGTTTTTGCCGCTTTTGATGAGGTACAGGAAAAATTCGGGGATTTTCAGTTTGCTTAAGCGGAAATCAATTTTTGGGTGATTCGGCTGCTTGCAATTTTTGAAGAGATAACCCCCAAAACCACAATCGTCCCGATTACAATCAACAAGTTGATAACATTGAATTCCACGGGATAAGCTAATGACGGTGTAATCTTCAACCACCCAAACGCCAATTGGGAACCAATCAACAGCGAACCGATCAAAACACCTATCAATCCACCGAAAGAGGTGACCAATACGCCTTGGATAAAATATATGCGTCGCAATTCTTTTATCGTTGTACCCAAGCTGAACAAGGTTTTGGAGTTCTGCTGTTTGTCCAAAATCATCATAATAATGGCCCCGACAACATTGAATAGGGCGATGATCAAAACGAGGGTAAAAATCAAATAAGTTGCCAAGTTTTCGGTGTTCAGCATCCGGTAGAGCGAGGTGTTTTGTTCCCTACGCGTCAAAACGGAAACTTTATCGCCCAAAACCCCAACAATGGAGTTCCTAATATCCTCTGGCGAGGCATTTTCCATCAATTTAAAATTGATGCCTGAGACTTCGGTGCTATCTTTCTGCAATAGCTCTTGAACCAAAGGAAGTCGTGTAAAAACATATTTTTTATCCAAAGATTCCTCCACGGCATAAACGCCGCTTACCACCAAAGCAAGGTCGTCATAAGGTTTCGGGTTGAATCCAGGTTGCGAAAAAGAGCCCTCGCCGGGCTTGGGCACCAAAACTTCCATGGCGGTCCTGTTGTTCATCGGAACACCCAGTAAATTGTAGATACCAATTCCGATAACCCCATTGTGGACATCGGGGCCCCAATTTCCAAAAATAAGGGTGCTGTCCACCCCTGTAACGGCTCTGTAGTTTTCATCAACCCCTTTAATGTAGGCGATGGTGCTTTTTTCCTTGTAGGTAAGATAGGCCCGCTCTTCCAGTTCTTTGGAAAAGTTGGCCAGTCCATCAATTTGACCTAGTTGGGCTTCTTCATCTGCAGAAACTGTAAAATGTTTGCCAATCGTGGGTGAAGCCTTCAAATCGGGATCAAAGGTATTGGAAAAGGAAAGGCTGAACGTCTTTAAACCTGCAAAAGCGGAAAGCACGATAAAAAGGGCCGCGGAACCTATCACAATCACTAAAAAAGTGATGAAATTGATGATATTTACCGCGTTTTGGCTGCTTTTGGACCGTAAATAACGTTTTGCGATATAAAGCGGAAAGTTCAAAATCAGGATTTCTTACGTTTGTCGAGCAGGTCCCTGTTCTCGATAGGGTTTTCTTCTCTTTTCAATGATTTTTCAATCCCTTCGATGTATTCCAAGGAATCATCAAGATAAAAATTGAGCTCGGGCACACGCCTAAGTTGGTGCTTGGTACGCTGGGCCAGTTCGTAACGGATGGCCACTTGGTTCTCTTTGATGCCTTCCAACAGTTCTTTGGCACCCTTGTTTGGAAAAATGCTCACATATACCTTGGCCAAGGATAGATCTACGGTCACGGAAACCTTGGAGACGGAAATCAAGGTTCCCTTAAGGCCACCATCGGTAGCGGCCCGTTGTAAGATATCGGCCAGGTCTTGTTGAATGATTCCCGCTATTTTTTTCTGTCTTTGTGTTTCCTCCATACTGCAAAAATAAGCGAATTAATGACTATCATCACGCTATTAACCATTTACAGTGTGTAATTTTGGAAAAAGGCGAACATTTTAACGCATATTGCTACTCATATGGACAAAATTGAACACATCGGGATTGCGGTCAAAGACTTGGCTGCATCCAATGCATTGTTTGAAAAGTTGTTGGGCGTGCCACACTATAAAATCGAGGAAGTCGCTTCGGAGGGAGTAAAGACTTCTTTCTTTCAATCGGGCCCTAACAAAATAGAGTTGTTGGAAGCGACCCAACCAGACAGTCCCATTGCCAAATATTTGGAGAAAAAGGGGGAGGGCATTCACCATATTGCCTTTGCCGTGGAGGATATTGTCTCAGAAATTGAACGTTTGAAGGGCGAGGGCTTTGTGGTTTTGAACGAAACACCCAAAAAAGGGGCGGACAACAAACTAGTGGCATTTTTGCACCCAAAGGGCACAAATGGCGTGCTGGTGGAGCTTTGCCAAGAAATAAAAGAAGCCTAGGACGTTAAAACCTTGCGCTGAAGAAAAATAAACACTAATATTGCATCCGCAAAATGCGGTCCTATAGCTCAGTTGGTTAGAGCACCTGACTCATAATCAGGTGGTCCCTGGTTCGAGCCCAGGTGGGACCACGTCAGTGTACACAGGGCCTCCGAGAGCTTCGGGGGCTTTCTTTTTGATCTCCTTTAAGCTTCTACCCTAACTTTACCCTAACTTTTGAAAGTTTAACAAGTTTTAACAGGTTCCGATTGTGTTTGAACTCAATTTATATGATTTGAACACAAAATATCATTTCTTCTACATTTTGCTATAAGCAAGAAATAAAAGGATGTATTGTATTTCTGGAGGTGCCATATTGTATTATTTCAAAAAAAATGACCTAATCTGCTGTCGATTCATAATAATCCCTGATTATTAAAATTAATTTGACTTGGCAAAACAAACCATCCATTAAATCAAATAATAACACAACTTAATAAGAATCATTCAAAATCTATCCATGGACCATTAGGGTTCGAGGAAATCATAGCTGACTCTGGAATTATACAAGTATCTATAACTGTTATTTCTGCAAGTCTGCCTATACCTTCATTATAGTCTTCTACGGTTTTAAAAGTGTTCAAGTCTCGTGGCGGAGGCGCCCCACCCCATTTTGGATGACATCTTGTGGCCCCAGAATTCAAATGACAAAGTAAAATATCTTCGTTAGCGTCAATTAAATCCTCTAAGGGCACTCTCAAAATTCTTGGACCTTCATGGGAATATCTGGTAAAATGAGTATTAAGTCTTTTAATTGAAGGCCAGAAAAAGACTCGATCATTTAACAGCTTAATAAAGTCTCTTGCGGAAGCCCCGTTTTGCAAACACTTATTAAGACTTTTTATGCTAATAGGAGCTTGATCTCGAATTGCGATTGATGCTCCGTCGACATTTATTATAACATGATTTGGTCTTCTATTTCGTACGAATTCATTTTTCTCATCCGGACTCAATTGAGAGGCGTTTACAAGAGTGGTTGTGCTATGTAACAATCTTGATTTGCTTATATGGGGAATGTTATTTGACGCTGTCA
The DNA here is from genome assembly GCF_011068285.1 of Flagellimonas oceani. Lineage (NCBI taxonomy): Bacteria > Pseudomonadati > Bacteroidota > Flavobacteriia > Flavobacteriales > Flavobacteriaceae > Flagellimonas > Flagellimonas oceani. The sequence goes on along the minus strand of NZ_CP049616.1, from coordinate 3,788,253 downwards.
AATGATAAACGTATGGTATTTTGTTCAGTAAAATATCTAATTCCATTAAATCCAGTTTCTTTTATCAATGATTGATCTATAAGAGAATCGTGTTGCAATAAGGCTCACAGGAACCTCAGCACACCTTTCAAGCTCTTCTATAAATCTCATGGTTTCTGGGGTTAATTGATTATATCGGCGAGCATTTTGATTTTCATAACTTATATAGTCAGAAAAAGTAAATGCAATATCTGTAGGCGTATTTAGTTCGCAAGCTTTTCGAAACAAACGCCAGTTGAATTCAGCTATTCTACGATTTTTTTTAGTTGTAGACGTCTTCTCAATTTTTTGCATTTCTGAGAGTGGATAACCAGACCTTTTTGAAATTGCTTCTAGTGTTATTTCCCTACTCATAAATTCTCCCGAGCTTCCACCTTCTGGGTTTTGTACTCTAATAGGATACCTCCTGACGACCATTACTACTTTTCGAACCTTCCCAAATCCAAGCCCAGCTTCAGCCAGACACCCTCCTGCTGTTGTTTCTCTGGAGGTTACATAGGGATATAATCCATGATGAATACTTAAGAATGTACCTTGAGTTCCCTCAAGAAGTATTTTTTTGTTTTTAAGATTCATCTCTTCATAAACCTTACTGGCACTTCCAATAAATGCTTTTAACTGATTTTGGTTTCGAGCTTTAAATGAGTCATCTGCATTTAATCTGTTAATGAACAAGTTGTTTGCAGTAGCTGCACCAACACCTTGTTTGGTAGAGCCGATTTTATCCAATTCCTCTTCGATTCGTATATCATCGTTGGAGATAATTGTCGCATTTTCATCAATTACAAGTCTATCGGGAGTTACTTCGAATTTCTTTATTTCTTTTAATAAGACCTCCACACTTATTACAGCTCCAGGCCCAATGACCAAGACAGAGTCTTTATTCTTATTTGCACCGGAAGGTATTATATGGAAAACATCGGGTGACGGATTATTATATACTTTATGGCCTGCATTTGGGCCACCAACTCTTACTAAGCAAGAGTATTCTGGCGCCAAATATGCTGCTATTTGTCCTTTACCTTCTGAGCCAAACTGACCACCGACAACTACATCAACATTTTCTGTATGTATGTTGGGTAGAATTCTCAAAAAAGCAGAGATTCTAACAACATGATCATCCGGAATTGCAGTGTCTTCTGTATGAACAACTAAATCACTTATTTTTTCTAAGTCTTTTACCTGCATTTCCGTTTTATCCTTTGAATAGAATTCAAATTTTTCAACTGCCTCCTCATAAGTTTTGAACTTATCACTTGCTCTTCCTCTTTCAACGAATCTCTTTAGCCTTATATCTCTTGGACATTTCAAATGAATGTGACAAACCGCATCACCATAAGCTCTTCGAAAAGCAGCGATTTGTGGTGATATTCTTGCGCTATCAATAATTATTCTATTTTCTGGGATTAAACTGTCGTGAAGTTGGTCAAGAACCCAAGAACCATCCGTGTTTTTGTCCTTTGCCTCACCGAACTGTTGTAAAAGACTTCGGTCCTCGGGTATAATGCCCCCATTTTCTGCCGCATAACAATCTTCCAAAACTTTGCGCGTGCTAAATTGTTTGAAAAAATGATGTTTTTCTAACCCCTGGCAAATTGAACTTTTACCGCAGGCAATTTCCCCACTAATAATTATAATTATTTTTCTATTCCTCATCCACCTCCTTTAAAATTAAAGATTGGTTTATATTGGGTGGGGGGACATTATTGTTAGGTAGAAAATAAATTGTGACATTTATACCATAGGAAGCTAATTCGTCATAGATTATCCCTTTAATTATGTTCCAATTTCCTTTGGCTTGACCAGAACCTATTGGAGGCATATGTACCGTATAATCAGGGTTTTGTTCTATATATTTTCTTAAACTAATAAGGCCGTCTCTTAAACTGGAATATTTTAGAGGAATATTTCCATCTTTTGGATATAGGCCATCTTGCGCTAAGATTTGAAAAACAATAATGTCAAAATCTACTCTTACGAGGTTGGTTTCACCTAACTTGAAATTGTTCTTATCTTTCTTCCAATTTTGAAGGCTACTCTTTGTTTCTTTGTATTTCTTAGCCAGAGCTTTCCCAAACCCAAAACCGACGCCTGCATGATTGTTAACAATTTGGACAATAATTTTTTTATTATCGCCTCTAGGTTCTGTTGCATCGCCTGAAACAAGATATATTCCTTTATTTCTTTTTTTGACAAACTTACTGGGACTAATTAAAATGCCAACTCTGGGGACTAATTGTTTGCGAATTGGCGATAAACCAACTGACTCGACATTGAATTCCTCTCCATTAAATTCTTCCCATGACTCAACTCCATAAGAAGTCCAACCGGGTCTTTTACATTCATATGCACTGGAATTAAAGTCAATTTTGCTACCTTTCTCAAGAACTAGATTAGATTCTTTAGATTTTTGGGAATAGCTAACAATTAATTCTCCTTCTCTATTGTATGAACAAATAGCCACTGTACAGGGGTAATCGACTACTGTGCATAATCTTAGGAAGACTGACTCTACAGAAGCTTGATAATCACGCGCTAGTGAAATGATATTGGAAATTGTGGGGTCTATTGAATTTGCAGTTGTTGTAAATTCGGCGTAGGGGAGCAAGAGTTCTGAAGCTCCAATGTTACACAAAAATTCTAACTCCCAAGAACCACTTTCCAAGTGGTTTTTCCTGTATCGGATAGTGTCAGCACAATCAGTAAAAAGTGTATGTGCTATTTCATGTGCGATGGAAAAATTGGTTCTAGCGGTGCTCTGAAAAGGATTGTATTCAATAATAAAGGAGTCATTTTCAGGGATAATTCTTGCTTCAGAGATTAACTCGTTTGGGGTAACCTTATACCCCATCAGAGAAGCAAGATGTGACATATTGAAAGGCGGTCCAACCCACCCAGCGTTGAAAGCTTTAAGGACTAAATTTCTACTTCTTTTTATTATTATTTCAATAGGATCCTCAAATTCCTTATCCTCTGTTAATAATTCCAACACCGATTTGTGTTTCCAATTGACATATATGTCTGGAGTTCCTTTGATTCTTGAAATCTTTGGACCAGCTTTGGCATACCCTCTCTTTTGCAAATAATCTTTGGCAAATTTTGAAGTGGTATTACTCATTTATTTTTTTGTTTTAATTAAAAATACAAAGTTTTGTTTGTGTGCTGAAAAATATGAGATAAAACTTACAAACGGTTTTTAGGGGAATGTTTATAAATCTTTATGGACTTCTTATATATGCCTAGGTAAGATATGCCAAAATGGGCAGATTGAAATTTAATTTAAGAATTTGTAAGAAAAGTAAAATGGGAATGTTCGTTATGGATTTTACATTTACAAAGTGAAAAGTTGTTTAAACAATTTTTTAATTCCTTACTAAAGTCCAGCTATTTTAAAAAACTCACTAAGTTTTATACCCTTCGCTTCACAAATTCTATTTAGTGTTTCCACCGGTATTCTATATTCATTTCTGCCTTTAATTTTCCTTACGGTACTTTCATCAATGTTGTGATTAATAGCAAAAGAACTCTGAGTCTTTCCTTCCTTTATCCAAGGAAGTAACCATTCATTGGTTATATAGCTACATATTTTCACATTTACATTTGACATATAAACAAAAGAAAAGGAAGAGAAATAAAATACTTCGGTCGTTCGACCGAAAACCAAAATATTTTATTACCTTGCATCCAGTTAAATAAATTTGCGATTCTTCGTTAGCAATATATTTGAAGCAATCGCTTTGATTCTCGGATGGAAAACTGGTAATTTTTTATGCGAACGAGATGATAAGCAGTTTGCTCACGACCCGGGCGTGGGCTCACTTATCGTTTGCAGGGCATTTACCAGTGCCTCCGTCCGTTAAGTTGAGTTTCCACGCCCAACTTTTTCTTAGCGTTTAGTTTTTCTTTATTTCTTTTTCGATGTGTCGCAAACCTTTTAGGTTATGGGAAACATTTGGCAACTTTTTTCTGTAGGGTTCACACCGTGTTTTTGTTCCATTTTTGGGGCCTGTCACTCGGTGTTCGACATCCTTTTTAAGAAAAAGCCAAAGAATCCCGTATAACCAAGGACTATCGTTATGGGTTTTACGCTACTTATTTTTCGGTTTAAATTTATTCTTCTGACCCATAACTGACATATATATTTTTCGGGCAACCGGCCCAATCACGAAATCATAGTCTTATTCCATTAGGAATCCCATTTCCAAGAGCACTTGTTTCTTGGACAGGATGGCCTATGCCCGAACCAAAATGCCCTAAGGTAAGTTACGACATTGTCGGGACTTCGGGGGCAGTGCAAACAAAAAACCTCCGGACAGGGTAGCAATTGTCCAGAGGCACGATTCAATTAACACTAACGGTTAAAATCAAACGACTCAAAATCATGAAGATAATACGGATAAATGCGAACAGATTTTCCCTGTTCCTAATCATTAACATGCTGCTGGCCCTTTGGCCATCAGAAACCTTGGAGGCTGCCATGGCCCCACCTCCCCAAGCTATGGTCACCGGCACCGTTACGGACTCTGATGGAAACCCTCTCGTCGGGGTAAGCATCCAAGTAGAGGCCACCCAACGGGGCACAATCACCGACCTTGATGGCTCCTTTACCATTCAAGCCAATCCTGACGATACCTTGTACTTTTCAATCATTGGTTTTAAACCTTTGACTGTTGGCATCAAGGGAAGGAATGTGGTCAACGTCCAAATGGAGGAAGATGTCACCCAATTGAGGGAAGTAGTTCTCAATGCGGGCTATTACACCGTATCCGAAAAGGAACGTACGGGCAACATCGCCACCATCAAGGCCGAGACCATGGAGAAACAGCCCGTGGGCAACCCCTTGGCTGCCATGCAGGGACAACTTTCAGGGATCAATATCGTCCAAAATACGGGTGTCCCCGGTGGAGGATTCGAGGTCGAGGTACGGGGCAGGAACTTCATCAATGGGGTCAGCGACCCGCTCTACATTATCGATGGCGTACCCTTTGGCTCCCAGTCCCTAGGTTCCGGCAGTGTCTCGGGTGGGATTCTGGGAGGAAACATCAGTCCGCTCAATGCCATCGACCCTACAACCATAGAAAGTATCGAGGTATTGAAGGATGCCGATGCCACGGCCATCTATGGGTCGAGGGGAGCCAATGGGGTAGTACTGATCACCACGAAGCGTGGAAAAGCGGGCAGGACAACCTTCAGTGCCAACCTCAGTACCACCTTGGGCCAGGTTTCCAATTTTTTGGAACTGATGAACACCCAACAATATTTGGAAATCCGAAGGGAAGGCATTATCAATGACGGTTTCGGGGACTTTTTGAACGACCCCAATTTTGATCTGTTCTTTCCGGACCTCAAAAGCTGGGACAATTCACGATATACGGATTGGCAGAAGGTGCTCATTGGCGGTACGTCCTATCGCAACAATGCCCAGCTTTCGGTATCAGGGGGCAATGAACGGACCAGCTTCTTGATCAGCGGCGGCTATTTAAAGGAAACCACGGTATTCCCCAGGGACAGCAATTATAAAAAGGCAACGGTACAGAGCAAGGTGAACCACCGCTCGGAGAACGACCGTTTCCAGATCGACCTGTCCACCATCTATTCCAATGAACGAAACCGATTGCCACAGCGGGATTTCACGGGACTGGCCTATACCTTGGAGCCCAATGCCCCAGAAATCTATGATGAAGAGGGACGGTTGAACTGGGAAAACAACACTTGGAACAACCCCTTTGCCGCTCTGGAGGAGGACTATGTCTCCAAGGTGAATACACTAATTGCCAATGCCTTGGTTTCCTATAAGCTATTGCCCAACTTGGAACTAAGAACCAGTCTGGGCTACAATACCTATCGCTTGGATTCCTACCGGACCCTGCCCAGCAGTGCACGTAACCCGAGTTTGGGACTGACCCCTGAGAACTATTCCTCGATTACCACCAACGTTTCCCAACGGGACTCATGGATTGTGGAACCCCAACTCCAGTGGAAACAAAAGTGGAGCAGGACAGCCCTGGATGTATTGATAGGGACCACCTTACAACAACAGACCACCGAGGGTTTTGTGCAGCGTGGGATAGGTTTTCCCAATGAGGATTTGATCTTTAACCTATCCGCTGCCGAAACCTTGGAAGTGCTGACGGATACGGAAAGTGAGTACAACTACAATGCGGTCTTCGGTCGGGTGAACCTCAAGGTGATGGGCCGTTACATTCTCAATCTGACCGGTCGTAGGGACGGTTCCTCCCGTTTTGGTCCCGGCCGGCAGTTTGGGAACTTTGGGGCCGTGGGTCTGGCCTGGCTCTTTAGTGAGGAATCCCTTTTTGGGGACAATTCGATATTGAGCTTTGGAAAATTGAGAGGTAGTTATGGAACCACGGGCAGTGACAATGTCGGTGATTACCGGTTCTTGGATACCTATAGCGTAACCGGATTTGATTATAATGGGATTTCCATATTGGAACCCACGGGCATTTTTAATCCACTTTTTGGATGGGAATCCAACCGTAAGCTGGAGGCAGCGTTGGAGTTCGGTTTTTTCAATGACCGCATATTGCTAAACACCTCATGGTACCGCAATCGTAGTTCCGATCAGTTGGTCGGCATCCCCTTGGCGGCCACCACCGGTTTTTCCGAATTGACAGGCAACTTTGATGCGACCGTTGAGAATTCTGGGGTAGAGGTGGACCTTCGTACCATCAATCTGAGAAATGGCAAATTAAAGTGGTCCACAAGGGTCAACCTTACGGTGCCGAGGAACAAATTATTGCGCTTCGACGGTCTGGAATCTTCTCCCTTTGCCAATCGCTATGAGATCGGCAAGCCACTGACCATTGTCAAGCTCTACAATGCCCTTGGCGTGGATCCGGAGACGGGCCTCTACACCTTTGAGGACTACAATGGGGATGGGAATATCAGTAGTCTGGAGGACCGACAGTTCATAGAGGACCGGGCCCCGCGTTTCTATGGCGGGTTGGGCAATACCCTTACCTATGGCAAACTATCCTTGGATGTATTCTTCCAGTTCAAAAAGCAGAAAGCTTTTGACCAATTGGCCTTTGGTACTACCCCAGGCTTTCGTGGGAACGCCCCGGTCGAACTCTTGGACCGTTGGCAAGAAGTTGGGGATATGGCCCCCATTCAAAGAGCTTCTGGGGGACTCGCCCCGGATGTGGACCGCGGGACCTTCCAGCAATTGAGCAATGCCGCATTTTCCGATGCCTCCTTTGTTCGTTTGCGGAACATTTCCCTGAACTATGGGCTGGGCCGGTTGGATAATGGCATGCAGGTGAATGTTTACCTACAGGGACAGAACCTATGGACTTGGACCAAGTATTGGGGACCTGACCCTGAACAACCTTCCAACGTTAGACTGCCACAACTGCGGCAGATCACCCTTGGACTGCATGTAGACTTTTAACCATAAAAAAATTAGATATGATACAACGAATAAACAAAATCAGGAGCGCAGGAGACCATGGTCTTCCAGCACTCATAAAACAGCTCAACCTTCAAATCCTTCCGTTGCTCATGAGTCTGGGTATGGTAGGCTGTACGGACTTTGTGGAAGTGGAACCGCCCAAGGATACCTTGGTCGCGGAAACGGTATTCGATGAAGCCTCCACGGTACGCTCCGCCATGGCCAACCTATTTTTCGGGATGCGGGAACAGGGCATGGTATCGGGCAGTTTTGGCCTGACCACGGCCTTGGGCATCTATGCGGACGAACTGGATTATTATGGATTCGAAGTGCAGAACACGGAGTTCTACCAACACAATCTCTTGGCAGGCAATGAATTGGTGAGGCAATGGTGGGCCAATGGCTATGAGCTGATCTACGGCGCCAATGATATCATTCGAGGTGTGGAAGAATCACAGTCCCTGAGCGAGGAGGAAAAGGCCCTATTTACAGGACAGGCCCTAATCGTCCGCTCCTATATCCATAGTCTCTTGGCGCAGTTGTTCGGTGATGTCCCGTATATCACCACGGTGGACTATCAGGCAAACAATACTGTATCACGTAGCCCAGAGGCGGAAGTTTTTGAAGCGATCATAACCGATCTGGAACGGTCCGTGGCTTTATTGGAAGGTATGGAAAATCCATCGTCGGAACGCACCATCCCCGACCAGTATGCAACAAAGGCCTTATTGGCCCGGATGTACCTGTATGTAGGGGATTGGGCGAATGCTGAAGCCATGGCCTCCGAACTGATAGGAGCCTTTGATCTGGAAGACGATTTGGAAAGGGTCTTTCTAAAGGATTCGGGCGAGACCATTTGGCAATTGAAGCCGGGCGAGGCCCCTAGGAACACCCAAGAGGCAAACCGATTGATTATACAGGCGGTTCCAGGCCAGACCTATGCACTGACCGAATCATTCATGGACAGTTTTGAGGAAGGCGATCTCCGGGAAGCTTTTTGGACGGAAAGCATATCCAATGCCGATAATACACTGACCCTGTTCTACGCCCATAAATACAAGGCCGATTTTTCCCAGACGGAGTCCATGGAATATTCAATTGTACTGCGTTTGGCGGAACAATACCTGATTAGGGCCGAGGCCAGAGCACTATTGGGCAACCTCTCCGGTGCAGCAAGTGATTTGAATACGCTCCGCAATCGGGCAGGCCTACCGGATATCCCTATAGGAACACAAGGGGAACTATCGGAGGCTGTATTGCAGGAACGGCGGATGGAACTGTTCACGGAGCGAGGGCATCGTTGGTTCGATCTGAAACGCTTTGGAGAGGCCAGTGCCGTATTGGAAGGTATCAAGCCAGGGTGGCAGGATACCGACCTGTTGTTGCCCGTTCCGGAGACCGAGATGGAGATCAACCCCAATCTACTGCCGCAGAATGCCGGATACTGATAATTGTGAACAAGAGAGGATGCCAGGGCATTTCCAGCAGAAGCCTTGGTCTCCTCAATAAAAATGACATCAATGAAAAAACTCGTAATAATACTATGGCTTTTTATGACGGTTGGGGGATTTTCCCAAACACCGAAAACCAACCCCATAAGTGAGGATGAAGTGCTAGCTTCCACAACAGGGTCAACGTTTCTGACCTCCTTTATGGAGGAGGGGGAGCTCTATCTCAATATTCCGAGGGAGGTGCTGGAGAACCCTATGCTCTTTATCCGCTATGACTATAGAAAAGCATATAAGTATATACAGGTGCTTTGGTCATTGGAGGGGGACAAGGTGCTATTAAAACATCCTAGGGTAAGGTCCTCTGCTGGAATCATTTTACCTGTAAGGCACCACAAGGCCTTAAAGGATAATATTTTGGCCATGTTCCCCTTGGAAAAGGATATGTGCAAGCAAGGGGACCTGTGCATCAATATCACTTCCTTGGTAATGGACAATATCATTGAGTGGACCAAGGGCTTCACGGAAACCTTGGTGCCTCAGTTGAGCCTGTTACAGGGCTCGAAGGATTTTCACAACGAGGTAGTCATCAAGACCCGACGTGGTTTGATGTTCGAAGGTTCGAGAGTTTCCTTTCCAGTATTTTTTGGATTGGCGGCCCTTCCCGAGAAACTGATGAAAGGTAGGAACTATGACTATCGCATGGGATTCTTCAACGAGGACCGGAGTGGTATCGATAATGGTGAACCCAAGAACAGTGTGGCCAATATTGCTCGGTGGCGATTGGAGAAAAAACACAAGGATCGGAAACTGAGCGTTCCCGTTAAACCGATAACCTTTGTCATACCGCCAGATGTTCCCGAACAGTGGAGACCTTATGTGAGGGCAGGTATCGAAGAATGGCTGCCTGCCTTTGAGTCTGCAGGGTTCGAGGATGCCATAGTGGTCAAGGAAACGGACAGCTTGTCGGAATGGGAGGCCCATAGTATCCATACCTCCTATGTGGATTGGGGCGATTCCAAATATTTGCGCGGCTTTGATGAGTCAGGTGGTACTGTATCCCATATAATTGATTTCAGGACCGGTGAAATCCTCAAATCTGACATCTATCTAGGAGCGTCGGTCGAAAATGTTACGGACCGTTATTTCATTCGTTGCGCGCCCTTGGACAAACGGGCCCAGTCGTTGCCTTTTCCCCAAGAACTTACGGGAAGGCTTTTTCAAAGGATTGCCGCCCATGAGGCGGGTCACGCCTTTGGTCTTTTTGACAGTAACTATGGGGAGTTTGCCTATCCCGTCGAAAAGATGTCCGATATCCAGTGGCTGAAGACCATGGGCCATACCCCAAGTGTAATGAATTATTCCAGGGAAAACAGTATTGCTCAACCGGCAGACAGTGTACCCCCTGAACTGTTAATCCAAAAAGTAGGTCCGATGGACCGGTACCAAATCCAATGGGGCTACACTGAATTCCCAGAGGAAATGTCAGAGCAGGAGGAGGACTTTGCCTTGGAGCGTATTATGGGGATGCAGGATTCCATTCCCTGGTTTAGGTTCAATCAAAGCCAAGCAGAAGTATTTGGGCCCGCTACGGCCAATGAAGTAGTGGATACGAATAATCCCGTCCAGAGTACCAAGTTGGCCCTGAAGAACTTGGAACGTGTTATTTGCCTGATGCCGACCGTCGTAAAGGACCAAAAGGACATTAGAAGATTGGAAAATCTATATGGAAGATTACTGGAACATTGGAAAGACCATATGCTCTATGTGACCTCTTTGCTAGGCGGGTACGATATTCGGTACAAGCCCATCAGTACCCCTGGCAAGATGTTCACGCCAATCCCTTTGGCCATGCAGGAGGAGGCCATGGACTTTTTGCATGCCAATGCCCTGAATCCACCGCAATGGTTGGTTGCCCCGGAGTTCCTTCCCAAACTGGAGTATTCCACCTTTCCCGACAAAATGGTCGAATTCCAACAGCGGTCGGTGGACGAACTATTGCGGACGCGACGCTTTAAGCGCTTTGAATATATGGAAACGCTTGAGGGCTTTGAAGGCACACTTGAATGGTATCTATCGGAATTGCAACAAGGATTGTTCAGGGAACTGTATGAAGGTTCTCCCAAAGTAGGACGGATAAGACAAGAAATCCAATCCTATTATATCGACCGGGCCATTATGGCGGTACATCAAAACGCTCATCATACCTATGCAGAAATGAAAGCTTTTGATTATACCGCTTACTCCAAAGGGTTGTTGATGGCGCAGTTGGTGAAATTAAGGGGGGATATCAGGAGCAAGTTAAAAAAGGAAAAGGACAGTGATGCCAGAGGGCATTGGGAGCACTGCTTGGCCCGATTGGATTCGTTGTAAACATATCAATGGGTCAACAAACCAAATAGCAGAATGTAAACGATATCTCCAGTGGGGGATGGCAGTTTTCAACAACTAAAGAGTAATTTTTGTTTTCATTTATTTTTTGAATTAGTCAAAAAGGTGCCCTGTGAGGGGCACCTTTTCTACTACGAGTGACAAGGAACTATGGGTTCCTGCCCAATGGTGTGGACAGGGAAGGTTCGGCATATAATTGATTGCCGAAGTAGGTACAACTGATGTCGCCGTTAGGTTCACAGTCGTCCCCTATGGTCACCTCCATGACCCCGCTTGACGTTTGATAGTACGCCACTTGACTGACCGTATTGCTCTCGGTGGCAAAGGCCAGACCGACCGCCAATAGAATGGCAAAGGCCGGTAAAACAAGTTTTAAAAATTTAGTTTTCATAGTATTAAGAATTAGATATGAATGCCTACTCTTTTTCTAAGGTTTTCGGCTTCCCCTTTCACTGCACAGTGTTTTTCGACGTTGATTTTTTTCTTGTGTTTTCCATGAGCACGATACCGATCAATGCCAGGACGATCCAAAAGGCATTGAACACGAGGTGCGTTTCCCAGCCCATGGAGGATATGACCCCACCGCAGGAGCAGGGGATATGGTCACTGAAACGCAGCATCCAAACGATATAGCCCGTGAAAAGGGACATTAGTATAAGAGACCCGTAGAGGGCAACCAGCCGATATACTTTGGTCAGTAGCAGGATGGCGAGAACAATCTCAAGAAGAGGCACGATCCAGGCAATCCACTCGGCGAAGGGACCCAAGAGCTGCGAGCGGCCCAATTGGAGCTTAAAGTCAGATAGTCCCATGAGTTTACTGCTCGCAGTATACAGGAAAAGTATGCTGTAGAGATAGCAGATGGTTTCCACTACGGCTTGACGCTTTTTTATGAGTATACCAGTATTCATTGTAAGGATTTGATTTACAATGATAAAAGTAAAAGGGTCCAAAGATCTCTAAGGGATTATTTAGGCTCTGAGAAGGATTATTTTGAAAGTTTCCGCAGTAGGGACGGCGTGTAACCATACATTTTTTTGAATTCCCGTGTAAAGTGGTTCCCCTTTTTGAAACCTACGGTCTTGGCAATGGCCAGGATGGTCTTGTTGGAGTGCTCTATCAGGATATGGGCCTTTCTGAGCCGTTCATATTTTTGATACTGAAAGGCCGTCATGCCGAAAAGCTCCTTGAATCCCTTTTTGAACTTGTACTCGTTGGTGTTGCAAATATGGGCCAGCTCTTTGATTGATGGCAGCGGCATATCCAGGTTATCCATAATATATCGTTCGGCCTTCCTTAGGTTATCCATATCCATGGCGTGGAGGATATGGGTCTCCGTTTTTTCTGGTCGGGGCAAAAGGCCATGGGCCTGTAATTGTTTTTTCAATTTCTTTTGAAGTAACCCCTGATCCGTTTCATCGTTCTTGATCAGTTCAAAACAGGTCACCATAAAAGTTCCCTCATGGTTCCAATGCTCTGGGAAATAGATCACATGACAATGGGCGGGGAGCTGGAGCCCCGATTGCTCTAAAAATGATACCCGAAGGGTCAGTTCCCAAACCCGATCTTTAGGGGATGCCTTCAACAGTTTTTTCCATCCCTTTTTTGAGCTTTTGTCCAGCAGTTGAGCAAATGGGCGACCGTTCAAGGTCCCTTCTTTGTAGTTTAATAGTGTTTCGACCCTTGGGTTGGTCCTAGTGACCTGGCCTATTTCATCCAGTTCAAAGAACAATTGAACGACCATTTCATAGGAGTTGTGGAGTTTGATAAAGCCTTGGTGCAGAAAGGCGTCCCTGAGTTCTTCGGTGGTGGTGTTCACCAAAAACGTCAGGGCCTCCAGTGCATCGTTTTTGTTCGTTCGTTGGATTTGGTAGGAGAAGTTTCCATTGGCGATATGTACCAATTGGTTGTAGATATCCTCTAATCTTTTTTTGTTTTCCGGGCTGTCCATATTCGTTTCCTTTTTTTGGATTCATAAACCATCGGAAACGGTATACGCTACCTATCGACGGTACAATAGGTACTTACGGGCCGTTTCCATGTCGGGGAACACTTTGATGGGCGCCAAACGCATTCGGATTGAAATGTATTTGGAGAAGACCTGTTCCAGGGGCGTGGCCGCTACCAGAATCAGTTCCTCGACCAGTTCGGCACCTTCTCCGGATAGATAGTGCCAGGCATCCTTTTCGATATGCCTGACCCCATTGATATTGCAAAGGATGCGGTAGGGTTTCCCCCGTTGCAGTGACATACGGCGGGCCACCGTTTTTTTGGCTCCAGAAAGGTCAATGGAAATACCCTCTTTCCAAACAAAAAAGAGGATATCATCACCCAACCACATGGTGGCCAATTCGGTTTCCACAATTCTTTTCATCCGTTGCGACTTTAAAATGGGCGTTTAAAATAAAAAATTTCTGAAAATATTTTTAACAAGAAAAATCTGCTTTTTTAACAAAATAGGCTCCAAAACGTAAAAAAACATATCCGTAAAGGATTTTTTTAGGCCCAAGCTTCCCTTTCAATAGAAAACTTTGTGGATTTTGATTAGTTTGAAAAAGTGCGGTTTGACACCAATGGTGGTAAGGAGTTCAAATTTAGAAAACTGATTTGTTACCGATTGGACCGATTTGAAGGATGTCCAGTTCAAAAGTTCCCAAAACATTAAAACGATGGGTCGTGACCACAGCAAGCTTTTGGAGACCAGTAAAGATTAGCTAAAATGAAATATCAAAAACTGCTATCGGAATTTGAGGGCCAATTAGAGGCCTTGGAGAGCGGAAACGGCGATATCCTCTACAAAGCGGAGAGGGGCATAGCACTGGTGGAAAAATGTATCCGCAAACTGCAAAAACAGATTGTGGGCCAAGATTTTGAGACGCAGGCCGACGAGATCTATTTTTTCAAGCATGTCAAGCCCCAGATTTTTAGCAAGCTGATCTATTATATCAGGCTCTTCAGTATTGAGAGCAAACGCCCTAGGGGAAAGGATGTGGCCCAGATCAAGTATCTCCAGCAACAAATCGATAAGCTGCAGACCTTCTTTAACGACAACTTGGAATTCTATAACTATTACCGGCGTGGGGCCATGTCCATGGACGAACAGTATTTTGTCCGGGGCAACCGGGATCTGCGCATGCCCTTGGAATCCTTCCACTTCTTGATCGATGATGAGTTCTCCACATGTCAGGACTGTACTGTGGCCACCATTATGGCCTATGATATGCTCATTGTTTATCTCAGAAAGGAAGTGGACGATTTGAATAACAATATGGAACCTACTAAGAACACTATTATGGAAAAGCCTTCAAAACTTTTTTGGACGGGTAGCAAGACCGATCTCATCGAGCTGCTCTATGCCCTGCATACCAGCAAATGCATCAATGGGGGCACTGTTGATATCAAGGAAATGGCCTCCCATTTCGAATACTTCTACAATGTTGACCTGGGCAATTACTACCACACTTTTATCGATATCCGCTCCCGTAAGAGCAGCCGGACCCGGTTCTTGGACCGGCTCATCGAGATGCTCAACCAGCGGATGGAATCCCTTGAAGAATAGACTCCGAATTTTTCCCAAGTTGGTACCAACTTGGGAATTCTGGTTTTCGAGGGTTTTGGCGCCCCTTTTTTGCGATTTTCAAGTTTTTTCGGACCTCCCAAGAGTACAAATGACCCTAAATCGATACAAATTGTATGTCAAAAAAATCGTTCCCAAGTTGGTACCAACTTGGGAATTTTTTCGAAAAAGGTTTTTCAGTTTTGTGGTCGAACCCGGATAGGGAATCCAGGACGCAACAGGTCCTATACCTATCCAAAAACCACAAACATATGGCAGCAACGATCATTACCACGGAAGACCTCATGGAATTCAAAGTCGAACTCTTGGAGGAGTTCAAGAACTTGATGGTGGAGCACACCCATCCCCAGCCCAAGAACTGGCTGCGCTCCAGTGATGTACTGGATCGATTGGAGATAAGCCACGGCACCCTTCAGAGCTTGCGCAACAAGAACATCATCCCCAGCTACAAAGTTGAGGGCATCCTTTTTTATGATGCCGAGGAAATCGACCAGATTATTCTGGAGAACAAGGTGGAATCCATAGACGGTATGGTATGAACTACATCAAGCACCTTAATGCGGCCTTGGTGGAAATCTATGGGGACGAGCGTTTGTGTCCCGGCCATATCAGTTTGTACCTGACCCTGTTCTTCTATTGGAATTTATACCGGTTTCCAGAGGAATTTCCGGTCAATCGCAGTGAACTGATGAAGATGGCCAAGATCGGTTCCAAGTCCACTTACCACCGTTTGTTGAAACAATTGGATACGATGGGCTACATCAGCTATTCCCCTTCTAACAGCCCGGCCCGTTCCAGTAGGGTCGGACTGTCCCAAAATTGGGACACCAGCGGTACGGTGATGGAACGAAGCCGTTCCATTTTTGGGACCTACTGTCCCATCAGTGTACCCGACACCTTATATAAGAAAACAAAACAAACGAACAAACGTTCTTTGGGAGCCAAGCCCAGAAGCCAATTGGAAGTCCTAAATTTTTTTAGGGAGAACGGATATGGAAAAGAAGAGGCCCAACGGTTCTTCAACCATTATCAGGCCATTGGCTGGAAGATAGGGGGCAAGATTTCCATTGTGGATTGGAAGGCAGCGGCGCACAATTGGATGCTCAAGGCTGATGAAATAAAAAAAGCAAATGGCACCTCCAAAGTCCCTTTTAGAACCCGGGATCCTTTGATGGTCGAAACACAAAAGGACTATGGGCAACCCCTCTAAGATAACGGAAGGTGGCATGGTCTATTCCCTGGGAGAGTTTGACGGGAAGCAGGTCGAATATGATTTCTCCAAGGTGCTAACCTATATGGAAGCCAAAGGGAAACTTCTGTTTGGACGCAATTTTAGGCTCTATCACGAGGACCATAAAGTCCTGTTGAAGCTGTGCAATTATATGGTCCGTGATCGTACCAGTTGTCTAGAACAGGGCATTGATCCCGATAAGGGGATCCTGCTCTCCGGGCCTGTAGGCTGTGGCAAGACTACCCTGATGAAATTGATTCGGCACATCACCCCGCATTATAAGCCTTACAAGGTCATCCCAGCACGGAACATTGTCTTTGGGTTTAACCATGTCGGCCATCGCATCATCGAGGACTATGGCAACGGGCAGTATTTCTGTTTTGATGACATTGGGGTGGAGCAAATGGGGCGACATTTCGGGAAGGACTGTAATGTCATCGGGGAAATACTGCTGTCCCGCCATGAGCTGTTCTTGGAATCGGGCCTCCGCACCCATGCGACCACCAACTTGAATGCCGAGGAGCTGGAGGAACGCTATGGCAAGCGTGTCCGGAGCCGTATGCGGGAACTGTTCAATTTGGTGGCCTTTGACCAAAATGCCCAAGACAAACGGGGGACAAAAAACACTGATAAAAAATAAAATCAAAAATCGACAATCATGAGAATAGCAACAATGAACATCCAGAACCTTTTTCACAGGGACCTTTCCTTTTTACGGCAAAACGCTTCCAAGAACCTTCAGGATTGGATGGAGGAATTTCAGGCCCTTTTGAAAAACCCCAACAAACAGCACCAAGATTTGGGGAGGATGCGGGAACTGGCCTTTTTGATGGGCTTCAGTCCACAGGCCACCGAACCTTTTTTAACGCTGCGAAGAAAATGTGGTCACCTTTACGTAAAACCTTTGGGCGAGGAACGTCAGACCAGGGCCACGGAGCGGGTCGGTTGGAACGGCTGGGTGGAACTCCGCACCTATCCCTTGGATGAAAAGCACCGGAGCGCCAAAGTGGGGTGCATTGCGGAGGCCGATCCAGATATTTTGGTATTACAGGAAGTGGAGGACAGACCATCGCTATCGGATTTCAACAGGAATTATCTAGGTCCCAAATTAAATGGTGCCTTTGAGCAGTGGCTCTTCACGGAAGGGAATGATAATAGAGGGCTGGGACATGCCATCCTCACCAGGAACGGTTACCGGATTGTCGGGTTCCAGCCCCATGCCCATGAACAAGACCAAGAAGGTGAAGATCTTTTTGAAATGGACTGCCCGGAATACACGGTGGTAACCCCGGCAGGGAAGGAATTGACCATCATCAGCGCGAGGTTCCAGCAGGATGGCCAGGATTTAGATCTTAGTGGGAAACGAAAGGAGCAGGCCCAAAAAGTCCGATCTTATTGTGACCGCTTGCTCATGCAGGGAAAGGACAATATTGTGGTGTGTGGAACCCTGGGGGAGGTTTCCTATGGGGATAGTTTGCGGCCCTTGTTAGGGGATAAAAAACTAAGGGACATACCCTGTCAGTCGATTTGTAAAATAATAAAGGGTAGAAAAGGGACAGAAGAGAAAGTATCCGAGAATTGGCTGGTCAAACACGATTATCTTTTGAGTTCTGGAGCATTATACTTTAGGGTTCGAGAAAGTGGGCTATGCTTTCCAACCATATCTCAGGAGGCATATGGATCAAAACCCCCATTATTATGGTTTGAATTTGGAAGTTAAATTAAATGTATGTCTTGTGATTTGTCTAGCAAATAAACTTGGGACAGTATATTATGTCTTTCACTGAACTTATACTTTTCAAAGTGTACTATGTTGAGGCATTAATTATAGCTGTTTTTAGTTATATTCACTTCTAAAAGGGTAAGATATGGATTACAGCAGCAACATTGATATAAGTTCGGATTTAACCGATTCTTCTAAATTTGATTTACATGACAGAAAATTAGAAATAGGTTCCCTGAACTTAGATAATTACAATTGTAGATTAGATAAGCACGTTTGTAAACTAATTTATGATGTAGAAGATTGTGAATTCTATCCTTTAGATGAAAATGACCAACACTCTGTTTTCATAGCATCTTGGATAAACTATTTTACTTGGTGGGATTTGCAAAATGAGAAAGATAAAGAAGGTCTCGTTAGTACTTATATATCTTTAGTGTCTAATAGGTACTATGAAAAAGTCCATTCAATTATAGGATTTAATATTATTGTCGGAAGGCCGGTAGAATCGGATTTGGATTGGTTTTATAAAGAACGTAATCTATTTAAACTACGTTTTAAGGACTTTCATCCAGTTGGTTTCTTGTCGACAGAACAGGAGTTTAAAATCAAAGATGAATTTAATGAGTTGTGTCAAGAGCTAGATGATTTGGTGAAAGGATCGAATAAAGCTTAATTGCGTCATCGACTATAAATTCAAAGTACAGTTCTATCGAAAGCGTCTCCTAATAATTTATTTTTTTGACCGGCTACTAATTTCCTTTATTAAGAAACTGACCATACGAGATAATAGTTCTCGAATCATAATTACAAGAGATAGAAATGCTTTAGTCATAATAAATCGTTTTAATCAGTGATTGTAAAATGGTCAGAGCTATTGCCGTTTGACTTTCTGTTTTTTTGGCAAATTCGGCTTCAACTCCATTGGAAATAAACCCCGTTTCCAATAGCAGGGAAGGACAGTGTCCATATGTATCGCGCAAAACTTGGAAGTTGGCATATTTGACCCCACGGTCATAAATACCCAATTTGCTTTGTAAATAATACGCCAATTTATTGGCAACGGCATAGGATTCACTGTCCACTTCTTTGTGGAACAAAAAGATTTCGAAACCTTGCGCTTTATGGTTCGGAGCCTGGTTGCAATGGATGGACACAAACACATCGGCTCCAAGTGCCTTGGCCAGCCTAGTGCGGGTACCCAAGGGGACCAAGGTATCCGTATATCGGGTCAGGTAGATTTCCAAACTGTCCCCGAACAATCTACGGTTCAATAAAAGACATCGCTTGGCTATATCCAAGACCACTTTCTTTTCCAAAATCCCGTTTGTCCCCACTGCCCCTGAATCGGGACCTCCATGGCCGGGGTCGATGACCACAATGGGCTTTTGCGCCATTGTTAGTGAACAGCAAACAAACATTACTAGGGAGCATAGGTACATTTTCATATCGGAACACATTTGTTTGAACAATTTCCAACGAACTGTTCATTCTGGTGCCAATCCTTCAATAATTAACAGCTTAAACTGTTAAAAAATGTGACTTTTGAAGCCTTTTCTTCATATCACTGGAAATTCCACATCGGAAAACCTCTTGGGCGATGAAAACAAGCTCAAGGGCCATTTCAATCAATTATCACAAACAGGTCCCCACTACCGAAGAATGGCGTGGGGCCATCAAAAAACGAACGGTCATGAAAAACTTTAAAAAATCAGTATTGCTATGTTTGGCACTATTTCTTTCCCAGGTCAGCTATCCCCAAATCGGGGGTATTGAAGATTCCGTCGCGGATATCTCGGATACTATCCGGGCCATTTTCCCCATCATCCTGGGCGTTATCTTCCTCATAGGCTTTCTTTTCAATGCGGGCCATTTCTTTGGGGAGAACGCCGACCTCAAGAAGGGGATCACCCGTGTTCTCGTCTTTGTGCTCATTGCCGGGGCGGTCGTTGGAATCTTCACCTATCTCATCGGTATTGTTGTCTAGGCGGCAAACAACTTTTTTATCCAACAACAAGATGATATGAAACAGTATAGTATCTATAGCAATATCCGTGTCCGCGCCTTGATCTTTGGATTGCCCGTTGATTTTTTTGCCCTCCAGATGATGGCCATTGTGGGCTCCCTCATGGCGATTATCTTCTCTTTTAGCTTGATGCTCCTTATTGGGGTGGGCTTTGTCAATGCAGTGCTTTATGGGGTCTTGCTCAAACTGGCCCAAGCACCGGGAATGCTCCAAATAGGGGTACGGTTCCCGCATAGTATCTCCAACAAAAAAATAACTCCTTATGAATACTACGATGAACTTTCATGAAAGCTATCCCATTTTGGATGTCGATCAGAACAGGATATTGGCCAACAACGGGAACATCGTCTATGCCTACAGGGTGGAACTGCCCGAGATCTACTCCCTGTCGGAGTCGGATTTCGAGGAGCTGCATGGCCATTGGTTCCAAGCATTGAAATCCCTCCCCATTGGTACGTTGGTACACAAGCAGGACATCTATCGAAAAACATCCTATGATGCCGGCCGATTGCCCAGTGACACCTACTTGGCCAAGGCCACAAGAGACCATTTTGAGGGCAGGGAACATCTTTCCCATGAGTGCCTGATCTTTTTTATCTGGCCCAAGAACAGGGCCATCAATAGCTCCGCGCTGATTAATCCTTTTGCCAAGGTATCCAAAAAGTTACCGGAAAAGCTAGGGGAAGGGGCGGAGGAGTTCGGCAAATCGGTTAGGGATACCGTTGGATTTCTCAACAATTCCACAAAACTAAAACTGTTACCCTTTAACCAGGCCGCAATGATCCAATACACCGATGCCTACTTCAACGGATTCAACGAAGGTTTTGATACGGACATGGTATTGGAAAAGAAAAAGGTCCAGGTCGGCGAGCATTGGTTCGGGGCCATGGCCGTGAACAATGAAGCCTGTTTTGGGGATACCGTGCAGACCAGTCGCCCCAACCCACATTATACTGCGGACGGTTTCTTGTTCCACCAAGGCTTTATCGACGGTTGCGGGCTTGCCTTTCCTGGAAATCATATCGTCAACCAGATTATCCATTTGGATGACCGGCACAAATGGCGCAAACAACTTGAAAAACGGTTGGAGGAACTCTCCAAGAGCAGCAATTTCGGATCCCGGAACAAAATGCTGTACGATAGGGTATCGGATACCCTTTCCAAGCTCAACCAAGATGATTCGGCATCTATCATCAGAGGCCAATTGAACGTGCTTTGTTGGGCAAAGGACCAGCAGCGTTTGGATCGATCGTTATCGGAACTCACCGCCTGTTTCAAGGAACTGGATATTAAACCCTACTGTCCGGTGGGCAAATCGCGCATCCATTATATGCTCAACAGCTATCCCATGTTTTCCAGCAATTTTGCGGATACCGACCTTTATGTCACCGACCTAAAACATGCGCTCTGTTTGTGGATCAATTCCACGAATTATCGCTCGGACAAAAAAGGAATCATTTTCAATGACCGTCTGGAAAACATACCTGTAGTCAAAGATGTATGGGATGAGGAAAAACGGCGTATCAAGGCCCGGAACTTTGCCATTTTTGCTCCCACGGGAGAAGGCAAGTCCTTTTTGGCCAACAATATATTACGGCAGTATTTTGAGCAGAATGTACGACTGGTGATCATCGATCTGGGCGGAAGCTATGCCAAGTTTGCCCAGTTGTACGCGAACCAGCACATTATCCTTAAATATGAACCCGGTAAAAACTTGGGCATCAATCCTTTTTATAAAACCCCTGGCGAAGCTGTCACCGCAGAGTGGTTGGAAGATCTGACAAACTTTCTGATAGAACTCTATGTCCCCGGCGAAGGGAGTAACAAAGCACAGGAAGTGGCCCTCAAGAAAATACTTCGTTCCTATTACGAAAGGGTCAAGAAAGGACATTGTCTGGATGGTCTATATCGGTACGTACAGGACAACCGTGTTAATCTGTTGGAGGAACTGGATATCGATTCCAGTTATTTCAACCTAACCAATTTTCTGCATATCCTCTCCGAATATGTTGGCGATGGCCTTTACAGTTTTCTTTTCAAAGCAGGGGAGGACCAATCGCATCGTTTGGAGGACAAGCGTCTGATCGTCTTTGAACTGGACGAGGTCAGGGACAACCGCGAGGTACTTTCGGTCATGCTCAAGCTCATCAAATCGGCCATCCAGCGCACAATTTGGCAGAACCGATCGGAGCAGGGCATCATCCTCTTCGATGAATTCGCCAAACAGCTCAAGTTTGACAATGTCTTGGAGAGTGTTGAATTCTACTATCAGGCCATCCGCAAACAGAACGGTGCCATTGGCATTGTCCTACAGTCCATCAACCAACTGCCGGAGAACCATACCTCGGCCACCATTCTGGAGAATACCCAGGTCATCTATAGCCTGCGCAATGAAAAGGGATATGGGGCACTGCGAGACCGCCTTAACCTGACTTCCCATGACGTGGACCAACTCCGCTCCATAAAGAACGACCTTAAGGGAGAGCGCAAGTATACAGAGATCTTTATCAAGATTGGGTCCGAGAGCAATATCTACCGCTTGGAAGTGCCCCCTGAGGCTTATGCCGCCTATCTCACGGATGGCTCCGAAAACCAGACCATAATGAATCTTTTTGAAAAGACCCATGATATGGAATTGGCCATTAAAGCATTTATCAATCAGAAAGAGCAAAAAAATGAAAACAAATAAAGACCGATTCTTCAGGAAAAAATTCTTGACATTGTTGTTGACGCTGATCTTCACGCTATTACTGCCCGGCCGTGCTACGGCCCAAGGGATGCCGGTATATGACAACACCAATTTTTTGTCCTTGGGCAAACAGTTGATCGAATCCGCCAAGCAGACCGCAGAACTCTTAAATATGGTAGAAGAGCTCAATGCCGTCAGGGAAAAGATAGAGAAGGTAAACAATGCCGTCAGGCAATACCAAGCGGTCAGGGATATCACCAAAAACAATGAAGAGCTTTTCGAGATGGTCGGGGACGACCTAAGGGAAGTATTGAACTCTCCCTATATCCATGGGGATGAAGTGGAGGTCATCACCAATGCCTTCAATGGCATCATGGAACATTCATTAAATCAGCTGGATTTTATGGAACAAGTGCTCAGCAATGATTTTTTGAACATGAGCGATGCGGAGCGCTTGAAGATTTTGGAGGACCAACGTGAGGCATCCCAAAGGATGTTGGTCGATATCAAGCTCAAAAAAAGGAGATATGACATGGTGATCTCCTTTCGGAAAATGAAGACCCTTATCAAGGACAGAAAATTGAACTATTAAAGGACATCGTTATGGGACTCGAATATGTGGATGCGGTCTTCCAGACCATTATGGACAGCAGTTTTGCCTCCTATACCATTGGAGGTATGAAGGCCTTGGCCGTGTTGTTCTTTTTGATCAACATCATCAAAAAATATTATGAGGGCGGGGCGAGCCGGACAGGATTGACCTGGGGGCTGACCCCGACCGATTTGGTCCGGAACTTTGCTGTAGTACTGGTAGTACTGTTCTCCACGGAAGTATTGGCCACTTTTGATACCATATTGGTGGCTATCGAGGGACAGTATAGGGAAACGGCACCGGAACTTATGCCACTCGCCCTTCAAGAGGTCGAAGTTACCGAAGAACCGGGATTGTTGGATGCTGCGTCCAAAGCCATGGGGTTGCTATATGAATGGCTGTCCACTCCTTTTTTGGGACTCCGGACCCTTGCTTGGATGGGGAGTGTGGTTCTTTGGATATTGGACTTGTTCATTTATCCGCTCTTTTTGGCCGAACGCTATTTTATCCTTGGAGTGATGCAGGCCTTTTTTCCATTGGTCATCAGTATGGCGGTCTTCGAGAAATTCCGTGAAATGGGGTACCGTTTCTTCAGGCTCTATGCAGCGGTGTATATGATCGTCCCGGCTTTCTTTTTGGTCAATGTTTTTGTCAATACGCTCTATCAGGAGGTAATCGACAACTTTTGGCCCAACCTTTTTGGGACGGATTATGGCAGCGAGCTGTTCGCTCCCTTGATCGAACTTGCAGGTATCGGCTTTATCGTGTTGTTGAAGTTCAAACTCTACAAAAGGGCGACCACCTTCACTTTTCGACTTTTTGCGGGAGGTGCATAGGGTATATAGTTAATTAGTCAAATAAACGTTTATGAAAAAAGTATATAAAAATATTACCGACGTACTGCGCCTGAACCGTTTTATCGTTTTGGCCGTGGTCATACTCTGTCTATTGACCAGTGGACTTTCCTTGGGCCTGTTGTACCACTATCAAAAGAAACTGTTGAACTCCGCTTTTGCTATAGGTGGGGATGGAGCCATTGTGCCCTTACAACTGGTCGACCAGCAGCAAAAACGCGAAGTGGAGGCCCTGACCCATATCGACCGTTTCCATCGGCTCTTCTATGGGATTGATGGCACCAATTACAGAGATCATCTGGAAAAGGCGCTCAGGTTGGGGGATGCCTCTGTGGATGCCATCTATCGACAGAAAAGATCGGACGGGGTCTATAACCGTTTGTTGCAGTTCTCCCTGCGACAGCAGATTGAACAAGTGGAGATTGAGTTGGACTTAAAATCGGAGCCTTATGGTTTTCGGGCAAGGACCTTATTCGAGGTCCATAGGGGCACGGTCACCGACCGCTACCAATTGGACACTTCTGGGAAACTCATTAATGTGGACCGGAACTTTCCGCACAATCCACATGGATTGCTGATCATCGATTTCTATGAGGATTCCCTTCGAAAACTAAAACCACAAACCAAATAAAGTAACATGAAACTGGAAAAAAACAAATTGTTGTTTATAGGACTGATGGTCTGCTTGCTCGGGTTTATAGTGCTCTACACCCTATCAATGGAGGAATCGGGAGACGGGGAATTAAAACAGCCGAAGGTGCCCACATTGACGGAAGAACCTGAGGAGTACCGCTCCAAATTGGAGGCTGTGGATGCCATCAAGGAAGAACGGGAAAGACCAAAACCCAGTCTTTACGGAGAACAGTATGTCGACTCCACGGGGGCCTATGACATTACATTTAAGGATAAGGAACGTCAGCGTATTGTTGACAGTATTTATAGGGAGGGACGTATCGATTATGGAGAAGGGATGTACCGAAAGCCTGATAAAGAGTTCCAAAATGAGAGCGAAATAAAATCCGAAACTCATAATCCTCCCATAACACCAGAACAAGAACGCATTCACTTTTCAACGGCCCATATTGCTTTTTTTTCTTCTCAACCGATAAAGCGGGATAGTGTTCATCTTCCCGTTGCAATCCTGGCCATGGTCAATGGAGAGCAGCGGGTAAGGGCCAAAAACCGATTGGAACTTCGGCTAAAGGAGGATGTTAAAATCAAGGGGATGTACTTCAAACGGAACACCTTGCTCTATGGCCTTGTTTCTTTTAGAACCAATCGGGTCTTTGTATCCATCGACCATATCGGTAAACACCCCATCCATTTGAAAGCCTACGATAAGTTAGATGGTGGAGAAGGCATATATATTGAGAACAGTTACCGTGAAGAAGCCACACGTGAAGTGATGGACGATGCCGTCCAGGATATCAACCTTCCTGGCATACCTCAAGTGAGCGGTATCAAACAAGTTTTTAGACGTTCCAATCGAACGGTGAAGGTGACCATTCATGATGGCTATCAACTCATTCTTAAACCTTAATATTCAAACCTATGAAAACGCTATATCTTTTTAGTTTACTGACCTTATCACTTTTTGGACTAAATGCCCAATCAGACACGCTGTATATCAACGACACCCATATATTGCCCATGATATTCCCAGAGCCAATTGAAAGGGCCGTAACCGGACATCCGAATTACACCTTTGGTTATAATGTCGATACACTGGAAAGATTGGGACTTTTACAAGGGAATCCCGGTACCGATAGCAACCTTTTGGTACTGACCCGAGACGGTCTGGCCTATTCCTATTATTTAGTCTATAGGGATGAACTTAAGATAAGTTATCGCTTTATAACTGAGAATGATGCTATCGGAAGTGTTTCATCTATAAAACTTTTGGATTCATTAAACCGGGAGAAAAAATGTTCCCCTCAAAATAGTATCCAATCTAATAGGACACAGTACCAAGAGGCAAGCAACTACTTTTTGGACCAAAGTTCCAAAATGCTCAAATCCAAACGTAGGAACGGAATCATTCTTCGATTGTGCGAAGTGGGTTATTTTGGAAAGCAAACCTATGTTGTCTTAGAAATCGAAAATAAATCCAAGATTGATTTTGAAGTTGATTTTGTCCAAATCTTTAAATCCCATGGAAATTCAAGAAAAAAATCTTCCTATCAAAAACTTATCATGGAGCCACTTTATAGGTATGGAATGCCCAAAACGGTCAGGGTTGGACAAAGGGAGCGATTTGTATTTGTAGTTCCCAAGTTTACCTTGGGCAGCCGTGAAAATTTATTGGTGGAGCTTCGAGAAAAGCGAGGTGATAGAGAAATGGTTGTTCGGTTAAAGTAATGTGCCTTTATTCAATATGATGAAGTTTTAGAAAAATGAACAGTTCTATCTAAGGGTAGCTTACATGAAGCGGATTATTATTTGGATGTAAAAAATATCAGGGCTATGGCATTGGCTATTTTGATGGGGATTATTGATTATTTGAAAAGTGGGTTATGAAAGAGTTTTGAAGTGCGGCATTCAGTTAAACCTTGAAAATTATAAAGGTTTTGCAGTATTCCAGTTTCTTTTTGGAAAAAGATTTGATGTAGAATTTATGTGCTTTGTTCCCCCTTTATGCGTACTATATACACTGCAATTAGAAAGATTCTTTTTGATACAGCTTATAACGGCTTTTCTTGGATGCTTTGCACTCCCATTTGCGGAAACCCAAAAATGATTTGGGTTAAAATAGGATACCCAATTGGTACTAATATTTCTTCTACTACCATGGTGTGGCAGTTGGCAAATGTGTAAGTTTTTTAAATCATAACCATTCTGTGTAGCAGATTCAAAAGAATCAATTCCAGCATCTGCAGTAAAAAGGTATTTCCTTCCACTTGAATCTGTGAATTTTGTGAGAACCGATGTTAGGTTTTCAGCTGAAGAATCATTTTTTTCGTCTAAAATCTTACATGGTATGAGCCCTTCTTCAACTTCGTTAACTTCAGATTCTTTTAGAGTATTAAGACCCATAAATTTAAGAGATTTAATATTCGTAAAATAGTCAAGCTGTTCTAAATAAAATTCTTTTGAAGGCCCAACAATTTCAAACAAGTTATGGTCTAGTTGAGTATCCGAAAATGCCTCTAATGGTACAATATTATATTGATTTAGAACAATTTTTAAATCATCAACATCTTGTAGTGACTCCATTATTCTCTTGACTTTTCTATTTGAATATAAAATGGACTCGTAGAGGCCTCGAATATCTGTCCTCCTTGCTTCATCGATGTACAAGGTTGGGTCGTTATAATAAAATCGCACAATTTGACTTTTAAAATAATGTACGATATCCGCCAAGCCGCCAATGTGGTCTTTGTGTGGATGGGTATTTATTATAAGTATAGGGCAATCTTTGATAACATGGGGCTTAATGTATTTCTCATAGTGGGCAATAATTGTAGTAGCATCTTTCGGATTGCCACCGTCAATAATTGTTACAAAATCCTGTCCATTGGTTTTAGTCCAAATAATTTGGCAATCTGCATTGCCTAGGTCTAACATATCAATACTAAAGTCCATAATCAATTCTGTAAAAACTGTTCAAATAATACCTTAGCATAATACTTTCCATAACGATTTATCAAATACTTACTGAATAAAATTGGTAATGCGTATAGAATAGCAAATCCAATACTAATGTTGAATGCTAATAAATTTGGAATAACACTTTTAAAAAAATAAAGATTTAGCAATGAAATCAATACAGCAATTAAGCAACCACCAATCAAGTTTCTAGTAAAGCCATATTCTATATTGTGTTGTAACAACAGATGATTATCTCTTGTAGCATTCCTAACTTGAGCAACAGCACTCACAATAGTTTTTCTGGCTTCCAGTTCATTTTTATCTTCTTCGCTTTTAGTAAAAAGCTCAATATCAAATTTTTCTTTAACTTTTTCACGAATATTTATTTTTGTTCTTTCTGCAAAGAAAGTGCCTGAATGAAGTAAAAAATTGGTTGTAGGCATATTTAATTCATCTTTAAAAAATACTTTTTGAAATAATTCTTTGGACACAAATCTGTTTATCTGGGTCATCAAGTAAATTATAGCTATTGAAATAGTTATATCACTTACCCATTTGTAGCCTTTAAGGAAATCTATGAAATCTATTACTTTCCCACTAAAACCAAAATAGTAAAGTGTCAATATTGGAATAGCACAAATTATAGTAGGGAATAGCCTAGCTTTTAGATAGTATTCTGTTGTTTTCATATACTAGATTTTAAGGTTGTTAAGGTATATTTGGAATTCTCCGCTGTCACCAAGAATAAGGATCAACGCTGGTTGGCCGTTAAGTTCAGCCTCTCTTGTAAGCTCAGCGAATTGGATTTTATCGTCCCCACTCATATTTAAACTACAATGTCTAGGATGGCTGTGCCATTCGCCCAAATATTTAAGATTCTGGTTTGTGATTTGACTTATTCTTTGCAATTCACCAGAAACACCATCAATACCCCTTATAAATAAAGTAGGTCTTTCAATACTATCCTTAGGAGATAAAATGGTGTGAGCAATGTATATTTTTTTGTAATAAGTATCGACAGTTCCAATTAAAACACCGCCAGTCTCATTAGGTAATTTATTATTTCTGTGTCTTGAAATTATATTCAGAAGATGGTCCTCATTTATTAATACAGTCCAATCACTAATAGAAACTTTATGCCAATTATCTATGGTAAAATTGAAGTGCTTTACAGATTGTAATTCATCAAGTCGCCAAATTTCAATATCTGCGGTGTTATTGGATAATTTTTTTTTGAAATTTTTTGCCGAAATACCAGAGAAAATAGATAGATTCTCCTGCGGTATCTTTGAAGTTATATCTCTACAACCTCTGGCATACCTTATTTTGCCACTTTGTTCAAATTCTAAGTGATTAGTTAAATTAGGGTTTTGTATTAATTCCTTATAATACTGAACTTCCAGAGTATCTAGGGGAAAAACTCCTTCATTGTCTTCAGTAAGCATTACTAAATCAGTACCGCTTGGATTTAGAAAGGAGGATAATTTTCTAGGACCTTCTATCTCATTTACCAAATATCTTTCAACTCCAATAGAGGTGGACATATCTATTACTATGTCTGATTCTTCTAATATGGTTTTGTCTAAACTAGAAACGGATAAAGGGAATGACTTAGAAAAATCGTTATCGCTCAAAAGTTCATTGGCCTGTTTGGACAATGCTTCTGCCTTATTTAGAGAAGTATGTTTCTCAATATTTGTTGACGCATGTCTGATAAAATTATGAGGAAGTAGAAAATCTTTGTCAATTAGGTTCCAGCTTCCAAATCCATTTCTGGCTAAATTCATAAAAAATTGAGAACCTAAAGCACCTATACCTACCAATGATATTTTATTGTCGATACCTTTGCTATTTTCAGTACCGCTATATTTTCTTGCCCACTCCACGTCTAGGTCTGGAATTGGGTTTAGTATTTCAATCTCGATTGCTTTCAAGTTTTCTTCAGAAAACTTTTCACCAGTATGGTGAATATCTTTAGTGCCCAAGATTGCGAACCCGTACATATTTAACATTTTGCCTAAGGAACAATCTACTTTAAAACATATAAAAGTCGGCTCGGTTTGGTCTTCATATCTAATAATTGGAATTTGGACATTTATGAAAAGTGTTGCTTCCCAGAAATCACGGTCTTTATTTAGTCCTAACCCTAGCTCCCCCAGTTCTAATATTCTGGGCTTTAAAAAAGCCTTAAAATCTACTCCTTTTGAATTAAATAATTCAATCAAGTCAAATAGATTATCTACCCTTTGATGTACGACTCCATTTTTTAGAGGAGTAATAGAAATAAATATTTTATGAAAACTCTTTTTTACAGGATCATCAGTACTTTTGTAGAAGTTCCCAGATAACTTACTAAAAAACCTGTGGGTATTGTTTCCCATAATCATTCCTCCATTGCCAATAATAAAAGGTTCTAAATGCTGGTCTTCTTGATGTAATGCATTGATAGCAGTCAATTCTAACCAATTCTTTATTGATTGTAAAAACACCGAACCAGACCAATTGTGCTTTAACTCTTCGAAAGTTTCCTCAAAAAGACAAAGGCTAACAGGTCGCTTATCTTTTGTAATGTTGGTATGGGGTAACCCTAAAGGAAAATCATTTCTTAGAGCATAAACTTTTGGTAAATTCTGATTGTTTATAGATGTAACGATTACTAAACTTTCTTCCTGACGTATATCGTTTATTGGATTGTTGGGAATATCAGGAAGAATATTTATGTAAATAAATTCTTGATGTTCATCATCGTTATTTGATATTTTCAATAACTTAATAGTATTATCAAAAGCAGAAATTGATGAAACAATTTGCTTTGAATGTTCATTTTTTAATTTATCCACATCTAATTCTTCACCCAACGGGTCTTTGTAATCTTGCTCCATATTTTTAACCTGCTCTAGATGGTTTTTTAACCCCAGCACCTATTGCTGCTGTTGCTGCTCTTTTTAAGGTTGTGCCATAATCATTAATCTCAAAAACTATTGGTTTTTTATGGTCATCATAAAATTTTTGTGTGTTCTCAAAGTTAGTTTTCCCTACAACTGAAACATATTCATCTCTTGCAGGGTAGTGTGGAGGGTTATCTTCGTCATCAACAACTAACTTGGAGGTAGCAACAACTTTTGCTCCAGTTAATTTATAGTTTAAAATATCCAAAGAAGTTTGCTTTGCTTTTGAATTATCGATGCCCTTGTCATCATCTTTATAAGGTGTGTCATTGAAAAAAGTCCAAGAACAATGGTGCGGTGTTTGAAAAATATCCCACTCTAGAGCATCAGTATTTTGGTTTTTTTCCGACTTCTCTTTTATTCTAGCCCATCTGTAATGGTCAGCATCACCTCCGTGCAGAATCCTACAAGAGTAATCGACTCCGTTACTTTTATAGAATCTAGCTTGGTAGACAATACTGGACATATTCCTATCGCCAATGGCATTACAATCGATAACATCCGCTTTGAATGGAGCATGAATAAATAAATCAAACTTTTCAAAACTAATTCCATTTGCTTCTGAGACAATATCCCCCGGTATATATTGAGGAACATTTGTAAAATTATTATTGTCATCATACCCCACTAATACTAATCTATTTCCACGCTCATCTTTGGAACTATCATTGTTTTTGTACAAATTTCTTCTGCGTTTTACTTCTTTTCTAATTACTCCTGCGTCAGAGTCATCTGATATATCTTCATCACTTAAAATATATTCATTGACCCATAGTTCATCTATAATAATTTTCTCGTCACCATCAACGTATGAACTCACCTTTCCGGTATGGAAGTGTATTCCGAAATTTTGGCAATGGTCATTGTCGTGGTGTGTTAATACAAAGATGTCCGTATAAGGTTTTTCATCTCTTTCGTCTAATTCTTGAATAAGGTCTTTTTTGACATCATAAATATCATCTTTAACCTCCCTAATTTTACAATCTGTAATAATATTAGTGTTACCAAGTTTAATCAACGAAGTATCACCATTTCCTACTGGGTAATATTTAATTTTTTTATTGCTCATTATTTATTTTTTTGATAAAATTATTTTCAATTTTTAAACCATTTATGGTTTTTGCTAGTATTATGACATAATGTCATTTTAATATTTCATTATTCTATAATTATGGTAGTTCTCTTAAAGGAACCACCATAATCATCTCGCCTAATTACTTTGTTCTAGCATCGAGGCTATGCCACTAATAACAACAAGGGCCGCTATACCAAAGACGATGGTTTTGGCCACATCCCCACGTACATTGACGCAATTGCCTTTATGACATACACTTAGTTCTCCTGTAGAGAAATTAATACTATTCATAAAAATGAAATTTAAGTTTAAACAATCTCCATTCAGAGCTGTGGAGTTCCGCTCTCTTTTTATGACTTTTTCTTAAAGACCTTTATAGCTCATATTTTTTATATTGTGCCTTCAATCATAATATGCTTGTTTCTTTAACTTTTTTGCCACATGATGGAAAATTTTTTAAATCCGCAAGCATATTCTTAGTAGAACATCAATTGATATGGATAAATCGAGCAAAGAGGTGGCCGATGTATTTAGCAGTTATACCATTGACCAATTAAACGACCTCATTTTAAGAATGAGAGCCTTTGCCAAGCAAAGACTTGGTGATTATAATGACAATCACGAAGGGCAACAAAAGTTGGATTTTGTTTTCAACGTTTTCCAAAAAGCACTTACCGATATAAGGAATTGGGATAAGGACAAATGTGATTTTGAGAACTTTCTTTTTGGGGTTCTAAAAAGCGAAATAAGTGCGTATCACGAAAAAGCAAAAAGACGAAAGCCACCGGAAGAAGAAGATGAAAACGACGAATCCTATATTCTCGATATACCAGTATACTCAGAGGAAGTTGGCTTCGACGACCTATCATTTGATGAAGTTGACAACAAAAAACTAAAAGAAAACTATGTTACGTTACTTAAAGACTCGGGAGCATCTGACTTGGAGATGCTAATATTTGAATGTTGGTGTGAAAATATCTACAAACCGAACGAGATTTCGGCTTTCTTGGAAGTGGATATCACCGAGGTTTACAATGCCGTTAAAAGGCTTGAGAGAAGAAAAGGCAAACTTAACAGTCAAGTAAAATGAGCAACTTAAAAAACAAAATTGATAAGGGAATTACAGAGTTTTATTTGAATTCCGATATTGAATTGATAAAAAAGTCCTTAGAGGAAGATGGTGTAGATGTCGCCAAGGAAAGTACGGAAATATCCAATTTTTTGAAGCGATTGAAGTTTACCCAAACCGCAGTGGCAACTCAGGAAAATGACCAAGCATTGATTGAGAGGATAGTTGAAAAATTTCAAGATGCAATCAATAAGAATATAGAGAAGCCTATTGCCACCCTTATAAGTTTAGTAGAAACAAAACAAATGTCTGTACAATTTAGAAACTTGGATAAGTTAACCCCGGATGAAATAAAAGAAATTATCAAAGGAAAAAATCTGGTTGACCTGATGGACGAATTGGACAATGAAGAATCATAGATATAATAAAGGCTCTGCAGCAGCAAAAAACCTACTTGAGGAATATGGCTTTGAAAGTCTTTTGGACTTTTCCCTAGAATTGTTTGCAAGTGGTCTTGGAGCAACCGTTATCGAAAAGCCTTTGGTAAACTCTGATGGACGAATCATATTTGGAAAAAAACACACTATAATTGAAATAAACCAAGATATTGAATTTGAACAAAAAAAACGTTTCACATTAGCCCACGAAATTGGACATTTTGTGCTTCATAAAGGTATTGATATTCATAACGATACTGAAGCAACTACATCGTGGTTCAATAATAAGGAAAAACAGGCAAAAAATGGTCGTGTTGAATATGAGGCTAACCAATTCGCTTCCGAATTGCTGATGCCAAGTACACTATTTTATGAAAAACAAAAGGGTAAAAAATTTTCCCCTCAATTACTAAGGGATTTGGCTGTTTTTTTCAAGACGAGTATTACATCAATAGCTTTTAAATATTTTGAATTGGGAGACCACCCAATTTGTCTTTTTCACTCACATAACAAAACTGTAAGTTACTGGAAATGGCCAGATGGTTACCCACATTTCATCATTGATAGAACAAAACTTGAACCACCCGAAGATTCGGTGGCGATGGAATTTTTTGAAAAAGGAAAAATATATGCCAAGCACCAGGCTAAGCAGCAAATTTGGAAATCTACCTGGTTCGATTTAAAGCACTGGGAAGATGATAATGATTTCAATTTTTTTGAGTACTGTATTATTTCAAGTTCTCACAATTCAGTTCTGAGTGTTGTATGGGAAGAGTAAAGTAAATGACTTTTTTATCCCCAGACTCCTTATTAAAAGCCACCAAATTAAACAGCCTCCCCGTCCGTGAGCGTACCCGATTGCCATACCGTTCTTCCAATTCCTGGGCATTAAGGTTGATGGTTGCGTGGGTCTGGATGTTGTGGTTCAAGAACTGTTCGTAATTGGACAACAATATCTCGCCCAAGACACTGCAGTCTTTTCCAAAATGTCTGCTTGTGGTTTTTATTTGAACTTTATTCAATCTCTATTCTATCCCCTCGAGAAGTAGGCTCTGAAATTACAAGAAATTCCAAATCCACTTTTCCTTCATTTCGTATTTGATGTACATTTTTGGGTTCAATATGAATCCCTTCGCGTTCCACAACCCTTACCAATCCATTTTTCAACTCAAATATCGCTTCACCTTTCAAAATGTAAAAAAATTGCTGGGCCTTTGAATGATAGTGCTTTACCTCATTTGTGTTTGGGGGCATTACCTCCTCAATCATACTCAGTCTATTACTTTTCAATAAATGCCATCCATTACAATTAGTCCCCCATTTGTAATGCTCAGAATTTTCCAAGTGTTTCTTCATATTTTAAATGAAAGTTCAATAAAATGGTCAGTTAAGAAAACCATATATTATTTGAAAATTTTGTCAAAGTTGTTTTAACAACAAAATAAGTCCGAAAAGACTCATTGTTTTTGAAACAACCTCTTCACCTCCAAATGTATCCTTTGAAAGTTTGCAGCTATTTCAGGGCTATTGAACGCAAATCTAGGCTCAGGCAATTCCCTTTTAACCTTGGGTACCGGAAACCGTACCTTCCTGTCCTTCCCGTCCGAAAAAGCGATAAACTCCCCTTGCCGTAGCCGGAAAAACTCCTCCGACCGTACCTTGCCCACTTCCCGTTCGATATTGGTAATCCGGGTATCGGACGCCATAAAATCCGCTTTCTTGCTCACACTGCGAATGGGCTTTTTGACCAGTTCAAAAAAACGTTCGTAATAGTAGGCGGTATCGGGATCATTCGCCTTCCCAAAGAACTGATAGGACAAATTGGAGAGAATGGCGCGACTGGCCTTGTCCCCGTACATCATGTCGTTCTGTGCCTTGTCCTGCATCACATATACGGTGGTAATGTCATAGCTACGGAGGGTGGCCGGGATACGGTGCATATTGAGCAAGCGAATGGTCGGGGCCTCTTCCATCAATACAAACGAATGCCGTTGCCCACGTAGGCTCATCTGTTTGGTCACGGTATGGAGGATAGTGGCAATGATGGGGGAGTACGCGGTTTCAAATTTGGGATGGTTGACGATAGATAGGACGGAAGGATTTTTTGGGTTATTGATATCCAGGTCCACTTCATCCGCGGAGAGTGCCATAAAGATGCGTTGGGTGCTGATCTTTTTCAGTGCATTGGCGAGTGTGGAAAGTACCCCGGCGGTCTGCCGTTCAGAGGCCCTGCCTGCGATAAAGGCATCGGCCATCGCCTTGGCCACCAGATCTTGGCTTAGCCATTGGATGAGATGCTCTGGCTCCAATAGTTGGTATACTGCGATAAGGTGGGGCAAGGTACAGTATTTGGGATGATGAGTGCGAAGCATCCAGATCAATCCTCCTAACAATCCCTCGACGGCATCGTTAAAGAACTTGGAGGAACCTTGGGCAACCGATTCCCGTTGTTCAAGAAGGTTTTCCAGTAGGACCCGGGAGACCTCGTTCACACTTTCCTCATCGGGCAGGTAACGGGGCGCAATGGGATTGACCCGTTTATGGATGGTATCAAAGGACACGATATGAAAAGGAATGCCTTGGTCTTTGAACAACGGATAGGCCAATTCGGTAATCTCAAAATGTTTGTAGTCATGAATCACCCCACAGAACCTGTGTTTCTGAAAATGCTGCAACAAGGCATAGACCACGGATTCCGTTTTCCCGCTTCCTGCAGAACCAATAATGGAAATCCCCCGCCGAATGTTTTTAAGGGTCAGGGTACCACTGCGGAGGGGTAGCCGAGCTTTGTATTTCGGGGGAATGACATTTTCCTCTTCCTGTATATGAAGTACCAATCCAATTAGCATGTTAAGGAATACCGAAGGCAGTAGGACATATAACAATAATGGGGGTATTATTTTCCAACCTAAGAAGAAGACAAACAGGACACTTTCCAACAGAAACAATCCCAGTACTATCAGCACACCCCATCGATGGACATATTGAAAGAGCAGCATACCCAATCCCAATGGAAGGAAAAGGAGCCACCAATGGCTGGTAAAAAAGGGTTCAAGATGGTCAAGGAATTCCATTGACATAGCGGTTAGATTTCAATGGAACTGGCCTTTCGGGCGAGGGCTGCGGCCTTTTGCAATTGGGCCAAGGTCTTTCGGGCCACGGCCACCTTACTGGTCGGAATGTTGGGCAGCGGTACTTTGGCCCCGGTCTTGGACAATAGTTTTAGTGCCACGGCTCTTTTGGAGGCGGGCAGTCCCAAGATTTTGGAGAAGTAGGTCTTGGGGTCTTTGTCCAAGGTCTTCCGTGCATTGTAGGACTCCACATAGTTCCGGTTGTATTTGAACATCCGGTCAAAGGTCTTTTCGGCCTTTTCGAAAAACTCATCCCTTCGGAATCCCCGTTTCACGGTTTGTCCATGGAGCTTGGCCTCCGATTCCCGATAACTACTCCCAGGGGAGAGACTGTAGGTGTTGGTCACATCCTTCCGGCTCATCACGATATGCACATGGGTTTGGGAACCTGGTTTTTGCATGCCTTCCTCGATGGGTTTTCCATTCAATTTATGGGGCATTTGTTTATAGAGCCGGTTGATATCCCGTTGGATGTGTTTGGGGTTCGCTTGGAGGGCCCCACGGTTGACCTTGGCCAGGTAGTTTTGGAGCTTGGCAATCTGTGCGCGATAGGGGCGGTTTTCCCGGATTTCCCGATCTCGTCCGGAATAGGTGCGTTCTCTTTCAATCTTTGCAAAATATTTTAACTGCTCCACTTGTACAGGCTCCTTCCGGTAAAAGGAAGCCGCATAATCCTTCATCACCTCCCGGACATAGGCCTTGAGCTTTTCGGGGTCGTTTTGGATGGCGGCCAGTTCCCGCTGACTGGGATTAATGGTCAGGGAGTAGAACTTGGGTTCGTTTTGTTTGAGGCGGTCCGTATTGGCATCGATTTCCTGGACCACGGTCTTGGGATCGATATGGTCTTGTTGCTGGTTAAAAAAGGGTTCCTGCTGTTCGGGAGCGAGTGCCTTGTTTTCCTTCTCCAGATAGTCTACAAAGTCTGCTGAGCTTTGGGAAAAGGTTTCGCCGAGATGTTGTCGTGTGATGGTGATATACATAACTATTAAATTTTAAAGTGTTCTTGAACGGCTTTCCATTCGGAAAGGGTCATATCCAATTGGAGTCGGGGTGCAACGAGTGCCGGGCGGATGATCTTGACCCGGTCCAGGAGTTGTTCCTGTATCTGTGTTTTGAGTTGGGCCAGTTCCTGTTCCAGAAGCTGTCGTTGTTTGCGTTCCTCGAGCAGGGCAAACTCAGTATCAAGGTCCATGCCTTGGATCTCGGGAATGACCAATTCGGCTCTAGGGATATTGCCAGACTTTTGAGACGAGGAGGTTGGCCCTCCTTCAAAAAGCAGTTCCATCATGGCCTTGGTGGGCATGATACCATGCTTTTCGAGGTCTTTGATAATGGCGATGGTGGCATTGTTGCGTTTAGCGGTAAAGTCGCGGAACTTTTGGAGGAAGTCCATGATTAGGCCCATGCGCTTGCCGAGATTTTCGTGGGGGGAGATTTCATTGTACTTGAAGAAATCGAGCATCCCGGCCAAGGCCAGGGTATGGGTCTTGTAGTACATGCGCGAGAAGGACTGGAACCGTCTGGCGGTATCCTTTTTGAAGCGTATGTTGCTAAAACTTTCAGTTCCCATAGTAGTTTTTGATTTGGATTTGCCGCAAATCCATGCCTGTTTACAGGGGTTTCGGGGGCAATTGCCGCAAATTGAGGCCTCCCAAGCCTTTTGTTTAATTACCTTTTCAATAATAAACCGCTGTTTTACAGCGGGTTATTTGAAAATCAATTCATGCAACACCGGCTGGCCGTGTTGCCCTCTTGCTCTTCCTTATTGTGCGCAGCACAAAAATCATCGCCCATTTAAGGTATTTTGGAAGTGCCATTGAACGAAAGCATTCCAAAACTTTAAGATTTACCGATACCATGAATTATGGGGTTTGCAACAATTGTTTGGGAGGGCTGGATATCTTTCAATGCTTTTGTAGCTTTATGCTGTGTAAAAGACAGAACGGAACACAAAGAGAATCCGGTTTTCAGAAATCGGTTCCAGTTTTGGCACTAGGGATTTGGCGGCCAGACTGCGTGACGATGTTATGCTGGACATTGACGAAATTGATAGGATCATTTTCGATTTTGAAGGCGTCAACGTAATCACCAATTCATTTGCCAATGAATACTTTGGTAAAATGATCGAGCGGATTTCGGTTGAGAAATTCAGAAATAAGTTTGCTTTCATCAACGACAATGATTTTATCCAAAGGGTGCTGATATCCTCGTTTTGATGGTTAGGTAAACCCCTTTAAAAGGTATAGCCACCCCCAGGGGTGGCTTTTTTGTTTACTGGATTCGATTCTCTGTGACTGAAGAAAATGTGTTCAACTCAAAGGAGCCCGTTGTCCGCAAAACTAAAGTACTTCCCATGGGGCACGATGATGAGGTGGTCGAGCACTTTGATGTCAAAGAGGCGGGCAGCTTGACGGATTTTCTGTGTCAACTCCTTATCCGTTTGGCTCGGTTTAAGGTTGCCCGAGGGATGGTTATGGGCAAGGATGATGGCCACGCTCAAGGTCTTGAGCACCACGGCAAAGAGGATGCGCAGATCTACAATGGTGCCAGTAATGCCCCCATCGGAGACTTGATAGGTGCCCTTGACCCGATTGGAATTATTGAGCAAAAGGATTTTAAAGGATTCTTTGAGCGCAAGGGTATTGGAATCCCAATTGTTGTGCAGTACTTTGGACACATCCCGGGATGAGGTCAACTGTGGACTATTGGCAACGCCCACATGTTCGCGATAACTTATTTTTATTTCATTAACTTTCGTTGTCATTTTTCTAAAATTTAAGGGTTTGGAAAAGTGATAGAGGGGATGTACTAGGGGTTATTGGCGCATCCCCTCGACCATTTTAATATTCAGAGGGCAATAGGAGGGTATTGTCCACAAAAAAGAGGCAGAGCTGTTCCAAAGGAAAATCCGTGGTATGGTACCGCTGTTCGGTGAACACGGTTCCGTTTCCATCACTATAGGCGATTACGGCATCGTAACCATGGGTTTCCGCTTCCGCTTTGGAATAGCGTTTAAAATCGATGGTGATAAATCGGCTTTTGGACATGAGGCTCTTGCCCATGACGGAGGCGTCTGTCAGGAGCCAAAAGGCGTTCGCGGTCTGTGCGAGGAATTGGATGCCCTCGGTATAGCGTGTTCGGCATAGGGGCAGGGTGAAGATCTGCTGCGAGCCACAAAATTGGCTGAGCTGTTCTTGTAGTTTTTGGATGTTCGTTTCCATAGTAGAGGTATTATCATTAAACAAAAGAGAAAAGAAGGGATGTCCGTGAAGGACACCCCTTTGGGGCTAGGCATCCTTTTGGGCGGATGTCCTTTTGGAGCTACTTGGCTTTTCGTTGCTGGCTTTGGCCGTGTCGGTGATCGGCTTGGAGCCCATCAAGAGGACTTCATCGGCCACGACCTCGGTCACATAGCGTTGGTTCCCGTCCTCGGTGGTATAGGTACGGGTCTTGATCTTGCCACGAACACCTATCTCACTGCCCTTAGCGGTGTACTTTTCAAGGATATCGGCCGTCTTGCCCCAGGCTACGACCTGGTGCCAGTCGGTGTTCTGTACCTTTTCCCCTTTGGCGTTGGTGTAGTACTCATTGGTGGCCATGGGAAAATTGGCCACTTTACGATCTCCATCGAGGAGGGTGATTTTGGGGTCTTCCCCTACATTTCCGATTAACTGTACATGATTTCTGAAATTGCTCATGATTGAAAGGATTTATGCCCAAAATGGGCGGTTAGAAAATAATTGAACTCATCTTTGAGGAACGGAACCACCTCCCCAGCACCCACAGCACAAAGGCCGAAGGCAACTGATTTACTTATGGTATCCGGAGCGTCTTCCTTTTTTTGATTCTTTTGTGCTGCTTCCGATAAATGGGATGTGTACGATTCCATGGTATGAGGTTTTTGATTTACTTCCAGTAGTGCCATCGCTGTCACCTTTTTTTTGATGCTGAACCAGGAACAACAGGCCTGCTTGTGCAAGCCGTATAAAAAAGAAACCCCACCGAAGTGGGGTCTGGCTTTATGCCGGCCACAAGAAGGGATGTTGTTGTTTTGCCCACAAAAAAAGAAGGGCGGTGAGCTCACATAGGAAACCCAAAACGAAACAAGGGAAGTTCACAGTCCCATGGAAGCAGCACAAAGCATAAAGGGAAATACCTTACAGACTATGAATCACAATTATACGTATGGAGACCCAATGGTCATATGGAGGATTATTGGTAATTTTCTGGTTAAAACCATTTTCCATGTTGAGTTCAGAGTATTTCTACAATTATTTCCAATTGAACCATTTCGACTACAAGCAGGAAGCCAACCGTCATTTATTGGAAATGGACGACAAGACTTTTGAAGCGACCTATAAAGGCATTATCGATTTAAACCGTATGGATTATGACCGGACCATCAAGATGGATATCCGTTTTACCTTTCTATTGGCGGTCGAAACACTTTTTGAGTTCATTTTCGCCCTATTGCCTGAGGAGGATGGGTCATTAAATGACAAGAAAATACTGCAAAGATTAGCGGAAAAGAAACATTACAACGCGGAAATCAGAAAATTTGCCAAAGAAGAACCCAATCGATTGGACGAGAACCTCAAAAAGAATTTTTACTATAAGTTGAATGGCAAGCTAAGGAGTAAGCCCTTGATTCAACAGCTGTTCTATGCGGGTGTAGAACAAGAAAGAGTTGAGCAGGACCTCAAAAAATGCACGGATGTCATATACCGGTCCCTTCGCGTGTTGGCCAAGGAAGTGGCCAACCGAACAGAATTGAACAGCTATAAGCATGGGTTCAAGGCCATTCCTTATTTTCGAACCTTTGAGTTTCAAGACCCAGAGACCAAGAAAAACTTGATTGAATTGGATTTGAGGGATTCCGTGAGCAATTTTGTATTTGATGAGAAAAAGAACACTTCACGTATCGAGACCCATACGCTGGATCACAAGCGGGATATTTTGCTTACCGGCTGGACCTCACATTTGATAGCAAATATGGTACAGACCCGAAAGTCCTTATATGAAAGTGGTAAAGGGATTGCTGTAAAACTCATGTTCTTTGATGAAAAGGAATGGGAACGGGCCCAGAAAGCTAACGTTAAGGGACAACATTTTGTCATAAACTTTGACCATAAACCTTGATATGAGCGCAAAGAAAGACCACGTCGAACAAAAAGCAGGAAAAGAGTTTAAATTGGGCAGGACTTCAAAGGTATTGATGGTCCTGGCCGCCCTACTCTTGGTGTTTTCCTTTATAGCACCTTGGCTGCTTACAAGGTATTCCCTAATGGATATGGCACCGTATGGGACCATAGGCGATACATTAGGAGGGATTATGAATCCTTTTATAGCAGCGGCAGGGGTCATCTCCACGTTTTTGGCATTCTACATGCAGGTACGTGCCAATAAATTGCAGCGTGAACTTTTCGAGGAACAGATCATTGAGGAAAGGAACCGCTTTAAATTAGATCTGGGAGAACAACAAAAACAATTCAAGCAAACTGCCTTTGAGCAACGATTTTACGAGATGTTGCGATTGCACAAGGAGAACATTGATGAAATGTCCTATGTGGTAAGACCCGTTAACAAAGAATCCAAAGAGGTCTATGGAAGAAAAGTATTTGTGGAGTTCCTAAAGGAAGTTGAAACCATATATGCCATTGTCAAACACTATTTTCCAATGGAGGACAAAGCATTCCATATCGATTTGGCCTATAGCTACTTTTTTCAAGGAATTGGTGTGCAAGATTTGAGGTATGCCCAAAAAAGCTCCAAAGACCCTTACGACAAAGCGAGGAAAGGAATCATGCAAATTAATTTGATACACAAAAACAGGGGTGGTGCCGCACCCGGATTGAATGGAATAGCACACCACACCGGAAACCGAATCAAAAAATTACCACATTGTTGGCTAGGTTATGGTCATAGCAGCCAACTTGGGCACTACTATCGGCATTTGTACCAAACGGTAAAGTTCGTGGCAAAAGAACCAGAGGAATTTATTTCCTACGAAGAAAAGCGCAGCTATCTCAGAACATTAAGGGCGCAACTTTCCAACGAGGAGCAGGCTATGTTGTTCTATAATTACAAATCAAAATATGGAAGTAAATGGGATAGCCCAGAAAATAAGTTTATTACCGATTACCGCATGATTCATAATTTGAACAATGGACTATTGATCTATGATTTTGATTTGAAGGAAGAGTTTGACCTGAAGAATAATCCGCAATACAGGAAGGAAATCGGAAGGGATGACGACCATCTTTTTGAATTTCAAGAGTATTGGGGCTAACCAGTCGATAAAGAGAAGACATATAGAGTTCTCCAATCCATGAATACAATCCTTAATTCTCATTTATCATGGAGACACCATAATAAGTAATCCGTAGGTTCGAACTTGTAATTATAAAGTAACTTAACTAAATTTAACATACCTCCCCCTATGTTTTAAATCAACCATAGGAATGAAAGATTTTGTACTTGAGATCATAATCTACATTGGATTGATTACCAGTACCATTTCGGCAATGGACTTTTTTGTTTCGCAAAGTTTTAAAAGAAGATTGAAAGATTATGCTGAATCCCTTTGGATATGGCTTGATTATAAAAAGGGCATCGACTTTTTTAAGATACCCCGAAAGTCGGAAAATCATCTACTGCTATCCGTTTCCTTGACCACTATAGTGCTTTATTTCAGCTCAATTATTGCTTCTCCCGAATCTGGGGCTCAATTAACTTTTATTTATTTTATTGCTATTATAACCAATATCCTTGCCTACTACACCATTAAACCTTTAAGAAGCTATTACAAAATAAATGTATCCTATGTTTTGGATACCGAGCATTTGTCAATTGCCGCAACAAGGGCTATAGGCTATAGTTTAAATCCGACATTTATTATTCCTTTTTTTGCACTCAAAATTTTTAATCTGGAGGTCATAATTTTACTGTTTGCGTATCCTATAATCATATTAGCGAATATGTGGTTGTGGTTGCTGGCTTATGCAAGTATAATTACCTTCTTGAAATTGATGATATTTCTTTCAAGTGCCATTGTCTACAAGATTGCTTCATATCCCAAAGGGCCTATGATTTTTATCTCGGGCTTTCTTTCTTCCATTGCAGCGATCTTGAAAATTTACACAAGCATATAGCTTCATAAAGCCACATGAAAGACTTTTTTAAATAAGATGATAACAGATAGCTCTGGATTGCTTTCCTTCAAAAAAGACCACTTTAATTAAACCATTACTGTTGACCAGGAAGTTTTATGGACTGTATCCAAGACTTATTAAGCTTTTCCATCTTA
Source organism: Flagellimonas oceani (assembly GCF_011068285.1). Taxonomy (NCBI): domain Bacteria; kingdom Pseudomonadati; phylum Bacteroidota; class Flavobacteriia; order Flavobacteriales; family Flavobacteriaceae; genus Flagellimonas; species Flagellimonas oceani. Next base: position 3,744,718 of record NZ_CP049616.1, on the reverse strand, counting down.
TTGAATTGATTGAGGTCGTTTAACTTCTTATCAATTGCTATAGTGGTGGAATCAACTTTCTCGCTATTACACCCGATAATCTCATCTTTTAGGTCTACTATGGATAGCTCCAAAGTCGATATCAGACTATCCTTAAGCTTTCGCTCACGTTCAAACTGTTGTTCAATACTGTCCTGAATTCGCATGATTTCTTGGTACTCCTTTTTCTTGACACGCATTTCAAAACCGGGAAGCTTGATTTCTTCCGTATTTAGAATCATCCCCGCAACGGACTCTTTAAAGATTACAAGGCCCAAGACCAAAGCTATGGCCTATATCCTATATCAATGTTTTGTACGGAAAGGTTTTTGTGCTCATATTTTATATGATTTTATGGTTCTTTCTTGGCCACTGATTTATCTACATACGTTTAGAATTCATGGCTTTTTTTATAAAAAGACGATTGTAGGTTCTACCGGCAAAAACAATAAAATGATAGGCGGCAATGGCCAGGGCGGTTAATAGAAAAGGGATAAGCACAAACCATTTTAGCCTTACAATCCAATAAAAAACAGAGAAACATTTACCCTGGCAGTATGTCCCATCCAACAATCCCAGTATCATAAGGTTTTCGGTGATGTCAAACAAGGCGGGCAGTATACTTAATGAGTAATATCTAATGGAGATTCGTTGTTCAATGGAAAGGAAGAATATACGAATGGATGAGTAAAAAAGTAGGGTATAGCAAAGTATGAAGAAGAAATCAAAATAGGTGTTGGCCATTAAATTATCCGTTTCAAGCACTTGTGTTTGAAACGCCGTAAACGAATCGGAGAGCTGAATCCTGTAAATGTTGGGTACATTGATATTGGTATGCAAGAAAAAGACCAACATGCAGACCGAACATAGCAACAAGGCAACGTTCCAAAGAGATTGTTGAAAGTTTAAACTTCTCATAGTTTCATACTTTGGGTTTCTTTCAATTCTTCTTCCCTGATTTTGATATAGTCCGACCAATCAAACTTTTCCAATTGCTCTATGGCTGCGTCCACCCCTTTCATGAACAATTTCTTTTTGGTCGGTTGGTCCATCCAAAAATCCAACCAATTGAAGTCCTTGGTATCTACCGTGACCACACGTTTTTCTATTTCCCTACTGGTATTTATAAAGTCCTTGTCATAGAAATATCGAAAGGTTTTCAAATAGGAAATAACATAACTAAGGAGCGAAGATTTTTCGAGTGTTTTCTTTGTATTCTTATCCTCCCGCAATTTGCTCAAGAGCACACCAAAAGTCGGAAATCTGGGAAGTTTGCCATCCATCCTGTGAAATTCACGGATGGGAAAGTTGGATAGCATGCCCCCGTCCACAAACCGGGCCTCTTTTTCAATTGTGTTGTTAGGCTCATCTTGATAATAGTGTTGGGTACCGGGAACAAAAACCTCAAATATAAAAGGCAGGGACATCGAGGCCCTTAAATAGGCAGAAGGCATCACATTACTGGGGTTGTGCCAGTAATCCGGGGCCCGATCAGGGAATTTTACAATACGGTTGTGTGTTAGGTTGGAGGCAATAAGCACTAATCTAGGGGCATCATTTTTTGTTCTTTGATGGAAATCAATTTCCGCCATTCGAGACATGAGTCCGTCGGTTCTGAATATATCCAATAAATGGAGCAATCCATTGCACCACTTAAAAAAGACTTCACCCTTGTTCAATCCAAACCGTTTGCCCAAGATCCGAATGAAAAACACATAGAAAAGGATGCCAACGGCCAATACGTTCAAGGTACCCAGAAAAAAATCATAGGTCCTAAGCTCAAATCCCGTGAACCCGTTGGAAGAGCGATACACGAGACCAAAAAGGCTATAAATAAAAATCAGTAGGAAACCAATTACAGCAGATATCAAACCGAAAGCGCTCAAATAGGAAACTCCTCCAAAGTTTTTGAACAACATGCGTTGGAGTTTGCCTACAACACCTTCTCGCTCCATGAAAGAGCTAAAGTCCGTATTAATGATAATGTGGGTCAATATCTCCGACTTGGTTCCCTCACGCTCATTATCTTTAAAGAATATGGATTTTTGGGTGTACACCTTATTTGAAATAGCAGCCAAAAAAGTAGCATTGATAGCCCCGGCACTTGTTCCGCCATAACTATAAAACCGGATACCGACCTTCTCCAAAATATATGTATACCCCAATAGGGCAATGCCGTACATTCCCCCACCCTGCTGCACTAGGTCCGCCATAGGCCTTTTGAGCACCCTACCATTGATGTGTTCCAAGGCATAGGCCTTGGAAATATAACTGGGATGGATTTCCCCATTGTCCTGTAGTTTTTTGGAAAGAACACTATTACCACTATTGACAACAGCCTCAAGTTTTAAATCCGCTTCCTTCAAAAAATCATGGGTGCTTTCAATACTGCCCGTCTTGATTAATTTTTCTTGTGCGGCCTTTGCAATAAAATGAGCTACATCCATAATGCTAGTTTATGATACATAACAAAACCCAATATTATTGAGCAGGCATTGTTTGTCCTCTACTTTTATAACAGTTTAGTATTCATTAGGAGTAAGATTCATGAAAACTGTACAGTTGAAGAGCAAAGAGAATAATTATTAAACCTTCACAAACACCTAGTAATACAACTTTTATATTTATGTTGACCCTGCTCTACGCTTCAGTTACAAGTTAGTACAGCTTGGATTAAAATGACAATCTTAACTGAAAATTGATGGTTTCACCTTCACCTTCATAGTGTTTGAGTATCTATTCAAAAGGAATGAATTAAAGTAACGGACAACAAGGTTAATTGACTGAATGAAAGTGCCTAAGGATTAGATGAACCCTTTTTCCTTTGCCTTTTTGATTAGTGATTTATCTCCTTCTTTGACATCAAAAAGTTGTTTTAACCTTCTTTTTCTGCGTTCAATGGTCGGAAGGGAAAGCGGGACAAAATGTGGAAGGTTTTTCATTTTCTCGCCCAATGAAAGGTGGTAGAGTATTTTTCGGTCAAAACTATCCAGTGTTATTTGGTTTGAAACCTGCTTTCGTACTAAATTGTTGACCACTTCACAATAATAACAATTCCCCATTAATACAGTAGCAACGGAATCTTGTAAGGTTTTCGGTGTCAGTTTACTCTTGATGCTAAACCCATTAGGGTTGATGCTTTTCAAAATACTATTGATACGGTAGTTGTCGCTCAACATGGTCAGGATGATGATTTTGGTATCCGGAAAATCCTTTCTCAACAAAATCCCAAGATCTTCACCATCCAATATGCGATGGTTTTTAGCAGGAGGAAGATTGATATCCAAAAAAACCAAATGATAGGGCTTGCTTTTTGAGCTTGTAATTTTATCATAGGCCGCATCACAATTAAACGCCGTATCTATGATACTTATTTTTTCGGCCATTGTTTGTTCAAGTATCATCTGATAGCCCCTTACCGTCATCGGATGATCATCCACCATTAAAATCCTTAATTCCTGTCGCATAACAATATGTTCAAATGCTTGTTGTTTGGTTAACAGATGTTTAGATAGGTTGATACTATGGTTTGGTTCTATAGTTATATTTTATAAGGGGGAAGTTATTTGGTCTAAATAAACTAATAATTAACAATAATGGGATTAAGGAGCTGTTAAAAATTATCCTACATCAGAGATTGATGGAAAAACCATCATAAACGGATACTTAGTTTTAAGGGACCAATGGATAGAACTAAGAATAAAAAGTCAAAAAGACATTAAAAAAAGATGGTTTTACCATCAAATCGATGAAGTCATATCCTTTTTCAATAGGTACGCAGCTAATTTAACATTTGTCATAGAATAAAACACAACTGTAGGAGTTGTAGTGTTAATTAAAAACACGTAAAAATAGAAACAATGAAGAAACAGAAATATATTTTAATAGCAGTACTTGCTATGTTGGGTTCTTTGGTTCAATCCTGTAGCTCAGATGATGATTCGGGGGCCCCGGCCTCGGATACTTATATCCGTTTTACTATAGACGGTACCGATTATGATTTTGGAAATATCATAACTGCGGAATCACTGTCGATTACATTCAATGGAAATAATGGTGAAACGATACAGGATGTGGGGGACACACGGATCAGTATTTATTTGCCTTTGGACATTGTTGTTGGAAACCATAATATCGAAGGGGGAGCTTTTGGAGGAGATTACAAAGTGTCATTTACCTCGGAACCCATGGGATTTGATTTTGACTTTGCCCATGATGGAAGTATTAATGTCACGAGTGTTACCGAGGATTATGTGGAAGGAACCTTTACAGCCACGATTATGTCCGAAAGTGAGGAGACCATAACTCTGGTTGACGGTGAATTCAAGGCCATGCCCATAGAATAAATGTAGAATCTTTGAAAATAAAACAGAAAGCTCCAGAAACCCTGGGGCTTTTTTGGTTTAGGATGAAAAGATTCTTTCCAATTCTGATAACATTCAGACCAAATCAAAACCCGTCATTAACGAGGGAAAAACCATCATTGTGTTTAAATTTAAAGTTAAAACTTCAAAACCATCAATATTCGATGGTAAAGCCATCTAGACGCTCAAAAATTGTCCATTAAATTTAGACATACATTAGGGCATTTGAGACCTATGGAATCAATTGTTCCTTTCTAAAACCTGAGGTTTCAACAGATATGTCTGAATTTTTCTTTTTTACCCAACAAGATGCTTTGTCTCAAAATCAAACTGACACATTAGCTTTTGGTCCAGTTCCTTCCAGCCCTCTTGAATATAGGGTAAACAATCAGTTTTTAGTTTCAGCTGATGCACCAGCTTTTGCAGTTGTCGATGGGATTCCCTTGGTACAGCAATGTGAGAGTGACCCTAACTGTATAAATATTGTATTATACCCGTTCAAAACCCCTGATTTTAATTTTCCTAATATTAAATTTTTTGTTTATCGAGGGATTCGAAAGGATTCAATTATTAATTCCACGACTGGAGAAATTTTCCAAGCAGACAGTACATGGAAAACCGATAATATCTTAACGACCCTTTATAATCTTCAAAACAAAATCAATCAAGATGCGGGGACATCTGAGGTTCCTAAAGCAGAAAACTTGGGATACCACTATTCGGATTCCAATGACATTGACAATTTCAAACCAGATACCGAGTTTGTTGAGACCATTGTCTTTTTAAATGATGGCTTGCAATTGCCATTGGTAAAGGCAGGTTGTCAGCTCGGAAAATTTATTGGGGGAGGCGGAACGGGAACTCCCGCAGGATTCCAGATTATATTGGACAGGGTTGGTTATGAGCCAACATTGGGATGGGTTAGGAGTGAGGATGATGTGGTGGCGGTCAACAATTTAACTGCCAACCCTACTGCAGTGCAGACATTTCAGCATTGGCATGAAAAAGAACAGATACTCACGTATCTCGACCCTGCTGCTTTATATGGATGTGCCCAAGCCAATGGCCATAAAATTAAAGTGTACCAAAACGATGCGGATGATTCTGGGACAAAAATGGATGCATCCAGCGCGGTATCACTTTTTCATAATAAAAACTGTTGTTATATTGACATCAGGAATGACTTCAATTATTCTTTTAACTATTATAGTCAATATGTTAATTCACTAGAGCTAGGGTTTGAGCAATCAGGAACCGAGGACTTTTTGGTAAGCTCTGTGGATTATTATGCCAATTGGCCATTATTGCGACTTTTAGAGAAGAGTGTTCCTGCTGGAAGCAAATCCAGAATTTTGATGAAGCTTCCAATACATGATGTAGCAGGCTATAACGCAAGATACTTTCTTCGATCTTATACACATAAATTTTTGGAAAAGGCGGAATGGACCTTCTTTCAAGAACTTAACTACCTAGACTCTGCCGGGGCCGTTCGGAAAGATTTCTGTGAGGAAGTTTTTGTGGAAGCATGGGTAAGTGATGATGATTTTCTAGGAGCTAATTATTTTTCTCTTAAATATGGTAAAGTTCAAGTTTCTGAATTGAACGATGATATTATTTCTAGAAGGAACCAATATGACTTAGTATTTCCTTTGGATATGAAGAATCTGATTGGAGACGATATTTTGGATGACGGAGATTTCAAGGTTTCATTGTATTCTTCAGAAAATGCCCCCATTGTCCTAAAGAATTTTTTAGATATCAGTAATGAATACTATACTCAATACATCGGTATTGCCAGGGATAAATACAATACCACCTTTTTTTCATTTCCGGATCGTATCGGTTATGAATCTGGGAGAAGGTTAAAATTCCCTTTTGGGATTATACAACAGGGCAAATATGATAATTCCGCTTTTTTGGAAGAATTTGAGTACACCTCTGGGACAGAAAGTTTAGGGTTTTTGGAAGTGTTGCCAAAACGAACTTTAGACTCAGCTTTGGTATTGAAAAAGGTCGCAAAAGACTTTAAGGGTCAATTGGAGGAATTCCTGTACTATTTGAACACTGCCCCTGCCCAAGACAACAAATTTGCTATTGATGCCAAAAAGTTCCATGCTCTTACCCTGTCCAACGAAGAATATGATACGGTAATGGCATTGGCGGCTTCTGATTTTGATCAAGGATATAAAATATTTCTGCAACCAACCTCAGGTGATATGCCTACCCGAAATTTCGATGGTTTTGCTATTGGGCAATCGGATTTAAAATTACAAGGTATTGAATTTAACACCACGGATGATAAGGTCCAATCCAAAGAGGTGTTGGTGGAAGATACTGTTACCCAAGAAAAGAGCGAACTCAATTTTTACGTAAACAAGACCTGATGGCTGTATTTATTTCAAAAAAGGCTTTAGCCAAAATACCGAATCAATTCCAATCAACCTATATACCTGTTGGAAGAAAGGTTTTGATTCATAATTCGTTAAAAGAAAACCGATTCTTTAATAATCTAGTCAAGCAGAGCCAAGGAGCTAAAGAACTGAAAAAGGATGATGTAGGTCCCAACGTCGAATTGTTCCAAGCTATCTTAAAGGCAGTTAGGTCTTTCCAAGAAGGTCAATTAGTCGAAACTGAGATTAGTGGAAGTTTTGGCATTATAACGGAAACTACTTTAAAAGATGCTCAAAGTAATTTTGATCTTCCTGAAACTGGTGTTCTCGATGCCCAGACTTTGTTGGCGATTGATAGTTTTTTAGTTGAGAACCAGCTTGTTTTTAATAAGAAAAGTGGTATTGTCTTAGCCGACGGTTCTGAGGGGGAAATTAAATTGACTATCACAACAGTTGATGGAAAGGTTTATGCCAATATTGAGCAAACTGTCCTTTTAGAACCTACAATATCGCAGACGGATGGGGTTCCCGACTTTTCACAAAAGGAAAACGGTGCCGAGATAGTTTCTGCTCGACCGACATTGGATGGCAAACATTATTTCGTAGGGGACGGTAAAGTTGAAAACCCCATATTATCAGAAAACAAAGGATATTTTATAGAAAAAGGTCTGGTGCCAAGGACACCTTCAGGCCTCCCGCCCGACGCTAAACCACGTACCATAAGGGAAGGAGAAACCTTGATTTCCATCATTCATGAGGAATATCTAAAAGATGCGTATCCTATATATACGGTTCCGGGTGAAGATACCTCGGCTGTACTCCATGAGTTTCCGGCAAGAACATTGAGCCAAGATGATAAGGATTACCGTATTCGGTTTTATGCCAACCTTATCTACTATATGAATACGGATCCGAGTATTGCCTATGCTATTCATAGAAGCTCCATTTCTCCAAATACAATAGATTATACCGATACTCATTTAGATGAGGTCAATATTTATGACAACGATACCTTTGGCCTCAATTATAAGAATTTTTTGGAGCGAATAGAAAATTTGGATCCCAATTACGAATGGAATCTCTATGCATCAAATTATACAGTACCATATACTGGTGAAACATACACTTTTGATGCTCCTTTCAACTTGGATGTGGGTGAAGACCTATACTTGCCAAGCCGTGAGTTTGTGGAGGCTTTATACTTGCATCTAAATTTTCGTCCAAAGGAAGGCGAGATGTACGAGAAAAAAACAGACTCGGAAGGGAACAACTATTTTGATTGGATACCACAGACGGGTTTTGATGATTTTTTAGATGATGTTGCAAACGCTATTAGTGATGCCGCAGAGAGAACACTGACAATAAACCTTTATACTGAAGCCTATACCTTTTTTAAGAATGTATATAGCTGGATTATTGATGTCCTCAATGATCATTGGCCTCGGAGCATGGGCTTTCAGGTTAATTTGGATGCTGAGGTGGCAGCATTGTTCGGTATAGGTGTTGGCGGTAGTGCCTATGTATGGAGGAAAGTGACTCCAAAGGACGAAATCACTATCCAGACCATAACCAGTGCCGAAGTTAGAGGCACTGTAGGTGGCGGCGTTGGTTTTGACTTTAATCTTGGGGGAAGCAAAAAGGGGAAAATGGCCAATATGGGCAGTAAGAAGGCATCAAAAAAAGGACTTGCGGCTTATGCAGGTGTCGATGCCAAAGTAGGTCTGGGCATATATCAGGAACACGAATTCCCGGTCAACAAAGAAAATACGGCGTTATTGGCTTTGCTCTTACCGGCGATCAATGCTACTTCCAGTGTGGCCAATGGGTTGTCCAAAATTTTGAATTACCTGGAAGTCATCAATATAGATCCCATGGACTACATCACCAAGTTGGTGGTCGAAATAGAGACAAAAGGTAGGGGATTTGGCAGGTTAAATTTGGGGTTGAATATCACCAATGAATCCGATTATGCCAAGAATGCATCCGGAACGTATGAAGTGGATGCAAACAACCAAGATTCGTTGAGCGTCAATGGAATTGCCAAACTTTTTAAGAAGGTTAACTTTTTCTACGGCGGAGGGGTCGATATTGGGTATGGATATGCTTGGGAGACCAACTGGACTTACGGTAACCTCCCGGACATGCCCAAGTACGATGGCCGTATGGCGAATAAGGTAAGCTCTCAAATAGAAATATTCTACGAGGGTTCGGCCGCATTGGATGCCTCGGTAAGCAATTTTATACAACGTTTGGTTTTAGGTGCCATTGGGGGGGTACCTGTTCTGCCCACCTTTAATTTTGATGCAGGGATTGCCCTTGTAGCTGGTTTGGAACTTAAACGGGAAGACATCCCTGAAAACCATGCATTTGCCGATTATAATTTGTCTTTGGCAGATTTGGGTGACCCCAATAACAATACTTCAAAATTCTTGGGTGCCAAGCTTTATAGTGGGGATTTTGAGGTGCCCGTTACCCCGGCAAGTGAGATTATAGCCAATATCAATATTGGTCAACTTAAACAAATCATAGATGGTCAATCTGGGAATACCAATATCCTCAGTTTTACCAATCTTTTATTGGTATTTGACAAACTAGGCTATCGTAAACGTTTTTCGGCAAATCTTGAATCCTACCAAAGCAAGCAGAATAATACAGTTTTGAACCGGGTAAGAAACTTCACCGATAGTTATAGAAGTCAAACTTATGTGCTAGAAGATAATGGTGAAGATATAAATTATGGTTCGAAGGATTTTTTTAAAACACTAGAAAGAACAGGGTTTACATTTAGTTCGTCGATTGAAATTGATACGGAGTTTTCCATGGATGCTACCATCAAGGCCCTTCAGTATGTATGCTTGCGTCTCCGGTTTATGGCCTCTCGTGAAAAATATGAGAACGCCAATCAGTTAAGTGTTTATGTGAGCAAACTGCAACAGATCAATGAAGCCTATCAAGAGGTTTTAACGCCTGCATCCGGTAACTTCACCGAAAACGATTTTGATTTTTTGTTGAACGACGCTACTTGGGGGTTACAGACCATCTTGGATATTGGAGGCACTGGGGAAAATGAATTGGTACCCTATAATGCCATTTTAGGTGAAATGTTCAGGTTTTTGGATACTGGGGAACTTCGCGACCTATTGCAGGACACCAACCGAGAAAACCTTATAAATGAAAGCACAAGAAAAGCCCAAGAACTGTTGGGGTTGCTTAAAGACGCGTTTCAATTATGGGTGAAACAAGCCAATACTACGCTAAAACTGAACTCGAAATTAAGTGTAAACACGGGCTTAAACCTTAAAGGGGCCTTTGGCCCGAAGGTGAGTTTGGCCGCTTTTTTTGAATTTGGTTTTTTTGATGAGTTTCTGGTAGTGGATCAAGGAGAATTGGTGTTGGAAGGGGAAACAACGGACAATCCACTATATGAAACTGTTCAGGCTATTGCAAAACAATTTTCAAAAGATACCACTGTGCCAGATTTTGATAGTGGTAATGAGTTGGGTGGTAAAATTTCGCAAACTTTGTTAAATGAATCCATATAAAGTAACGAAGATGAAATGCACAAAACAGATGTTCGGGCTAATGTTGGTCATGGTAGTAATGCTGAGTTGTCAATCCAATTCACAGGTTATAACGGACTGGGATGCCATACTCAGAGGACCCATACAATCAGTGGAAATTAATACCTACAAACCTGATTTGAAGGATGGTACTATCCAAAAAGGAAACTTGGTGAACACAAGTAGCTTTACCTTAAACGGAGAGGGGGGCAAACGAATCTTTAACCAAGAAGGTAAGCGGATAGGATTTACAAATTATAAAAAAGGAAGTACCGAGCCTGCATACCATATACACAATGAATATTCAAAGGGGAACTTAGTGGAATCCTTTACATATAAAACACCCTTAAAAAAAGTGCTCTTGGGTAAGGAACAATACGAATACGATAATAAGAATAGGGAAGTATTGGCAAGGTATTTTGAACCATCATATTGTGATAATAATAAATTTTGGTTAGCTCAAAAAATCATATATGAGTACAATGAGCATGACGATATGATAAGAAAAATCGATACTTCCTTTGTTCATTACGATTGTGATGACATCAGAATTCGAGCCAATGTTTATGAGCGACATCCTGTATACGAAAATGGGTTAAAAGTGGAGGACGGCACCTATACCTATGAGTATGACCAAGATGGGAACATGATAAAGAAGGTGGATAAAAACAACCCTCCTATATACTATGAATATTATCCGAGTGGGGTTAGAAAGAAGAGGTATTTAGCCCCAGAAAGTTATCGTGATTTTAATGAAGATGGTTATCTGATAAGAGCTACCGCTCCAGTAATGGGCGGGTTTATGTACACAATAGTTTACGAGAACGAAGATAACTATGGTAATTGGACCCGTATGGTCATTTACCGGGATAACGAGCCCTATTTGATTGGGGAGCGCACCTTTACCTATTACGAATAAGAAAAATAAAAGATATGCCCACAAATCCTTTATATCCAGTAGTCAGTGACCTATTGCCTTTAGAGAAGATACCCTCAGAATTGCAAGGGTTGCGCGAAGCATTGGAAAATGTCTTGGACGAGGTCTATTTTAAAGATTTTAGGGTAGGGCAAAGTTACCATGGAGAAGCGGCCTATTATGCCATGACCCTGGTTACCTTTAATCCCTTGGGGTTGAACATCCCTTTTGTCCAAGACCTAAAACTGGTTTTAAACCCCAATGGGCAGGGCAATACCGAAATACCCATATCTTTTGATTACAGCTGGGAGGTGCTCAAATACCTGAACGGTTTCAATTTCAGCTCTTTTGATAATAGTGTAACCTCCATAGTTGAGGTGCTTATGGAACTGGCGGGCATTACCAAGACCGAAGTGTTAGATCAGGTATTGGGCAGTTTCTTTACTGGGGCTGATACTTTAGAAGACTTTGTAAGTGCATTTAATACAGGACAAGGGTCTTCCATTTTTGTAGATCCAACGGTGCCTACAAGTCTGCAAGTGACCGATGTGGTCAACCAGATTGAGAAGGCTGATTTAGATGTCATTGGTTTTGTAGTAGATCAATATCTCACAGGTGCTGATTTTAGTGAGAGCCTTGACAATCTCAATGGGGTTTTTGCATCATGGTACGGCTCCATTACCACAGATAGTCTAAACCGGATTTTAAAGGTAAAATTCAGGGTTTTGATTCCTAATCTTTCTGTAGGATTGCAGTTCCCGAGAAAATGGTTGGTGCCAGTTGATGCCCAATTGGAACCCTTGCCAGAACCTGACGTATCCATTTTGTCTTTCAATATAGGGAGTCTGATATATTCGTCTGAAGCCGGTTTTGAATTTCAAGAGGCACAAAGTTTTTCCCTGACACAATCCATGATCGGTAATACAGGGCTGATTATTGAGTTCACCAACCTTAAAGTGGATCTCGAAGAAGGACGGAACATTCCTGAAGCTGATGCTTATGGCCGTGGTCCAGGATTTAAAGGTGTCTATGCCCAAACAGCGGCAATAACCCTGCCTAAAAAATGGTTTGATAATACAGAAAATAACCCTAACACGACGGCACAGTTGGCCGGTTATGATATCTTGGTGGGTACGGGAGGCTTTTCAGGGCGACTAGCTCTGGAGGTAGTAAATGGCACCAGTGATCCTTTATTGGTCAAAACGGTTGGCACTAATGGTTTTGAGGTCGGTTTTTCGGCTTTTGATATCAATTTTGATAGGAACAAAATAGTTTCTTCAAATATTGCTGGGCAATTAAAGATTCCGCGCCTTAGGGATGCCAATGGCAATGATGCAGAAATAGATATTACGGGGCATTTGGATTCGGATGGGGATTTCTTGATTACGGCCTCAGAGCAAGATGGATTTGCCCCCATTGAAATTCCCGAAGTGTTGAAACTGTACATACAGGGAATTGAACTTGGGCAGGAAGATGATAATTTCTTTATAGGTACCACGGCAGAATTGGAATTTACCAATGCTGTGATGAACAAACTGTTGTGCAATGAAGCTGGCGGGGACAACATTCGCATCGCTTTGCCCGCAATTCGTATTTATAGCAATGGTAGTTTTGAAGTAGTCGGGGGAACCATACCCTTGCCCACGAATTTTGGCATTTGTCTGGGTCCGGCCAAAATGAACATTACCAACCTCAATTATACATCCCACCAGCAAGAGTATAACGGAACCATACGTGAATACAAATGTTGGGGTTTTGATGGTGCTTTGAACCTTGACCCATTAGGGGTGGATGTCAGAGGCGATGGAGTGCGATATTATTATACTATTGATGATGATAATGCCAATGGCAAACCCCATCATTCCTATATACGCATCAGCACAATAGAAGTGGACATCATTATCCCTGGGAATGCCTCCCCTGACACAGCAACGGCCATTATAAATGGATATTTATCCATTCCAGAGCCAGGAGTGTCCACAGAATATGCCGGTGGTATTTCCGTTAAACTTCCCAAGTTGGGTGTTAGTGGTAGTGCAGAAATGCGATTGCAACCCCAGTATCCAGCATTCATTGTGGATGCTAACGTGGAGATTCCGACTCCTATTCCATTAGCATCAACAGGTTTGGGCGTATTTGGTTTTCGAGGTCTTTTGGGATATCGTTACGTTGCGGAAAAGGAGGCAATCGGGCTGACTTCAGGAGAGGACAGCTGGTACGATTATTATGTATACCCCCAGCGGGGCATCAATATTGATAAATTCAGTGGTCCGGAACAGACCACGGATTATGAAGATCCGGTATCCATAGGTGCAGGAGCATCCATAGCTACCTATGGCAATGACAGCATTATTTCATTTAGGGTATTTATGTTGTTGTCCATACCCAGCTTGTTTTTTGTAGAGGGTAAGGCCAGCATATTGAGCAAGCGATTGGAGTTGGACGATACGGATGAACCACCCTTCTTTGCCTTTATGGCCATAGGGGATGATTCCATTGAAGCTGGATTGGGAGCGGATTTCAGCATTCCACAGAATAATGGCTGGATTTTGGATATGCAGGCCAAAGTGGAGGCAGGCTTTTTCTTTAACAACCCTTCCGCTTGGTATATTAATTTTGGTACGAGACAAGAGCCCATATCGGCTAGGTTGCTTACTCTATTAACGGCACAGACCTATCTGCAGCTTTCTGCCAGGGGAATAGAGGCCGGAGCAAAAGCAGAATTTGAGTTTAATAAAAAATATGGCCCCGTCCGTGTAAGAGCATATGCGTATGTAGAAGTAGGAGGGTTCATCAGTTTTGAACGGCCCCAGATTGGAGGTTATCTAGCAGCTGGCGGACAGGCAGAGGTCGATATTAAAATTATTAGTGTTTCAATTGGCTTGGATTTGGTATTTGGTGTAGAAGCGGCCAAACCCTTCTTGATATATGGAAAATTTAGACTTTGTGTCAAAGTTAGAATCTTCCTTGTCAAGATTAAGTTCTGTGGCAAAGTGGAACTTAAATGGGAAAAATCCAGGGAGATTGATAGGACTCCAGTGCCGCCGATTGCACAGGAACGTGTATTGGAACTTGCCAAAGGGGTTCATATGCTCACAGGGGACACTTTTGATTTGGTTCATTTAAATGACAATGATATTACGGACTCAGATTTTATTCCTTCTGACAGTGATGACAAGTTCAACAGTACGGTATTGCCCTTGGACACCTATATCGATATCAAGTTTGCCAAGCCCTTGAACCCAAACCTTGTGGCAAATAAAACGGGAGGAGTGACCAATGCTCCACAAAACTATATTGAATTGATTCCTCCGCAGAAGACGGTTCGTGGTAAGGAGGTAAGACAGGTTAAACATGCCTATAGCATGGAGGATATAGAAATTAAGGCCTGGGACGGAAGCGCATGGCAGGACTATAACCCCTATGAAGTGTTGATCAATGAGGCCAGTGACCTTACCCCACAAGAAACAGCCAATTTAAAATTGGGACATTGGCAAAAAACAGGTAGAGAATATAATGCCTTGCGAATTCTTGGGGACAACCCATTTTCTTATACGCAGTTGGGCGAACCGGGTTGGTTCGTTCCCGAACGTTTGGGCGTTACGGCATCCTCCTTGTTTTGTAAAACTGAGGAGTTGGAACTAGAATGTGCCAATTGGTTGAGAAAGTCTACTGATGTCGAGTACATCACCTATATCAAAATTGAGAATTCCTTTGATGATCTCGACAATTTTTTTACGACAGGACGAATGTCATTTTTGGTAAGAGGCCCGCTATTTCTTGGGGAACTGGGTGAAGAATATAAGGCCAGGGTAGTTCAAAAGCCCAATGACTTTAATTTCGACAAATCTTTAGAGATTTACAATTTCATGGCTGTCGAGTTACGACTTCCCAATCCATCCAAAAAGTTGACATTTAAAATGTCGACGATTTCGGAAGGAGTGACCATTTCTTTTTACCGACCAATTATCAATGATATATCCCTAGAGACCGAATATGAATTGGTTGGAACCCTATACAAGACACGTTCTCAGTTAAATCAGGAAGTAGTTTATGAAAATGCCGCGGATAGCTTTACCATGGTAGTGGTCCAGCCGGATTTTCCACAGGTTGAGCAGATCAATGCCCTTAATGAAGAGATAGAAGAATTTTATGAACAAGCTTATAACGACTTCATTGGAGAGAATAATGGTGAAATTGTACTTTCCGATGAATTGGACAATGCTCAAGTAGAGGCCAAAAAACAAGAAATCGTTGACTTGATCCAATCTGGTTGTACCGGAAGCATTCCAGGAACAGTGTTGAGTGGAGGAATTGGACAAATGCAGATTGGAACTTCCTTTGTTGTAGGAGCAAAGGATATTGTTTTGGATTCGCTACAGGATTACACTACCTGTACCAGTTTGTTACATGAAGTTTGTTGGCTTTCAGAGGCAGATTACGAGTTCAACACGAACATTCCAGCACAGGCGGCCATACAGGAAGACTTTGATTTGGGTACGGATGCCGTATCCAAAGTGGTGGCTCCCATTTGGAGACCGGATACCAAGTACTATATCCATTTAAAACTTAAGGATACTGTCGACAGTGATGAGGCAAATACCAATGGTGAATACCATTATTACTATGGATTTAGAACAGCTGGCCCATTGGGTCATTTCCATAATGCACAAGGTGTGGACTATGGTGGAGAGCGGGACGGTAATGGACTTTTATTGGATCCAGATAAATATCCATTGGCCAACTTACGAAAGTATATCGATTACAACCGTTCTTATCCCAATGCGGATGGCAACTTGTTACAGTCCAAACCGTTGTTTTATAGCAATGCGGAGGCCAAGCTCCAATTGTTCTTTGTAAGGCCACAGACCTTTCATATGTTTAACGACTGGCCAGCATTCAATGGGTCTTCCCTGATACCTGCTGAAATGAAAATCATGATCAAGGATCCCGTAAATGATACCTTGATTCCTTATCCATTGCCACCTGAATTTGATGAGACCACAATTCCGGGTGGAATTGAATCATGGGATGAGGACAATGCTGCCTTAATGCCTACCTATTTACAGCATTGGAACAACTTAGTTACGGCCCAGGATTCAAATTTCAGTTGTGTGGTTGTCGGAGGCAGTGCAATTCGGCCCAAGAGTAAAATTAGGACGGTCAACTTGACCAATCTAAAGCCACAAAAACTCTATACGGCTATGGTGAACAGTGTGTACAATGGTAATATGATTGAACTGCACAACTATGCATTCCAAACTTCCAGATATGCGAATTTTACTGAACAGATAAACAGTTATCTGTTGGAAGATGGCAATGGAAACCAAAAGGAGGCCATCTTCAAAATCCAATTGGACCTTTCAACTGCCCAGATTGATTCAGCATATAGTTTGATAGAAGTGGAGGGATCTCCAGATGCTGCGGCACAAGTATTGGAGGATCGATATGTGGACTATTTTGACCGGATTATGGAAGGGGTTTTTGGATTATCCCCCTTACCTACAGCAGAAACAACTGAGTTCAATGCCGTTGTGGATCAAAATACGGGTGATACCATTGCCTTATTGATACGAAACCCTGAACCATTCAACGACCCAAAAATTCCTAAGGATGAATTAAGGGAAACCATCAAAATATTGAACAACGCCAATGACGACCCTGATGGCAATTACCATATGCTATATTCAAAGGATGGTTCACAGGTTTTGATTATGAGAAACAACAAAAGAATAACTAATAATGCCCTACGATTCCAGTTCAGGCATTTCTTGTGGAATGGAGTGGAATATATTGAAAATGACATGTTATTGGTTGAAAACATAAATATCACTTAGTATGCTCAATATTAAAGAATATCAATACAAAAATGAATCTGATGAAATATTAAGTTTAGATGATTATTCTTTTTTTCACTACACTTATGCTTCTAACCTTAGCCCCTATATTTCTCGAAGAGCTTTTATAGGGACCAAAAGCGGTGTTTCAAATATATATAATGGATATATTTTTAGTGATTTAAGCTTAGATGGTAATCCAATTTGTAGTGTTTTTGTGAATTTAGGTCAGGCAGCTAACGAAAACGCTTTAAAGTTCAGTAATGGAGATTTTCTTATACTGGGATACAATAATGATGTTAATGGAAACGTAATACAAGAGTTAAATGCTTACAGAATTTCTCAAGAAGGTATCTTGATTTGGGGAAAAAAAATTATTGATTATTCAACGGGAAGTTTTATAGATGTTGTTTTTGGTTCCAATGATGAGTTTTATATTTTCCTTGTTAACCAAGATATATTAATGAGATTTAATGGAAGTGGGACCAACATCAATACTATTCAAATTACCGATGATGTTAATGGTGATGCACTAGGTCGCTCGTTATACTACCATGAATCACATAATAAAATTTATCTTCTTCTTAGGGAAAAGCTTATTCCTGCAAATCAAAACCCCAATAATTTATTTGGAGCTGTAGTATTGATAACCTTTGATTCTAATCTGATACAAGAACAGACTAGGCGATATAGGATACCTGAAAGTTTATTTTCGGGAAGTACAAATAAGTTTGTTCAATCTCTTGGAATGGCTTTCACTAATACCACATTGACTATTAGAATACGTCTATCGGGGGATGATGGACTAAGAAGTGTTTGCTATTTCTCGATTCCTATTAATGATACAAACAATTTGGTACAGGGAAAGAGATTACTTATTTATAATGGAACTTACCCTAATATTTTTATATTAAACAGTAGAAAAAATCCTGGACAGGATAATATCTTTTACGGTCCGTATTACTCTGAAATTAGTTCTTCTAATATATATGATGATGTAATGTATTCATTTAATTTGGATACATTGGAACTGAAACAATGGAGATATCAAAATATTCGGTTTGAGTCACATTTTCTTCTTAACGGGAAAATTTATTTTCAAAAAAGTGAAGTTGGTGGCAATAATCTCTACTCTCTGGATATAAACCATTCCTTTGAGGAGATTGATGAAGAATGTTTCGACATCAACAATCGATTCTCAAACAGTTTAGCAACCGACAATGTCGACTTTTTTTTGAACCAGGATCCTGTACCTATTACAGTATTGGCTAATACTCCGAATATAAACAAGTCAGTGGCGACAGAAAGTTTTACTGCTCAAATTGTCTTTTCTTGTCCTGAAGTTATTGAACCATATTTCCAATCTCCCCATCTCTACCTTCAATCAGCGGGCTCAACCGGTACTGATGGAAGTGCTGAAGGAATTCATTTAAGATGGTTGCTAAAAAAAGACCTGATCAAACATTTGCCTAAAGGTAATTTGGCCTCTACCATAGCTAATTATAACAAGGCAGATGATTTTGTAAAGATTTATCGAGCCCCTTACGTGGCTTCTAGGACGACTTTTGATTTGAGTCAGGCTCCCAAAGTGGTCGATAACCGCAATGCGGTCTGGTTATACGAGGCCAATGGAATCAAAGTCTATCTCTATTTTAGAAATAAGAACCAATATAGTACAGTAAGAAACACAATTGACCCTTTAACGCAACCCACTCAATTCTTGGCCGGGTATGGCTCCGAACTTTTAGAGTTGGAGAGCAAGAGTGAATTGTTTTTTTCATTAGAGTTCAATGTGAATGCTGGGACTTCTCCAGTAGTGGAGACCGAATTGCTTTCTGTTGAGGAAAATAAATTGACCGCTGAAAAGGCCATTTTGGTGCGCAAAACGTTTACGGGAACCTCACAATTGTCCAATACCCGAATGGTGACCGAAAATGGTCGTAGTTTCCGTTTCCGGTTAATCAATTGTGAGATAACCAGTATTTCTCTTGAGTTTTATAGCACTTTGTCATCAAACATTGAGAATGGATCAGGTTGGACGGATTTGGGAGATTTCTCCCTTTCCACTAACGATGCAGAAGTGTTTTCACGTTTGGAACCTTCTTCAGACTTGGTAAACGGCCAATGGCAACGCTATAATGATGATGCATTTGTCAACATTCAGAATTATAAAAATAAATGGAACGTAACCAATACGAATACCCAAAGTAGTATTAAGGAAACGGTCCAGGATTATATAACATTGAGTGACGATGAGAACAATCCTTCAGCGGTGGAAAGCTTTACTTTCAGTGATGTTTTGCCAGATGGTGTGACCAATCCGGAAGATGATTCCTTTGAAATTGCGAATTTAACATTATTGCAACAAGCCTCCTTGGATTATCATGTGGCCCGGATGTTGGGCCTCGGCCATTTGGATGTGGATACGGCCGTGCAAAACAATGACGCTTTTGTCTATATGGCCGTATATGAAACCAAGGTTACTTTTCAAGGTGGACAGTACATCACCGAAGATACAGAGCACCGGTATATCACGATCCCAACATCAAAAAGCGATGAACGTTTACCAAGCCCCATAGATTTAAAGCAACCGGTACCTGGGATCTACCCTAATAATGGAATAAATGAAGAGGCCTTGCCCTTGACCGATAATGAAGGGTATACACAAGATGGCAAGGCAAGATTTGTTTCCCTTTTTGTGGATGAACAGGAAGATTTATCGGTGGACAAGGGATTTTATAACTCGCCTACAGAATTCAATCTGACAGAAATCACGAATTCTGTCTTTGCAGGTATAGAATATAAAGGAGTTGGGGAGACCGAATGGAGAAAGCCGGAACTGCCAAATACGGATTACTATCAAAACTCGGTCCCTAGTGGTGAGAGTCCCCATAATGAGACATTGCCGCTTCCTATTCCAGATGAAGGAGTGTCATTGTATGTACATCGCGAGCGCGAAAATGGGGAACACATTTATGGCTCTTATGGAATCAATTGGTTTTCAAGAGCTTCTGAAAGTAGTGTGCAATGGAATTTGGTTACGAACATTCAACCTAAGGACACCCTTGTTCCTCCCCATAACAGGAGTGCATTGTTAATACGGGAAGAGTCTCCATTATTATTGACTTCAAGTAACGAACAACAGCGGTTGGAAAATATACCGGGGAGTGATAAGACCCTGATAAGACTGACGTTCGACTATAATACCCGAGAGGAATTAATGACCTACAAGGTTACTCCTGAAAATATGAATGGAGCGACAGATCCTTTGGACACTGATGCCATTTTTCCAGATAGCCAAGAAGTGTTTGCGGATGAAGTTGAAATCTATTTTCGTAGTAAACTGCCTCTGAACGTCACTGGAAAAGCTTTGAGCGTACAGGATCACTCGAGCAATGAAGTCCTTTCGGTCATTACTACCGGATCCTATATTTTGGATAGTACGGGGGAGACTTTAATGCCGTCAATCCCAACATCTCAATTGGCCAATTTTGTTGGTGGGGTATTAGTTTTGGAGGAATCTGAATTCATCATCCATGAAGTTACGGAAGCGGTTGAAGGGCCAGTGTTCACGGTATACAAGAAGCAACTTTCAGATAGATTGCAGACTGGGGCGGAACCCAGTCCTAATGAGGAGCTGCAGTCTCCTGTAATCAAAGGGGACGGAATGCTGATGGCCGTTGAGAACCTGCAGAATGTTTCAAGTTGGGGGACTCCCAATCCGCACCCGCTCAAGGTACAGATTGGGGACAATTGGACAGTGCACCGTGAATTGATAACAAGAGAAGGGCCTGATGATGGAGTGTTGGAAGAGATAGTAGAAAAGTCAAGAGGGATATGGGATACAGCTTTGATAGAAGAAGACCCACAACCCATTGGATTTGACGGGAATGGGCAACCAATAGAGGAACATCGAGGGTTCTATAAAGCTACGTTTTCTTCAACACAACTTTCCAATCATCCCCAAAGTTCGGGAGCAAACCCTGTTGAGTGGTACAAGGGAACCATTCGAGTGCATACACAAGATGAGCCCAACGGAAACCGAAAAGCGTTGGATGTGATCAAAATTGAAAATGTAGGTACGTCCAATAATCTCGTGGTGTATTTTGTTGATAATGGGTTTTCTTCTGATTCTGCATATGATGCCATCCAGATTGGGAATGTTCAGGTAAATTTTTATCCAGGCTATCGAGTATACCTCTATGAAAACGCAACTGCCGGTATTACAGATAGTACGACGTTGCCCAATGCTGGGGAAGGAACTCGATACACCTGCTTTGGATTTAGGAGTGTAGGCAATTCTGGAGCATATGCATCCAGAATCTCGGTGCCTACTATCATGTTTGCACAAGAAGACGTCAAACCTTTGGTACCGGAACTACCGGTAGGGGCATCTTATGCGACAAGACCAGATAGCTTTGGAAAATCCACCTATACCTTGACCACACAATTTTCCCATCGCCCCCATGGTGTTCAGTACTATCGTACAAATGATGATGCCATATTGAATGTGCTCTACAGCCCTTCCACAGTACAAACGGTCAAAGAAGGGATTGAACAGTCGGATATGAGTTTTTTGAGCAATAGATGGCAAAACCTTTTAGGGTTTGACTATAATTATCCACCAGAATCCTATCAAACAGATGGTCTTTTTGCCATTTATCCCGAGAATGAAGAGGGATATCGTTTGCCAAATCCGGACAATGAAAATCTATTTGATGTAGGCGGAGGTGAGATTCCTGGAAGCATTGTGCCTGGTCTGATGGCAGATCGTATACAACAAGCTATAAATTTATTGTTTACCCCACTTACTGAGATACCGATTCTTTATGATTATATAAACACGGGGCAGGATTACAATCCCATAAACAAAAAACAGGTAATACGTGATGAGAACGGAGCATTGTTGCCTCCTGCACCACCGGAAACTTCTGATTTTGACATTGCTCCCATGGCTAAAATAGTGGCAACGAACAAAGTGCAGTTCACTGATTTTGGGTTGGATGGCACTTCAAACAATCTATACTTTTATGGTGTCAAGGAATTGGGCAACCAAATGCAGATCAGTGATTTTAGCCCAATTCTTGGGCCGATAAAATTGGTAAACACGAATCCACCGAAGGCCCCTTCTATTAAAAAGGCGGTTCCAATCATAGAAGATGTAATCTTGGGAATTGCACCCCAAATAAGGATTGAGGTAAATGCATATCCCAAAGTGGAGAATATTAAACGGATTGCTTTGTATCGTGCATTATCAGCATCGGATGCACTTTCGGTGCGAAGTATGGAGAAAGTGGCCGAGATAGCTCTCGATGCAACGGGTCAGATCAATGATAATGTTTGGGAAGTTTCAGATGACTTTTCCAGTTTGGTGGAGGTTCCGTATGCGGACCCTATATATTACAGGATCGTGGTATCAAAGGAAATTGAATATGCCGACAAGGACGACCCGAATACCGTTGTGACAGATTATGTGCCCTCCATTCCATCTAAACTATTGGTTACGGCTATTGTGGAAAACGGTGTTCCACTGGCTCCTCAATTGAGCTATACCGCTGATACTGGTGCCGGGCAGTTGGACAATGTTGTTTTAGAGTGGGGGAAAACCGCATACAATGCTAAATATATCTTGTTCAAAATGACCAATGAGGGACAATGGACCAAGATATACGAGATCACTTCCAATGAAGAAACCATATCGGTGCCCCTATTGCAGACCGAATTGGCCACGGATACATTGTTGGTGGAGGACACGGATGGCAACAATATTTACCATCATTTCAAGGTGACCGTTGAGAACACTTCCAATTCAATTAGCCAAGAGGATGAAATATTAACGGTACCCATGAACAATTAAATACAAAAAAAACATGAAGAAGGATAATATTACACTTAAATCATATTTTGAAACTGGGGACTATCCATCTGAAGCCGAATTTGTCGATTTAATCGATAGCTTTTTGAACATCGAGGAAAACGATACCGTTACGGGAATTACCGATAATGGGGACAATACCTATACCTTCCATTTGCTTATTGGTCAGGATGTAATATTAAATGGAGGCAGTATCCCCGAAGATATTCCGATAGAGAATATCTTAGGATTGCAAGCATCATTGGATTTATTGCAGCAGAATATTGACAATGTCCCATCTGTAACAGGCCTTGAAGCTGTTTCTGATGGCAGTGATACTGGGTGGAGGTTGGTAGGTGAAGACCCAGCAGACCATGCCAATATCGGAAGCAAGGCCATTGATTTTACGGTTTTCGGTTCCACGGGGAATGCAGGTGCCACTAATTTCTTTTCTTTTGCACAAGGACAGGAAATCATATCGTCTGGCCAAGGTTCCGTAGGTTTTGGCAACAATAGTATAGCTTCTGCTCAATATGCCTTTACGGCAGGAAATGGTAATACTGCGTCTGGCAATGAATCGGCAACTATTGGTTTCCAGAACAATGCGACCGGGAACAGGGCATTTGCAGTAAATACCTTGAACACCGCTTCTGGAGCATCCTCTTCTGCCTTTGGTGTGTGGAACTTTGCAAGGGCGACAGGAGAACTCACCGTAGGGCAGTATAGTACTGACTATATACCGAATGGGACCAATGATAGGGCGTTCAACGTTGGGGCGGGGACGTCGGATGTTAACAGGGTCGATGCGCTGACAATACTCAAATCAGGGGAGGTATTGGCGCCAAATATTGATAATTCTAAAATTACTGCTGCCAGTAACAAAGTGCTCATTACAAAAGAATATGCGGATGAAAATTATATAATAAGTCCAGGCTATATAACGGGTACCCCAAACCTTAAAACAGTTATGGGAATATATAATTCCAATAATGGTTCCATTGCTGAAATTGAATTGTTGACCGTTTCGGAAGGTTTTGGGACAAACGGTAAGGGAACATTGAATATAAAATCAAACACGAATACGGATATAGTAAATCCCAATCCCTATACAGTAGGAGGTGGAAGAGCTCATCTATTAGCAGGAAATGGCAAAGCCATGCTTGGATTTCAGGACAATTGGGTGCGGTTGAATCCATTCAATGATTTTTCTTCTGGAATTTTTGGTGGAACCGGAATCTTTAGAACAGATGGGGAAATCCAAATGGGACAGGATGGGAGTAAATTTAAAGTAGCAACATCTGGGGCAGTAACTTCAGCAAGTACCATAACGGCTACCAGTTTTGTCCAGTCTTCCGATGTTAGTCTAAAGCGGAATATAACACCTTTAGCAAATAAACCCATAAAAGTTGATTGGGCATCCTATGAAATGGAGGGAAAAAAGAGATATGGTGTGATAGGCCAAGAACTTGAGAAACATCACCCCGAGTTTGTTATAACCGGCCAAGATGGGTTAAAGGCAGTGTCATATATAGATTTATTGGTCGCTAAGAATGCAGAATTGGAGTCCAGGATAGAAAAATTGGAAGGGTTGAATGAAACCGCTTAAATTGAAGTGCTAACTAAATGAAAGAGAGAAAATTGGAATTGCTTTCCGCAGCGCTGAGAACCGTAGGTGGAAACTTTGATATTGCTACATTGGATTTGATTTTTACCGTTTCAGTGGAGCTTGAAAAAAAAGGGGAAAACATGACATTGGGAGAGGTTAAAACCATTTCAACCAAGGTCATGAAAAAGTATCAAACGAGTTAATCTTAAAATATAGTTGTTTTAACATTGGATGATGGTCATAATGCCGTGTTCAACAATGATATGACCATGGGCATTTATCCTATCGTTCGATGAAGGGCTTAAAACCAAAGTGAGTGATATTGAAGCGACTCACATATTTGTATGATGTAGAGAATTCGAACTAAAAAAAAGGATAAGAAAAGATATGGTGTAATTGTCCAAGAATTGGAGCAAACCAATCCTGAATTTGTAGGAATAGATGCTAAGGGTCTAAATCGGCGACCTATATCGACTTGTTGGTGGCAAAGATGGCCGAGAAAGATTAACAAATCGATTAATTGAACAATAGATTGCTACAACTGAAAAAGCATTAAAAAGTTGAACAAGACCCTTTAGCCTCCTTAGTATAAGAGAAATTATGGAAAGAAATAGAAGTACTCTTAAATCGTATTTTGAAACAGGTAAATATCCAACTCAAACACAGTTTGCTGAATTAATCGATAGTTTCTTGAGCATTGTTGATGATGACGCCGTTACGGGTATAACAGACAATGGAGATGGCACGTATACATTTCAATTGTTGTCGGGTTCAACGGAGACAATAGATGTCCAAAGTTTGCCCGATGATATTCCAATTTCTGCCATTGTTGGTCTTCAGGCCGCACTTGATGATTTGCCTTCCCAATATCTAAGAAAGGATCAAGACGGTACATTGAGCGGTAGACTTACAGTTACGGATAGGATAAATACCAGTAGGATAGATACAAACTCCGGTCAACAGCTGGTTCTTAATGCAGGGGAGTCCGCCGGACAGGCAACGGGTCAAACCAATGAATATATCTACTTGAATTCTGAACAAGGAATAGAGGTGAATACCTCTCCCGATAATTGGGCAAGTGGGTGGTCTGGAAGGGATACGACTAAGATTAGTGGTTCCGAAATTCAGCTTAAAAGTTCCAATACAAGACTTTCACCCGCCGATGGTAACTCCTTGAGAATAGATACAGGGACCGGTTACATCGAGGTGGGTTCAAAAAACACGTCGCATTGCCATTTTTATACAGATCGTACGAACTTTTATTTTAATAAGGAATTACGGGTAGACTCAGGAATAGTAAGTTCCTACAATGAAGATTTACAATTGACACGGGCTGGTAGTTCTGAGGATAGGTTCAGGGTGACCACAGGATATTGCATCAGTGACCAGAACTTTTTGGTATATGGTAGAGGGGCCCAAACATTGACAATGAGAGCCTACAGCAATGATGCCAATACGCCTTGTTATATGAGATTTGAAAAGTTGGATGGAACGGATAGGTCATATATCGGATATGGGTCTTCTTCTAACAGTCATTTGTATATAGTGAACCAAGAGGGAACAGATTGTTACCTGATGCTAAAGACCAATGGAGAAGCAGAATTCAATAACAATGTCAGAGCCGATAATTTTATTCTCTCATCTGACAGCAGGCTGAAAACTAATATTAAACCCTTGGAAAAATCCATGAACTTTGATTTTGTGGAGTTTGAGTTAAAGAAAAATGAAGGGGAAAAACGGTATGGCGTAATAGCACAAGAAGTGGAAGAAAATCATCCAGAACTTGTTTTTACGGATGAAGAGGGAATGAAGCAGGTCAAGTACATTGATTTACTAGTGGCCAAGGTAGCAGAATTGGAGAAAAGACTAGCCGTACTAGAAAATAATTAAGCCAAAGTGTATGAAAAGAAATAGGAGTACATTAAAATCATACTTTGAAACAGGTGATTATCCAAATGAGGCACAATTTGCTGATTTAATAGACAGCTTTTTAAGTGTCAGTGAAGATGATGCATCCATTGGAAATATT
Organism: Flagellimonas oceani; assembly: GCF_011068285.1. Taxonomy (NCBI): domain Bacteria; kingdom Pseudomonadati; phylum Bacteroidota; class Flavobacteriia; order Flavobacteriales; family Flavobacteriaceae; genus Flagellimonas; species Flagellimonas oceani. Next base: position 3,718,144 of record NZ_CP049616.1, on the reverse strand, counting down.
TCAATAACAATGAATTCCTTCTCTGATGGGAAGTCGTTTTCTGTTTATGCCCCTGGTAGCAGTTCCTATATTTCCATGGATTCCAACGGTTGGAGCATTTTGGGAAACACTAGTGCCAATGATGGTCAAGATTCTCATTTAATTATCAAAAGGAACGGGGGCCTGGAATTCAATGACAATGGTTCGGTCTATAAAGTGTGGCATGCTGGAAATGATGGCAACGGTTCTGGCCTGAATGCCGATTTATTAGATGGGATGAGTTGGGGCAATGTGAATTCTGATATTATTACTTCGGGAAAATTAAGGTCTAGTGAGGCTTTTGCCTTGAATAATCGGACAACAGAGGATGATAATTTTTCTATTAGGAGTTATGATAATTCTGATACAGATATAACCTCAGCTGTAAATGGTTCAACAGCAGGTGTTCTAATTGAAAATCAGATTTATGGGCATACAGTTGTAGGTCTTAGGTCCAATGATGATAATGATTCTTTTAGTATAATAGCGAATTCAACTGGTGAATTTGCATCATATTCTTCAAGAATTGCGGGCTTTAAAAGAACACAGATTCAACTCGATAAGCCAACTTCAGTAAATGCTAACAAGTTTCAAGTATCGAATGGGAACCATTTGTTTACAACTGACGGTAGGCTACATGATTTTTGTTCAAATGGTAATACGGTACTTCGCCTATTTAATAACTCCACAAATACAGGTAGCCGATGGGAAATATTAAAACCATATAACGGAGGTCTAAGTTTTTCCTTTCATGACGGTACGAGCGCAAAAGCGGCAATTGTTGCAGAAACAGATGGGGATGTGGCTATCTATAAGAATCTTAATGTCAAGGGAGACGTTATCCAAGGAGATGCGAAAAATATTATTCAGTTTAGGGATAGTGATGGATGGTTACGACTAAATCCAAGTGGTAACTTCAATAGCGGGATATATTGTGGGAATACGGGAGTATTAAGGCATGACAATCGAATTGAGGTAGGAGGCGGAGGGTCTGCATTTCGTGTAGATATCAATGGTACTGGTTTTTTCAGTGGAAATGTTACTGCTGATAATTTTGTTCTTTCTTCTGACGAGCGTTTAAAAAAGGGGGTTGAAGATTTAGCAACCGGGAGTGTCAACGTCCAATGGAAGAGTTTTTATCTTAAGAATGAACCGGCGAAACGATTTGGTGTGATTGCCCAAGAATTGGAACAAACCAATCCAGAGTTTGTACGAACCGATGAGAAAGGACTAAAATCAGTGGCCTATATCGATCTTCTGGTTGCCAAGATGGCTGAAAAAGATCAACAAATTGATCAATTAATCAATAGACTGATGCAATTGGAAGCATCATTTAAAAAGTTAAGCGAGACTTTGTAGACGATTTAAGTATCAATAATAATGGAAAGAAATAGAAGCACCTTAAAATCATATTTTGAAACAGGAAATTATCCGACTGAATCACAATTTGCTGATTTAATTGATAGCTTCTTAAACATCAATGAAGATGATGTGGTCACTGGAATCACAGATAATGGTGATGGGACATATACGTTTCAATTGCTTTCAGGGTCAACGGAAACAATTGATGTCCAAAGTTTACCCAACGAAATCCCCATAAGTTCAATAGTAGGACTTCAAGTGATATTGGACCAGTACTTAAGAAAGGACCAAGATGACACAGCAACGGGAAGTATTACGATTTCCATGAGCTCATTTTCTGGTGGTAAATCCTTTGGGGTGGGTGCATCCGGAACTACTTCATACCTTTCGATGGACTCCAATGGCTGGAGCATTTTTGGAAATGTAAGTGCCAATGATGGTCAAGATTCTCATCTGATTATTAAAAGGAACGGTGGGCTGGAATTCAATGACAGAGGAACTATACATCAAGTCTGGCATGGAGGCAATTTGAATTTGTCCAGTCATTCAGCAGATATACTTATCGCAAAAAATAATGCTTGGTTGACATTGGACTCATCCAGTTCTGGAGCTGATGGGGTAGAACAAGCAGCAGGAATTTCAGTGGGGGAAAGCGGATATAAAGGAGGCGCTGCTGTTCATATGACCTATACAGGTAATGGAAGGGGCTATATTGGTATGGGCTCAGTATCCGGAACAACCTCGATTCCCACCAACGCAGCTTTGGAATTCCAATACCAAAACACCTATACCATCTTTAGAGGGCAGGCTAGATTCCAAAGTGCATCGGCATATTTGCTGAGGCAGGGTGTATCAAATTCAGGATATCAGGTTGGGTTATATTCCCAGGCATCTTCCACAGCCTACACCTCTCCCATATATACACTGGGAACATCTTATCTTCCGAATGATACAACCCTTGGAAATATGTACGGGATAGGATTTGCAAATGCTTCCGCCTCATTCCTGAACAGTACTGACTTGGGAACCAATCCTGCAGGATGGGGTCTTTATGTTGCTGCGGATGGAAATGCCAGAATCTTTCTGAACGCCTCAAATGGCAGGGGGTATTTCAAAGAAATGGTTTATGCTAGCAATTTCATTCTTAGCTCCGATAGGAGATTAAAGACCAACATTGAGGATGTTGCACCACAAATGATACCCATACGTTGGAGAAAATTCAAAATGAAAAATGATGAAGGCAAACATCAAAGATATGGCGTAATAGCGCAAGAGCTTGAAGAACATTGTCCTGATTTTGTCAGAACAGATGAAGAAGGAAATAAATCTGTGGCCTATATCGATTTGTTGGTCGCAAAGAATGCAGAATTGGAAGCACGTCTTGAAAAAATGGAGGAAATAATTAAAAATCGAAGATAATGGCGGTACCTAATACAAATACTTTTAGTCTAAATGATGTACGGGTCGAGCTGGGTCTCGGAACAACAGCATCGCTTTCTGCATGTTTTGCTGCAGCAGTTGAATCACAATTCGATGATACTTATAAGGGTGCCAAGGATAGACTCAGCAATTTCAGGAACTATGGTGCTTTTGTGCCAACCTTAACAGTTTCCCCAACTAGTAGAAGGGTTTCTTCGAGTTCGGGCTCGTTTACTGTAACGGTAACCTCAAACACTCAATGGACTGTCTCAGAGAGTTTGTCTTGGGTTAGTATAAGTGGTGCTTCTGGTATTAACAATGATACCTTCACTGTAAACTATACCACTAATTCCATTACGCAATCAAGATCTGGAACTATAACAGTAACCATCGTGGGTGGTGGGCAGAGTGCAACGATTAGTATAACCCAATCGGCAGCTACCGGTCAAACGACTTATCAGGTTCAACTTGGTTATGGGACCAGTCAATCCTCTGCGTGTGGATTCGCAATAACAAATCCCGATTACTATTACTTGACGGGAAGCTCAAATCTTCTAAATGCTACTGGAGTTTATTTTAATGCCCCTGGAACAACCAAAGCTCCAAGTGGATATTATTCGGATGGAGGCAGTTTTCGATATTGGAACGGGAATGCTTTTTCAGGTCCTGCAGGGTTATGTATTATATAAATTGATTTAAGAGAAATAAAATATTATATGGATACCAAAAAACTGGAATTGTTATCAGCAGCGTTGCGCACATTGGGCGGAAATTTTGATGTACCTACATTGGAAATGATTTTTTCCCTGAAGGAAGAAATCGATGCAAAAGGAGAAGCTATTTCTATAGGGGAAGTGAGAGCAGTAAGTCAAAAAATAGCGGAAAAGTACCAAGACAACAATCTTAATACAAGGGCGGTAAATCTCGAAAATAATACGTAAAGATTACTGGCCTTTTATGATGTTTTGATTAAAGTAAATCTATAAAGATGACCATATTAATCGATAATGGACATGGAGGCATAATTAATGGGGTCTACCAAACAGCGGGAAAAAGGAGTCCTGTTTGGAATGATGGCTCCCAGCTATTTGAAGGGGAATTCAATCGAGCGATTGTTAACCAAATCATTCAAGAGCTGACGAAGTTAAAAATTAACTATGTAAATATAGCCCCCGAGTATTGGGATGTGCGTTTGGAAACCCGGGTAAACAGAGCTAATAAGTATTCCCCAACGGAAAGTTTTTATTTAAGTGTCCACTCCAATGCAGGAGGAGGGCATGGCTCTGAAATATTTACTTCGCTTGGAGATACTAAGAGTGATCAAATTGCCACAATATTTGGGAATGAGTTTATAAAGAAGTTTCCTGATAGGACACTACGAACAGATTTTTCGGACGGGGATTTGGACAAAGAACGTAGGTTCTATGTATTGACAAGAACAAGAATGCCGGCAATTCTCACGGAGAACTTTTTTATGGACAATGAAGAGGAATGCAAGACTCTTTTAATGACCAGGGAAGGTAGGGCGCAAATAGCCCACTATCATGTTGAAGCTATAAAAAAAGTGAAACAGCAATTATACTAACACTAAAACATAAATCAATGAAAACAAAGAGCATTCGGAATATCCTTATTGTGGGTCAAGTCCTCTTATTCTTGTCATCATGCAATGCCCTAAAAACGGCACCATATGACCAATACTCCTTCCAAAAGGCAGTTGAGATAAAGGTGGAAGCTTCCAACCTTATGAAAAAGGCAACAAATCCTTTTTCAAGCTATGAACAAGAGGTTGAGGAATTACAGCTAGAATTGGAAAAAATGGTTGTATATGAAGCGAACAAGCCGAACAATGGTATTTCCTATGAAATGTGGGGGTTATTGGCCGATCAAGACAAAAACCTTTTGGGTGGTTTTTTAAAGAGATGGGAAGAACAGGAAAAGTTGGGACAAGTTTTTTTGAACGAAGCACAGTCTCAGGTAACAGAGGCCATTGACATGATTATCCGATACGAGGGCAAAAAGGATAAAGAATCGGAGAATGGTATAATGCAATTCATATTAGATAACCGATAATTATGGATTTTGATAAAATTTTTAAAGAACTAAAGGAGTCGTTGGTCAAGTTATTGGGTGATCAATATGCAGGACTTAAAAAGGAGACTAAGGAAGACATTGTCGAATTTGTCAATGGTTCCAAAGTAAAACTGGAGCGTTGGACCTTGCTGTTGGCCAATGGGGAAATAAGCTTGGATGATTATCAATGGTTGGTAGAAAGCCAAAAGGATTTGTTGACCATGAAGGCACTTGAAAAAGCAGGGATTTCCAAAATAAGTTTGGGCCATTTCAAGAACAAAGTGGTCAATACGTTGGTGGATATTGTAAAGGGACTGATTCTCTAGCGAATCAAATGGGATCGAAGGATGATATAACCTTTCATTTAGGCATAACCATGGCGGGTGCGGTTTCCGCAGGAGCCTACTCCGCTGGCTTTATGGACTATGTTTTTGAAGCACTTAACCTTTGGGAGGCTCAAAAGAAGAAAATTGTGGAAAAGCATAATGAGGGTCAACCACTATCAAAGTATGAGAAAGCCGTGCCTCTCCATGAAGTCTGTATCGATGTTTTGGGTGGAGCCTCTGCCGGAGGAATGGTAAGTGTGATTTCTGCCTTGTCGAGCTTTTCAGGTATTGAGCCGGTTAGAACCCCTTGTGATGTTCCCACAGGAAATATCTTGTACGATAGCTGGGTGCTTATGGATGATGACCAGAACGGATTGAACACTTTTGAGAAGATGCTCCTTACGGATGATTTTGAAGGTCAATCGGAAGGAACCCCATCACTTTTGAACACTTCCCCGATTGACAAAATTGCGGACAAAGTATTCGACTCGTTCGAAAAAAGTAATGACAGCTCTGGGAGACCCTCTTTTATATCGGAAGATCTAAGGGTTTTGGTCACTTTGTGTAGTTTAAGAGGAATACCTGTAGAGTTGAACTTTGAGAATTTTACATCCGCCCACTTTCCCTATTCACCCGGTCATCGCATGAACGAACATAGAATAGTGGCCCATTTCAAACTAAAATATGACCAGAAAAAGGATAAAGATGTATTTCTTGAATTTAACCCATATGAGCAAGGGTCAAAGGAACTCTTGAAGCTCTGTACAAAGGGTACAGGCGCATTTCCAATAGGATTGGCCCCAAGGCATTTCAAAGGTAAAATATCAGATAAGTATATTGAAAATTGTATTTTAAGGAGCTTGCCCATTAAGGATAGGAAGACCATTAAAATACACTTGGACGAGGATTTTTTTGATTTCACCAATGTGGATGGGGGCACCATAAATAACGAGCCCTATTCAGAAGTGCTTCATACATTGGAAGAAATGAATCCCCCCTATAATTCTAAACTACCAATGTTTGGTACAATTATGATAGACCCCTTTCCTAATTTTTATAATCAGGATACCGCAAAAGCAACAGGAGGATGGTCCTCTACCAACATATATCAGAAAACTATTTGGCAAATTATCCCCAAGCTTTATACGACCTTAAGGGAGCAGGTAAGGGTTAAACATTCGGGACGTTTTTTCAATGACTATTTTAGATTGCTGGTGTTTCCTTTAAAATGGGAGAAAAGGGGCGTCCTTAAAAATCATCCACCGCTTTCATGCGCTGCTCTTGGAGGGTTTGGAGGTTTTTTGGATGTGGAATTCAGAAAGCACGACTTTTTCCTTGGCAGGAACAATGCCAGAAATTTATTAAGGACTTATTTAATGCTGGAGTACGACCCAAACAATCTACATCCATTATTTAAGAATCTTTCGAAGGAAGCCTTTGAAATGTTCCGATTAAAGAAGAATGGTAAAACGTACTGTCCGATTATTCCTGATCTTAATTTAATTGATGACAAAGAGTCCAGAGAGACCAACCCGTATAATTACACCATAGATGATTTTCCGAAGCTAAAGCCTACCTATTTTAATAAAATCAAACCTTCAATTAAAAAGAGGGTAAATAAAATGATTGCTAAAGAAGCCTTTTCGAAATTTAAGAACAAACCTCTACGCCGTTTTGGTTTATTTATTATCCGCGGATATCTTTCAAGGAAAATTACCACATATGTAATTGATAGAATGAAAGCAGATTTTCAAGTAAGAAAAATGATATAACGCAATCGGATATATTTGATTTATGGGCCGCGTTAGTTAGGTCTCAAATCAAAATCAGGCTAGATAAAGCCCTCTGTACTTCTCTACATAGGATTTTAACCTTTCAAACTGATTTTTAGAACCTTTGAATTTAACAGTCTTTTGAAAGTTGGTAAAGCCAAAATCATCCAGAAATGCACCAATCGATGAATTTAAGAAAGAAGAAGAAAGCGCCAAATCGGAATCTACCTCTAAAAGGATAACTTCTCCGTTCAAATAAGCATTTTTCAGATGATCAAATAAAACAAAGCCTTCATCAACTGAACTTGAGTTTTTAACCAAGTCTTTCAAAATCAATGTCTTCATTAGTGCAATTTAGTAAAATCAATGTTCAAATTTCAAATAAATTAGATTGAAGTATAGTATTTAGACGTTTCGATGGCGGCATCACTCGTGTAAATAGATTAGCTACTAGGCACATGTAATTATTCCAACTCGAAAAATGACAAAAAAGCCTTTTTAATTTTGTTTTGTTGTGGTTTTCTGAACTTTAACTCGTCAAGTAACTCTACCTCGATTGCTTTCAAATGTTCATACTCATCTAATGAAATAGTGTGCAAAGTAGCCGTAGGTGAACTCGCTAATCTATCCTGACTCCTTTTGTTTTTTTTAGAATTTGAACTAAAAACCCGCTGATAGATTACAGCATCATCCGTAATTTTTTTGATTTCAAAAGTCTTACTATTCGTTTTGTTGTCCATTTGATTCTGAATTGGATTGAAAAATTAAATCATATATTCCATCCGCAACACCAGATACGATGGCAGGGGCATATTTTTCATCAAAAGCTTTTGATTTATCGCTATCAACACAAATAAAACCATGGCAGTCAAAATTTTCCTTGTCAGCTTTCTTGTAAGGGACTATGGGAAATACTAATTCACTGTTGTATGGCAAAATACCATCTGTATAACATTCTTTACTAGTATTTCTATAATTATTTTCGTTGTTCACGTCATGGTTGATATAATATTTTTTAGGACGATTTTTCAATACACTGTCTAGGCAACTGCTAAATGCGGAATTTCCAATTATCGTATGTTCAATTTCCTGATATTGTTTTGTGTCTCTTGCACTATGTGATTGATCTCTAGTCAAGTTTTTAAGAATTGTATGCTCTCCTACTTTTTTGTCTTTAATAGGAACCTTTATAGAAACAGAGCAATTTGATTTAGTGATATCGTCGAAACATATTTTTAGGTTATTACAAAATATCATCATAGAACTCATAAATTCCTTGTCTTCAAAACCAGGGGTTTTTCTATAGTAATGGGCCTCTGCAAAACTGTCGCGTAATAATATTATCGCATTTCCATATGTAGACTCCTTGTATACAGAGTGAAAATATTTAAGAGACTCTTTGATAAAGAGAGCTACAAACCTAATAATGTATAACGCTAATACACCTATTATGCCAAACTTTATGGCCGTAGTATATTCCCATTCCCATTCCTCTTGTCCAAAAGGAATGATTAAACTTGTGATAAACCCAAATCCTCCACCAGTTGAAATCCATTTTCCAATATTCCAATCAAATGCTTTTAGAAAAGCGTCTCTTAGAACAGAAAGAAAAGCAGAATAGTTTATCTCCATATTTTTATTGTGCACTGAACTTGTTCATAGGACAAATTCTTTACTTCTATGATTATAATCTACACCTAGTATAATTTACTCTCATGAAGCGTGATAACCAATTGATCAACAAAGTGTTTGGGGGTGACAAACAAATGTAAGAATTTTATGTTAGATATTAGTAATTAAGGTTTGTTCAAAAAAATGCGATAATAATAATGAATCAAAATCCAGCCATAGAAGGAGAACCTGATATGTTCTTTTTTTAAGGTATTTAGATTACCTCCTTACTTTTGAGCTTAAATTTCGTTACCTTATGTAGGTCAACTACTGTACAATCCATAAGGCTTTGGTCGAAAACCACAATATTTTTACCTGATGGGTGCAAAGAACTTGCAAAACGTATTCCGCTGGCACCGGTATAAACTCGAATAAATTCACAAATAAATTGGGTGGGAATATATTCAATTTCTGAGTCATAACGCCTCATAGGCTTGGATAAATCTTGACTGATTCTTTCCCGCAACAATTTGGCCATAATCGTCTCTCTCACCATTTCCGGTCGAAACAATGGAGTGTCCTCAGTGAAGTCTACAATATTTACAAATTCATGATGTGATTTAAGTTGAAAAGAAGCGATACTAAGCTCGTCCAAGTAGGAAGCTCTAACTTCATAAAGGACAGTTTCCGGATTATCACATAAGTACAAATAGGGTATCCCAGAGGGATTGGCCCTCCCTCCTTTGGCAAAGTGGCGTTTGGGACTATACATATCTTTTTCAGTATAGGCATCATTTCCACTTTGGTGGTGTACTCTTGCTCTAAATAAGCAGGTTTCAGGGGTCAACCTATATTGTGTATTAAAAAAACCGTCCCACCCTAGATCGAGAAGTTGTTCTATATTTAATAAAAAGCGGTTGGACCACTTTAAATCATTCTTCAGGGTTTCCCAGTAACCATGATTGTTAAGGATTTCCTCGATGTATTCAACAGGACTATTGGCATTGGATATTTCTGTGTCAATTTCGGGAATCACAAAATTTAATATTCTTTCTGCCACTTGAGGGTCAGAAAAAAAGCTCCAATTGCCTTGGATTTTGTTTTTGATGTTTTCTCCCTCTGATGTTGGGATGTAATTATCTATTAGTTCTTGGAAGAAGTCCTTGAATTCATCGATATCCATAATGGGTTGTTCCTTTGTGTTGCAGACAGTACAATCTCCTATCATTGTAGAGGCAGAAATTAAGGACTTTAGCTCGGTATCGGCAAAACAGTTTGGACAAACTTTCATGGATTAATGGTGACTTAGGTAGTCTTGGACAATAAGTAAGTGGTTTTTTAAACTAATCTTTTTTACAGTTCCTAGGCCTGGATAATGTTGCCGATTGTAATAATCCTCAAGTTCGGCAATTGCGGCGTTATTTAGATTATTTCCTCTACAAAATTGAACCGCTTTTTCAGCTGCCTCTGCAAACTTTCCCTGTACGTTTGCAATGGAATCGTTGGTGTCCGATGTAAAATGTCTGATCCAGATTTGGTTATCTCCCTTCATATAAGTCAGGTGAATCACTACAGCTCTTGGAGTACTTCCGCTATCACTATATTCACTGGGCAGTACTGTGTAATCTGAAAAGCCATTAAAATTCTCATTCAAGTAGTGAAGGTGTTCTTCTGAGAAACGATGTTCCTGGATATCTAAAAAATCACTGTTTCGCTGTTGTTTTTCAAAAAAATCATCTAGTCGGATATAGGTTTTGTCTAAATTCCTGACATACCTATCGAGTGCCCTATTTCTCCCAGGGTCTTCCACGACAATCAATTGGACAGCCTCAGATTCAATCAAGTCTTTAAATCGAACGTCATCTGGATTGATATCATTTTGACAGATTATCATACAATTTTGCAGATTATATTCTTCAATCGAATCTAAAATATATGTTGTATTGTTTCGATAGTAAAATGCCCTGGTTACCGGGAAATTGCCTTGTTGGAGATAGTCCAGTATAAGTGCATGGTCGCCATATAAATCCCCTACTATAGGATTTACTAGCAGTACTGCCTGTTGGTTTCTGCTGGCAAAGGTTGTAAGGGCAATTTTTAGATTATTGAAAGACTCCTTAACGGGCTCCAATATGGGCACAATGCAGCCTTGGGAAGCACCAGTATTGGCTAAATCCCTTAATGCAATCAATTCAAACTGGCGAGCTCTAAGCAGTGGATAATACATATGGTGTTTGCTTTATTGGTGATTTCAGAAGACCAATTAACTCTTTCCTTTCTGTTGTTGTCAACTTTAAAGCAAGGCTAATTTGATTAAATTCCTTATAGTGCTTCTTGGCTATTGCTACTTGTTTTTGTCTCCTCTTCATAATAGAAATAAAATAGGAGTTGAGGATATGATTGGGAATCTGCAGTATTAACTCCTTACATTTCTCAAACTGATTGAAACTGGTCATTCTGGGTAAACTGCCAAAATATTCCAGGACCAAACCTTTATATTCGTTGGTGTGAAAGACCTCCATAATAACATTTGGGTCCACTGTTTCATTTGAAGTTGCTTTACGAGTAATTTTAAACTTTTCTAAATCGTTAGGTTGGTATGTTATAATTCCGATTTCCTGCTCTAGGTATGTATATTCCTTAGATTTGGATTCAGGTATAATCAGATAGATTTCGTTGAAAGCAGTTCGATAATTTTTTAGCTGTATGTCCAGTCTTTTGGCAGAATCCATTTCAGTTTTAATTTCAAAGACCTTGGAAGTACCATTGAACAGCACTAAGTCTGCAACGGCATTCCCGATTCTGAATTCGGAAAATACTTTTGAATCTCCAGATATAATGTCATTTATTAGTATCTCATTTAAAAAGCTATTCTTGAAAACATATTCATTTTGATAATTATTTTCAAGAATTTTATAGATATACCTGAGGTATTCCAAAAACGAAGAATTATTATTCTCAAACCAATCCTCATCGTACCTGTTCATTTTTTTGTAGATTGAGGTAAAGTCCTGCTTTAGCCATGACTTGACTTGATTTCTAGAAAACAGAGTGGAATAATCTCTTAATTGATTGATTGTAAAAGAAGAAGCATTTCCCATACCACAAAGTTAATTTAAAATTTTTGTTTCAATGTTTTGTCAGAATTTACTTGACAATATATAGGTTGTACTATAAGATAACCTTTTCATTTACGTGGTCCAATGCAGCATTATCAAAGCTCTTTAAATAGACTTCCGTTGTTATGATGGAGTTATGACCCATAGCCTCACTGATCAAAGCAGTTGAAACACCTAGGTATTTTGCGATTGTGGCCCAGGAATGTCGAATGGTGTAAGTGGTGACGTTTTCATCGATTTCAGCATCTTTGGCTATAATTCTCAATCTTTCGTTCATTCTGCGTCTCTGTGTCTTATACGCTTCAAAGCGTTCTGAGCTACCATCATAATTGGTCGGAAACAAAAAGTCGGTCAGCCTTTTATTTCTCAAATAGGGCTGTAACAGTTTTGCCAATGGTTCAGAGATATGAACTGAAAGGGGATCACGGGTCTTGCTCCTCCCATAATACAACCGGTCATGTCGAATATTTTCAACCTTCAGTTTTACGAGGTCTACAAAGTTCATCCCTCTACAGTAGAACATTATCATGGCATAATTCCGAGCATGCCATAGGGCACTGTCTTGTTCATATTCAAGATCCCTTATTTTAAGAATCTGTTCCTTTTTCAACGCTCTTTTTTTTGTCCGCATTGGCGGAGGTATCCTATAATGTTGGAAAACATTTTTTATCGGGACGAATTGATCTTCATTGATAGCACTGTTATATATAGAGCGAACTGCCCTTAAATAAATGCCCACACAGTTTATGGAATTGCCTTTGCCTAAATGATATGCTTCAAAATTTCTGAGAAAGGTTACTGTAATGTCATATAATTTGATGTCATCGGTACCATTAAACTTAGTAATTGCCCGCATACCGTTTCTTAGCCATGTTGCACTGCCGGGAACATTGGCCGCCATCTTACGGTTGACCAAGGTTTCTCCCCATTCGATCAGGGTCATTTCATTATTGACCTTGTGCTTGATTTCTGAATCGGAGTTTTTGTCCCACTCTTTTGTGATCAGTTCAATGAGCCTGTCCGGACTCACCTTATTTATGCTCAGTCCAATTTCGTCGATCAACCTTTTGGCAACAAACATTTTTTCTTCCAATTCAAAGTTTACAGTATCACAGTCCAAATCTTGGTTGATATATTTAGACCTTCTCAGTCTTTGTTTTCTTTTGTCCCAACCACTTGGTAGGGTCCAGATATCCATTCTAATAGTTCGATATTTTTTATGATAAACCCTTAGAACAATTGGATAAAGCCCTGTTCTTTTGTTCTGCGATTTGGGGCGGGTTTCTAGAAGATACGTTACTTGAGCCATTTTTTTCGTGTTAATGAGCAATTGGAATACATTATAAAGTACCCAATAGCGGTTATATCCATTTAACGAACCCTATACTGTATTGAAATGGGTACATTGAATTATCAAATACTATCAAGGATTTCAAAACCTTACTATGATATGAAGAAAGAATCCATTTTGATTCATTTCAAGACATCATTTAATAGATGGTTTTACCCTAGGTTTTATAAACCGAATGTTGGTTTATCAACATATTTTGCTAGGATATTTACCCTAATTTTACCCTAACTTTTTCAAATATCCAAATGGGATCAGGTGAGTTCAAAAATTCCAGAAACTCACTCAAATCACTAAAAATCAATAAGATAATAGGTGTTTTAAATTTCGATGGATTCGAATTTTTGCGACTCATAATCAGGTGGTCCCTGGTTCGAGCCCAGGTGGGACCACGAAAACCCTTTCAAGTCGTTGATTTGGAAGGGTTTTTTATCTCAAATCCTTTGTCCCAAACAATTCTTGTTGTGGTCTACAACCCAAAACCCAATTATTCACTAATTTGCCACAAAGGAGGAAAACATGCTCACTGCCGAACAAAAACTCAAAGAACGCATCAAGGAACTTACCTGTTTGTACGAGGTAACATCCCTGATCGTCAACTGCGATTACGACGATATGGAAACAGCATTGCTCGGCATTGTGCAGTGTTTGCAGCGTGCTTGGCAGTTTAATGAGGATACCTACGTGCTCTTATCCAACTCTGATTATTTTATCAAAACCGAGGAGAAAGGAGATGACTACGTGTTTTTGGAGTCGTTCATCACAGTGTTCAATAAACCTAGGGGTGAAATCAAAGTGGGGTATCCGTACCCGAAGTACCAACTCAAGGATTTTTTGGAGGAAGAGCAACAACTGCTGGATAATGTGTGCCTAAAGGTGGGCAACCTGTTGGAGCGTAAGGAAATCAAGGAAAAGGAGGAGCACATCCGCCGACAGGTGGAACAATCCGACAGGCTTCGCATCTTGGGGGAAATCACCGCAGGCATTGCCCACGAGCTCAACACACCGCTTGCCAACATTCTGGGCTTTACCGAGCTTTTACAGGACCACATCAGTGATGATCCACAAGCCCTCAAGGATTTGGACAAAATCATCACCAATACGATTTTTTCACGCGAAGTCGTCAAAAAACTGATGTTCTTCGCTTGCGAAATGCCGGAAACGCGGGAAGTCATCAATGTGGTTGAGGTGATAGAAGAGGCCATCAATATGCTGCGTACCACCTTGCGCCAGAATGATGTCTCTTGTGACTTTGAACATTCCGAAGAAACCATCGAACTTCGTATTGATAAAATCCAGCTGACCCAAGTGGTCTTCAACCTAATTGTAAATGCCATCTATTTTGCACCGCCAAAAAGTACGATCTCAGTTTCGCTGGCAATCGAAAAAGGAAACATCATCCTAAAAATTGCGGATCAAGGGCCGGGCATACCGGAAGAATCCAAAGCACATATTTTTGACCCATTTTTTACCACCAAACCCGTGGGCGAAGGGTCTGGATTGGGACTTAGCGTGGTGCACGGCATTGTGCAGAGCCACCAAGGTAGCATTGCAGTTACCCCGAATACCCCGGCAGGCACTATATTTACATTGAAATTCCCAAAAAAGTAAACACGTTGTTGAAAAAGGAGAACATATTGCTGGTCGATGACGATATCGATATTCTGGAACTGCTGCAACGGCACTTAAAGTCGATGGATTACCACACCTATAAGGCGGTTTCGGTCAAGGAAGCGTTATATATTTTGAAGGATACAGAGATTGACCTATTGGTGACGGACATCAATATGCCGGAGATCGATGGGCTCGAATTGGTGAAATATGTGGCGGAACACTATCCCCATATGCCCAAGTTGGTGGTCACGGGATTTCCATCGGTCGAAGATGCATCGAGTGTTATCAAGCACGGGGCAACCGATTATTTGACCAAACCATTTACCAAAGTGGAGCTGGAACTGGCCGTGAAAAAAGCACTGGCCAGCAAGGAAGCAAAGAAAACAGATAAAAAACCACCGGTAAAACCTGTTGCCACCAACGGGTATTCCGATATGATCGGAAACTCCGAAGCCTTTAAAAAAGTCACCGAAATCATAGATCGGGTAAAGGACAATCGGGCCACAGTGTTGGTTCGTGGCGAAAGTGGAACCGGAAAGGAGCTGGTGGCAAGATCTATCCATTACTCGGGCAAGTTTTCCCGGGCGCCCTTTATCGCGGTGAACTGTGGTGCCATTCCCGAGAATCTGTTGGAGGCCGAACTTTTTGGGTACACCAAAGGTGCATTCACGGGAGCCAACGAGAATCGTGATGGCTTTTTTCAGGCGGCGCACAAGGGCACCATTTTTTTGGATGAAATCGGAAATGCCCCCTTGCCCGTTCAAAATAGATTGCTGCGCGTGCTCCAAGAAAAGGAAGTGACCAAAATAGGTTCCCAAAAACCTGAACAGCTCGATGTAAGGGTGATAGCAGCGACCAATAGTGATTTGGACGAACTGATTCAGAAAAAAACCTTTCGCGAAGACCTCTTTTATCGCCTTTCCGTGGTGACGGTGGATGTTCCTCCGTTGAGAGACAGAACATCTGATATTCCTTTGCTGGTGGACAAGTTTATACAGAAGTACGGCATTGAATACAAAGACCGCTTTGTCCGTATTACCGACGATGCCCTTGAAGTTCTGAAGCGATATTCTTGGCCGGGCAATATCCGTGAGCTGGAAAATGTAGTACAGCGCGCCGTGATCATGTGCGATGGCAAAATCACTTTGGAACAGTTACCGGACGAACTTAAATATAAAATCGACTTTCCACAAAAGGGCTTTAAAACACTTGAAGAAAAAGAAAGAGAATACATACAGGAAGTACTCCTTTCCACCCAAGGCAACAAGACCAAAGCTGCCGAAATTTTGGGCATCAACCGCAAAACACTTCGCGAAAAACTGAAATAGCCACTGGTACATTTCGCCCCGACCGGGTAAAAAATACCCAAAACCACTTTTCTTCATTTGATGCAGGACTGTTTTTAATTAACTGACAATCAATTATTTATAAATCGTCACTGATAGTTGTATTCCCCAATGGCACAGGCTTTGCCTTTATATGGACAAAATGCTGGGATGCTCAATTACGGTGTCCCGTTCGTTAAGAACTGGAAATGAAATACGGAAGCCTGATCATGGAAAAAAAGGATTATCTAACACTAAAACGCATACTGAACTTCCATAGGTATTATGAGGATTATGCCCATAAAGACGCCTTGGAACAGTTGGGCGAGAGAATAGATAGGGCTCTGGTAGAGGATGAACTGGACATGCCTGACGATGTGGTCCGGTTAAATTCCAAAGTTATGGTGGAGTTTGCGCAAGGCGTGCAGCAAACTTTTCAACTGGTACCATCAACTCGGGGAGACCTTAAAAAGAGTACGGTCTCTGTAGTGAGTACGTTAGGGGCCAGTTTGGTAGGACTTGCGGAGGGCGATCAAATTCAACTTGGTTTTCCCTCGGATGTACAATCCTTCAAGATAATCGGCGTGGAACAATCGCACCAATTATCGTCCAGTTTTGATTTTTAAGAAAACAATAAAAACAATTATAAACCCTAAATAAGTATAGTTATGAGAATAATAGTTCTAGCAATTTTATTCGTGGTAGCCACCACAAATATGAACGCACAAAGCGTAAACCCACAAGATGTAAAAGTTGGTGATGTATTGGAAATTGGTCGCCCAGATGCACCAAAATTCAAGCACATTGATTTTCCAAGAGCAAACTTCATCATTAAAAAAGGAGGAATAGCCAACTATAAAACAGTGGTAGGAAACAAAGTGATGGTAACGGACATCAAAGAGAAAAAAGATGGTACCGTAGTGGTTAAAATCAAAAAAACAGACGGAAAGAGATTTTTTAACAGCCACCCAGTGGTTAAGGCAGATTTAAAAAATGCACTCGAGTCTGGCGAGTTGAGTGTACTGTAGTTGATTGATGATTTCCGCCTGGCTCAAAGCATTAGGTTTGCTCAATTAGAATGGTTAGCTAATGGCCGGGCGGATTTGCATCCCCGTAAAAAATTTAATATCATGCACTTATAATCCAATTCATGTAAAAACAAAAAAGGATGCCAAAAAGAACAATAAGACAACGAATTCACGCAGGCTTTGTACTTGCAGCAGCATTTTTATTGGTTCTTGCATCCAATCGGTTGAACAATCGGAACTTCTCGACCGTAGAGCATGGAGTGGATTCTGTTTTTGAGGACAGGTTGGTGGTACAGGAATATATTTATAGGTTGAACAACCTATTTCATAAAAAGGAAATGTTCTTGGCCTATAATTCATTGGACGAAAAGACACTTCCACAATATCCTGAGATCAATACCATTTTGGCCGATTTTGAAAAAACGGACATTACCCGTGAAGAATCCCTGCACCTAACAAGTTTGAAGGAAAATTATGGGGAACTTAAAAATCTGGAACAAGCACATATAAAGGACAATGCTTCCGAAGCGGACATCATGGCTGTTTTGGACAGGATCGGTAGAAATTTGGACGAACTGTCCGAGGTTCAACTCTCCGAAGGAAGACAGTTGACACAGCGCTCCAAAAGGTCTTTGGGCATGAACGAACTACTGTCCCGGATTGAAATTGTGTTCCTCATCATTATCGGGATATTGTTTCTTGTCATCGTTTTTCACCGCGATAAATCCGAGATGAAACTTGTGGAGGATGAATCTTAATGCACCTCCAAGATTTCTTGTTCCTTTCCGTTAAAAACAAATCGCTCCCCTTTTTCTTTGCCCAACAATAATCGGGCAATCGGAGCATTGGCGGAAATACAGTAAAAAATCCTACCCTCTTTTTTAAGGGCACCAGCGGAGATGGCAATAAAATAATCGGCCATGCTCGTTTTTACCAAGGAGCCCAAGCGGATTTTGCTTGATGGTGCATCGATATTGATTTTGTTGAGAATGCTTCGAGTGGCATCGAGTTCCTGTAACTGCTGGCCCAGTTTTTCCTGTTCCAATTGTACCATGGCCCGCCCCGTTTCATGTTTGTCGCCCGCCGAACTTTTGGTTTCCGAGCCCAAGGATTCCTGGAGCTCTTCGCTCTGCTTTTTGAGTCGTTCCGACCTTTGGTCCACGTAGCTCCAACAAAAATCCAACAGCTCTTTTTTCATAATTTGATTAGGCAAAGGTGAGTCGAAAAACAGTTTCGGTATGGGGGACCGAACGCACCTGAATGCTCCCGCCGTGAAGTTGCATTACACGTTTGGAGAGACTAAGACCAATACCGGTGCCTTCGCTCTTTGTAGTAAAAAAAGGCACGAATATTTCATCCATCACTTCTGGTGGAATACCAGGGCCATTGTCCCGGATCTCTATAAATTTGGAACCTTTTTCGTCCACCCCAGCGACCATTAGCACTTTACCGTTTTTAGATGCCTCAACAGACTGTAGGGCATTTTTGCCCAAATTGATCAACACTTGCGAAATCTGTTTTTCATCAATATAAAACTCCAAACCCTCCGGATGGCAATCGGTGGAAAATTCACTTTCCCCGTCTACCAGCCTGACAGACATCAGCACATCGATTTTTTCGAGCAAATCTTTTCCTTTCACCAAGGATTTGTTGGGTTCGGGTACGTGGAGTAGACTCCGGTACGACTGCACAAAGTCCATTAGGTCGCCCCCTTGTTCCTTAATGACCTCCAGACCTTTCAAGGTGTTTTTTATCTGAACCTCCTCCAATTCCGCCATTGGGGTGATTTTGTCCCCTTTGCGGTAATATTTGATGATGGAATCCGAAATGGAGGCAATGGGGGTGATGGTGTTCATGATCTCGTGGGTGAGCACACGGATGAGCCGCACCCAGGATTCCGTTTCCTTTTCGTCCAGCTCTTTATGGATATCCTGCACCACGACCAATTGTAAAGATTGGCCGTCCAAAGTAAGCGGTGTTGATTTTATGGCCAATTGCGTTTGTTCGCGCTCATTGGATAACTGGAACAGTTTTCTTTGAAAAGGGTTGA
Organism: Flagellimonas oceani; assembly: GCF_011068285.1. Taxonomy (NCBI): domain Bacteria; kingdom Pseudomonadati; phylum Bacteroidota; class Flavobacteriia; order Flavobacteriales; family Flavobacteriaceae; genus Flagellimonas; species Flagellimonas oceani. Next base: position 3,699,079 of record NZ_CP049616.1, on the reverse strand, counting down.
AGTCTTTAAAGATCTCATAAAGATTTTCATCAACCTGCTTCAATTGTTTAATGTGGTTCAAGGGGGTGTAATCCAGCAATTGCTCCAAGGTGGGATTGGCAAATAGGATATGCCCTTTTTCATTGTAGGTCATGATGCCGATACTTGCTTGCTTTAAAATTTCTTGATAGTACTGCTCCCGTATCTGAAGTTGCATATGTACCTCTTGGATCAGTCCGTTGACCCGATTGAGGCTGCGGTTCAACTCCTTGAAGGACTCAATAGTGACCCCTTCGGGAAACCGGAGCGTAAAATCCTCGTTCTTGATGGCATCAAAAAAATAGGCGATTTTTCGGTTGGTCCGGTTGATAAAAGTAATCAGTGAATACACTTCGCCCACCAAAATAATAGCACAGAGCCCCAAGGCAAAATACCACTTATAGGCTACGGAAAATGCCAACGCCACAGCGGTAAGGGTCATAAAAACGACCCTGAGAATAAGCTGAATGTAAAAGTTTCTACTTGCCATCAGTCATTCTTTTTCTTCAACTTATTGTAAAGGGTTTGGCGGGATATGCCCAATTGTTCCGCCGCCGCACTGTAATTTCCCTCATTTTGCTCCAAGGCCCTATTGATCATCTGTTGCTCCATTTCGTTGAGGGTCAAGGGTTCGTTGTCCATGGACTGCATAGGCTTGGCATGTAACAAAAAATCCGAGGGTTTCAACACGTTTCCATCCGATAGGATTACGGCCCTTTCCATAGTATGTTGCAATTCGCGAACATTCCCGGGCCACGGATATTCCATCAGTTTCTCCTGTGCCGTTTGATTCATTCGCAGGCCGGATTTATCGTATTTATGGGCAAATTTTTTCAGGAAAAAATCGGCTAGCACCAAAATATCCTCATTGCGCTCCCGCAAGGGCGGCACCTCTATATGGATGGTGTTGATGCGGTACAGCAAATCCTCCCGGAACAGGCCATCGGCGACCATTTGTTCCAGATTGCAATTGGTGGCGCAGATCAATCTAATGTCCACATCAATAGGTTTGTTGGAACCTACCCGAACCACCGATTTATTTTGAATGGATGACAATAATTTCGCCTGCATCTGCAAAGAAAGGTTCCCGATTTCATCCAAGAACAAGCTGCCTTGGTGAGCGGCCTCGAACTTGCCCGCTCTATCTTCCTTGGCATCGGTAAACGAACCTTTGGTATGCCCAAAAAGTTCACTTTCGAACAGGTTCTCGGCAATGGAACCCATATCCACTCCTATAAAAACTTCATTTTTCCGGTTGGAGAGTCGGTGCAGTTCGCGGGCTATCAGTTCTTTTCCCGTTCCATTTTCACCGGTAATCAACACATTAACGTCCGTTTTGGCCACTTTGGCCACGAGGTTTAGCACAGCGGTCAGCGCCTTGGATTGGCCAATGATATAGTTACGGTCCTGATTGATGACCTGCTTTAAATTGCTTTCCTTTTTCTTAAGGTTGTGAATTTCCTGTTTGGATTTTCGCAGCTCGTAGGCCGATTTCACGGTGGTCATCAAGCGTTCGTTGTTCCAAGGTTTCAGCACAAAGTCCGAAGCGCCCTGCTTTAAGGCCCTAACGGCCAAATCCACCGCCCCGTAGGCGGTCATCATAATAACGGAAGTATTCGGAGACCTTTTTTTAATCTCGTTCAGCCAATACAAACCTTCATTTCCGGTATTGACTCCGGCAGAAAAGTTCATGTCCAAGAGCACAATATCGATATCCTCCAAATTTGGAAACGAAGAGATTTGGTTGGGATTAAAAATGCTCTGAACGCTTTTGTACTCAAACTGCAAAAGAATTTCCAGAGCACTGAGCACACTCTTATTATCATCGACCACTAAGATTTTGGCATCGACCATAAAGCCTTGTATTCAAATTGATGGTTAAAGCTAGTAATTGCATCAATATGTTTTGTTGGACTGTAAAATATTTGGACATTTTTTGTACAAAATTTTTACACCCCATTGGTCGATATTGCTGTTTTTTTCTGTAACTAATTGATAATCAGGAATAAATTCTTTTGGCACAAGAATAGAAGGTAGTTTGGCACAGGAATACACTATGACTCTAAAACTTAAAATAACCACCTTAGTATTATTGGCATCTTTTATTGGTGCTGCCCAAGAGGTTTGGACGCTGGAAGAATGTGTGGATTATGCCATTGAACACAACCTTCAGGTAAAGAATACCTCCTATAACAATGAATCCAGTAGGGAATCTTACAGACAATCCATCAGAGACCTATTGCCCTCCGTGAGCGGTTCTACCGATTACAGTATTAGATACGGTAGGTCTGCAGATCCGCAAACCAACGATTTTGTGAATACGGAATTCTTCAGTAACAACTATTCGCTAAATGCCAGCTTGGACCTCTTCCGCGGTTTTCAAAAATTAAATTCGATAAGGGCGTCAAAATTTATTTACAAAGCCACCCAAGAGGATATTTTACAGGAAAAGTTCTTGTTGGCCTTTAGGGTGATGAGCGCTTTTTACGACATCAAGTTCTTCGAAGGATTGGTGGCCAACACCTTGGAACAACTCGAAATTTCGCAGGCCAATTACGATTTGGTCGAAAAACAAGTGGAATTGGGATTAATGGCCGGAGCCGATCTTTACGAAGCGGAATCCAATCTTTTGGGCGACAAATTTCTATTGACCCAAAACAAGAACCAATTAACAAATGCCAAATTGGTGCTCCTACAGGAAATGAACCTGATCGGTGCCACCGATATTAAAATTCAGGAAAGCCTTGAAGAAACATCGCTCAACCAACAAGTGACCCTGGATTCGCTGTACCGATCCGCACGCGGATTTGTGCCCTTGGTAAAAGCTCAGGAGTATCGGGTTTCCGCAGCCAAAAAGCAAATGCAGGCCACAAGAGGGGACCTGTTTCCATCTTTGTCCCTGTTTGCAGGTTACGGAACCAGCTATTTTGAGACCAATGTGGATGAGAATGGCAACGTGATACCATTTAAGACCCAGTTCAACGACAACCAATCCAAGTTTGTGGGCGCCCAGTTAAACATACCCATAAGCAATGGATGGGCCAACCATTCCAGGGTAAAGCAGCAGAAAATTGCGTATTTGCAGGCCAAGAACAATCTGGAAATACAGGAGCAGGAATTATTTCAGTTATTGCAACAATTGGTCCAGGATAATAGTGCATTGGTGGCGGAGTATGAGCAGAGCCTAAAAAAGGTAGAAGCCCAGGAATTGGCATTCACCATTGCGCAAAAAAGATATGAAAAAGGATTGATCAACGCATTGGAGCTGTTTCAGGCCAAGAACCTTTTTGGTGTGGCACAAAATGAGAACTTACAGGTGGGATTAAGGTTAAAAGTGAACCAAACAACGATTGATTTTTACAGCGGTCTGCCCATATTTAACATCAACTAAAATATACCATGGATATACAATTAGAAAAAAAGAAAGGACTTAAACTCAAGCATTACGGCTACATCGCTTTGGGCATATTGCTCTTGTTCGTTGGCTATAAGTTGATTTTTGCCAGTTCCATGTCCACCTTTAGGACAGAGAAGGACCGTTTGTCCATCTCCTCGGTGACCGAAGGTAAATTTGACGACTACATAACCATTAATGGAAACGTGGCGCCCATCGCTACGATTTATATGGATGCCTATGAAGGCGGGCGTGTTTCCGAAAAGTTGATCGAGGAAGGTTCCATGGTAAAAAAGGGGGACATTATCCTTAAGTTGGAGAACATGGCCCTGTACGAGCAGATTTTGGCAAGCGAAAGTAACTTGGCCCTTAAACAGAACGACCTGCGTTCCACCAAGCTTACTTTTGATTCCAGACAAGTGGAAGGAAGAAAATCCTTGGCAACCGCTCAATATGATGTGCAGAGGCTAAAACGCGCCTATGAGCAGAACGAGGAGCTGTACAAGGAAGAATTGGTTTCAAAAGAAACCTACCTAAAGTCAAAAGAAGATTACCAACTGGCAGAAAAGCAATTGGAAATCGTGAAGCTCCAAACAGAACAGGATGATGAATTAAGGAAAACATCCCTAAAAGGATTGGACACCGATTTGGAACGTATGCAAAAGACGCTTTCCATGGTGTATGAACGGTTGGACCACTTGAACGTTCGAGCCCCCGCAGATGGACAATTAGGGTTTTTGGATGCAGAAATCGGTCAAAATATTTCACAGGGACAGCGAATCGGCCAGATCAATGTGCTTACCGATTTTAAAATTGAGGCCGATATCGACGAGCATTATATCGATCGCGTAAAAAGAGACCTCTCCGCAACATTGGAGCGTAACGGGAACGAGTACAAACTGCGCTTGCGCAAGGTGTATCCCGAAGTTAGGAACGGAAGGTTCCGCGTAGACCTGGTTTTTGTGGATGAAAAACCGGAGACCATAAGAGCGGGACAGAGCTATAACATACGATTACAATTGGGCGAATCCAACGATGCCATTTTATTGCCCAAAGGAGGCTTTTTCCAAAGCACAGGTGGGCAATGGGTTTTTGTAGTGGGCCCTGATGGCAACGAGGCCATTAAGCGCAATGTACGATTGGGAAAACAAAACTCAAGATATTATGAAGTTCTGGAAGGGCTTCAACCAGGAGAACAGGTCATTACCAGTAACTATGATAGTTTTGGCGATGCGGAACGGATCGTGTTAAAATGATCCGTAGAATGTAACAATCATCAAAAATGAACAGTCTTTAAAAAACAATCAAACAACCATTACAATGATAAAAATTACAGATCTTAAAAAAAGTTTCCGAACAGAAGAGGTGGAGACCTTGGCCTTAAATGGAGTAAACCTAAAGGTGGAAGATGGGGAATTTGTGGCGATAATGGGTCCTTCCGGATGTGGAAAGTCCACCCTCTTGAACATTATCGGTATGCTGGACAACCCCACTCAGGGCAGCTACAATTTTGCGGGCCACGAAGTTGGCGGGTTAAAGGAAAGTCAGCGAACCCAACTGCGAAAGGGGAATTTGGGCTTTGTGTTCCAAAGTTTTAACCTGATAGACGAGCTCACCGTTTTTGAAAATGTGGAACTGCCATTGATCTACCTTAAAATGAACAAGGCAGAGCGCAAGGAAAAAGTACTGAAGGTTTTGGAGCGCATGAAGATCGCCCATCGCGAAAAGCACTTTCCACAACAACTTTCCGGTGGTCAGCAGCAAAGGGTGGCCATTGCAAGGGCCGTGGTCACCAATCCAAAACTGATCTTGGCGGATGAGCCCACAGGTAACCTGGACTCCAAAAACGGGATCGAGGTAATGAACCTGTTGACCGAGCTGAACCAAGAGGGCACTACTATTGTAATGGTAACACACTCCGATCGGGATTCGCATTACGCTCATAGGGTCATCAATCTCTTCGACGGTCAAATTGTGACCGAGAGCCAAAATAAGCCCATGAAAAGCATGGTATAGGAGTTTAATTCATCAATCAAATCAATTTATGTTCAGGAACAATCTAAAAGTAGCGTGGAGAAATCTCAAGTCCAATAGACTTTTTTCAATAATCAATATAGTGGGACTTTCAATAGGCCTCACTATTGTGATGATGTTGTTTCTGTTCATTTCGTACGAAAGGAGTTTCGACTCCATGTTCCCAAAAAAGGACAGGATACAACGGGTTTTATTAAAAACCAATGGAGATTTTGGTTTTGAGACTTGGGCCACAGTACCCCCGGTAACGGCCTTGGCCATGAAAGAAGAGGTTACGAATGTGGAAAGTGCCGCCAGGTTGTTGAAACACAATTTTGGCGATCCCGCCTCATTGCGCATAAACAATCAAAACTTTACCGAAAACCTGTTTTATTGGGTAGATAAGGAGTTGCTTACCATTTTTGATATTGAAATGGTTAAAGGAAGTTCTACCGGCGCCTTGGACAGACCCGGTACGGTAATTCTTTCTGAAAAAGCCGCCCAGACCTATTTTGGCAATCAAAACCCGATCGGACAAACCATCGTGGTCGATAACAATCGTGAGCTTGAAGTAACCGGGATATACAAGGATTTCCCTGAAAACAGTACCCTTGATGCGGACATTATGGCGTCGAGCAACGGATATTGGTTCTACGACAGAAAATCTTGGAGCAATGCCAGTTTTGAGACCTATTGTTTGTTAAAGGAGAATGTTTCTGTAGAGGCCACTCAGGCACAAATTGACCAAATGTTGAAGGCAAATATTGAAAAAGAGGGCCAATGGTACACTTTTGGTCTGCAACCTTTGGAAGAGGTACATTTATATTCGGCATCTTTTGCGAGCGGTTATGCTTCTCGCATTGGGGACATCAATGAGGTTCGCAACCTTACCTATTTGGCCATTTTGATTCTTTTGATTGCCTGTATCAACTATATGAACCTTACCACGGCCCGTTCCCAAAAGCGTTCCAAAGAAGTGGGAATCAGTAAAACCCTGGGAGCCTCTTCGAAGTCTCTAGTATGGAGATTTTATCTGGAAGCTGGACTCATTACGGCTATTTCCATTGTGTTGGGCATTGTGTTGACCGTGTTGTTGCTACCCAGCTTTAATGCCCTCACAAATCAAAATTTGACGATGGATTTATTGTTGACCCCGCCTTTTTTACTGGCAATATTGGGGATTTGGGTTGTTACCACCTTCTTTTCTGGCCTATACCCTTCCTTGTACCTATCCAGGTTTTTGCCCAAGGAAATCCTGTCGCCATCGTTAAAGCAAGGAAAAGGAAATTTATTGATCAGAAAGGGATTGGTAGTCATGCAATTTGCCGCCTCTGCCGCATTGATTGTCGGGGTCATGGTCATCTATCAACAAACAAAATATATCCAGAACAAAAACCTGGGCTTTGCCGCAGACAACGTTATGGCCATTTCCATTGGGGGATTGAATGGTGATGAAAACCGTAATGCCCTGGAACAGGAGTTCAAAAAACTATCGGAGGTAACCGCCGTATCCATGGTACAGGGGTATCCCGGAATGGATGTGAGCGGACGGACCCTTAGAAAAAACAGCACCGATGAAAAAGGGATCAACATCCAGACCAATGTATCGGATGAAGGTGTCTTGGAGGCGCTCAAACTACGACTTTTGGCGGGTAAAAGCTTGCCCAAAACCAAAAGTAAAACAGATACTCTGGTAGAAGTGGTATTGAACAAAAAGGCAGTTGATTTTTTGGGGTATTCCCCAGAAGAGGCCATTGGCAAGGAAGTATTTATCGGGGTTCCGCAAACGATAGTCGGCGTGGTGGATGATTTTAATTATGAATCGTTGCACCAACCCATAGGCGCCTATGCATTTCACAATAATTCAAGCGAAAACAAATCTCACATGCTTGTGCGGTTCAAGTCTGGCAATTTGGCCAATACAGTGGCCGACCTTAAGAGTACTTTTACCAGTGTGGCCACCCATCTGGATTTCAACTATTCTTTTTTGGACCAAAACATTGCAAGATTGTACGCCAAGGAAAAAAGGGCAGGACGGATTAGTGTTGTGTTCTGTATGCTGGCCATTTTTGTGGCAGCATTGGGCCTTTTTGGTCTGGCAGCCTATACAGCGGAACAACGAAGAAAGGAAATCGGCATACGAAAAGTATTGGGAGCATCTGTGGCAAAAATCAGCCAAATGTTATCTACGGATTTTACAAAGTTAGTGTTCGTAGGCCTGGTCATAGGATTTCCGGTGGCCTATTTTTCCATGGAAAATTGGCTGGAAGGTTTTGCTTATAGAATCCAGATTCAATGGTGGGTATTCGCTTTGGCCGGATGTATTGCTTTGGGCATAGCGCTTGTAACCGTCAGTTTTCAGTCGATAAGGGCGGCATTGGCCAACCCGACGAAAAGCCTGAGAACAGAATAGATCAATCAAAAATCATCAATCACATGTTCAGGAACCACTTAAATATCGCTTGGAGAAGTATCAAAAAGGACAAGCTCTTTACATTTATTAAGATAGGAGGGTTCGCCGTAGGTATTGCCGCTTGCCTATTGATAACCCTATTTATAGGTAACGAAACCAGTTACGATACCCACTACCAAAGGAAGGACAATATCTATAGAGTGGTATTTCAAGGAATGCTCCAAGGGGAAGTAATGAAAAGTACCCACTTTCAATTGCCTTTTGCCGAAGCACTTGAGTCTGATTTTGCCGAAATAACCAAGGCGGGAAAAGTGAACACTATTGAGATTTTTGGTGCGGGCAAGCGAGGTTTCAGGGTGAACGGCGCTCAGGAGAACACTTTTGAGGAGAACTTTATTATTGCCGACCAAGAGGCATTAGAAATATTGGAGATACAATTGGAACAAGGTGATGCGGCAACGGCCTTGACCAATCCAAAGAGCATCGTAATTTCTAGATCTAAAGCGGACAAATACTTCCCGAACGGAAATGCCATAGACCAAGTAGTTTTTTTGGACAATGACACTTCCGAACCCTACACCGTAACAGGGATAATGGAGGATATTCCAGAAAATATGCACCTGAATTTTGATTTTATGCTTCCAGTGGAAGATACCGAGGGTAGCTGGACCAATCAGAATTATTTCACTTATGTGTTGGTCAACCCTAATGCCAATATTGAGGAACTGGAGCAAAAAATGTCCTCAATTATTGAAAAATATATCATTCCGGCTCAAGTGGAGCGGGGTCGCTCGGCCAGTTTTATAGATGTGCTGCGTACCGCGGAATACAAACTGCAACCGGTAACGGACATTTATCTGAAGTCGGACCTTAAAATGCAGGATGGACTAAAGCATGGCGATGTTAAATTTGTTTGGCTATTTGCGGCCATAGCCATTTTTGTACTGCTTTTGGCCATTATCAACTTTATCAACCTTTCCACAGCAAAATCCGCCAACAGGGCCAAAGAGGTGGGTTTAAGAAAGACCATTGGGGCCTATAGAAACAGTTTGGTCAACCAATTTTTGACCGAATCGGTGATGTTCAGTATTATCTCGTTTGTTTTGGGCGTTGTTTTGGCTTGGGCGCTCTTGCCTTTCTTTAATGAGATTGCCTCCAAGAGCATCGAACTGCCTTGGTCCCATTGGTGGTTTGTGCCCACCTTGCTTGCTGCTGCATTGTTCGTGGGTCTTTTGGCAGGAATTTATCCCGCATTTTACCTTTCGGCATTTAAACCTGCAAATGTTCTCAAGGGGACGCTGAGCGTGGGAAGCAAAAGTGGAAGGCTGCGTAGTGGATTGGTCATCTTTCAGTTTACCACTTCGGTCATCTTGATTATTGGCACATTGATCATTTACCGCCAGATGGATTATATCGTCAGCAAGGAGTTGGGATATGACAAGGAACGGGTCGTGGTACTTGAAGGGACTAATATCCTTGGCAACAAAACCGAATCCTTTAAACAACAATTATCATCCTTATCGCAGGTAAAAAGTGCAACATCGACCAACTATTTGCCTATTGATGGAGGTAGCCGAAACGGAAACACCTTTATGGTCGATGGCCAAGATGATGGGGGAAGAGGCATCCCGGCCCAAATATGGCGGGTGGACTATGATTATATCGAAACCTTGGGCATTCAGCTTGAAAAGGGAAGAAGTTTCTCCAAAGAGTTTGCTTACGATTCCGTCAATTCAATCGTCATCAACAGTAAAATGGTGAGGGATTTGGGATTACAGGACCCAATTGGCAAAAAACTGAACAACAACAGTGAGGTTTTTGAAGTTATAGGGGTAATAGAGGATTTTCATTTTAAATCCTTGAAAGAAGATATTTCCGCATTGTCGTTGGTGATAGGCAAAGATTATGGAGCTGTTTCGGTAAAACTCCAAAAAGGAAACCCTACCGATGCCCTGGCCGCTATTGAACAAGTTTGGAACAGAAATGTTCCGAACCAAGCACTCAACTATTCTTTTCTGGAGCAGGAATTTGCCCAAATACACGAAGATGTGCAGCGCATGGGCAAAATATTCAACAGTTTTGCGCTGTTCGCCATCCTTGTGGCCTGTCTGGGGCTGTTTGCCCTATCTGCCTTTATGGTGGAGCAGCGAAGAAAGGAGATAAGTATTCGCAGGGTGCTCGGCGCGCCTTTCCAAAATATTTACAAACTGCTCACTTTCGATTTTCTGAAACTGATCATCATTTCCATTGCGATTGCCACGCCCATTGGCTGGTATTTAATGAACAGGTGGTTGGAAGGCTTTGCCTACAGAATAAGTATGGGCTGGGAGATTTTTTTAACGGCAGGACTCATCGCTCTTTGCATTGCCGTACTAACCATCAGCTATCAATCAATAGGTGCGGCCTTTTTACAACCGACCAAAGGCCTGCGCAATGAATAAATCAATCAAAAAACACCATCAATCATGTTAAAGAACTATATCAAAATCGCCTGGAGAAACCTTGCCAAGAACAAGGGCTATACCATAATCAATGTAGGGGGGCTTGCCTTGGGCATGGCGGTAACGCTCATTATCGGTCTATGGGTAAAAGATGAGCTGAGCTACAACAATTACAACACCAACAAGGACAAAATTGCCCAAATATTCCAATCGCAAACATTCAATGGTGAAACTGGTACCGGGCCTGCTATACCAAGGCCATTGGAGAAAGCCTTCAGGGATGGCTATATGGATAATTTTGAGTATTTGGTGATGTCTTCGTGGAATACCGCCCAATATTTGAAATACAAGGAAACAAGCATCTCGCGCGACGGTTATTTTATGCAGCGGGAAGCTCCCGAAATCCTTGATATAAAAATTTTAAAGGGAGAAAGGGACGGTGTTCGGGAAATCAATTCCATAATGTTGAACGAGTCCACCGCAAGGGCACTTTTTGGGGAGGAAGACCCGATCGGGAAGGTGGTTGAAGTCAATAGCCAATACGATATGATGGTCTCCGCCGTTTACGAGGACCTTCCTTTTAACGCCTCTTTTAATGATGCAGAATTTATTATGCCATGGGACAAATATGTTTCGGTGAACGAATGGATAAAAAATGCCGAAGATCAATGGGGAAACAATTCGTTTCAGATGTTTGTCCAAATCGCGGATAATACAACCATGGAATCCGTTACCTCAAAAATTCTGGAAGTAAAACAAAAGCTAAACGAAAACTCCAGGGAATTCAACGCACAAATGTTTCTATTTCCAATGAAGGATTGGCACCTGCGCAGCAATTTCGAAAACGGGAAGCAGGCTGGGGGCAGAATCAAATATGTTTGGTTGTTTGGAATTATCGGAGGATTTGTACTGCTTTTGGCCTGTATCAACTTTATGAACCTGAGTACGGCCCGCTCCGAGAAGAGGGCCAAGGAAGTAGGGATTAGAAAGTCTATCGGCTCACAGCGTTCCCAATTGATCAACCAGTTTTTGGGCGAATCCTTTTTGGTGGTATTATTTGCATTCGCGATCGCGGTATTGATTGTTGTGGCGTCGTTGAGCGGGTTCAATAATTTGGCAAGAAAAGAAATATCCTTCCCTTGGGGCTCCCTTGCATTTTGGGGAGTTTCTTTGCTCTTTATAATGGTCACCGCTCTTTTGGCGGGCAGCTATCCCGCTCTTTATTTATCTTCTTTTAGACCTGTGGACGTTTTAAAGGGAACTTTCAAGGCAGGAAAGCACTCCGGTTTACCAAGAAAAATTTTGGTGGTGGTTCAGTTTACGGTTTCCGTGGCATTCATAATTGGGACCGTGATCGTAATGCAACAGATCAATTATGCAAAAAACAGACCCATTGGGTACGATAAGGAGGGTCTGGTACAGATCCCGACAATGAGTCAAGATTTTACGGGCAAGTTTGAATTGATGCGGGATGAGTTTATCAATTCAGGTGCGGTTGTGGAAATGTCCACATCCAGCGCCCCGACCACGAATATTTGGTCCAACCGGAGCGGATTTGTGTGGGAGGGCAAACCAGAAGGGTTCCAAGAAGATTTGGCATGGACCGAAGTTTCCCCAGAGTATGCCAAAAGCCTCAATTTAAAGATTGTGGAGGGAAGGGATTTTTCACGAGAGTTTCCCTCGGACTCCAATGCAGTGCTGATCAACGAAACAGCAGTGAAATACATGGGGCTCAAGAATCCAATTGGAAAGTTTATTAAGGATGATGATGAGGAAGACCCGTCCCCACCTTTAAAGATCATTGGTGTGGTCCAGGACATGATTGCACAATCACCGTACGAACCGGTTAAACAAGGGATGTATGTTTTTGATAAATACGGCAATGCTTCCTATTACAATATGAGATTGAACCCGAACCAAAGTGCCAGCCAAAACTTGGCCGTGATTGAGAGGGTTTTTAAAGAACATTTCCCGAACATTCCTTTTCAGTACGATTTTGTGGACGAGGAATACGCTGAAAAATTTGCGTCCGAAGAACGAATAGGCACGCTATCCGGTATTTTCACCGCACTTGCCATATTGATAAGCTGTTTGGGGCTTTTTGGACTCACCTCTTTTGTGGCCGAGCAGCGCACCAAGGAAATAGGGGTCCGAAAAGTACTCGGAGCCTCGGTATTCAATGTGTGGAACATGTTGTCCAAGGACTTTTTAAAGTTGGTGATTATCTCGTGTTTTATCGCGGTCCCCATCGCTTATTATGTGATGAACGGGTGGCTTCAAGAATATCCGTACAGAGTGATTTTGAAATGGTGGATTTTTGGTTTGGCCATGCTCGGGGCACTTGCAGTAACGGTGCTCACGGTAAGTTTTCAAGCCATACGGGCAGCAAAATCCAACCCGGTCAAAAGTTTAAGAACGGAATAACATCATCAAAAAACGAGAACCATGTTCAAAAACAACATAAAAATAGCCTGGAGAAGCCTAAAAAAGCAGCCATTCTTCACCTTCCTCAACATATTTGGATTAGCTATAGGAATGGCTGGTGGGCTTTTGCTAGGCCTTTATATTTATGATGACCTGAGCCACGACAAAATGTTCACGGATGCGGAACGCATCTACCGAATAAATGCATATATGAAATTCGGCGGTACCGAGGAAAATACATCAGAAGTATCGGCCCCCATGGCACAGGCATTGGTAAACGACATACCCCAAGTGGAAATGGCCACAAGGTTCAGGAACATAGGGAGCGTATTTATCCGCCCCCAAGAGGTAACGGACAACGTGCGAGAGCCGCAGGTGGCCTATGCAGACTCTACATTCTTTAAAATGTTCGGAATCGACCTGTTGTACGGCGATGAGCGTACCGCATTGGTAGAGCCCAATACCTTGATCATGACACGCACCGCGGCAGAAAAACACTTCCCTATAAACCAAGCCGTAGGGCAAACATTGATAATCAATGATGATGAGGTCTACACAGTTACAGGTGTATTGGACGATTTGCCCAAAAACTCCATTTTTAGGGACAAGACAACTTTTTTATCTATGTCCGGATATGAAGATGCACAACTTGCGGAATGGGGAAACCATAATTATTACACTTTCGTAAAACTAGTGCCCGGGGCCAAGGGAGAGGATATACAGCAAGAGATGCAGACCATGGTCGGCAAGTACCTGATTCCATATGCGCAACGGTTTTTTCCCGGTATAACGGAACAGCAGTTTTTGGATTCGGGAAATTATGTGAACTACTCCACCATCCCATTAATGGATATTCATTTGTATTCAAAGAGGAGCCCAGAGTTCAGTACGGTTAGCGATATCAAAAATGTTTATATCCTTGGCGCTATCGCTTTGATTCTTTTGGTGCTGGCAAGCGTTAATTTTATGAACCTTTCCACGGCCCATTCCCTTAAACGGTCAAAAGAAGTCGGTATCCGAAAAACATTGGGTTCCCAGCGTAGTGGATTAATTGGTCAATTCTTGACCGAATCTGGACTGATAGCTTTAGGCTCATTGATTTTTGCACTTTTGATTGCCGCCCTTGTAATGCCACTGTACAACGACCTTGCCGGCAAAGAGTTGTCCATCCCCTATTCCAACCCTGTCTTTTGGCTGATTTTGATCCTGGCAACTTTGGTTCTTGGATTGTTCTCGGGCAGTTATCCGGCATTCTTTATGTCGCGTTTTGTTGCCGCAAAGGTACTGAAGGGCCAAGGGGACAATTCCATTGGCGGCGGTAGGGTAAGAAACGCACTTGTCATATTTCAGTTTAGTATATCCGTATTTCTGATTATGGGAACCCTAACGGTTTTTCAGCAATTGCGTTTTATACAAGGAAAAGACCTTGGTTATGGAAAAAACCAAGTATTGGTTATTGGCGGTGTAAACGGACTGGAAGGGAAAAGGCAGGCGTTTAAAGATGCGGTGGTTCGACTTAGCCAGGTTAATACCGCTACGTTGAGCAGCTATTTGCCCACACCATCTTCGCGTAGCAGCGGAACCTACATGTTAGCGGAAAATCGTAGTCAGGAAAAATCCATCAATATGCAACAATGGACGGTTGATGAAGATTATCTATCAACAATCGGACTATCCCTTGTTTCCGGTAGGGCTTTTGATCTGGACAGGTTTGCTACGGATTCTTCGGCAGTAATTCTTAATGAAAAAGCCGTCGCCGTTTTGGGAAAAACACCAGAAAGCGTAATCGGCACCCAGTTTGTGGGAGGTTTGGTGGGAGTTGAGGAAGAAGAGGGTAATTTCACCACTGTAATTGGGGTGGTCAAGGATTTTCATTATGAGACGCTTAGGGATGAGGTGGGCTCATTGGCCCTTTTCCATGGGGGTGAATCTGCCAGCAACCTTGCCATTAAACTCAATGGTGGAGATGTTTCCCAGACCGTCGCCCAAATTGAAAACATTTGGAGGGATATGGCGCCGACCCAGCCATTTGACCATTATTTCATGGATGACTCCTTCAATTCCAGTTATGATGCGGAACAGCGCTTGGGACGGATATTTATGATATTTACCCTCCTATCCATTATAATCGCTTGTTTGGGATTATTGGGTCTGGCCACCTTTAACGCTCAAAAGCGGGTGAAGGAAATCGGGGTGAGAAAAGTATTGGGTGCCGGTGTTGGACAGATCGTTTACAGACTGTCCGTAGACTTTTTAAAACTTGTTGGCCTAGCTGTGGTTATCGCCTTGCCCTTGGGCTGGTACGCCATGAATAGATGGCTGGAAGACTTCTCTTACCGAATAGACATTCCGTGGTGGATTTTTGTGCTATCGGCATTGTTGGCCGTGGGAGTGGCATTGGTAACAGTGAGTTATCAAAGTATAAAAGCGGCAATCGTGAATCCGGTGAAGAGCCTAAGAACGGAATAAACCAACCAAAACTAGACAGCATGTTTTTGAACAACCTAAAAATAGCTTGGAGAAGTATTCTCAAGAACAAATTGTTTTCCTTTATCAATGTGATCGGGCTTTCCATTGGGCTCTGTTCCGCCCTTGTAATAGGAGCCATTGTTTATTTTGATTTTTCGTTTGATACATTTCATAAAGATAGAGACCGCATCTACCGGGTGACCACGCTTTTTGAATCCGGTGAGAATGAATTTTCGAACCGTGGTGTCTCCGTGCCCTTGATGAAGGAGTTCAAGGACGGAATTTCGGATGTAGAGGTATCGGCTCCATTTATGAGCACCTTTTTCTCTACCATCGAAAACAAGTCCCAAGATCTTGTTTTCAGAAATGAGAACGATGCCATTTTGGCCGATGGGGCCTATTTTGAGATTTTCGATTACAAATGGTTGGCCGGAGATAAAAAAACGGCCCTATCCGAACCCGCCCAAGTCGTGTTGACAAAGGTCAAGGCCGAGAAATATTTCCCCCATAAGAACACCACCGAGGTAATAGGGCAAACCTTGATCTACAACGACTCCATTAGCGTAAAGGTGATGGGCATTGTGGGTGACCTCGAACAAAACAGTGATCTCAGGTTTACCGAATTTATGTCCTTGTCTTCGGCCAAATTTTTTGGCGAGAGTGATTTTACAACCAGCGATGCCTGGAACAGTACAAGCTCGGGAGACCAGCTTTTTTTTAAGGTAAGGGAAGGAGCCGGTGTTTCCAACATTCAATCTCGGTTGGATGATCTGGCCAAAGAACATAAAAACAGGGAACCTTGGGCCATTAATGATGAAAGATGGTTCAAGATTCAACCATTTTCTGAAATACATTTCGGCGGAGCACATGGCGATTACCCCTTCAATAATTCCAACCATGTGGCAAGCATGAAGGTGTTGAAGAGCCTTGCCTTTATTGCACTGTTCTTATTATTGTTGGGTTGTGCAAACTTCATCAACCTAAATTCCGCGCAGGCACTTACCCGAGCCAAGGAAATAGGGATAAGGAAAACACTGGGAAGCTCCAAAAAACAAGTGGTTCGACAATTCTTCGGCGAAACGTTCATACTGACTTTATTGGCAACGGTACTATCGCTAGTGATGGCACCATTTCTTTTGCGCCAGTTCATGGATTTCTTGCCAAGCGGCATTGATTTATCGGTACTGTACAGCGCACAGGGCATATTGGGAATATTGCTCTTAATGCTCTTGGTGTGCCTGCTCTCTGGATTTTATCCGGCCTTTGTATTGTCCAAATTTAGGCCGGTATCGGTGCTTAAAGGTCAGTTTTCAAAAGGGGATAAAGGAGTCCGGTTACGTAAAACACTTACCGCTTTCCAGTTCGTCGTAGCGCAAGTATTTGTCATCGCCACCCTCTTGGTCGCAAAACAGTTACATTTTTTAATGGAGAAGGACATGGGGATAAAAACAGATGCGGTTGCTTATGTAAACCTGCCTTGGGACGATAGGTCCGAAGTCAAGAAAGAACGGGTCTTTAACCATATAAAGAACATAAAAGGGATTTCAAATGTGAGTTTGGGCGATAATCCGCCCGCCTCCAACAATATGTCCTCCACCATGCTTTCCTATTATAAAGATGGCAATGAAACACATCAGGAAGCGCAAATGCTCACCGGGGACACATCCTATTTAAAAACGTATGGCATCCCTCTGATTGCCGGCAGGGAAAGGTTAAACGACAGTATCGATGAATACGTGGTCAACGAAACATTTGCACGGGCCATTGGTTTTCAGAATACGCAAGAGGTCGTCGGGACCACCGTTAAATTGGACACTGTAAAAATTTCCATAGTAGGACTAATGAAGGATTTCAATCAAAGATCTCTCCGTTCAGAAATAAGGCCCTTGGCCGTGAGAGGCCATTATGGAAGCGGATTTGGCGGTATCCATTTTGATCTGGGCAAAAACCCCGAACAGTGGACCCAGATTGTTGATGAGGCGGAGCAAGTATTAGCCTCCGTTTATCCAGACGAAGAGTTGGAGGTTAGGTTTATGGATGAAACGGTGAAAGGATTCTACAGACAGGAGAAAAGTACCGTCCAACTTTTAAAATGGGCAACAGGATTGGCCATATTGATCAGTTGTCTGGGGCTTATGGGCCTTGTAGTCTATACAACGGAAAGAAGAGTAAAGGAAATAGGGGTACGTAAAGTGTTGGGGGCCAACCTGGCCCAATTGAACGTCTTGTTGTGCAAGGAGTTTTTGGTCTTGGTAGGCGTCGCCTTCGCCATCGCAGTGCCCATCTCTTGGTATCTGGTGGAGGAATGGATTCAAAACTTTGCTTACAAGACCGAACTGAGCTGGTGGGTTTTCTTGGCGAGCGGAATCGGAATGGCCGTGGTAGCTATGTTGGTTACCGGAGCAAGAACCTATAAAACAGCCAATATAAATCCAATAGAAAGCTTAAGGAACGAATAGTTAAACAGAGTTTAAAATATATAAGTTATCATCATAAAACGAAAACCATGCTCAAGAACTATCTAAAAATTGCCTGGAGAAACCTGATAAAAAACAAAATCTTCAGCATTGCGAACATTGTAGGCCTTACCTGTGCGTTTGCAGTGGCCATTCTGTTGAGCATGACGGCCTTGTTTGAACTGTCCTTTGATCAGTTCCACGAGAATAAAAATTCCACATATCAAGTTTACCTTACCAGTCAAACACCCAGGGGAGCGGAGGCAAGTACATCCAACCCGGTTCCCCTGGCAAGCGCTCTAAAAGAAGAAGTGCCCGGAATAAAACAGATTGCCCGGAGCTTGAGCGAGGATGCCTTGGTCAGCTACCAAGACAAAGATTTGGATTTGGATGCCGAATATGTGGATGCGGAATTCTTCAATATTTTTACATTTCCAGCAATTGCGGGGAATGCCAATAACCCATTACCTTCAAAAAATAGCGTTTCCATTACCGGGGAAACCGCCACAAAAATGTTCGGAAACACGGATGTGGTCGGGAAGGTGCTTCAAGTTAGGGTTGGCAGTGAAGTTTATCCGTTTACCATTGCAGCAGTTTTAGAAAACACACCCAGCAACAGCAGTATTGACTTTGATATTGTGATACCGTTTGAGAACCATCCAGAATATGAATCGAACAAGGACGTCTGGAACTCACAATTTCATCCCGTTTATCTACAATTGGAAGATGGAATGACTCCTCAACAGTTTGAAATCAATTCAAGGGCATTTGCCAATCTACATTATGAGGGGAGCATTGAAAGTGACAAAAGGGATGGGGCATCTCCCGATGAAAACGGACAGTACAAGCAGTTTCATCTCTTACCGGTTACCGATATGCATTTTGCATCCTTTAAAGCGGGGAAAGCCGATGCGGCCCGAACGTTTCCCTACATAATTCTTGGTGTGGCGTTGGTCATTTTATTCATTGTTTGCGCCAATTTCATCAACATGAACATTGCTTTGAGCGAAAAAAGATTGAAGGAAATAGGCATGCGAAAAACACTGGGAGCGGTTAAAAAACAATTGTTTTTCCAGTTTTGGATGGAAAGTGTAATCGTTTTCTTGATTGCCATAGGCTTGGGTTTGGTGGTCAGTAATTTGCTGATAGCCCCCTTTAAAACCCTTTTTGCCACCAAGGCCACTTTTGCCGAAGTGACCAAACCTGGGATTGTTGTACTGTTTGCAACATCCATTTTTGTAATCACCCTTATTGCAGGAGGCTATCCGGCATTGCTTCTGAGCAAGTTGAGTACCCTTCGAGCATTAAAAGGTAAGCTCGACCTGGGCAAGAACAGATTGCGCAACGGATTGATCGTACTTCAATTTGTAATTGCCATCATATTGATCAGTGGGACTTTGGTATTGCATGGACAGATAGATTTTCTGCGCAACAAGGATCTAGGGTACAACAAGGAACAAGTTGTATCCATTCCCCTGAACGGCAGAAAGGACAGTTATGCCGTACTCGAGTTATTGCGTGATGAGCTTTCCCGGAACCCCAATATTTTAAGTGTTTCCGGCTCCGACAGTAATTTAGGGCTGGGTAAGGACGGTAGTATTACCAGTAGTGCCATGGGCTTCGATTATAAAGGTAAGGGGCTGGTCACCAATGCTCTTACCGTGGATTATGATTATGCCAAAACCTTGGATATAGCGCTCCAATCGGGTCGAATGTTCAATAGGGAATACAGTACGGATAGTCTAAGTTTGGTAATCAACGAAAGTATGGCCAAACAATTTGGCGAAGAGGATCCTCTGTCCATCCGAATCAATATGGATGATTCCGTTACCTATTCCGTGGTCGGGGTTATAAAGGATTATTATTTCCAAGATGTAAAAAAGGATGTAAAACCTCTTACACTTTTCTTGAACCGCAACTGGGATCTGTATTACGCTTACGTAAAAATTGCCCCGAACAATACCGCACAATCTTTTGATGCCATAAAAAGTGCTTGGGAGAAGATTGAGCCCCAAGCGGATTTTTTAGGTTCCTTTTTAGATGAAAATGTAGACCGTACGTTTAGAAGGGAAAAATCCATGGCCACCATAATCACTAGCGGAAGCGTTTTGGGAATCATTTTAAGCTGTTTAGGGCTCTTTGCCATATCCATGCTCGTGGTAGCCCAGCGCACAAAAGAAATTGGCGTACGAAAAGTAGTTGGCGCCAGTGTGTCCTCCGTTACGTTTTTACTGACGAAGGATTTTTTAAAGTTGGTCGGTCTGGCGTTTATCATCGCAACCCCGATAGCATGGTATTTTTTAAATGAATGGCTACAGAACTATGCTTCACACGTAAATTTAAGTCCGCTGTTTTTTCTTACGGCAGGTATAACGGCTTGTTTGATTGCTTTTATTACGGTGGGATCTAGAACGGTAAAGGCAGCATCCGCCAATCCGGTAAAAAGTTTACGGGATGAATAGTCAAACAAAACAAATGGTGCATTCGCCAAAATAAAAACGAAAACCATGCTCAAAAACTATCTAAAAATTGCCTTAAGGTATCTGCTCAAGAACAAGTTGTATTCCCTAATCAACATTTTTGGCCTTGCAGTGGGTATAGCCTCATTTGTCCTCATAATGCTCTACGTGAATTACGAAAAGAGCTATGATACATTTGAAGGTTCCGAAAATGTGTATCGGACCTACATGGACTATCTCGAAGGGGACACTTTTGTGCCAGGTGACGCAATGACGTATAACTCGTCTGGACCCGCCCTAAAGGAAATGTTTCCCGAGGTAGTGGACTATGTACGGTTTTACTATTTTGAAAAATTGGCCTTTCAGGTGGGAGAGAAAACATTGGAACAGCCTTTGGGCTCTCTGGCCGATCCTTCATATTTTGATATATTCAATTATCCGTTGTTAAAGGGAGATCCCAAAACAGTTTTAGCGGAACCCAACGCCATAGTGCTTTCAAAATCGTTTGCCCAAAAACTTTTTGGAAACG
The DNA here is from genome assembly GCF_011068285.1 of Flagellimonas oceani. NCBI lineage: Bacteria > Pseudomonadati > Bacteroidota > Flavobacteriia > Flavobacteriales > Flavobacteriaceae > Flagellimonas > Flagellimonas oceani. Next base: position 3,678,463 of record NZ_CP049616.1, on the reverse strand, counting down.
AAAACCCTTTGGGAAAAAGAATTTCCGTTTTTGAAGATGGCACAAAAACCCAACTTACGGTTACAGGGATTATGGAAGATGTTCCCAAAACCGCCCATTTCAGGAATTCGTTTCTCATTTCCTACGAGACTGAAAAAACGTTGACCGATTTTGGCCCTAAAGCCCATGAGCTAAATTGGAACATGAACAACTATTATACCTATCTGAAGTTGGCCCCGAACACCAATATTGATGTCTTGCGTCAAAAAATAATGGATAGCGATATAGAGAAAAATGAAACCGAGAGGCACAATATAGAACCTATCGAAGCTATTCATCTGTATTCCGATAAACCCTATGAAGTTACTGCCAACGGCAGCATTCTCAGAATAAAATTCTTAACGGCCATAGCCTTCATAATTCTTGTTCTTTCTTGGCTGAATTATGTCAACCTCTCGACAACAAAGTCAATGGAAAGGGCAAAGGAAGCTGGTATTAGAAAAGTTGCGGGCGCAAAAAAATCACAGCTCATCGCCCAATCTTTAATGGAATCCATACTGCTCAATTTTATAGCCATGACCATTGGCCTATCATTGGTTTTTGCGGCAATGCCCCTCTATAACAAGATTACGGGAAATGAACTCTACCTTGATTGGGAGGCGCTCATCAATCTTACCCCTTATTTTATTTTCATAATAGGAGGAGTGATTTTGGCCGGGCTTTATCCCGCGTTATTGCTCAGCAGGTATTCGCCGGCAAAAGCACTGAAAGGAAAGGTAAGGGCCTCGACCGAAGGCATTGGGTTGCGGAAAGGACTTATCGTCACCCAATTTTTTGCTACAATCGTCCTATTAACGGGAACATTTGTAATCACCAAGCAGATCAATTTTTTGGATAATCAACCCATAGGGGCCAATGTTGACCAAATCATAGCACTGCACGGAACAGTGGTTTCGGACAAGGCGGATTCTTTGGTCGTTAATGAATTTAGGGTGTTGAAAGAGCAGTTGGAGGTGTTTCCTTTTGTTGAGAGCACGGCCATTGCACAGACGTATCCAGGAGATAGTTTTGACAATCTGTCTTCAACTCGCGGACTTTGGCTGCCCGACGGCAGAAAAGATGAAATAAACGTTTTCTATACCTACCATGCCCAACCGGATTATTTTGACTTAGTGGACATTGAGTTTTTAGCGGGAGGGACATTTATCCCAAATTCTAATTTGGGGGGAAATCAAATAGTGGTTAACGAGACATTTTTAAAGACCATGGGAATCTCTTCGCCCGATGAATTGCTCAATAAAACGTTGACTTTTTGGGGAAACAACGATTGGAGGGTTATGGGCGTTATCAAGGATTATTATCACTTTGGATTAAAAAGCCCTGTTTTGCCCACCATCATTAGATATCAGGACAACATCAGCAACATATTGATCAAACTGGATAAATCCGCCACATCGGTTGCCGGGGTTGCATCGGCTCTACATCAAATTGAAAATAAATGGCGAGAGGTCTTTCCGAAGAGTACATTCGATTATACGTTCTTGGACGAAAAGTTTGAAGCCCAATACGAGCAGGACAAAGCTTTTGGAAACGCCTTTCAGATTTTCACCGTGCTTTCCATCCTCATAGCATCATTGGGGCTTTTTGGCCTTACGGCATATACCGTAGTGCTACGTAAAAAAGAGATCGGGATAAGAAAGGTAAACGGCGCCACCATAACACAAGTATTGACCTTACTGAATAAGGATTTTGTGAAATTGTTAGGGCTGGCCTTCCTTATTGCCATACCCAGCGCATGGTATGTAATGAACCAATGGTTGGAAGGATTTACATATAGGACCAAATTTAGTTGGTGGATTTTTGCTTTGGCCGGGGTAACCGCACTTCTGATTACGTTTTTAACGGTAAGCTGGCAAAGTTTTAAGGCAGCTGTCACCAATCCTGTAGAATCATTGAAAGACGAATAAATAAACACATTATGCTTTTAGAACTCAACAATATTTTTAAATGGGTCACCACGGGCGGCCAACGTATATTTTTATTAAAGGACATCAATCTGGAGGTGGAAGAGGGCGAGTTTATCTCCATCATGGGGCCATCGGGATCTGGAAAATCCACTTTGCTCAACGTGATCGGGATGCTGGATACTTTTGATGAGGGAGCATACAACTTCATGGACGAATCAGTCCATTCCCTTAAAGAAAAACACCGTTCCAACCTGTACAAACAATACATCGGGTTTGTGTTCCAATCCTACCACTTATTGGATGAACTTACGGTTAAGGAAAATTTGGAAATGCCCTTGATTTATAAAAAAATCAAAGGCTCCGAACGCAAGGCGATGGTCGCCGACATGTTAGATCGTTTCAACATTGTGGGCAAAAAAGACCTTTTTCCGGCTCAGTTAAGCGGAGGCCAGCAGCAATTGGTGGGTGTGGCCCGTGCACTGATTTCCAACCCAAAATTGATTTTGGCGGATGAACCTACGGGAAACTTAAACTCCAAACAAGGTGAGGAGATCATGGAACTTTTCAAAAAACTGAATGAAGAGGGCGTGACCATCATCCAAGTGACACATTCCGAGAAAAATGCGGAATACGGTTCTCGAATCATCAATTTATTGGATGGGCGAATGGTTTGATTTGAAACTTGAACTTTGCTAAGCCATATCGGCCAATTCCTTGCCCACAAGACTGCCAAGGGCCACGCCCATACCGCCCAAACGGACACCACAGTAAACGGAGTTGGAAATCTCTTTTACTATGGGCGACTTTTGGGTGCCGACACCCATGATGCCGCTCCACCTTCGCTCAATTTTTACGGTTTGTTTGGGCAAAATCATATTACGGAGCAATGCTTCAAGCTTAGCTTGGATGATTTGTGTTTCCCCAAATTCGGTGGTTTCCTCGGTGTCAAAATCAAGATTTCTTCCGCCGCCAAACAAAATTCTATCACCAACATTTCGGAAATAGTAATAACCCTCATCAAAATGGAATGTGCCTTTTATATGTAGATTTTTGATGGGTTCCGTAACCAAGACTTGGGCCCTGGCCGGTTTTACGGTTTCTGATTTCAATAGTTTCGAAGCAAATCCATTGGTGGCCACAAATATTTTTTTGGATATAAACTCGAAGTCGGTCGTTTTGATGATTCCACCACCATTGGATTCTAAAATCTCATGGACCATCACTCCATTTAGGATGGGTATTTCCATGGATACACATTTTTGAATCAGGGAACGCATCATTTTGCCGGTGTCCAACTGTCCTTCAAATTGGTGGCTGATATATTTTTCTTGGATATGGCCAAAACCGAACCGATTTCCAGAACTAAGGAAAGGATGTTCCCCGAAAATAGGCGCCATCAAACTATTAAGATAAGAAATGGATTCCCTGCATTTTTCGTAGAGCTCAGGTTTGTACAAAGGGAAGAGTTCGTGGCTTCCATGCATTTGAAAGTCTATTGCTTCGTCCCCCAATAGGCCACGTAATCGCTGAATGCCATGCCATCGCTTTTCAACGAGTTTCACCACTTCTTCCTCTGAATGGTGCTCTAGATCGGACAAAATTTCGGAGGCGCTTCCAAAACAAGCAAAACCTGCGTTTTTTGTGCTTGCTCCCTGCGGCAAGCTGCCTTTTTCCAATATCAGGATGTTGCTCTTGGGATATTTTTCCTTGAGACGTATGGCACAATTGATACCGACAATACCACTGCCGATAATTGTAAAATCCACATCGGAGAACCAACTTTTATATTCCCAATAACTTAGCTGCATAAAAAGAAAAGCCCCGATAAATTCGGGGCTTTGATTAATGTTCTTCTTTATATTTTGGGTCCATTTTAAAATCCTCCATGAATTTGGTGGTATAGTTACCGGCCAAATAATCCGGATGATCCATCAATTGACGGTGAAATGGAATGGTCGTCTTCACACCTTCGATTACAAACTCGTCCAAGGCCCTTCTCATTTTGTTGATGGCCTCTTCCCTTGTTTGCGCGGTGGTAATCAACTTGGCGATCATGGAATCATAATTCGGAGGAATCATATAACCACTGTACACATGGGTGTCCAAACGAACACCATGGCCACCCGGAGTGTGCAAGGTTGTAATCTTGCCGGGAGAAGGCCTAAAGTCGTTATAGGGATCTTCCGCGTTGATCCTACATTCGATGGAGTGTAGTTTAGGATAGTAGTTTTTACCAGAAATCGGTACGCCACCGGCAACCAAAATTTGCTCACGGATCAAATCGTAATCCACGACCTGCTCTGTGATCGGGTGCTCTACCTGAATTCGGGTGTTCATCTCCATAAAGTAGAAATTTCGGTGTTTGTCCACCAAAAATTCTATGGTTCCCGCTCCTTCGTATTTAATGTACTCGGCGGCTTTAACAGCGGCCTTTCCCATATCTTCACGGAGTTTGTCCGTCATAAAAGGGGAAGGGGTCTCCTCGGTAAGCTTTTGGTGCCTACGCTGTACGGAACAATCCCTTTCGGATAGGTGACAGGCCTTTCCATATTGATCACCAACTACTTGGATCTCGATATGGCGTGGCTCCTCGATCAACTTTTCCATATACATTCCGCCGTTTCCAAAAGCGGCGGTCGCCTCGGTAACAGCACTATTGAAGCTTTTTTCCATTTGGTCCTCGGACCAGATGGCACGCATTCCCTTTCCACCACCACCAGCGGTAGCTTTGATCATAACGGGGTAGCCCATTTTTTTGGCTTCCTTTTTGGCGTGATCAACGTCCTTAAGAAGACCTTGGGAACCTGGAACGGTGGGTACACCGGCCTTTCTCATGGTTTCTTTGGCAGTTGCCTTGTCACCCATTTTGTCTATCTGATCACCGGATGCACCAATAAATTTGATGTCGTGCTCGGCACATATTTTGGAGAACTTGGAGTTTTCGGATAAAAATCCGTACCCTGGGTGAATGGCATCGGCGTTGGTGATTTCCGCTGCGGCTATAATATTTGGAATCTTAAGATAAGATTCGCTACTGGGTGCAGGGCCGATACAAACCGCTTCGTCCGCAAAACGGACATGGAGGCTCTCCTCGTCCGCTTTGGAGTAAACAGCGACTGTTTTAATGCCCATTTCCTTGCAGGTTCTTATGATCCGCAAGGCAATTTCGCCCCTATTTGCAATCAATACTTTTTTAAACATAGAACACAATCTTTAGTTAGGAATTCTAAATCTTAAATGGTTCTGGGCTGCGGGTTGGCGGCCCAAAATCTATCATTTAAAATTCACTACGACGGGTCTACCAAGAATAAGGGTTGGTCGAACTCAACAGGAGAGGAATCGTCAACCAAAATCTTTACAATCTTACCTGAAACTTCTGATTCGATATCGTTGAAAAGCTTCATTGCTTCTATCACACAAAGAACATCTCCTTTGTTGATGGAAGTACCTACCTCCACAAATGCCGGTTTGTCCGGCGAAGGCTTTCTATAAAAGGTTCCTATGATAGGAGATTTAATGGTAATGTATTTTGAATCATCATCCGCTTTTTTAGGTTCGGATGGTGCTGGTGCAGCGGTTTCTTGTGCTGCTGCCGGTGCCTGGGCCGCAGGAGCTGCCGCCGTTTGGGGCACAGGAATCTGTTGAACAATTGTGGTTTCTGGCGAACCTGAACCGGCGCTTCCCGTTCGAATGGTGATTTTGATATCCTCCATTTCCAGCTTCACCTCGCTGGCACCTGATTTGGCGACAAACTTGATTAAACTTTGAATTTCCTTAATGTCCATGGAATATAATTTGTTAGTTGCGTGATTATGAGTTATAGGCCCATTTTAAATAAATGGAACCCCATGTAAAACCACCTCCAAAGGCGGCAAAAATTATGTTGTCTCCTTTTTTCAACTGCTTCTCGAAGTCGTACAACAACAAGGGCAGTGTTGCGGAGGTCGTATTTCCGTAACGGTCTATATTGATCAATACTTTATCCGCCTCCACGCCCATTCTATTGGCGGTGGCATCAATGATACGTTTGTTGGCCTGGTGTGGCGCCAACCACTGTACATCATCCTTCGTCAAGTTGTTCCGTTCCATGATCAGTGCCGATACATCTGCCATATTGGATACCGCAAATTTAAAAACGGATTTACCATCTTGATAAACATAATGTTGTTTGTTCTTCACGGTTTCCTCGGAAGCGGGCAGAATAGATCCGCCTGCATCGATTTTTAAAAATTGTCGGCCAATACCGTCGGAGCGGAGATATTCATCCTGAAGTCCCAACCCTTCTTCATTGGGCTCAAAAAGAACCGCGCCGGCCCCGTCACCAAAAATAATACATGTGGTTCTATCCGTATAATCTATGATGGACGACATTTTATCTGCCCCAATGACCAATACTTTTTTATATCTGCCGGACTCTATATAGCTGGCTGCGGTGGACATCCCGTACAAAAAGCTGGAGCAGGCAGCCTGCAAGTCGTAGGCGAAAGCGTTCACCGCACCAATTTCCGAAGCCACATATGCAGCGGTGGATGCTACGGGCAAATCGGGGGTTGCGGTCGCTACAAGTACAAAATCTATTTCGGAAGCTTCAATGCCTCTTTTTTGAAGCAGGTCTTTTGCGGCCCTGATTGCCATAAAAGATGTTCCCGCGTTCTCTTCTTTTAAGATCCTACGTTCCTTGATTCCGGTTCGGGTAGTTATCCATTCATCGTTGGTATCTACCATGGTTTCCAGTACTTTATTGGAAAGTACAAAATCGGGAACATATCCTCCTACAGCTGTTATTGCTGCCGTTGTTTTCTTCATTTTAGCCTCTCTTTATTGTCAAAAAGAATCAAATTTGACCCAAAAGCGGTGAAAATTAGTCATTTTATATGACTTTATGGGCAAATTTAATCGTTTTTGGGTGTTAACGTGGGCCCATAAAAAAACTCCCGTTATTAATTGAACGGGAGTTGCTTTGTTTTAAGGTGTTTGCGTTTATGCCGCTGTTTCCTCTTCTGTTTTGTCAATCAAAACCTGACCTCTATAGTACAATTTGCCTTCGTGCCAGTGAGCTCTGTGGAACAAGTGCATTTCACCTGTTGTTGAGTCCTTGGCAATTGTTGGCGCAACTGCTTTGTAGTGGGTTCTTCTTTTGTCCCTTCTGGTTTTTGATATTTTTCTTTTAGGATGTGCCATTATAAACCTATTTATCCGTTAGTAACTTTTTTAAATCGTCCCACCTGGGGTCTGTGTCTTCTGATGGTTTTGTATTCTCTTTTGGCTGTAGCTCTTCGAGCTTGTCCAAGATTTCGGATTGCAATGTGCCATCTTCCACTCCGGGATGAACCCTTTTCTGTGGGACGGCCAGTACCAACATTTCGTATATGTACTGTGCAATATTGAATTGGTGCTCGCCATGTGGAATGATCAATATTTCGTCATCCTCATCATTATACTCATCGCCAAATTTGACGACTAGTTTTAAATTGGAATCGATAGGCTGGTCAAAAGGTTCGCCCGTCAAATCACAATCCACATTTATGGTTCCCTCCGCTTCGATCTGAAGTTCCATCATGGTGCTCATTTTATCTAAAACGGCATCAATTTTTACGGAAGCTCCGTTAAATTCTTGGTAGTCAAAAGATTCAAAGAACGCATCATCAATTTCGTACACAAAGTTATGTTTTCCCAACTTCAGACCTGAAAAAGGGATATTAAACTCTTTCAGCTTCATCATTTCTACACTTAAGGTTTGTGTACCAGCCTTTAAAGGCGGGTGCAAAGATACTACTAATTTACAAAACTGCAATTCTTGCCACAACAAATATCCAAAATGAATATAATTTTTTACCCTCCGCGCCTAATTTTCTGCTTTTTCAGGGGGTTTTCGGTAAGTTTTAGATACTCGGTCCTGTTTTTAAATACCTGAATGGCAGTAAAAACCGCTTCTTTAAAAGAGCTTTCATCTGCTTTGCCCTTACCTGCAATTTCGTAGGCGGTACCGTGATCGGGAGAGGTTCGGACTTTGTCCAGCCCCGCGGTGTAATTCACGCCCTTGCCAAAGGAAAGGGTCTTGAACGGAATCAATCCTTGATCGTGGTATGCCGCTAGTATGGCATCGAAATTTTTATGGTTATCCGAACCAAAAAAGCTGTCGGCCGAATAGGGCCCGTAGACCAAGGTCCCTTTGTTGAACAACTCTTGTATGGTCGGTTTCAAAATTTTATCGTCCTCTTCCCCAATGGTGCCGTTGTCCCCGCTGTGCGGATTAATGCCCAACAAAGCAATTTTGGGCTTGCGGATGCCAAAATCCATTTTTAGGGATTCTTCCATGGTGGCGACCTTGTTACGGATAAGTTTTGGGGTTATGGCCTTGGCCACATCCTTTACGGCAATATGATCGGTGAGCAAACCCACCCTTAACTCATCTGTAACCATAAACATAAGGCTTTCCCCCTTGAGTTCTTGGGCCAGAAAATCGGTATGCCCTGGAAACTTAAAATCCTCGGATTGTATATTGTTTTTGTTGATGGGTGCCGTGACCAAAACATCGATTTTATTCTCTTTTAGGGCATTTACTGCAAACCTCAGGGATCTAATGGCGAATTCACCGGCCTCCTTTGTGGCCTGGCCGTATTCCACGTTGGGGGCATCTTTCCCAACATTGACAATATTGACTTTCCCTTCCAAGGCCTGCTCGGCATCCCGGACGCCATTGAACTTGATGTCCAGCCCAAAATCTTTGATCTGTTGTGAAACAATCTTGTTGGATGCAAATAGTACAGGTGTGCAAAAGTCCAACATTCTTGCATCTTCAAATGTTTTGAGTGCTACTTCGCACCCAATTCCGTTAATGTCCCCTATGGAGATCCCCAATCGTATTTTTTGATTTTCCTTCATAAAATGAATGCCGATATGGCTACTTTTGCATTACAAAACTAGTCAATTAATAAGACACATGTTCACAGGAATCATAGAGACTTTGGGGAAAGTTGAAAAGCTGGAAAAAGAGGGAGGAAATCTTCACATTACCGTATCCTCTACAATTACTTCTGAATTAAAAATAGACCAGAGTGTTTCGCACAATGGGGTATGCCTTACCGTGGTTTCCATTGATGCCGATAAGTATACCGTGACTGCCATTGAAGAAACCTTGAGCAAAACCAATTTGGGAGAATTGAAGGTGGGTGAAGTGGTGAACTTGGAACGAGCCATGTTGATGGGTGCCCGTTTGGACGGACATATCGTGCAAGGGCATGTGGACCAAACGGCTACCTGCAAATCCGTTGAAGAGAAAGATGGGAGTTGGGTCTACACATTTGCATACGACCCCAAGCTGAATAATGTCACCATCGAAAAAGGTTCCATCACGGTTGATGGTGTTAGCTTGACCGTTGTGGATTCCAAAAAGGACAGTTTTAGTGTAGCCATTATTCCTTATACCCACGAACACACGCGTTTCCATACCTATAAAGTAGGCGATACCATCAACTTGGAGTTTGATGTTATTGGAAAATATGTTTCCAGATTATTGGAATTAAGAGATTAACCTGTTCCCTAGAACACATTCTTCATTCCTTGCCATACCTTTAATAGTACAAAAGCGGACACGGCTACCACAATGGTAAGAATGATGGCCAGTTGATATTTTCCATAAATCCAATATCCTGTGGCGAACATGATGGAGTAGATCAACACCACACCGGACAGCATCGCTTTAATTCCTGATGGTACGCTCCACTTTTCGTTGGTCTTGACAATTTCCACATTTTCCGCTTCGGCTTCATCTACAACTTTTGCCCAACCCGGACCTCCCGGTTGAATTTTTAGATAGAAGCTTCGAAGCACCTCTTTGCTTTCTGGTTGGGTTACAAATGTGGCCGTTAGCCATATAATTGTCGTCACTAACATTATAAATGGCAAATCGGCCCATTCTGGAAAAATTCCTGTTTCAGGTGCAAACAAATAACCTCTCAAGGGAGTTGTCTCCAATAAAACGGCTAGGATTCCAGAAGAAAACATGGCCGTAATTTCGCTCCACGCATTGATTCGCCACCAGAACCACCTTAATATAAAGATGAGTCCCGTTCCAGCACCAAAGGATAAAAGCAAGTTGAACACTCCCATGGCATCCTGTAGGGCCAGGGCCAAAAATGCGCTCAACACCATTAGCAGTACGGTAGAAATCCGTCCCACATTTACCATTTGTTTTTCTGTGGCCTCTGGATTTATTTGTTGCTTATAAAAATCATACACTATATAGGAAGAGCCCCAGTTCAACTGCGTAGAAATAGTGGACATATAGGCTGCGACCAATGAGGCCATTACTACACCTAATAGTCCTGTTGGCAATTTTGTCATCATGGCGGAATAGGCAAGGTCATGTCCCAACTTATCTTCCGTTACATTGGGGAAGGCTTCGTGTATGCTCGCTATGTCCGGGTACACCACCAAAGATGCCAAAGCGACTAGAATCCATGGCCAAGGCCTTAAGGCGTAGTGCATAATATTAAAGAAGAAGGTGGCTCCTATAGCATGGTTCTCATTTTTTGCCGCCAACATTCGTTGTGCGATATAACCTCCGCCACCGGGTTCCCCTCCGGGGTACCACGAACTCCACCATTGTACCGCCAACGGTATGATCAGTGCGGTGATCAAAGCTCTTTTATCGCTAAAATCGGGTAGTATGCTCAATTTATCTTTTACGTTTTCATTCTCCAAAACAGCTTGCAATCCGCCCACTTCGGGTAAATTGACCAGATAATAGGCAGCTCCTATTGCTCCGGCCATTGCCATAAAAAACAGGAAAAAATCACTATAGACAACGCCTTTAAAACCACCAAGGGCACTAAAAACAACAGTGATCAGGCCTGCACTTACCACGGTTACCCAAGGCTCCAGCCCCAACATAACGCCACCTATCTTTATGGCGGCCAAAGTAACGGAGGCCATGGTAATCACATTGAACAATACCCCAAGATAAATGGCCCTGAACTTTCTCAAAAAGCTTGCTGCCTTCCCTCCGTATCTTAGTTCATAAAATTCCAGATCTGTTTTTACATTGGACTTTCTCCAGAGTTTGGCATACACAAAAACGGTCAACATCCCTGTCAGCAAAAAGCACCACCAGCCCCAGTTTCCGGAAACTCCATTGGAGCGGACCAAATCGGTTACCAAGTTGGGCGTATCGGTGGAAAAAGTGGTCGCGACCATGGACAATCCCAAAAGCCACCACGGCATGCTTCTACCGGATAAAAAGTATTCTGTTGAATTTTGTCCGGATTTTTTGGAAACATATATCCCAATGAAAAGGACCAAGGCAAAAAATCCAAAAATGATGATGTAATCTAAAAGTTCAAGTTTCATTTGTTTAGTTTGGCTGGAGTTAAAGATAGTTTTTTTGGGTTACTTTTGTGAACCTGCAAAAAAATCCTCATGTTTCTTTCAACTTTCTCGGATATTTCTGTTGCCGCTTGGACCATGGCAGCTACCGCCGCTTTTTTAATGGGAGTCTCCAAAGCAGGGCTCAAGGGCATGTCCATTTTTAATGTGACCCTTATGGCCTTGGCCTTTGGCTCAAGAGCTTCAACGGGGCTTTTTATTCCGCTGCTGATTGTTGGGGATATTTTTGCGGTGGTCTATTACAACCGGCATGCCCAATGGAAATACATTTTTAAGTTTATTCCATGGATGATTTTGGGCATCCTCATCGGGGTTTTGGTCGGTAAGGACCTTCCCGAGCGTGAATTTAAATGGGGAATGGTGATCGTAATATTCATTAGTTTGGCAATGCTGATCTGGTGGGACAGAAGAAAATCCCAGACCGTACCTACCCACTGGGTCTTCTCCGGTTCCATGGGTGTTTTGGCGGGCATCTGTACCATGATCGGAAATTTGGCCGGCGCATTTACCAATATTTTCTTTTTGGCGATGCGATTGCCCAAGAACGAATTTGTGGGCACGGCGGCCTGGTTGTTCTTCATTACCAATCTATTCAAATTGCCGTTCCATGTTTTTATTTGGAAAACGATTACCGTCCAAAGTCTGTTGATCAACCTAAGATTGCTTCCTGCTATTATTGTCGGTTTGATTTTGGGTGTCTTCTTGGTGAAGAAAATCAACGAGAAAAATTACAAACGCTTTATTTTGATTGTAACCGCTATTGGTGCGGTAGCGATTCTTTTTAGATAACACATGGTTTTTCAGCTGGTCTGAAAATCATTCCTTCAGGGATTTCAAAGTATATAGTTTTAGAATCGCCTTAAATCAGAAAGTTTTTAAGAACATAAACAAAAGGGTATAAGCCTGTGGCCAAGACGCATTTTCATGTTCATTAAATTAAAAATGAATGTGTTGGGGTTAAGATAAAAACGACATGGACAAGGTTTGGTTTTGAAATTTGTTATTTTCGGTGAATATTAATCTTACAATAGAACCTTTCCGATCATGGCAAAATTTTACGACACAAAATACTTAAAAGGAGATATTACAGGCGGACTGGTGGCAGGAATCGTTGCACTACCGTTGGCATTGGCCTTTGGTGTACAATCTGGCCTTGGTGCAATTTCAGGTTTATATGGTGCAATTGCGATTGGTATCCTTGCCGCCTTGTTTGGAGGTACAAAAACCCAGGCCAGTGGCCCTACGGGACCAATGACGGTGGTTTCGGCAGCCTTGGTGGCCAGCGCCGTTGACTTGACGGGCAGTCTGGAAAATGCCATGGGGATTATTATATTGAGTTTTTTATTGGGCGGTGTGCTACAGATAATTTTCGGGCTTATCAATATCGCCGGATACATCAAATATTTTCCCTACCCTGTAATTTCAGGCTTTATGAGTGGCGTGGGACTTATCATCATTATCCTGCAAATATTCCCGTTCGTAGGATTGGATTCGGCAAAATCCACTATAAAGGTAATGTCGGATTTACCGAGATTGTTTTCGGAGTTTAATTGGCAGGCCTTGGTGCTGGGCGCAATGACGGTGATTATTTATTACGTGTTTCCAAAAATCAATAAAACCATACCCAGTGCACTTGTGGCCTTGATTGCAGTTTCCATCTTTTCCTATTTTATAAATTGGGCCGTTCCTATTATTGGCGAAATTCCATCGGGTTTGCCATCATTGCAAATAGATGGTCTTTTCAGCATTGATAGCGAAGCCTATTTTATGGTTTTGGAATATGGAATGGTCTTGGCAGTTTTGGGTTCCATTGACTCGCTGTTGACCTCGGTAATTGCGGATAACATGACCAAAACCAAGCACAACAGCAATCGCGAGCTAATAGGCCAAGGCATTGGTAACATGGTGGCGGCCTTGGTTGGCGGCATACCCGGTGCGGGCGCAACAAAGGGTACCGTGGTAAACATCAACAATGGAGGTAAAACAAGGCTTTCAGGAGCCTTGCACGGCACATTTCTTTTGGCGGTTTTATTGGGATTAAGTTCGCTCGCAGCATATATTCCCTTGGCTGTGCTTGCGGGAATACTTATTCCGATTGGGTTTAAAATTATCGATACACGTGGCCTTAAACATATAAAAATAATGCCCAAGGCAGATTCTGTGGTGCTGATCATTGTTTTATTGTGGACCACATTTGGCAGTTTGATCCAAGCAGTTGGTGTCGGGGTAACCTTGGCGGCCTTGTTGTTTATGAAACGCGCCAGCGATATTGGGGAAAAAGGCATGGAAGTTGGCACACTTGCGGGTTTTGATGGTGAAAGACCTTGGGTCGATGAAGAGAATTTCTACGAGAAATATAAGGACAAAGTATTTATCAAACATTTGAATGGCCCGTTGTTTTTTGGTTTTACGTCCTACTTTCAGGATCAGGTAAAAAATATTGATGAGCATATAAAAGTACTGGTCATCCGTATGGACCGGGTTCCACATATAGACCAGTCTGGTGTTTACGCCCTGGAGACCATCATATTCGACTTGTCCAAGAAAAATATAAAAACGGTTTTCACAGGGTTGAGAGAACAGCCCAAACAACTCATTGAAAATATTGACATCATCCCCGATTTGGTTCCGGTGGAACAAGTTTTTTCCACCGTTCAGGACAGTTTTTCTTGGATTGCGAGGGAATTGGAAGGCCAAGACCAGGCATAGCGTTTGCAAATATTGGCTTTAGCGCAAATAGAATAATGTTGCCATCTTGATAAAAAACTGCAAACATTTTATTCTGATGGCGACCGCTTATTGCTACGGCAGCGATTTTGTTTGAATTGCACCATTTTCTCTAGCAATGCTCCCATCTATCAATTGAAAAGGGGCATTCATCAATTGCCCCATATTTTTAAGAAAAACCATGTTAGTTTCGAAGAAACAAATTTATTGACATGGATACTTTCGAAAAAATTGTAAACATCGATTTGGAACTACATACCAGTGCATCCGATAATGAAAAGGAAAGATATGATGCTGTCCTTCCTATTATTTCACTAAGGTTGTTTCAAAAGAATATGGGGTCTTGGGGAGGCCGTGAAACCTGTATCGGCGTACCCGAAGATGGATATGTTCTTGTAAATTATTGGTATGTTCTGGAATCATGTGCAAAAAATGCAAAAGAACAGATTGAACAGGTCATCCAAAACTTTGATTTAAGTGCCTTTACCCGATTGTCTGTGAGCGATGCTTTGGAGACCGGGGAAGATTTTAAAAAGGAACTGGAAGAGACCGAAACCTTGGAATGGTGTTGGGTGAGGGAATAAAAAAAGCCGCATCAACTTGATGCGGCTTTCTTTTTATACATATATTTCTGCTACTCCGAAGCACCCTCATAGATTGCATTGAAAATCAATTTATAGGTACCTCTTGGTTGTGCCCTAAACTGTGGACGGAAGGCAAACAAGATGGCCGAGCCTTTTCCGTATTTGGCTTTCACCATCGCAGGTTTTTTGGCAATGTATCGGTCCTCGCCCATGGCCCAACCGCTCATCAATAGGTCTTTGGCGGCATAGGTGGCGATTACCTCAACTTCGGGTGTGGGTGCATCCTTAATGTCTTCTTTACCGCCTTCGCCGGATTTTCTTTGTTTGTCAATGGCAAAAGCCCTGCTTCTGTTGAAAGAAACGGCAACGGTATCCTTCATACCAAATGCCAATGGATGGGAAGTGTCCACACCGGCCTTGATCAAAGATCCAGGAATAAAAAAGTCGTTGCTGTCCGCACCTGCCACGGCGTCGCGCAAAGGCAATCCAAATTGCTCGATAACAAAGTCACTGGCCTCGTCAAAGGCAATTAGAGTCCCACCATTTTCCACATAGTCGCTCAGAGCTACGGAACCCTTCAGCCCAATTCCTCCAGTGAATTTTTCGGGCATGTCCATAGTTGAGTGTCCATGTAAAATGGAACCTGGTCTTTGCGATGGGATGATGATGGCATCATACTGTGACAAGTCTTTGGTTTTGATATCGGCATCGTGCAAAGTGTCCATATCAAATTCGTATTCGTCCATTACAAAACGGGTCCATCCTTCATCCATATTGGCCACCCAGGATTTGTAGAGTCCCACTTTGGGCAAATGGATTTTCTTCAACTGTACTTCTGGTTTGGCGGACAATCCTGTAAATTCAAGTCCGTACTCATCGGCCAAGGACTCCACCATTTCTTTGTCCCCGGAAACAATATATGATCCAGCGGGAAGTGTTACTTTGCCCGCTTTGAATTCCGCCATGCTTTTGTAAGCCGTTCCGCCAGCTTTCAATATTTTGTTGGTGGCCAATACCGAGGCATTGCTGTTAACACTCAACGCATAGCCGAAGGAACCGTTTCTGTTTACTTCGCCTTCATAATGTTTTACAAGCCCTGTAACTTTTTCTGTTGGTGCATTGAAAGACTCGGCAATTTTATCCACATCAATGCCCATTTGCAACGGCAATGTCCACCCAGCTAGATCGTAGGGAGTGTCAGGTGGTCCGCCGGGATATTGAAAACGGGTTGGGTAATCCTGTTTTTCCATCAGATCCAACAAATACGGTCTAAAGGCTTGGGCGGTATAGATGACATAAGAGCCTTCTTCGTATTCTTTACCATTGACCGTAAAGTCTTTGGTAGCTTTTTCAACTTCGATTCCACCGCGGAGCAAAACGTTTACCAAGTTTACCGCTTCAAAAGAATCCCATTGCTCCTTATCGATGATATAAGCGAACAGATCTCCTGTCTTTCCTTTTTCCACGGCTGACTTACCCATTTTATAAATATTATAAAGGTAATTGCTCTTGCGGTCGGCCGCTAGGTCCAAAGTGGCCCAGGTTGCTGTCAACATATAATCCACGGCATCCCTAAAATGGGATTCGCCACCCTTCCAAGGGTCTGGATACATAATGTCCGTGCCATCCGTAGGAGTTCCTCCGGCGACTGTTTTAGGCAGTTTTTCGGGGTCGTAATACCTTGGGGTGGGGGAAGCATGTCCTGTTTCGGTCAAAATACCGATCATGTTGTGGTAGTATGGTACGGTACGTGCCCCACCGTTCCAGAACATGGTGTAATAATTATCCGCTATGGCACCGGGCATGTTCTCCATGGAAAAACGCTTGGACATGGCAGAACCGACTTCGCTGACACTTGCAGTAATGGCAGGATGTATTTTTGGGTTTACCGGGTCAGCGTAGGGAGGAATGGAAATCTTGGTCCAAGAAGGTGAGGTTTGATGGTGATTAAAGACAATTTGAGGGTACCACTCGTTATATAAAATTTGGGTGACGTGATAGGTTTCGGGCATAGTGTTCATAAACCAATCCCTATTGTTGTCGTGCCCCACATAATGATGGTATAAAATCGGAGGGCGAGAAGTTTCATAAGGTGTTCCCAAGTTTTTTCGATACCAATCTGTTACGATGTCGAGGCCATCGGGGTTCATGTTGGGCATAATGATCGTTATCACATTTTCCCTTATTTTTTTCACTTCTTCGGATTCGGATGTCGCCAAAGTGTATGCCAACTCGGGAGTTACTTGGGTGCCGGCCAGTTCTGTGGAGTGGATTCCGCCATCCACCCAAACAATGGCCTTGCCTTCTTGCGAAAGTCGAACGGCATCATCATCGTCGACCTGCACCCTTGCAAGTTTGGTGCTGATGTCTTTCCATTTATCAAGTTGACGTAGGTTTTCTTCGGTGGAAACAAACACAATGTACATTTTTCTGCCCAGTACGGTTTCCCCGATTTCCTGCATTTTAACCCGTTCGGAAGCATTGTCCAGCTTAATCAGGTAATCTTCAATTTGTGAATAATCGGCCAGTTTGTAATCATCTCCCAGTTCAAAGCCGAGAACATCTTTTGGGGAGGGAACATTTTGTGCTACTGAAAATGCAGCGCAGGACAAAGACATCACTGCGAGGAGCAGCAATGTTTTGAGGTTTGCTGTTTTAGAAATCATTTTTTTGAATTAGTTATAATTTGACTGAAAATTAAGCATTTGTGGCGAGGATATTAAATTGGATACATGGGAAATGTCTCGGACTTAATTTTTTTGATGGGTTTATGATCTGAAGGATGCAAAACCATCAAATTCTTATTTGCCCAGATCTGGTTTTTTGCGCGAAGCTTTTTTGTCCGCGGTCATCTTTTTGGACTTTAACCGCTTTTCTTTGGAAGACTTCGTCGGTTTGGTCGGTTTTCGTTTCTTGGGAACTACAAGCGCATTTTTCAATATTTCAAAAAATCGCTTCACCACTAGGTCCTTGTTCCGGTGCTGACTCCGGGCTTCATCACATTGAAGAACGATGGCGCCATCGTTGGTCAACCTGGATTTGAGTTTTAATTGAATCCGCTGTTTTTCGCGTTCCGATAGTCCTTCTGATGCAGGGATGTTGAACGTAAGCTCCACTTTGGAGGAAACCTTGTTCACGTGTTGTCCGCCAGCTCCGCTACTCCGCATCGCCTTAAACTGAAGCTCTCTATGTATTTGTTTTTTGTCCAACCTGAAGCCTTCTGTTGATGGTTTCCAAAGATACATTAAGAAAAATGGTCACTCCTTTTTCCTGCTTTTTATTAGAATTAAAAAAGATAACGGTGCCATCGTCGGCAACCCCTTCGTTCAAGTGATGACTTCCTTTAAAAAAAGAGTGAATCACCTCGACCTTTAGCCCGGATGAATCCGAAAATTTGAACTCGTGCGGATACACCAAAATGGAACGATCAATTTCGGAATAGGATTTCAGCAACTTCATAGGTACCTTGTTCACCTGCCCAAACAATGATGCGGTATAGTAATTGGGCGGTCTTTTGTAGAGTTCTTGAGTGTTCTCGTTGGCAATGATCTGTCCCTGCTCCAAAATCAAGGTGCGTTCTGCGAAAGGCAATACATCACTAGGGTCGTGACTGGCCGTTAGTACTGTGACGCCCTGTTTTTTGAGATATAAAAAAAGATTTCTTCGTAGCGAGTTGCGCTTAAAATTATCAATGTGCCCAAAAGGCTCGTCCAGCAGCAAAATTTCTGGCTCTTGGGCCAAGACCCGAGCAAGTGCCACGCGTTGTTGTTGTCCTCCGCTGAGGTATTTCACCTTGGTTTTGGCAAAAGGTTTCATTTCAATCAAATCCAAGAGCTCGTTGATGCGTTCCTCGTGTGTTTCTCGCTCAAATACAGAAAGGAACTGCCCCACGTTTTCTTCCACGGAAATAAAAGGCATCAAATCAAAATCCTGCGCCAAATATTTCATGTAAGGCTCACCGGGAACCAGATTAAAGTTGGGTCCGAGGGCTTCCATATCATCCCAAAAAACCGAGCCTTCTTCCACGTGAAGCAGTCCGTAGATGATTTTGAGCAAGGTACTTTTGCCCGAACCGCTTTCGCCCATCAAAGCCACGTGTTCCCCTGGGGCCACTTCAAAAGAAATGTCCTTTAAAATAGTTTGGTCACGATAACCGAAAGAATCTACCTGGACTTTTAGCATAGAAAGAAAGGGCTACTAAAGGCGTAGCCCTACTAAACAAATTTAATCTTTAAACTCTTTGAGCACAGACTGGTTGGGCAGCTCATCATACCCCATATTATAAAAAGTAAACCCAAAAATATCGGCGTACTGCTCAATGGTTTTGCTCACGGGTGTTCCCGCTCCGTGACCTGCATTGGTCTCGATTCGGATAAGGGTAGGCTGATTACCTGCCTGTTTTTCCTGTAATTCCGCAGCAAATTTAAAGCTGTGTGCAGGAACCACACGGTCGTCGTGATCCCCTGTGGTAACCAAGGTTGCCGGATATTCGGTGCCCGCTTTCACATTGTGCACCGGGGAATAGCCCTTGATGTAGTCGAACATTTCCTCATTGTCCTCGGAAGTTCCGTAATCGTAGGCCCATCCCGCTCCAGCGGTAAAGGTGTGATAGCGGAGCATATCCAATACGCCAACGGCGGGCAATGCCACTTGCATCAAATCGGGACGTTGGGTCATGGTGGCCCCGACCAACAAACCGCCATTGGAACCGCCACGAATGGCCAAATATTCTTTTGATGTGTATTTGTTGTCGATCAAGTATTCGGCAGCGGCTATGAAGTCATCAAATACGTTCTGTTTGTTGAGCTTGGTTCCGGCATCGTGCCACTTTTTACCGTATTCGCCACCCCCGCGAAGGTTGGGAACGGCATACACACCGCCTTGCTCCATCCAAACGGCGTTCACGATGCTGAAAGAAGGTGTCAAACTGATATTAAAACCGCCATAACCATAGAGAATCGTCGGGTTTTTACCGTCAAGTTCCGTTCCTTTTTTATAGGTAATGATCATGGGCACTTTGGTGCCATCTTTTGAGTTGTAAAATACCTGCTTGGACTCATAATCATCGGGATTGAAATCGATTTGAGGCTTCCAATACTGCTCATACTCACCCGTCTCCACATTGTATTTGTACAATGAGCCTGGGGTGTTGTAATTGGTAAAGGAAAAATAGAACTCCTTGTCCTCTTTTTTGCCGCCAAAGCCTCCTGCGCTTCCTACGCCTGGAAGTTCCACTTCGCGGATCAACTTTCCGTCATAATCATACTGGAGCACTTTGGAAATGGCATCCACCATATATTCTGTAAAGAAATAGCCGCCGCCGGTTCCCGCGGTCAATACGTTTTCGGTCTCCGGAATCAAATCTTCCCAATTCTCCGGTGTAGGATTGGCGGCATCCACAACGACTACTTTTTTGTTGGGCGCTTCACGATTGGTGACCAAATATAATGTAGCACCATCGTTGTCGATGACGTAGGTGTCGGAATCGGTATCGTCCAAAATAGTGACCAGCTCAGGGTTTTCTTTGGATAGATCCATCATAAACAATTTGTTCCCGGAAGTGGAAACGGATGCAGAGATGAACAGATATTTTTGATCTTCGGAAACGGAGCCGCCCACATAGCGGTGCTTTTCTTCGGGTGTGCCCCCAAAGATGATTTTGTCTTCTGATTGAGGCGTACCCAACTTGTGGTAATATAATTTATGTTGGTCCGTTTTTGCGGAAAGTTCGCTTCCCTCAGGTTTGTCGTAGCTGGAATAGAAGAAACCATCGTTTCCTTTCCAAGAGATGCCGCTGAACTTGATATCCACCAAGGTGTCCTCCACAATTTCCTTGGATTCGGCATCAATGACGATTCCTTTTCTCCAATCGCTTCCCCCTTCGGAAATAAGGTAGGCCGCTTTGGAGCCGTCCTTGGTAAAACTGAGCCCCATCAAGGATGTGGTGCCGTCTTCGGAAAATGTGTTGGGATCCAAAAAGACTTCTTCTTCGCCGCCGTCCTTTTTGCGGTAAACCACATATTGATTTTGCAGACCGTTGTTTTTGTAATAATAGGTGTAGTCGCCTTCCTTGAACGGAGAACCTACTTTTTCGTAGTTCCAGAGTTTTTCCAAACGGTTTTTTAGGTCTTCTCGAAATGGAATCTTCTCCAAATACCCAAATGTGACCGAATTTTGCTTTTTTACCCAAGCTTCGGTCTCTTCGCTGCGGTCGTCCTCCAACCAACGGTATGGGTCGGGAACTTCGGTTCCAAAATAATTATCTACGGTGTCAACTTTTTTGGTAGAGGGATAGTTCACAGTTATGGGATCTCTTTTTTTGGTTTCTTCTTGGCAGGCTGCAAATAAAACCAAAGCAGCCAACAGACTTATGTTTTTCATGTTTTCTCGGATTGATTCCGATAAAAATACACAAAACACACAAACCTATTGGCTACAGTTAATGCTTTAACGATTTTTATGAAATTGCCTCAGAAGTATTCGAAACCAAATTGTGCTCCACCAAATACTCCGCAATCTGTACCGCATTGGTAGCAGCCCCTTTTCTGAGGTTGTCTGCCACAATCCACATGTTCAGCGTATTGGGTTGGGTTTCGTCCCTGCGGATCCTGCCCACAAAAACATCGTCCTTGCCATTGGCAAAAACGGGCATCGGATAGGTGTTGGTTTCAGGATTGTCCTGCACCACGATGCCTGGCGTTTCGCTGAGCAATTGTCGCACTTCGGCCAAGTCAAAATCGTTGTGGAACTCCACGTTCACGGATTCTGAGTGCCCGCCTGCGGTTGGAATACGAACAGCGGTGGCAGTTACCGAAAACGTACGGTCATCCAATATTTTTTGTGGCTCACGGGCCAACTTCATCTCTTCTTTGGTGTATCCGTTTTCCAAAAACACATCGCAATGCGGCAATGCGTTTCGGTTGATTGGATGAGGATAGGCCATTTCCCCCTCGATTCCAGCGGCTTCGTTCTCCATTTGTTCCACCGCTTTCACCCCGGTTCCCGAAACAGATTGATAAGTCGATACCACCACACGTTTCATTTGATATTTTTTGTGCAATGGGTCCAAGGCCAATACCATTTGAATGGTGGAGCAGTTGGGGTTGGCTATAATCTTATCATCAGCCGTCAACGCGTTGGCGTTGATTTCCGGCACCACCAATTTTTTGGTCGGGTCCATACGCCAAGCGGATGAGTTATCGATCACCGTGGTGCCCACCTCGGCAAATTTGGGCGCCCATTCCAAAGAAGTGTCCCCACCTGCGGAGAAAATGGCAATATCAGGTTGCGCTGCAACAGCATCGGCCAAACCGATTACGCTATGCGCTTCATTTTTATAGGTGAGCTTTTTTCCCACGGAGCGCTCCGAAGCAACCAACAACAATTCTGAAATGGGGAAGTTTCGCTCTTCCAATACTTTCAACATGACTTCGCCTACCATTCCGGTGGCACCAACAACTGCTACTTTCATTATAAAATTATTTCTTGTCGCAAAGGTACTTCAGTCAGCGAGTTAAACAAGCTTTTTCATCATCAATCAATAAAAAATAACAAAATGTTATAAATAAAACAACCATCAACATGTTAGCGAAAACACATTGATGGTTTTTAAAGGTTATTGTGATGTAGCGGTCGTACCGAAAAATACCGATACGCTTATTGTTTTTTCAACAAATCGCGGATCTCTGCCAACAGTTCCTCTTGGGTCGGACCCTTTGGAGGTTCTGGAGCGGGCTCCTCTTTTTTCTTCATTCTGTTTACGGCCTTCACTACAAGGAACATAACAAATGCGACGATGATGAAATCGATGACATTGGTCAAAAATGCGCCGTAAAGCACAGCGATTTCCCCGACAATTTCACCTGCCTCATTCGGCGTACCCTCTGTAATTACATATTTCAAGTCGTTGAAATCTGCGTTGAACAACAATCCGATCAACGGAGAGACTATCCCTCCCGTGAAGGATGAAACCACTTCTTTAAAAGCGGCGCCCATAACGAAACCTACGGCGATATCCACCAGGTTCCCTTTCATGGCAAACTCCTTAAACTCTTTTAAAAATCCCATTTATAGTTGAGTATTGGTTAATCCAACACAAATTAAGTAAATAAAGATAATATTCAAATCCCCGTAACCACTCTTTTTACCCGTTGCGATATGGCCGTGAGAATTTCGTAGGAAATGGTACCTGCCCCGGACGCAAATTTTTCCGCAGATTTTTCATTGCCGAACACAATTGCTTCGTCACCTTCTTTACAATCAATATTGGTAACATCCACCATGATCATATCCATGCAAACATTGCCCAAAATAGGCGCTTTTTTATTATTGATGGTCACAAAACCTTTGCCCTTTCCGTACTGTCGGCCAATACCATCGGCATGTCCAATGGGGAGGGTGGCACTTTTTATGGGGTGGTTGGATTTAAACGCCCTATTGTACCCTACGGACTCGTTGGCTTCAATTTGATGAATCTGTGAAATGACTGTTTTAAGGCTGGCCACCGGCTTGAGAGCAGCATCTATTTCAACTTGGTTACCATATCCGTAGAGTCCTATCCCACTGCGCACCATCTCAAACTGTGCTTCTGGATAATTGATGATGCCCGAAGTGTTCAGCATGTGTCGCATCGGGGCATGGCCCAATCTATCCATAAGGGCGCTGCTCAAATTTTTGAAAGATTCGATTTGCTTCAGGCTGAAGGTTTGTTCATTTTTATCCTCGGATGCGGCCAAATGCGAAAATGCGGAAACTATTTTGATGCATCCACTGCGCTTTGTTTCCTCTGCAATCAATTCAACATCATCTTTAGAAAAACCCAAACGGTTCAACCCTGTGTTGAATTTAATGTGAACAGGGTAATTGTTTTGTTCCCCCTCTTTGGCGGCTTCAATAAATTGATTCAAAATATTCCTGGAATAAATGCTCGGCTCCAAGTGGTATCCGATTAAATCATCAAAATTGGAAGCCAAGGGGTGCAGTACCAAAATCGGTAGCTGAACACCTGTTTTGCGTAACAGAACTCCTTCGCTAACATAGGCAACGGCCAAATAATCGGCGCCCAATTGCTCCAGTTTTTTTGCAATGGCCACCATGTCGCTTCCGTAGGCGAACGCTTTAACAACGCCCAAAAATTTGGTTTCGGGGGTTATTTTGGATCGCAAATAGTTATAATTGTGTTCCAGGGCGGCGAGGTCCAAGACCAAAGTTGTTTCCCCGACCTTACTCATTGGGTTTTTGTTTTTTGGAGAGCACCTCTTCGGAATCCACGTTGATCCCCTTAATTTTTTCGCGCAACATGGCCTTATAAAATGCGGCTCTGCTCAAGGGTTCATATTCCTCGGTTTCACCTAGCAGCACTAAATTGTCGTTCAAGGATTTCCTAAAACTGTAGTTGGCCAAATTTCCGGTACGGGTGCAAACGGCGTGTACCTTGGTCACGTATTCTGCTGTGGCCATCAACGCTGGCATAGGCCCAAAGGGGTTCCCTTTAAAGTCCATATCCAGGCCTGCGACCACTACGCGAATGCCCTTGTTGGCCAAATCGTTGCAAACGGTCACGATTTCATCATCAAAAAATTGGGCTTCGTCAATACCGATCACATCACAGTCGTCCGCCAAAAGCCGAATATTGGCCGCGGCGGGAACGGGGGTGGACCTGATTTCGTTGGAATCGTGGGAGACCACCATTTCTTCATGGTAACGAGTATCCACAATAGGTTTGAAAATTTCCACTTTTTGCTTGGCGAATTGGGCCCGTTTTAATCGTCGGATCAGTTCTTCGGTCTTTCCGGAAAACATGGAACCGCAAATCACCTCGATCCATCCAAACTGTTCCTTAGGGTTGACTGTGTTTTCGAGAAACATACCGTATTTTTGAAAGAAATTGTTTGTTTTCCCGTTATTTTGGGACGACCACAAAGCTACTAAAAAAATGCACCCCTGTTTTCAATAAGATTTTAACCTTTTGTTGATAGGGTATTCGCAAAATCGTTATATTTTTATAGTAAAGAAGAAAAGCTATGATACGGAAATTGAGGGAAGAGTTGATCAAGTTGTCCACGGAGATAATAACAGCACGGGAGGATACCGATCTTGCGGGATTGTATGAAAAATCCAGAAGGATTTATGAAAAGTTGGCCGTATTGAAGTTCATAGACGAAAAACTTAACGATGTAGAGGTGGATGTATCCCAAAACGTGATAGCCTCAAGGTTCGAGAAAATGGCCAATGCAGTTTTAAGTGGCAACACATCGGTACCGGAGAGCAATCCGCACCAAGAGGATATTATCACTACACCCTCTATGGATACGATCAAGGACATTGTTTCCGAAATGCCATCCAATATGGATCTGGAAAAGGTATTTGCCGAATTCGTGGCCAAACCCAATTTGATGAAGAACGACAAAGATGAGGTTACGCCCGATGAGAACGTGAGTGCACCTTCAAAAACAATCAAGCCAAAATCATTGAATGATCGTTTGGCCAAAGATTTTCAGGTGGGCCTCAACGATAAGCTTGCATTCGTAAAGCATTTGTTCAACAACGATATGGAAGACTACACCCGTGTGCTTTCCCAGCTCACCACCATTGATTCCGAAGAGCGTTCGGTTGCCTTCATCAACAATATGGTGAAACCCGAGTATAACAATTGGGAAGGAAAAGAAGAGTATGAGGCTCGTTTTATTGCCTTGATCGAACGCAGGTTCGCATAAATCCATTTTTTCAATTTTATTTTGATTGTAAGGCCTTAACTTTGGTTCATGGGAAAGTTATATCTAGTACCGACACCAATAGGAAATTTGGAGGACATGACGCTACGTGCCATCAAGGTGCTCAAGGAAGTAGATGTTGTTTTGGCGGAAGATACCCGGACCAGTGGCAAGTTGCTCAAACATTTCGAGATCAATACGCCTTTACAGAGCCATCACATGCACAACGAGCACAAACAGGTGGACACGTTGGTGCAAAAAATGAAGGAGGG
Source organism: Flagellimonas oceani (assembly GCF_011068285.1). Taxonomy (NCBI): domain Bacteria; kingdom Pseudomonadati; phylum Bacteroidota; class Flavobacteriia; order Flavobacteriales; family Flavobacteriaceae; genus Flagellimonas; species Flagellimonas oceani. Next base: position 3,652,835 of record NZ_CP049616.1, on the reverse strand, counting down.
GTCCGTTTATGCCTTGATTTCCGATGCAGGCACTCCAGCCATTTCCGACCCTGGTTTTTTATTGACCCGCGCCTGCGTGGAAAACGATATTGAAGTGGAATGTTTGCCCGGAGCCACTGCATTTGTACCGGCTTTGGTAAACAGCGGATTGCCCAACGACCGATTTGTTTTTGAAGGGTTTCTGCCCCTAAAAAAAGGCCGCCAGACCCGACTTCTGGAATTGGCCGAAGAAACGCGAACGCTGGTTTTTTATGAATCGCCCCACAAACTCCTTAAAACCTTGACCCATTTCGCCGAGTATTTTGGTGAAGACCGACCCGTTTCCGTATCCCGGGAGTTGACCAAGTTGTATGAGGAAACCGTTCGAGGGACTGTAGCCGAGCTAATTGCCTATTTTACCACAAAGGCACCGAAAGGCGAATTCGTGATTGTGGTCGGTGGCAAGAAATAGTTGTAAATTTCAAAACGACTTTACGACCCAATCACAAGATGGACGAATTACTATTCCAAATACGGAACTGCACCCATTGCCAAGAACATTTGCCCTTGGGGCCCAGACCCATTCTTGCCGCCCATCCAGCATCAAAAATTGTCATTATTGGGCAGGCGCCAGGAACCAAGGTGCACCAAACGGGGGTTCCGTGGGACGACCCTAGTGGCAAACAGCTCAGAAAATGGCTCAATGTAACGGACGAGCAATTTTACAATGAAAAGCTTTTTGCACTGATTCCAATGGGGTTTTGTTATCCGGGCAAAGGAAAATCTGGGGATTTGCCACCACGGCCCGAGTGTGCTCCTTTATGGCACCGATCTCTGGTAGAGCAAATGCCGAACCTTAAATTGACCATCTTGATTGGCCAATATGCACAGTCGTATTATTTGAAAAAAGCCCGAGAAAAGAATCTAACCGAAACAGTGAGGAACTATAAAAACTATCTTCCCAACTATTTTGTGCTGCCGCACCCATCGCCAAGAAATCGGTTTTGGTTGAGCAAAAACCCATGGTTTGAAGAAGACGTGTTGCCGGATTTAAGAAAAAGAGTTTTGATGAATCTTGATTAATGCCGTCTAGTATTTAGACCCATCGTGTTTCCCTTTTTGCCAGCCTACCTCGCCCAGATATTTTTCCGCACTTTCCACAGCACCATCTTCTATGGCTGTACCCATGGAATCGTTCCAGCGGTTCAAATAGCCAAAAAGTGAGATGACCCCCATCATTTCCACAATCTCACCATCATTCCAATGTTTGTGCAATCGTTTTTTAATATCGGCGCTAACGGTGTTCGGTACTTGCGAAGCGGCCAGGGCAAAATCCAACGCAGCCTTTTCGGCATCGGAGAACGCATTGTGGGTACGGTATTCCCAAATGTTGTCCAGTTGTTCCTGATTGGCACCATACCGTTCTGCCGCCCTAATGGCGTGTGCTTGGCAGTAACGACAGCCCGTAGCGTTACTGCTCACCCATGCGATCATACGTTTTAGGGCGGAAGTCACACGTCCCTCATTGGCCATCACGGCCTTGTTAAGGTTAATGAAAGCCTTGGAAATAGCTGGCCGGTGCTGCATGGTCAACACGGAATTGGGACAAAACCCAAGGGTCTCGTTAAAGAATTCCGCCAGTTCTTTTGTTTCTGCATCATGGTCGGGCGACAAGGGGTTTACTAAGGCCATATTTGAGATTATAAATTGTATTTTTGAACCCTACAAGAAACAAAAATTAATCATCATGACAAATCATGTGACAACCAAATGGTTAGGCGAAATGGCCTTTGAAAGCAACAACCCTTCCGGACATACCGTTCGAATCGATGCTGGGGAGGACAGTGGCGGTTCTGGAGCAGGTTTACGTCCCAAAGCCCTAATGTTATCAAGTTTGGCAGGGTGTTCCGGTCTGGACGTGGCTTCGCTCATCAAAAAAATGAAACTGGAAGTGGATGATTTCAAAATAGAGACCATAGCCAACCTAACCGATGAGCATCCAAAACACTATGATTCCGTGGTGGTCGAATATCATTTTACGGGAGCTGACTTAAACGAGGAAAAGCTCAAAAAAGCAGTGGATCTTTCCGTGGAAAAGTATTGTGGCGTTATGGAAATGTTCAGAAAATTTGCCCAGTTGGAAATCAAGACCATTTTTCATCATAAGTAAAAGTGTCACTTCGAGTAATTCTGATAAAATCAGAATTGTATCGAGAAGTGGCTTTCTTGGAAAACAAGCAATTCCACCTTTAAAGGGATAATTGTAGAATTGGTTTTTTGTACTAAGTTTACAAACATTGTAGTGGCCATCTTATTTTTAAAATATTGAATGAAATGGTCAAACCAAAAAAGAAACCTCATTAACGGTCATTTTATTTCGTTGCCCAATCTTGCTAAAAATGTTTAACCAATGGTTCTCGATACGTTTCGAACATCTTTCGAAACACTCGAACTGACCATTTCCAAAATCTAACATGGATGCGCTGGACCATAAAGCCAAAACCTGAACAAGAATCCATCGACCAACTTTCCGAAGCATTGGGCGTTGATGACTTGGTTGCCCAATTGTTGCTTCAACGGGGGATAAGCGACTATGAGGAGGCAAAGGCATTTTTCCGACCTGAATTAAGCCACCTGCACGACCCTTTTTTGATGAAAGATATGTCCAAGGCGGTGGAGCGTATCGAGCAGGCCATGGCCAACGAAGAAAACATAATGGTGTATGGGGATTATGATGTGGACGGAACCACTTCCGTAGCTTTGGTGAGTTCCTTTTTGATGGAAACGTACCCCAATGTGGCGACCTATATTCCAGATCGCTACGCGGAAGGATATGGTATTTCGTTTCAAGGGATTGATTTTGCAGCGGACAACGATATCGGTTTGATGATTGCCTTGGACTGCGGCATCAAGGCCATTGACCAAATAAGGTATGCCAAGGAAAAGGGAGTCGATGTCATTGTTTGCGATCACCACCGACCTGGGCAAGAACTGCCTGATGCCGTCGCAGTATTGGACCCCAAACAGCAAGATTGTTTCTATCCGTACAAAGAACTTTGTGGATGTGGTGTCGGCTTTAAACTCATTCAAGCCTTGGGTTCCAAGCAAGGAAAAACCATAGATGATTTGATTCTATATTTGGATTTGGTTGCTACGGCAATCGCAGCGGATATTGTTCCAATTACGGGAGAAAATCGTGTGCTGGCCCATTATGGATTGTTGGTCATTAACGAAAATCCAAGAACAGGGATCAAGGCACTTATTGATCAGACCAAAAAAAGGGAACTTACCATCACCGATGTAGTCTTCATCATTGCACCAAGAATCAATGCAGCAGGGCGTATGAAACATGGCCAACACGCCGTTGCACTTCTGGTGGAAACGGATATTGACCAAGCGCAACAATTCGCCTCAGAAATTGAACTGTTCAATACCGAAAGACGAAGTCTGGATCAAGAGATTACCCAAGAAGCTTTGGTCCAAATCCAAGAAAACGGAGAAGAAGAAAAGTTTACCTCCGTGGTCTATAACGAGAACTGGCACAAAGGTGTAATCGGCATTGTGGCCTCACGATTGACGGAGACCTACTACAGGCCCACTTTGGTCTTTACTAAAAGCGGTGACAAACTGGCTGCCTCTGCCAGATCGGTAAAGGGATTTGACATTTATAATGCCCTCGAAGGCTGTTCCGACTGTTTGGAGCAGTTCGGCGGGCATATGTACGCCGCAGGCCTTACCTTGTTGGAGGAACAGTACGAAGCCTTCAAAAATCAGTTTGAGAAAGTGGTGTCCGAATCCATCGACCCCATATTACTAAAGCCCGAAATTTCCGTGGATGCCAAAATCTCAATGCATCAAATCACACCAAAACTGATGCGCATCCTAAAGCAATTTGCACCCTTTGGTCCTGGAAATATGACCCCGGTTTTTATGGCCGAAGGATTAAAGGACACCGGTTATGCCCGTGGTGTTGGTGAGGGCGAAAAACATTTAAAATGTAGTGTATATCAACCAGGTTCCAACCCAATTGGGGGCATTGGATTTAATTTAGGCAATAAATTGGATGTGGTTAAGCGAATAAAACCGTTCGATGCCGTATTTTCGTTGGACGAGAATGAATGGAACGGAACGGTGAGCCTTCAACTAAAACTAAGAGATATTCGCTAGCAATTTATGGACCCCTACGCAGCACTTCGCTATAAGGAATTCAACATATTTTTGATTGTACGCTTCGCCATGGTATTCGCATGGTCCATGCAGTTTATTGTGATCGAGTGGCAAGTCTATTCGTTGACCAAAGACCCGCTTTCCCTTGGCATTATTGGTTTGATGGAGGTGATTCCTGCGGTGAGCATGGCCCTTTTTGCGGGGCATATTGTAGACCAGAAAGAAAAACGAAACCTTTTGATCACCTGTATTGCTGGATTCTCGGTGATTAGTCTGGGACTCTTTTTATTGAGCTGGCCCGGGCTTGAAGATGCCTGGGAATCCAAGACCATTTTGTATTCCATTTATGCACTTGTGTTTTTAGGCGGGTTTGTGCGCTCATTTTTGGGCCCGACCATATTTTCGCTGATTGCTTTGATCGTTCCCAAAAAGATATATCCGAATGCGGCCACATGGAGTAGCTCCACTTGGCAGTTAGCATCCGTATTGGGTCCTGCTTTGGCCGGTTTCTCCATTAGTTGGATTGGTGTGCATTGGAGTATGTGCGTTATTTTTGGCTTCTCGCTGATGGCGCTGTTTTTCCTTTTCCGGATACCCAGAAAACCCATTATGAACCCAAAACTTGGGGAACCCGTGTTCCAAAGTTTACGGGATGGACTCAAATTTGTTTTTGGCAACAAGGCGATATTTGGAGCGCTGACTTTGGATATGATTGCCGTTCTTTTTGGAGGCGCCGTAGCACTTTTGCCCATTTACGCACAGGATATTTTGCACGTGGGTTCCGAAGGATTCGGAATTTTGAGGGCGGCTCCTGCCGTGGGAGCTTCCATTACGATGTTGGGCTCCACACGATTTCCGTTGCACAAAAATGCAGGTAAAAAATTGTTGTGGGCCGTGTTTGCATTTGGGGTCTGTATCATCGTGTTTGGACTGTCAGAACTGTTTTGGTTATCCGTAATAGCCTTGTTCCTCAGTGGCGCAGTGGATGGCGTTTCCATGATCATACGCCAAACCATATTACAATTAAAAACGCCGGACAATATGAGGGGCAGGGTAGCTTCGGTAAATTCCATGTTCGTGGGTTCCTCCAACGAGTTGGGCGCTTTTGAAAGTGGATTGGCCGCCAAATTGTTGGGAACGGTCACAGCGGTGGTCTTTGGTGGATGTATGACAATCTTAACGGCGGGCACAACGGCGATTGTTTCGCCAACCTTTAGGCGATTGGACCTTCAAAAAGATATTGACGAGCACGAGAGGGAGGATTAATCCTCCAATTTTTCCAAAGTCAATTTTTCGCCATCAAAAACAGCATAGGTAAAATAAGAAATCCAATCCCCGAGATTGGTATAGGTCGATTTTTCGTTGAGTTTGATCTCCATGGGCAAATGCCGATGACCAAAAATAAAATGATCATAATGCTGCTCTTCCAGCTTGTGCTTGGCATACAAAATGAGCCATTCTTTATCTTCCCCTAAAAATTTAGCGTCCGCTTCGCCGGAAATAATTTTGTTGTTCACGGATAGATGTTGTCCCAAGCGAACGCCCAAATCAGGGTGAAGCCATTTAAAGAACCATTTGGCCACCGGATTCGTAAATACCTTTTTCATCCGTTTGAAGCCTTTGTCGTGTGGCCCCAAGCCATCTCCGTGTGCAATAAAAAAAGAAGTGTCGTTGATGCGAAACTGCTGCGGTTTATGGTACACGGGAATGTTGAGTTCTTCCTCAAAATAACCGTTCATCCAAAGATCATGATTGCCCACAAAATAGAAAATGGGAATGCCCATATCCGATAGCTCGGCCAGCTTACCAAGGGTTCGCGTAAAACCTTTGGGCACCACGGTTTTGTACTCGAACCAAAAGTCGAAAAGGTCGCCCATTAAAAAAATGGCAGCTGCATCTTCCTTTATGGAATCGAGCCAGGCCACAAATTTTTTCTCACGGGGCAAACTGTCTTTTCGGGTGGGTGCCCCGAGGTGGTTATCGCTCGCGAAATAGACTTTTTTGCCTTTAGGAAGTGAGATATTGTCCAATGGGTCTACGGAAAAAGTTTATAGATGTCATTTCGTTTTACAAAACGAGACAATATTAAGGTATTGTTTTCATAATAAAAACCCAGTCGGTAAGAACCTATCCTCATTCTGAAAGCGTTGGGGTGTCCTGCCAATTTTTTGATGGACGTAAGCTCATCCAAAACCTGTGCTTCTTTCATTTTGAGAATGATAAGCTTTAACTTTTGCTTTATCTTTTTATCATTAATCTTTCTTAAATCCTTTTCAAGTGATTTATGATATTTGATTTTCATTCTTCATCAAGGATTTTGAAAATATCATCCTCGCTGGCAAATTCTTTGGTATCTGCTTGCTGCATCAACAGTAAAAGGCCAAGATCTTCCTTTTCTTCTTCCGATAGTTTTTCGAAACGCTCCAGTTCTTTGTTCTTAACATATTCAACCACGGCCTTTTCCATCAAGGCCTTAACGCTCAAGTTTTCAAAAGCGGAAAGCACTTTGAGTTTTACTACGAGTGACTTATCGACTTCAATAAGTTTCTTTACATGCTGTTCCATAAAATTTGACCTTTAAAATCTTATATGAACAAATATATAAAATATATATTTTATATAAATCAGAATATATCTTAAAGTCAAAGCGCCTGTTCTCGATACTTTTTTCAATAGAAAAAAACTCGAACTGACTTTTCTTTGAAATTGAAAAAGAGCGTAAACTAATTTTACTTTTTATAACGTCGGTTGCTTCGTATTCTGTTGACCACATACACTATGACTACGAAAAGAGCCAATATCGGGAAAATCAAATCATTCATTTGTAAACTTTTTAATTCTTCTCTTATTGAAAATCGTCATGCTGAACTTGATTCAGCATCTCACAACCAATTTTTTTTGATGTGACCCTGAAACCAGTTCAGGGTGACGTGTATTTTTATAATTAGATAGCATTTCGCTACTTTTTAAATTTTTCCAATGCTTTTTTAGTGTTTGGGGACAGTGCCAATCTACCCGATGCTTCGGCACGTTCCAACAACAGGTCGTCCCAATGCTCGGTTCCTTCCCAGAGCACTTTTTTCATTTCTGCTAGTGCTTCTGGGTTATAGGCCGCCAATTTTTGCAGATGAATGTCCAGCTCTTTGTCCATTTCGGAAATGGAATCGTACACTTTGGCATATAAGCCTTGTTCCTTGGCCCAATAGGCATTTTTCCACTCCGTGGGATATAGAGTAAGCTCGGCCAAGGCTGCTTTGCCCATTTTGCGTTCCACTGCGGGTGCAATCACAAACGGGCCTATTCCTATGGAAATCTCGGATAGTTTGATGGCGGCTTCGACCGTTGCGTGCACATAATCACAGGCCGAGGCCAATCCGACCCCGCCACCAACGGTTTTCCCCTGTACCCGACCAATAATCGGTTTGGGGCATTTGCGCATGGCATTGATCACGTTGGCGAACCCGCTGAAGAACTGTTTGCCTTCCTCCAAGTTGGAAACGGCCACCAATTCATCAAAAGAGGCACCGGCACAAAAGGCTCTTTCGCCTTCTGATTTTAATAGAATAACGGAAACCTCTTCGTTTTCACCGAGCTTGTCAAATTCCTTGGCGAGTCTGGCCAAAAGTTCGGAAACAAAGGAGTTACTTGCTGGATGGCCGAATTCGACCGTAGCAATCCTATTTTCTATATGAGTATATAAACTTTCGTTGACTCTATCTGTGGACATTGTTTTCAATTAACATTAAACAATAATCAATAAACAATTATCAGTTATCTGAACTCTGAACTCTGAACTCTAATTGTGCTAAATTAAGGGTTTTGCACCAAGGGTCTGAACTTTCTTCTAAATTTCCAAACCAAGGAGAATCCGCGAATCATCATCCAGACCACAAAGGCGATCCAAATGGCATAAAAACCAAGACCCAGGTACATGCCCAAATACAGACAGGGAATAAATCCTAAAAAAGTGGCCGCCAAGAGCACATTTCGCAGATATTTCATTTCGCCCATGCCTTTGAAGATGCCATCAAAAATAAAGGCCAAAGTGTTCATGGGCAGACCCAGAATCACGATGAAGAAAATACTGTAAAAAGTATTGAGCACGATTTCCTCATTGGAGAAAAGGTGGCCAATGGGGCGGTAGAAAATAAATCCGAAACACATAAGAACAAGACTTACAATCATCCCGTATTTGAATATGGTCTTGGCCAATTTCCATAGTCCATCGTAATCGGCGGCACCCAAGAGTTTTCCGCCCATACTGTTGCCCGCTGCAGCATAGCCATCAATAAAAAATGCGGCGAACAACCATAGGTTGACGGCAATGGTGTGTGCTCCGATAAAGCGGTCGCCCAAGGTGGTTGCTTCGCGAACGGCCAGCATCAAAGCGGCATTGAGGGCCAAAGTCCTTACAAAAAGGTTGAGGCTCATAAAAATCAGCCGTTTGATCTCCTTGTTCAGCGGGAAGGTCAGTTTCATACTGATATCCGTCTTTTTTATCAATAAAATAAGGGACAAGATGGCCATGACGGCTTGGGCGATCAAACTGGCCCATGCGGCACCTTCCAAATAAAGTGCGGGAATGAATCCATCGATGCCATAGACCAGAACAAAATCCAAAAGGATATTGAGGCCTGCCCCCAGCATGGCGATGACCATGGGGTAGAAGGTGTTCTGCAACCCGCGGAATATGCCAAAAATGGCAAAAGTGAACAACGTAAGGGGAAATCCCCAAACGCGAATGGAGTAATAGGAGACACAATACTCCAAAATTTTTCCCGATGCATTGAAGAGCGTGAAAATTTCTTCGATGACAAAGATGGTGGAGAGGAGCACCACGATGCTCAAAAGAATGTTCAGATAAATGGCCTGTGCGGGCATATTTTTTACCTCGTCCAGCCTTCCTGCGCCCAAATATTGCGATATGATGGCTGAAATGGAGCTTCGCGTCTGGCCGAGCACCCAAATGAGCATGGATAAAAACGACCCCACGATGCCCGCCGCGGCCAAGGATTCCAGTCCGTCCACGGGAATATTGCCCACAATGGCCGTGTCCGTAATGGAAAGGATGGGTTCCGCAATGCCCGAAATGGTGGCGGGAATCGCCAATTGGTTGATGCTCCTAAAATTTACCTGCGTGCTCAAATCGGGCGCAAGTTACAGCACTAATTCATAACAATGAAAAGGATGATCGCTTTGTTTGGGAAAGTGGATGTCCCCCAATTTTTGATAGCCCCGTTGCTCATAAAAACGTTGGTTTCTCTTGTTCTGGGAAAAGGTGTCCAAGCGCACTGAAACAAATCCATTTTCCTTGGAATAATTTTCAGCAAAACCCATCATTTTTTGGGCCAGCCCCTTCCCTTGAAGGTCTGGGTGTACCGAAAGGCGATGAATGTAAGTGCTGTTTCCATTCGGGGTCAACCATTCAATGGGTTTGTATTCCTCATCCATTAGAGTGGATATGACGATGGTACCCTGAACAGTGTTATTCTCTTCTATTACGAAAAGTTCGTCACGTTGAATGTCTTTGATGAAGGCTTCTTTGGAAGGATAATGCTCGTTCCATTGAAAAATTCGGTTGGTCTGCATTTTTTTGGCACAGGCCTGGGTTATGGTCAAGATATCGGGGATTTCGGATATCTTTGCGCGTCTTATCATTGATTCGTTTCAATTAAATTGTAAATTTAAGGTTTAATCGTAATCACCAAACCATGAACAATATACTTGTACCCATTGGAACTTCTCCAGATTCTCATCAAACATTGCAATACGCTGTTGACTTTGCCTCAAATTTTGGGGCTCAGATCTATGTGATGGACGTATTTAATGTTACCACTGCCGTAGGAAGCTTGGCCAATGTGGAAGAAAAGGTCGCCAAGAGCAGCAAGGAACATTTAAAGGAAGTTATTGATCAGGTAGACACGAAAGGGGTCGAAATAAAATTGGCCACTTACAATGGTGACATCATCGATGGTTTAAAAAGCATCAATAAGGAACTTGGCATCGATTTGATCATTATTGCACCAAAAAGTAACGACATTCAGGAAGAACTTTACTTGGGTAACACTTCTGGAAGAATCATCAAACAGACAGAGATTCCTACGTTGATCGTTCCCAAAGGAACAACGTTTAAACCTGTCAAGAAAATATTGACGGCTTTTGGATCGGGAATCTTAAAACGAAGCAGCATTTTGACTCCATTGATCATGATCAAGAACAAGTTTAGATCGGAAGTGAGCCTGTTGTTGGTAAAAAGGCCGGGGTATACCGAAGATGATCTTAAGGTGAATACGGCTTTGATGGATTTGAGCTCGCAATTGACGATTACCGAGAACGGAACAACATATTTAGGGGTAACAGAATATTTCCAGAAGGAGCACCCGGATATGCTTTGCGTGTTCCGTAGAAAGCGGGGGTTCTTTAAAAAGTTATGGGAAAAGAACACGATACCCAAATCGGAGTTCTTCGTAAAAATACCTTTATTGGTACTTAGCGTTAAAAAAGATTAAGGAAGCGGCGCAATTTTTGATACTTTCAGAAAAAAGTAGTTCCTTTGCGCTCTCTTTGGGGGATTAGCTCAGTTGGCTAGAGCGCTTGCCTGGCAGGCAAGAGGCCACCGGTTCGAATCCGGTATTCTCCACGATCAAGCGCAAGGGATTGCGTTTAAAACCAAGAAAAGCCGCCAAATTAATTTGAGCGGCTTTTGTGTTTTAAATGCCCAGGACCTAAAGTCATGGCCCTTGCATTTGCAGGACTTGACTTAACGGAACAACCTGTTAATCCGGTATTCTCCACCAAAATTGTAAAAGCACCTCGAACGGGGTGCTTTTTTTGATGGTTATTAGCTTACTCTTTCTCCTTACCAATGAGCAGTTTAGAAATCTGTTTGTAATTAATTAAGATTATAATTCCAAACAAAACATTTAATCCAGAAATAATCCACCAATTATAATCTAATTGCTGATACAACATTGCGCCCTCAATCTCATCAAGTCCGTTTGAGGAAACTTGTTTTTTAAAGGCTAGGTAACAGAAATTTAGAAATTGGGCAATGTTGTCAACAATCATTAGAAGACCTATCATAATTAATCCGAGATTAAATAGGCCTTTTTTATTTAGGTCTTTGGTTTCTATATGTTCACTATCATACCCCTTTCCAAGCCTTAAGAACTTTATCAGTCTGTTCGTTTGAAACAACAACAGGTATGCGACTATAAGGGTTGATAATAAAGAAATCAGACTTATTACTAGCCTAGCGGAATCAAATCCCCATGAAACTGAAAGGTTTGGAGTAAATTGAAAAAGGGCCTCTATAAAGCAATAAAGACCAAACATTTTGATAATAATTCGGAAAAAATCTGTTTTGGACATATTTTAATATTAGTCGGATGGCTCTCACGAATTTACCTAAAAATTTTAGTAAACTTCTCTGGAAGCTCATCTGTAATGCAGACAACCTTTTTGGTAAATGGATGCTCAAATTCCAACGCGTAGGCATGCAAATACAGCCCTTTGCTTTTCAAAATTAAGCCCTCGAAGGCGTATTCCTTGTCTCCCAGTATAGGATTGCCCAAACTGAGCATATGTTTCCGCAATTGGTGTCTTCTGCCCGTTTTGGGGGCTAGTTCTACAAGGTTCAGGGTGCCGAAACGTTCCGAGGATACGGATTCGATTACTTTGTATTCTGATTGCGATGGCTTTCCGTCTATTTTGGAAGTTATGGTTCCGTTTTTCTGCATTTTACCAATGGTAACGGCATAATAGGTTTTTGCAATGGTTTTGTCCTCGAACATTTTGTTCAAGGCGCGGATGCTGCTGCTCGTTTTGCCCACCAGAACAATGCCCGTAGTGGAATAATCCAAACGGTGGACAGGTTGCGGTGTGGTAGCATCCGGCAGCGAACTCGGTTGCAGGTTTTGTGGCAAGGCGTTCGCGATGGTTTTAAACTTGTTACCGCTAACCTCAATACCGGCAGGTTTGTGGATAGCCGCCATATGTTTATCCTCGAACAAAACCTTTAATGGTAAATCGAGTTGCTTTTTGGGGCTGGTTTCCTTTGGAATAGATAGGCAAATATGTTCTCCGCCAACAATCAGGGTTGCCGTGGTTGCTATGACTCCATTTACGGTAATGTACTTTTTTTTGAGGGCTTTTTTAAGCGCGGATTTGGTGGGTAAGGCCTCAAAAATACCTACACCATATTCTTGTAAGCGTTGAGGTTTTGAAATCTTAGGGGCGGTATGGTTTTCTATATGATTATTAACGCTGTTTTATTTAAGTCTGTTGATTTTTAATTGGGTCATATAAATTTTGCTCAAGCCATTATTGCCTTCGTTGATGTAATCTTTGAAATCCGACACAGCATTAAACTGTTTGGGCAGCAAATCGTTCCTCTTACTGGTGAAGTACAGTGTTTGGTTCCGTTCATCATAATATGGGCAGTACTCCATATATTTTGTATTTATCGGTGCTCCAATGTTCTTTGCCTTTTCCCATTTTCCGTTCTCATCTTTTACGGAAATATAGAGGTCACCACTTCCCAGGCCATCTTCTTCATTATATCTGGAAAAAAGAATAAAATCCTCTCTTTTGGAGATAAATGCATTGAATTCGTAACCGGAACTATTGATGTTTTCATCCAACAGTTCTGGGGTTGAATAGGAACCATTTTGCCAACGGGAAATATAAATATCATCCTTTCCCATACCGTTGGGCGATTCCAAAGTGAAATATAGATTGTTGTTTGCACTAATGGAGGGGTAAAACTCATTAAGGTCAGAATTTATTGGTGGGCCAATATTTTTTGGGCTCGACCACTCTTTTCCATTACCACTGCGTTCCACATACCAGATATCAAAATCTTTTTTCTGCTCAGTGGAATCATCCAATGGTCTATCGGAAACGAAGAACAACCGTTTTCCATCTTGGGACAAGAAAGGTTCCAAATCCATATACGAACTTGAAAAGGGCATGAGTTTGGCCTCGCTCCATTGGTTATCCTTTTTTGTGATATAAGCGATTTGGGAAATATCCTGTAACGGACTCTGAATGGTGAAAAAAGCCTCGTCACCTTCCTCCGAGATGCAAAAATCACGAACGTTCAGGAATTGGTTGAGCGCGCTGTTGAACTGCGTGATCTTGGTTTCATTTTGTGCTGATAGTTGGGTTAAAACCAAAATCAACATAACCATTAAGCGTACTTTTAACATAACAAATAAGCCATTCAAACCAGTATAAATGTACCACATTTTACATCATGACAATAAGTGAATCAGGACACTTCAAACATTAACCATCCTTTAGGATGGAATTTTTGTATTTGCCCCGTGTTTTTTTGAACTTTACCTTAAAACAAAATCAATATGAAACTAGAAGGAAAAGTAGCATACATCACAGGAGGAACCAAAGGTATCGGATACGGAATTGCCGAAAGCTTATTGGAACAGGGCATGAAGGTTGCCGTGAGCGGGCGAAGCCAAGAAAGCGCAGATGCCGCTGTGAAAGGCTTAAACAACCCTGACAATGTATTGGGATTGGTATCCGATGTATCTAAATTGGAAGACGAGAAAAAGGCCGTGGCCGCCATTCTGGATAAATGGGGGCAATTGGACGTGGTGATGGCCAACGCAGGAGTGGGACATTTTGCCCCAATCGATGAGTTGGAGGACGAGAAATGGCATCAAATGATAGACACCAACTTGAACGGGGTTTATCATACGCTTAAAGCATCGGTGGATGCCTTGAAAAAATCCGAAGGTTATTATATGACCTTGGCCAGTTTGGCGGGGACCAATTTTTTCGCGACCGCAGCCGGCTACAATGCTACAAAGTTTGGTGTGGTGGGCTTTACACAGGCCGCAATGCTTGATTTAAGACAGTACAATATCAAAGTGACCACCATTATGCCCGGTTCCGTTGCGAGTCAGTTTAACAACAATGAGCCATCGGAAAAGGACGCATGGAAAATCCAGCCCGAGGATATTGGTAAATTGGTCATCGATTTGCTTATGATGCACCCACGAACGTTGCCAAGTAAAATTGAGGTGCGTCCCACACGACCAGATTTAAAATAATCAGGTCACCTTTTCGGTAAGCGGAACAGCAGCATTGCATATTTCGCTTATCAATTGGAACAGATAACTTTCAAAGGTAGCAAGGGTATCCGTATGTATCCGGGTATCCTTGTCCTCTGAAAACGGGAACAATCCTTTGCTTAAATTTTTAAAGGAAATAATTCCTGCCTGTACATCACTTATACCGTGTTTTTTGGAATAGAGGTAGGCGTAGCATAGTAACTGAAAGGCCTTGCTCTTGTCGTAATCTGTGATGAGCGTTTCCCAATCCGTTATTTTTACATTTTTGGGCTCCACCTTTCCCGTTTTGTAATCTATGATTCTGACAGTTCCGTCAAACTCATCAACACGGTCCAAGGTTCCCTTTAGTTTGATGGGAAAATCAAGTCCTGGGATGGTAATAAACTCTTCGTAGCGTTCTTCGAGCGCCAATATTTTGATTTGGTGTTGTTTGAGTTGTTTGATTTCATCATCCAAGAAATTGTGCAGGTATTTTAGGATGACATTGTACACCAACAAAAACTTTCCTTTGGAAACATCGATTCCTGAAAGATTCTTTGCAAAGTGATGTTGCACCACTTCTGGAACCTGCTTTTTTAGGGATTGGACGTGTTCTTCCGTCAACATTATATTGATCAGTGGTGTGTACAGCTGTTCCAAACTATCGTGAATAATGGTGCCGAAGGTGTTGGCCGCAATGTTTTCCTCGACCTCTTCCAAATCATTGATTTTAAGAATGTTTCTGGTGTAAAAATCAATCGGGTTTCGGATGTAGTTGGTCAAAGAGGTTGGCGAAAATCCTTTTTGGGCAAATGCTTGTAGATCTTCCATAAACTGTCCATCTTTTTCGATTTGAACGAGCGGTTTCGGCTCAATGGAAATCTTGGGCGTTGCAATGGTATGCGTGATGTTGGATTTTAGATTTTTATCCGTTAGCAATTGCGTGATCAATCGGCTCTTTTCCCCACCCTCCAAAACGTCGGGTTCGGTGTTGTAGGTGATGTAGATGTTCTTGGCACGTTGAATCAGTCTGTAAAAGTGATACACATAGATGGCATCTTTTTCTTTGTAAGTAGGCAAGCCATAATCCCGTTTTACATCAAACGGAATAAAGGAATTGTTGGATTTTCCCGAAGGTAGAATGCCCTCGTTTACGGAAGTTATGATTACCGTTTCAAAATCGAGGTTTCTACTCTCCAACATTCCCATAATTTGAAAACCCGTCAATGGCTGGCCAATAAAATCCAAGGTTTCCATGTTGGCCAATTGTTTGAACAGGTTTTTGATGGATTTGAGCTCCCCCATAAAATCTACCTTGTCCAAATATTGCCCCAGTTGATTGAAAAGTGTGTAGAACCGATACAGGTATTCCAGTTCCAGCGCATTTTTTTCTTCCTGATAAATAATCTTCAACCGCTCGATGAGCATCAGGCATTTATTTATCCAATCCATCGGGGCTAGGGTGCCATCAGGAAAAATAATGGACAATAACTCTTGTGCCTTCGAATATTTTGTAAGCACTTCCGAATTAATGTAAAGGAGGTTGCCCTCTTTTATGTCCTTGGACAATTGTTGGGCGAAGGAACCTTGGCTTTCCGTGGAGAGGGTCAAACTGTAGGGGTTGGATATAAACTCCAGCACCCTTTTATAAAACCATCCTCGCTCCGAAACATTGAGGTGCAGTTCCAAAAAGTTCACAAAAAAGGAATATAGCACTGTTTTGTTCAACGGCATTCCCATGGTGATATTGACTTCGGGGATGTTGTTAGGAACGCCATTGAGCATTGGGTTCAGCAAGGTCTCATCAGCCAAGACCAGCGCAGTTTTGGTCAGGTCTATTGCTGGGTTTCCGCCAATTTCTTCCAACAATTGGCCCACATATTTGGTCTGTGAGATACTTTTGGGCACACCGGTGATTTTGATGTTCTTATTTTGGAGAAAATTGTTCTGTGGCTCTATTTTGTGACCATGTTTGTAATAGGGCCAATTGTATTGATAATCTCTGACGAACAAGCCAGCATCGTGAATGGGGTCGTCCAAAAAATAGGAGTCGATATCCCAGTATATATGAGCACTCCCGTGCTCTAGAAAATGTTGGATTATCGCGGACTCTGCTGCGTTTAGGGCGTTAAAGCCTATAAATATAATCGGATTGCCGCCAACTTTTGGACCAGTTCCATTTTGGATTGCTTTGACGGCTTCTCGTTGGATCAAACCTTGGTAGCCTCTTTTTTGTTGAAGAAGTGCCTTATAAAAATTATTGTAGATGGTTTCTAGATTCTTCCAGAGTTGTAGATAATTCTCCACCAGCTCCGATTTTTCCTTGTTGGTGGACCAATGGTTGATTTCCTTGATGGCGGAAAGATAATTTAGAATATCGGTGGCAGGAATCAGGTAGCCATCAATTTCGTTGAAGTCCTGTAACAAGGTTTGTCCCCAATTAATAAAGGAGGCAAAATCATCCGATTCGTCAATTTGAGATTCTTTGTAGACCTTGAACAGTAGGAGCAACAAATCAATATTGGATGCTTGGTTTAAATCGGAGAGGTTTCCGATGAATTCTTGAATGGATAGAACTTCCGGACTGAATATGTTTTTTTCCAGCCTACTGGAGATATGTTTTTTTAAAAAGGTCCCGGATCTTTTACTGGGAAGTACAAAGGTACACTTGGTAATATCCAACTGCTTTTTGAGGAGATTATCCAGTACATGTTCGAGGAAAGTGTTATGCATGGATTAAAAATAAAAAAGGCCCCGCATTTGCGGAGCCTTTTTCTAGAAAACTTTGTTTCTAATTATTTTACCAAGTTGATTTCAACTCGTCTGTTTTGTGCTCTACCAGCTCTTGTGTTGTTGGTAGCGATTGGTTTTTCTTCACCGTAACCAATTGCACTCAATCTAGAAGAATCGATTCCTTTGTCGATCAAGAAGTTTCTAACAGAGTTAGCTCTTTCTTCAGAAAGTTTCTGGTTCAATTTGTCACTACCTACGCTGTCAGTGTGACCTTCAACTGTAAACTTAGCAGTTGGGTACTCGTTCAAGATTTGGATGATGTCAACCATTACAGAAGTAGATTCTGCTTTGATGGAAGATTTACCAGTATCGAACAAGATAGTTCTAGCGTAGTCGTTCAATTGCTTCTGAACTTCTTCAGTTACTTCAGGACATCCTTTGTTAGCTACTGTACCAGCAACTTCTGGACATTGGTCGTCTTTGTCAAGAACACCATCGCCGTCAGAATCTGGCCAAGGGCATCCGTTGTTTTCAGCAGGACCTGCTTCGTTAGGACACTCATCGTCTTTATCGGCAACACCGTCACCGTCAGCATCAGGACAACCAGCTAGAGCAGGAAGACCAGCAGTGTTTGGACAAGCATCATCTTTATCGGCAACACCGTCACCATCAGAATCAGGACATCCGTTCATTTCTTTGGAACCAGCTTCGTTAGGACAAGCATCTTTAGCATCTTCGATACCGTCACCGTCAGAATCAGGACATCCGTTGAATGCTTCCAAACCAGCTACTTCTGGACAAGCATCGTCTTTGTCATAGATACCATCACCATCTGTGTCAGTACCACCAAATTTGATGCTAAGACCGGCCATGTGTTGGAAATGTTTTACCAAGTAATCTTCGAAAGCGTGCTTGTATTGTGTTTGAAGTGTCAAACCAAGGTTATCAGAGAACCAAAAGTTAACACCAACACCACCATTAACGGTACCAGCACCGATTTCATCAACCCAAGTGTAACCACCACCAACTTCCAAGAAAGGATCGATAGTAGTATTTTTTAGGAAGTTGTACTTAATTGTACCATCTATAGCATAGTGAGATAGATCATCAACTTCAAAATCTCCCAATTTTTCAATTCTGTTCAAAGAACCTCTTGCTCCAACAGAGAAACCATCACCAACATATTTGGAAACAGCTACATAAGAAACTGAAGGCAAAATGTTCCAGTGGTCAGATACGTTAAAATACTCATCGAACAATGTCGTACTGGAGTACGGGTTGTTCTCATCGTTAGTAGGGTAAGTGTCTATCGCATTCACCCCTATGCTAACTTGCCAGGGATTATTTTCGTCTTGCGCTTGTATGCTGTTGATCCCTACAAATACAAGAGCAACAACCAATAATTTGCTAAGATGTTTCATGCTCAAAATTTTAAGTTTAAGTGTTTATCAGCAGCAAATGTAAGTTGTTAAGACTTATTAACAAAATCTAAATTTCTTTTTTTTTGACTCATTTGCCAGAAGGTTTGTTGCAATTCGTCGAATTTAGATGACCTTTAACGACTTTCCTACCTTAATAAAGGCATTAATTGCATGGTCCAAGTGTTGCTTGTCGTGGGCTGCCGAGAGTTGCACCCGAATCCTCGCTTTTTCTTTTGGGACCACAGGATAAAAGAATCCGATGACGTAAATTCCTTCTTCCAAGAGCATATCCGCCATGTTTTGTGATAGCTTCGCATCGTAGAGCATTACTGGAACAATGGCGGAATCACCGTCAATGATGTCAAAGCCAGCTTCTTTCATTCCTTTTTTGAAGTATTCCGTGTTGCTTTGAAGCTTATCACGCAACGAAGTGTCGGTATCCAGCATTTCAAATACCTTGATGGATGCCCCAACTAAGGCAGGTGCCAAGGAATTGGAGAACAAATAAGGTCTGGAACGTTGGCGAAGCATTTCAATGATTTCCTTTTTGCCCGTGGTGTAACCGCCCATGGCGCCGCCCAAAGCCTTGCCCAAGGTGCCCGTGATGATGTCGATTCGGTCCATAACACCTTTTTCTTCCAGCGTACCGCGGCCCGTTTCACCAATAAAACCAGTGGCGTGGCATTCATCGATCATCACCATGGCATCATATTTATCCGCCAAATCACAGATTTTGTCCAACGGAGCCAAAAGTCCGTCCATGGAGAATACCCCATCAGTAACGATAATTTTAAAGCGCGCTCCATCAGCATTACTTTGTTTGAGTTGTTCCTCAAGGTCGGCCATGTCGCTATTGGCATAGCGGTATCGCTTTGCTTTGCACAAACGAACCCCATCAATAATGGAGGCGTGGTTCAGGGAATCCGAGATAATGGCATCCTCAGCGGTGAGCAAAGGTTCAAATACGCCACCATTGGCATCAAAAGCAACTGCATATAATATGGTATCCTCGGTGCCGTAGAAATTGGCGATTTTCTGCTCCAATTCTTTGTGGATGTCCTGGGTTCCACAGATAAAACGAACCGAGGACATTCCAAAACCGTGGGTGTCCATCGTGTCCTTTGCGGCTTGGATCACATCCGGATGGGAGGAAAGCCCCAAATAATTGTTCGCACAAAAATTGATGACTTCTTCCCCTGTGGAGATTTTTATCACAGCGTCTTGCGGCGAAGTGATGATTCGTTCTTTTTTAAAAAGGCCAGCTTCTTCAATTGCTTCCAGTTCTTTGGCCAAATGTTCTTTTATTTTTCCGTACATATCTTTAATTCGTTTTATACAAAAATAGGGTCTATTTCTTGGTCAATATAAACAATAATGGATTGTTTGATTTTAAAATCCATTGCTTTTAAAATATCGGCGTAGTTGGCAATTTGTTCCTTGTGTTTGGGCGATGGTTTACCTGTTTTATAATCGACGATGGTGGCATCGTTTCCGTCAATGATAATTCTATCCGGACGAAGGGAATGCCCATCCGTGGTCAAGATTTCTTGCTCGTTCAAAATTTGAAGTCTCTCCAAGAACAACTCCTTCAATTTTGGATGGTTCACAACGGCCATTATTTTTTGTTTGATGTCGCCCGCGGCCTCTTTGGGAAAATGCCCCTCGATTTCTAATCGTTCCAAAACAGGATCAACATCTTTTACAGTTTCGATTTGACTCAATGCAAAGTGAATCACGTTGCCCATCTCGATGGCTTCCATCCGTTCATTGTCCCACATACGGCCCGATTTGGTGGAAATGGTAAATCCAGCATCATCTTTCGGTCTTGTAACGTAGGAAATATAGTTTTCCGTGGATTCCGAAGAAGTCCCCACCTCTTTTGATGGAAATCTTCCGATGGTGTAAACTCCAGTTTCTTTTTCGGAAATGTTCGCTTGCTGCACGTACCACTGAAAAAGTTCCGAATATGATGTAGCAGCTTCGACCGAAGCAACTTCTTTTTTGCCACTCTCCGTAATTACAAACAATCCATTTACGGGACGGGTAAGGGCCACGTAGAGCACGTTCATCGAATCCAACAAGGTCTTTTGCTCTTCCGCAACATATTTTTGTTGGGCTACCTCATTGTATTCCAACATATCTTTATTGCTGTTGATCAGGAATTCGTTCAACCCTAAAGCTTCGTCATCCGTGGTGGCCGGAACCCAAGCTTTCTTCTTTTTGCGTTTATCATCCAGAACCGCATTGGCAAAAGGGAAAATCACAAAAGGAAACTCAAGGCCTTTGGCCTTGTGGATGGTCATAATTTTTACGGCATCCACCCCATCGGGCGCTGCGATGGAAAGGGAATCTTTTTTTACATCCCAATAATTAAGGAAGGCATACACGCTGGGCCCTTCCCTTTTTTCCAAATCGAGCACCTCGTCCATCAAAAAGGAAATATGGGCCACGGAACCTTCGTAAAGCTCAAATTGAACAATGGCGGTTTCCAAAACGGTAAGCACAGGTTCGCCTTTTAATTCATTTATATGGAAATGGTATTCGGAGGCCAAGAAGGCTTCAATATTTTCCAGGTTTTTACTGATGAAGTCGTGTTTGCCGATTTCATCGGGGGACAGATACATTAATATATGGTAGGCCGCTTCCCGATCCTTTGCATTTTCAAAAATCCGAAGCAGGGATACCAGAAAGATGACTTTCTCATTCTTTGCCAGCAAAAGTGCATCCGAAGAAATGATGGGAATGTTCTGCTGCGCCAAGAAATCCGCCAACAACATTCCCTTTTTATTATCGCGAACCAATACACAGATATCGGAATAAGCGTGATTTTCCGAAAGGATTTGCTGGATGGCTTTCAAGGTTTCTTCGCAATAGACCTCGTCCTTGTCTTCCACATCGGCATCCAAAAAGGACATTTGGATGTATCCCCCGGGTTTGTTATTGGTTTTTTGATGGGAGTCGTTTAAAAATAAGTTCCGATAATCTTCATTGGCGAGCACAGTTGCGACCTCGGTAAAAAAGCTGTTGTTGAAGCCCACGATTTCATCAGAACTCCGCCAGTTGGTGTCCAACGAATGAACGCTGGGCTCCACTACGAAGGGATGCGATTTTTTATTGATCAGATTGAGAAATTGCTCCGCCCTGCCACCACGCCAGCGATAAATGGCCTGCTTTACATCGCCCACCAAAAACAGAGAACCCCGTTCGTGCTTTTCGTTCTCGCTTTCCAAGGCGTTGCCGATGAGTGGCACCAAGTTTTCCCATTGCATTTTGGAGGTGTCCTGGAACTCATCAATAAAATAATGGCGGTATTTTTCGCCCATCCGTTCATAAATAAAAGGCACAGGCTGATTCTTGATTTCTTTGGAGAGAATCGCGTTCAGGGAGGAAATGGGAATGATGTCCCTGTCCAGCTCAATATTTTTGATTTCCTTGGCGATTTCGTTCAAGACCGTCATCGGAACTATGTTGCTGTATATGTTTTGGAGATAGGCTAGTTGATGGAGATTCTTCTTTATAAGTAAGTATTGCACTAAAACTGTAGAAGCTAAAACAGAAGAGTCCCTATTGTCCTTTGCATTTAGGAGTTTTTTGTTTTCTCTAAGGTTTTCCTCCAGTTGATTGGCATACAATCTTTTGGTGTCAAAAAAACCTTCAGATATTTTTTTAAAATGATTTGGAAGAGTTCCTCTCGAAAAATCGGTCAGTTCAAACCCTTGATTTTCTATTTCTTGAAGCGCACTTTGAGCCAACTGTTTTACCTTTTCTTCGATGGCTTTGCTTTCTGATGCTATCCGTTTTTGGATGTCCTGAAAATCCCCGATGGATTTTTCTCGTAAGGGATTTATGTGCTCCGCGTGATTTTCTTGGAACAGCAGTTTACCAATTTCTATGAGGTCGTAAGTGATGTTCCAGCTTTTGTCATCATCAATTTTCTCCAGTGAAAAGGCAATCAGTACTTCGGTGAGTTTTTCATCGTTGCCGGCACGTTCCAACAATCTTCCCACGGCTTCTTCCAACAGTAGATCCAAATTGAGTTCCACCTCAAAATTTTGGGATAGGTGCAGATCGCGGGCAAAGGTTTTTATGATTTTGTGGTTGAACTTATCAATCGTGGAAATCTCAAAAAAAGAGTAATTGTGGAGAATCCGTTTTAGAATAAGTTGCGACCGTTGCCGTAATTGCCCTTCGGTCAAATTGAGTTCATCACAAAGTGATTGGAACAAGCTTTCCTGCTTTTCGGGAACGGTATCTTGGCCAAAAGCATAAAGGTTGTCCAAAATCCGGGTCTTCATTTCGTCCACCGCTTTGTTGGTGAAGGTAATGGCCAAAATCTGACGAAATTTTATGGAAGCATCGTTGGCAAGTAACAGTTTAAGATAGGCTTTTGCGAGGGCATAGGTCTTGCCCGAGCCTGCAGATGCGCTATATATTTTAAAATTAGACCCCTCCAAGGATGTTTTTCCTGCAAAATAAGGATTCCTTACCTGATGTTAACATGGTTTTAGCGGAATATAAATGTTAAAACTCGTATTTTTACGTGAATTAAGTAATAACCTAAAAAAACAAGATAATTATGGCTTTTGAATTACCTAAATTACCTTATGCATACGATGCATTGGAACCCCATATAGACGCTAGGACCATGGAAATCCACCATACCAAGCACCACAATGGATACACCACTAAATTGAACAACGCTATTGAAGGAACAGATTTGGAAGGAAAGGGAATCGTTGATATCCTTTCTGGTCTGGATATGTCCAATTCTGCTGTTAGAAATAACGGAGGCGGATTTTTTAACCACAGCCTTTTTTGGGAAGTAATGTCGCCAAACGGTGGTGGAAAACCTTCCGGAGAATTGGCCGCTGCCATTGACGATGCTTTTGGTTCCTTTGATGCTTTCAAGGAAAAATTCTCCAATGCCGCTGCCACCCAGTTCGGATCAGGATGGGCTTGGCTTTGTGTGCACAAAGGAGGAAAAGTGGAAGTATGCTCCACTCCAAACCAAGATAACCCCATCATGCCCGGCGTATCTTGCGAAGGATACCCAATTTTGGGATTGGATGTTTGGGAACATGCGTACTATTTGAACTATCAAAACTTGAGACCGGATTACATTTCTGCATTTTTTAATGTAATCAACTGGGACAAAGTTTCCGAAAATTATGCAGCTAGCAAATAAGAACTAGTTCATTACCAAATAAAAAAGCCGTGCATTTAATGCACGGCTTTTTTTGTTTCTGTTTTTTTAAAATAGAAAAGGGCGAGGAAGTCCTCACCCTTTTCGTCCCAAATCTTACCATAAACTTAACCTACTTATGCTATGGCGAGACTAAAATACTGGTATTGTGTAAAATAACAAAGGGTTTTAAAAAATATTTTGCGTTTAAAAGAAAAAAGAAATTGTGCAGTTCATCGATAAAATGGATAAAACCTTGGTAGTCAAACATAAAGAAGCCGGAGCACGCTCCGGCTTCTTTCCCCAAATCTTACCATGAACTTAACCTACTTATGCTATGGTTCTCCAAATGTAAGCCAAGGGATGATTTTGTGCCCAAGCTTTTAGATGAAACTCCCTTAAATGGGTTGAAGTGTTCAGAGAGGCCCGATTATTGATAAATGTCAAGAAAACCAAGGGATATTTGGATGAGTGGGAAAGGAGCATAAAACAAAAAAAGTGGAAGCGATTCCACCTTTTTTTGTTTCATTTATAAAGTATTTCATTTGAAAACATTGAGAGCCCATTCCATTGAAGAGGTTGAAGTTTTTTAACTTCCAAAATGTAAAGAATAACCACAAATACTATGGTTGCAATGATAAAATAAATCACCTAGCACGTTTAAAAGAAACCCAGATTTCTCTTTCTTGGAAATTGTTGGCGGGATTTGTCCTATTTTTAATCAAAAGGTCGGTCAAAACACCATTGTTTTTCTTGTTAATATCGTACCACGCCAAACTTTGAATCTCATGGAAGTCTTTTAGCTCTGGTTTTGGAATTTGTTCGTAATATTTACTCAAAGAATCCTTTTGCACTTCAACGGGTAATTTAAATCCATGTTTTTCCAGATAAAATTTGGATAAGCTGGATGTATTGGGCATACCATATTTGTCTACAACTTTTTGATAAAATTGTTCCACATCCCATACCTTAAGGATTAGAAGAATTTCTTTGAACTTTTTATCCTCTCCCAGTTTTACCTTGGCGGCTATCTTTTCTACAGAAAATCCCAGAAAATGATATTGGCCTGCCATCTCATCAACTGTGCAATAGTCGTAGGATGTTAGACCAGAATCTACAGAATTGCTCATATTTAATTCTATATAAGTAGAATCTTTAAACACATCTGAGAACGATTTGCATAAAACACTTTCATCAATAACCATTGTCTGAGCGATTAAGCACGATAAAACTAAATACCACGAAATTGAATTCATATATAAATTTAATAACAATCATCAGTACCCGACCAATCTTCTTTATATTGTCTCGGTGTTCCTAACCAACCCAAAGGGGCATTTCTTGTTGCCTGCCCTCCAATTTCTTGGAAATTTTCTTTTATAAACTGATCCATTTTCAATGCAAGTACACCCGTATTAATTTGACTGCAAGGTTGCTTCTGAAACCATTTCTGCAAATCGAAAAATGCACCTGCCAAAGCATCTGCACTTCTTTCAGCTGCATAATTTGGGTTCCAGTATGCAGGCAAGTGAAAATAATAAGATTATGAGAAGCCTACCAATTGATTACCCTCAGCTTATCCAAAGATGTAAATAAAAAATATCCTCCCAAGCACCATCCTCAAACCTGAATATGGTTATTCCTCCAGCAGCACTTTCTGGGCCTTCATAGGTTTCTTCATACATCAATGCATACTTAGTTCCGTTATTGGTAAAAATATATGGGAAAGAGATACTACTTTTAGCTTTTTGACTGAGCTTTATGTTTCCATTGAGCTTGTTTTTATCTAACCTTTGTTGAACTGTACTCTGATTGACAAATTCTCTGATAACACTAATAAATTCCTCATTGGAGAACATGGATTGAAAGTCAACTTTTGGTCTATCGTAATTTCCTAAATCGTTATTTGCTTCTTGCCAAGCAGATAGGTTGTCCAGTCCTTTAGTATACTGGCATATGTCAACTGTTTTTTTGGCGAATGATTTTTGACCATTAGAACCGTAATATGAATTTATTACTTCATAAGCCTCGTTCGAGGGATTGATTTTCATGGTATTGCATGACATTGTCACAAAATAGACAAGGACGAGCATAAAAAGGGATTTTGCTTTAGAGATCATTTTATGGACATTTTTCTCCTTTTGCATTGTTTGCATTGATAATCGCTGTTCGTTGTTGAAGTGATAATTGTGCAAAAGTATCGGATGCTAGCATACCACCTGACCACGCCAAATTTTCATAATAGTCAATGCTTTGTTGTTTGTTGTCCCACAAGCTAATAGTATGTCTTAATAAATTTGTTTAAATGAAAAAGAAGGTTATGATTTGTATTGTTAATCCCAGATTATTTCTGAACTGTCTTTCAAGTATAATTTGACTACGAGAGAGTCATTTTTATTAATCTTTAACCCGGTTATTACTGAAGGCTCTTTGGATATAAAGTACCCTTTAATATTATATTTTCCTGGGTCAATTTTCAAGATATGATGAAAATTTTTGTAATCCGGATCAATATAAATACCATTTACATTTATAAATCCGGGCAAGGGGTCAGTCTTACTATAAAAGTCAAATAATTGTACATTTAAATAGGTTCCATTACTAGTAGAGTGTTTGGTAGTTTTATGGTTCTCTTTATTATAAATAGTCTTACAGCTGTTAAAACACTGAAATATAATAAGTAATCCAATATAAATGAGTTGTTTATTATGATTTTTAATCACACTCTTGACCTTTTGCATTGACTGAATTTGTAGCTTCATTTTGTATAGTTTCCTGAATTTCATTTTTATTTAATTGAGCCTGATAGACTGATGAACTTTCCAACCCCGCCCAACAAAGTTTCTTATAGTATTCCATACTCTGTTGTTTGTTGTCCCAGACAGATAGTGAAACTGCCATGGCATCTACATATTGGGACATAAATTCATGTTGTGTAAGATTCTGTACTAGTTTGTCTGGGTTGTTAGATTTGTAATGGGTATAAAGACTTTGCAATGATATGGCCATGTCCGATGTATTATTAGAATTAAGAATCATTCCAACAAAAGCATGCACACTTTCATGTATTATGGATCTGGCTATGGATAGCTGTGTGGCATTGTTCACATAATCATCATCAAGTGTAATGGTCCATTCCATTTTTCCTTCAGTTTTTTGTGTTTTGGCCGTTCTAGGAATACCATTGCTATAACCAGCCTCTTCGACCTTAAAAACCAAATCAAAATTGCCAGAAGAATCAAACAAATCCAAGATGCCTTGCGATAAATGTCCTGTTCCATCCAATTGTCCAATGTCAGGAACGGTCAGGTTTTGCATATCCTTGGTTTTTAATTTGTTAATAATGCCTTCTACACATGGATCTACGGATACGTCTATATCAATTTTTTCATCCTCCTCATTAATTGGCAACAAGGTATCCTCCTCGGGGCAGTCGTCGTTCTTGCCCGTCAGTGCCCTTTTCCATATGCCGTCAGTCCCAAAACCACCGAACTTGGAGCGAACATCTTGTTCAAACCTATAATTGCTTATTAATTGAGCAAAAAAGTAAGAGGTATGCACAAGCTTAGCCTTATGATATTTCAAGTTCTTTTTTAAAAGCTATTTTCCATTTATTATTTATTTTTTCCAAGCCCAAAAAAACACGAGAACCAGAACTTCCGTTGTTTTTAATTAAAATCAAAGCCGCCAAGGTTCCCTTTTTGCTGAAAAAAATATCTGAAAACTGTAAGGTCCACGTATGAGTTCCTATTTGTTTGTTTTCCTTTCCAAATAGAAAAGAATCTACAGGAATTATATTAAGCCTACTATGTTTGTTAAGCATAGCTATATCGATTTTCTTTTCTTCACTTGTTTCTTCACCAAGCATCATATACTTATTTGGAATATCCTTGGGAAGCTCCGAAAAATCAACTTCCAAATATGTTGGTATTATTTTCACATCTCGTTCACGGTCGTTTATCGAATCATACGTCTTGTGCAATTCTGCCCAATTAGCCTCATCAGCATCATTTGGCCGCGGAGGTGGCAAAGGAGGAATAGAAAAAGCTTCCTTTTCCACAACCAATACAATTATATCATTTGTTGCGGTCTTATATTTGCTATCGGCACAACCTATAACAGCAAGGAATAATGGAAGTACTATCAATTTTAAAAAAATTGATTTGCTACATGCTCTTCTGTTTTCTAAGAAAAAACTCATATTAAGCTTTAATTACAGTCTAAATTAGAATTATTTATCACAGTATTTCGATAACTGTAGTAATCATTGTTCATTTCCATTGAGAGGAGATTATTGGCATCCCATTCGCGCAAACCATCCCAAGCAAAACTTTTGTAATAATCTAAAGGATACTTATTACCGTCTAAACTCCTTAGTGAGACAGCGATGGGGTTGATATAATTTTCCGTCATATAAACATGTTGAATGTTCCCTATGCCAAGTTCTTGCTCTTTATAAAACTTATAAAGCTGAAACAATCTTGCCCTATTGTTGGGGTCTTCACCAGATTTAAATCTACTTACATAGCGGTAAAGTTCGGCATGTATGGCTTCATGTAAAATTAATGCCGCAATCCCAATAGGACTTTGATTAACATCTTCTAACGTAATTACAATGTTATTAAGATCTCCAGGATTTGTACAAGCGTCATTTGTGGTGATACAATTTCCTGTTTTAAGGGTTAGATTATATTCTGGATCATCAATAAATGCTCCAATAGTTTCGTTAAATAGATTTCCATTACTAGATTTCAACTTATCATAAACACACTTTGCTTTCCCTGTAAGGTTGTTTATGATTTTTTCATCCTCCTCATTAATAGGCAGGAGGGTGTTTTCCTCGGGGCAGTCGGCATTTTTGCCTGTAATGGTTGTGGCCTTTAAAATACCGTCCGTTCCGGGGCCACCAAATTTTCCTTCGCCCACTTCCACAAAGGGCTCGGTGTCTTCTCCGGCACCGCCGCCCCCGTTGTCCGGCGCAAACGTGTTCCAATAATCATAGTAGCTGCGCGGATCGTGGGTTCTACGAAATTATCCAACCTATATTTTTATTTTGTACAAAATATAGAGAGCGGCACTATATAGCAAAACCGAAACAATCAGGATCTTCGGATCCATTTTAAAGGATTTCCATTCCATAGCAGATGTGGAGGTTTTCTCCACTCCCAATATGTACATCACGACCAAAAATAGAATGGTCACAATAATAAAGTATATCGTTTTCATTTATACATTATTTCTTTTTAATCACAATTTCCATAACCAGACCATGTAACTTTGTATGCGGTTGGCTTACCTAAAAAACCTAAAGGAGGAGTTAATGTAACATTTCCTCCATTTTCTTCAAATTCATCTTTAATAAATTCAAGCAGTTTTTGTTCCAATGCTGGAGCGCCCGCATTGCATCCATTTACTTTATACCAGCTATCGAATGCTTTAAAAGCCATGTCTAGATAGGCTGCGGACTCAATCTTGGTGGAGCCAGAGTCTAATGAATAATTATTATTTATTGGTAATTGAAAATATAAAGGTTGAGTAAATATGCCCCAATCATAACCTATACATTGCCAATTAAAAACAGTAAATAATTCATGAACACCTGTAACCGCCGAACATTGCCAATTAGTATTGCCTATTCGTGAATAATTAAAACTTTCACAATCTGGCGGAGGTAGTGCCTCTTCTTCATTGATTGGAATCAGCGTTTCCTCCTCGGGGCAGTCTGCGCTCTTTCCCGAAAGGGAGATGGCCTTTAATATGCCATCGGTCCCGGGGCCACCAAAATTTACTTCCCCCACTTCCACAAAGGGTTCGGTGTCTTTACCGATGCCTCTGGCTACGGTACCAGAGTATAATTGTGCAAATGGTAAAAAGTATATTTTGTATTTTTATATTATTTGATTTTAAACTCTCTACATTATTATTTTTAACCAATATTAATAATAACTAAAAAGTTCAATTTTTCGGAATATAATCAATATGTTCTGAATTATCTTCTAATAAGACCACCTCATGGTCTTTTAATTTCAACTTTATATTTTTGATTATCAAATCTTTGTATCCTATTTTGCCAACATAAAGAACAAAATCACTTAATTTCCCCTTTATTTCCAGTTTGAATTTTCCATTTTTATCAGATATAGCACCTTGAATATAATGTTCAGGATATTCCAAAGAGTCTTTATTCTTTAGGAGTACCGTGACATTTTCAATGGGAGAGTCTCTACTATCAATAACTTTTCCTTTGATAATAGTATCGTTTTCATCAAGTCTGCAGCTGAAAGCAAAAAAGATGAGATAAATCAAAAGCCCCCCTCTAACAACCAGCATCGTTTCCTTTTTTGTGTTCTTATTGGCTATTGTAGTATAAAATCGTATCATTCACAATTGATAAAGGGTCTATCGTCTTCAGCCATAATAAAGTCTATAGCAATTGAATCATTACTACTTAACGAAATCGGTTCAGTTTCTATAACAAAATAACCGACGCTAATAATTTTAAATTGAGTTGGGATGTCCGAATTTTCAAGAGACAATGTCTTCTTATCACTATCAATAACGTATTCATTGCAACCATACATTAAAGTAGCTTGATAATCAAATAAGCTACCATCCGTCTTTAATAAATTGATGATGACGGAAAAACCGCTTCTGTTTTCCCCGTTGGTTTTGAATTTCTTCAATCTGTATCCCCCTCCATTTGTGTAACTTGGTTTGATTTCTCCCATAGATTTTAAGCTTGGGCTTTTTACTACACAAAATGCCAAGGTCAAAACTATCCCTGCAGCAAAAAGTATAATTTTTATTCTCATATCATTTCATTTTTAACACCCCGCTTTGGTACCTTTTTGAGGTCTTGGAGTGTTTGTTAAGTTTTTTCCTGTAAGTTCTACTGAAATAACGTTAGATATTCTATTTTTCGTAGATGGAGTTAAAGAATTAAATGTAGATGTGGACTGTAAACCTCCCCATGCCATATCTTCATAAAATTGACTGCTCAAAGTATATCCTTTGCTTTGACCATATTCTTCTAATGATAAGGCTATGTCGTTCACAATACTTCTTGCAATTTCTTCATGATGTACCGTATTCCAATTTTTTAATTTTCCCCATTCCGCCACCATCTGGGGGTAAGTGGCAATCCAATTTGGCCTGCTGATTGCAAATTCTGCTGCTAAATATGCATGTACTCCTTCATGCAGCATTGTTCGTGCCCATGACAGGTCTGTGGCTTGTTTCCAAGCCTGTGAATCGAAAGTAGTGATTATTGTACCAGTTGAATGATTGTAATGAGCTGGTGGGTCAGTGGATCCCGTGGCTCCACCTAGGCTTCCATCCTTCACTTCCCAGTTAAAGCCCGGGGTATTGCCAGCAAACTTTTGTACAATATATCCAACTCCCTTATTCAGGGTCTTCAAATCATTCAAAACGTTCTTAAGGCATGGTTTAAGTGCCGTGTCATCGATTTTTTCTTCAAAATCATCTTCCTCATTAATCGGCAGAAGGGTGTTCTCCTCCGGGCAGTCGGCGCTCTTCCCCATAATCGCAATGGCCTTTAAAATGCCATCGGTCCCCGGGCCACCAAAATTTCCTTCGCCCACTTCCACAAAGGGTTCGGTGCCGGCTCCAGAACCGCCGCCCCCATTGTCCGGTGCATAGGTGTTCCAATAGTCGTAGTAGCTGCCGGGGTCGTGGTTCCCGCCACCGCCGGAACCTGAGCTTCCTTCATTTCCTCCGTTACTGCCGCCGCCACTATTACCACTGTCACCGTTGCCTCCTTCGGCATTTACACTCAAACAGGGCTCCGGTTCGCTGCCCATTTTGCCGTTCTGGTCCATCTGCAGGCCAAAGGCTTCCAAGGTATATACCCCTATGGTGCCCTTGAACGGTTTTTCCTGTCGTGGCCCCGCCACATATTCGGGCCAGTAGTCCTCGTCCACCTCGTAGCGCAGCACAAAGGGCTCGTTATGTACCCCTTCGTGGGTCTGCTTGGCCACCACGTTGTAAAATACATTATGGGGCGTATCCGCAACGTACATCCGAAGGGAATAGGTGGTATTCCCCACGGAGTCGGTCACGGCCAGCACGCGGCTGCCGTCCAGCACCACGTCCGAACCATCGCTTTTGGAGGCCCAGCCCACCTTGGAGGTCTGCTGTGCTATGGAACTTGAAAAATCGGGCAGCTCATCAATGGTCAATGCCTTTAGCTGCACACTGTCTTCCGTTACTTGGATTGGTTCTAGGTAGTTGGTCTCTTCTTTTTCGCAGTTCCAGGCCAAAAGGGCCAATAGCATTACGGGGAGTAGTTTCTTCAGTAGTTTCATTACTTGTCAAGTTTTAAGAATTAATAAGACTTGGGGAATCTTTGAAAACACACAACATACGGATATACGCAGTCTCTGTTGCGCATATATTTTGCTACGCTGTACAAGTAAGGGGGTAGTGTTCCCGCTAAACTAACAACTTTTTTTGACAATGGATTGGACGAAAACCTTAAAAAAACTGGGGTTTTTCCATAAATGTATGTAGTAGAGGTGCTAAATCAGAAGAAAATAGGGATGATTTAAAGTGCAGAAAATAAAAAAGGTGGAATAGCTTCCACCTTTTTTGCCCCAAATCTTACCATGAACTTAACCTACTTATGCTATGGCAGATACTAAAGTAGGATTGCGGGCTGCTGATTGTATAAAAACCCGCTATTCTGCTAGTTTCATCGATAAAGTGCAAAGTAATGAGCACTTTAATCGTGTGCCAGCTTAATATGCTCTTTCGTTTTTGCCTTCGAAAAAGTTGACGAACGCCTTGTTGACCACCCGGTTACCGCCTGGAGTCGGGTAGTTTCCGGTAAAATACCAGTCGCCCAAATTTTTAGGGCAGGCGCTGTGCAACCCTTCAATGGTCTGATAGATAATCTCAACCTCGGCATTAATGCCTTCGGGGCTTAATATTTCGCCAATTTTCTTTGAAATTTGTTTGGCCGAAAATGGAGCGTAAAACTCCTGCACATAGTTCACCGCATTTTTATTCGATGGATCTGTCTGCGTTAGACACTTTTCGTAAATCTCCTTGATTTTATGGGTTGTTCCGTGCTCTTCATGAAGGGCAAGTGCCGCCCTAAAGGCAACAAAGTCTTCCAATCGAGCCATATCAATACCATAACAGTCCGGGTACCGGATCTGGGGAGCGGAGGACACCACAACTATTTTCTTTGGCGATAATCGGTCCAAAATTTTAAGGATACTTCGTTTTAACGTAGTTCCCCGAACAATACTGTCATCTATAATAACCAGATTGTCCGTAGGCTTTACAGATCCATATGAAATATCGTAAACGTGTGTCACCAAATCGTCCCTGCTACTATCTTGGGTGATAAAGGTTCTAAGTTTGGCATCTTTTATGGCCACTTTTTCAATACGTGGACGAATATTCAATATGTTGTGAAGCTCCTCGGACGTCATTTTTGAACCCAAGGCCAAAATTTGCTCCTCTTTTTTCTTGTTGAGGTAATTCTGGGCCTCTTTCACCATCCCAAAGAACGAGGTCTCCGCCGTGTTGGGAATATAGGAGAAAACAGTGTTCTCCAAATCGTTGTCTATCGACTTCAATATTTCCGGGAATACAAGTTTTCCCAGTAGTTTCCTTTCTTGATAGATTTCCTTGTCACTGCCACGGGAGAAATAAATGCGTTCAAAGGAACAGGCTTTGCGCTCGGTGGGCTCCAAAATTTGCTTTAGGGCCGAGGAACCACTCTTTTTAATGATAATGGCGTGGCCTGGATCTAATTCCTTTACATCATCAAAATTAACGTTGAACACGGTTTGGATCACGGGGCGTTCCGATGCCACTACCACCACTTCATCATCTTGATAGTAATAAGCGGGCCGGATTCCGGCAGGATCTCGCATCACAAAGGCATCGCCGTGTCCGATCAGTCCGCTCATGGCATAACCGCCATCCCAGTTTTTGGAGGCCTTCCTTAAAATTTTGGCAACGTTCAAACGCTCTGCGATCAATGCGGAGGCTTCCCTTTTCGTGTATCCTTCTTTTTTGATCTGCTTGTAGAGCTTGGCCACGGCATCATCCAAAAAGTGACCGATTTTTTCCATTACGGTAACGGTATCGGCTTTTTCTTTGGGGTGCTGTCCCAGTTCTATCAAGTTTCCGAACAGCTCATCAACATTGGTCATGTTAAAGTTACCGGCGACTATCAGGTTACGGTGCATCCAGTTATTCTGTCTCAAAAATGGGTGTACGCTCTCAATACTGTTTTTTCCGAAAGTACCGTAGCGAACGTGTCCCATCAAAAGCTCACCGATGTAGGGAATGTTCTTTTTTTGCCAAGCGACATCGTTTTCCCGTTCGGGGTTTTCTGTCAAAGCTGTATTGATGCGGTTGTTGATCTGGGCAAAAATATCCTGAATGGGCTGCTGTTCTGCAGATCTAACCCGGCTCATATAGCGCTCACCGGGCTGCATGTCCATTTTTATGCTCGCAAAACCGGCTCCATCCTGTCCGCGGTTATGCTGTTTTTCCATCATTAGGTACATCTTGTTTACACCGTAAAAAGCCGTACCGTACTTTTCTTTGTAGTACTCCAGGGGTTTAAGCAAACGGATCAACGATATTCCGCATTCGTGCTTAATGGGATCACTCATAACAAACTGAATAAAAAAAGCCCCAAAATTTTCAGGGCAAACATTAGGTTAATTCAATATTGAACTGCGTCAACTCTTTAAATTGTGCCAAGCGGGCCTCGACCTCGCTCTTTTTTAAATCGACCATCCGGTCCGTGCCAAATTTTTCCACACAGAACGATGCCAGGTTGGATCCATGGACGATGGCGTTCTTCATGCTCTCAAAAGAAATGTTTTCTGCCTCTGTCAAATAGCCTGCAAAGCCTCCGGCAAAAGTATCTCCTGCGCCAGTGGGATCAAAAACTTCTTCCAACGGTAGCGCCGGGGCAAAAAAGATATTTTCTTTATGGAACAAAAGTGCGCCGTGCTCTCCCTTTTTGATGACCACATATTTGGGACCCATTTCCTGAATCTTGGCGGCAGCCTTGACCAAGGAATACTCGTTGGTGAGCTGTCTCGCCTCTTCATCATTTATGGTAATGACATCGATTTTTGAAATCACGGTCATCAATTCATCCCAGGTATTGTCCATCCAAAAGTTCATGGTATCCAAAACTATAAGCTTTGGTCGTTTTTCCATCTGATTAATTACACTCAGTTGGATGTTAGGGTGAAGATTGCCGAGCATTACAATGTCGGCATCGGTATAATCACTGGGAACAACGGGGTCAAAGTCCGCCAAAGTGTTGAGTTCGGTGGCCAAAGTATCCCTGGAGTTGAGGTCGTTATGGTACTTTCCTTGCCAAAAGAAGGTTTTGCCCCCTTTTACAACCTCTACGCCCGAAAGGTCTATGTCCTTGTTTTTTAAGATATCCATATAAGATTGTGGAAAATCATCTCCCACTACGGATACTATGGCTGCGTCTATTTTAAACTGTGATGCGGCCAGACCAATAAAGGTTCCTGCGCCTCCCAATATTCTTCCAGTTTTCCCGAACGGTGTTTCAATGGCATCAAAAGCCATGGTTCCCACGATCAGTAATTTGCCCATTCCCTAATTTTTGCTGCAAATATACGGTATGGATGTTCCAATTATCAAAAAATGGCTTCTTTGTTCGAGAAACGGATTATTTTCTCCCAAAATCGGCGGGTATTTCGCCCCATGCCTTGGTTTCCCATTTAACGATCGGAGTATTGAACCGATTTTTTTTAAGCCAGTTCTCGGCACGTTCAATAAGTTCGAACAGTTGGGCATTTTTGTCGGTTTTGACCAATTTTGTGCCACATTTTTTCTTTCGAACCCACCCGATGGCGATACGGGAATCGGAATACAGGATACGATCGCTCTTTTTCTGCTGTAAAAAAGCCAGTCCATGCACTAGGGCCAGAAATTCTCCAACGTTGCTAGTGCCCTGCTCAAACGGACCTTGGTGAAACAGCACTTTTTTGGTCTTGGTGTCCACACCCCGATACTCCATTCTACCGGGGTTTCCGCTCGATGCCGCATCCACGGCAATGGAATTATAATTGGGGTCCCCAATTTTTAGAAGTTCTTCTGGAGTAAGTTCACTTTTGCCTTTGGATTTTCCCTTGTAATCCATGTAGTTGCCGTTATAGGCTTTTTTGGCTTCTTCAAATGTGGCGAAGGATTTGTATTGGGCGCCTTTATATCCCTCAATCTGGGCCTTACAATCTTTCCAAGACTCAAAAATTCCCGGGTGTTTGCCCTGCCACACTACATAAAACTTTTTCTTTTTGGCCATTAGGACAATAGTTTTGCTATCACTTTAGGGAAATGTTCATATTCGAGTTGATGCACTTTTTGGGCAATGGAATTTGCATCGTCCGAAGGAACAACGTCGGTTTTGGCTTGAAAGATGATGGCGCCCTCATCATAATTTTCGTTTACATAATGTATGGTAATGCCCGTTTCGGACTCCTTATTCTCTTTCACGGCTTGATGTACCCTGTCCCCGTACATGCCTTTTCCGCCATATTTAGGTAGCAATGCCGGATGAATATTGACGATTTTGTCGGGGAAAGCTTCGATAAGATTAGATGGTATTTTCCAGAGAAACCCTGCCAGCACGATTAAATCTGCCTGCAGGCCTTTTAACAATTGAACAACGGTATCCGAGTCCCTAAAGGCAGGTTTGTTAAAATAAAAGGCAGGCACGCCGAGTCTGTCGCATCGTTCAAGAACCTTTGCCGAACTCTTGTTGGTGAGCACTGCGGCAACGGTTGTATCTGGTTTTTCACGAAAAAATGAGATAATATTTTCTGCATTGGACCCGCTGCCCGATGCAAAGATTACAATTCGTTTCATTCGTTAGGAATTGATGTGATTTTGGACTAAATTACGTCGGCTAAAGTAAGGTACAGTAATTAAAGACAATTAATTTAAAGCACATTTTATCGACAAATAGTGTATTTAAACCAAAGTTTTATATTTTTGCCAACGATTTAAATTTTTAAAACCACAATAATTATGTCAGACATTGCATCAAGAGTAAAGGCTATCATCGTTGATAAACTGGGTGTAGATGAAAATGAAGTAGTTGCAGAAGCTAGCTTTACCAACGACTTAGGAGCGGATTCCTTGGACACTGTTGAACTTATCATGGAGTTTGAGAAAGAATTTGATATTCAAATACCAGATGACCAAGCAGAGAACATTGCCACTGTGGGTCAGGCCATTAGCTACATTGAAGAAGCTAAGTAATTATATGATATATCGCTAAAGATTTAAAATTATCCATGTGGTGGTCATCGCATGGATAATTTTTTTTATAATTTAGGTCTAAAGGGTAAAAAAAATAGTTCAATGCAGTTAAAGCGAGTTGTGGTTACCGGAATGGGAGCATTGACCCCCATAGGTAACAATTTGGAAGCTTATTGGGAAGGACTACGGACTGGTAAGAGCGGTTCTGCCCCCATTACGTATTTCGATACCGAAAAATTTAAGACAAAGTTTGCTTGCGAGCTCAAGGGTTACGATCCAAACGATTTCTTTGATAGAAAAGAAGCCAGAAAACTGGACAGGTTCGCCCAATACGCGTTGGTCTCCTCCGACGAGGCCATTGCGGACTCCGGAATAGACTTGAACGTAGTGGACAAGTTTAGGGTAGGTGTTGTATGGGGAGCCGGAATAGGTGGATTGGAAACTTTTCAAAATGAAGTGATCGGGTATGCCGA
This sequence comes from Flagellimonas oceani, assembly GCF_011068285.1. Classification (NCBI taxonomy): domain Bacteria; kingdom Pseudomonadati; phylum Bacteroidota; class Flavobacteriia; order Flavobacteriales; family Flavobacteriaceae; genus Flagellimonas; species Flagellimonas oceani. The sequence goes on along the minus strand of NZ_CP049616.1, from coordinate 3,615,511 downwards.
AGGAGATGGCACACCACGATTCAATCCTTTCTTTATACCTAAAATGATTGCCGATATAGCACCGGGCAACATTTCCATTAAACATGGATTTATGGGACCCAACTATACTACGGTATCTGCTTGTGCATCATCGGCAAATGCCATGATCGATGCACTGAACTATATTAGACTTGGCCACTGCGATGTGATCGTGACCGGAGGTAGTGAAGCCGCCGTTACCATTGCCGGTATGGGTGGATTCAATGCCATGCACGCGTTATCTACCAGAAATGAAAGTCCAGAAACCGCTTCCAGACCATTCGACGCAACCCGCGATGGATTTGTGTTGGGAGAAGGCGGAGGGGCCCTTATTCTTGAAGAATATGAACACGCAAAAGCGCGTGGGGCAAAAATATATGCCGAAGTATTGGGAGGCGGATTATCAAGCGACGCCTACCACATGACAGCACCGCACCCAGAAGGAACCGGAGTGGTCAAAGTGATGGAAAACTGCTTGATGAACGCAGGCCTAAAACCAGAGGACGTTGATGCCATCAATACACACGGAACCTCTACACCACTTGGAGATGTCGCTGAGCTTAAGGCTATCTCCAAAGTGTTCGGAGACCATGCAAAAGAAATCAACATCAACTCCACCAAATCCATGACAGGACATTTGTTGGGAGCAGCTGGAGCGATCGAGGCCATCGCATCAATATTGGCCATGGAGCACAGTTTAGTGCCTCCTACCATCAACCATAGTGTGGTGGACGAGCAAATAGACCCTTCCCTTAACTTGACCTTGAACCAGGCCCAGGAACGTGAAGTGAAGGTTGCGATGAGCAATACATTTGGCTTTGGAGGCCACAATGCTTGCGTACTATTCAAAAAAATAGGGTAGTTTTGTAACATGAAACTTACCTCCAAAATATTCAATTCCCATCCAAGCTCGGATGGGGATTTTTTTTTGGGTATGAAAAGAATTCTTGGATTTAAGCCCAAGAGCCTGGAAATCTACAAAACGGCGTTCCTGCATCGTTCCATGAACAAAAAGGACGATAAGGGCAATCCACTGAACTACGAGCGGCTGGAGTTTTTGGGTGACTCGATGCTGGGCACCATAATTTCAAAACACCTGTACAACGAAGTACCCGAAGGAGACGAGGGGTACCTGACCAAAATGAGGTCTAAAGTAGTAAGTAGAAAACACTTGAACGAATTGGGCAAGGACCTTGGCCTATTAAAGTATGTTGAGAGCAGGATTCCCAAGGCCCATTTTGGGGATAATATCCATGGTAATGTTTTTGAGGCGCTCGTGGGAGCCATTTATTTGGACAGAGGGTACGTTTATTGCGAAAAATTTATCACTGAAAGGGTAATAGAGCCCTATGTGGATATTGAGCAGTTGGAGGGAAAGGTCATAAGCTATAAGAGTTTGGTAATAGAATGGTGCCAAAAGGAAAAGAAACCCTTTAATTACAATGTTTACGAGGATACCGGCAATGATGAGCTGAAACACTTTGCGGTAAAACTCACCATAGGGGACAGAATGCTAGCCAAGGCAAGGGCCACATCCAAGAAAAAAGCAGAGGAAAAAGCATCCAAAAGAGCCTATTTCGCATTGCAGAGCAGGATAGAAAACCAGTAACTTTAAATAATGGTAAACTCAAACGTTTTCGCTTTTTTTAGAAGTGTATTGTTTTGTATTGGCTAGGCATTCAATTGGATTAAGCCTATATTTACGGTTCGTGTTATGGGCATATTAACAACGCATAGGATATCGGCGGACTTGTACGATGAAAGTTTTTCGCTCATCGCCATTCATAGCAATTTGGAAGATTATGCCATCGCATATGCCATAAATTCCAGTTGCGGGCTATATCTAAAACGCATGAAAAAGGACCTTCATTTAGATGAAAAAATGTCTTTTTCAGTGTTTGATTGGGACGATGAGATGAGCGAGATGTATTGGACGTTGATTGCCAACAAATGTGAAATTGAGGAGGAAATGCCCTCGGTGGGATTGTTTGAAGACAATGTTTCCCGAAGAACGGATTATTTGGTGAAGGAACGCAAAGAAGTAGATTATTTTTTAAAAGTGGATACGATAGATGAAGCGTTGTTTCTCAAAAAAATCAAATCGATCAACACAATAGCCAAAGTGATAACAGCATATCCTTTGGACACACAGAATTTAAAATCAAAAAGAAATTTAATCTTTTAAAAATGCCAACTAGAAAGAAGACTAAAATTGTAGCGACCCTAGGACCAGCCACCAGTACAAAGGAGACCCTAAGGGAAATGATCCTTGCAGGAGTGGATGTTTTTAGAATAAACTTTTCCCATGCCGCCTACGAAGATGTTGCCGAGCGAATTAAAATGATAAGGGAACTTAATGAAGAACTGGAAGTCAATATAGCCATACTTGCCGACCTTCAGGGACCCAAATTAAGAGTAGGGGTAATGGGTGGCGAAGCCGTTGTTTCTCCAGGAGATGAGGTTACCTTTGTTACGGGAGAACCGTTTGAGGGCACAGCCGAAAGGGTGTACATGAACTACAAGAGCTTTCCCAAAGATGTTAAGGCGGGCGAACGTATTCTTTTGGACGATGGCAAGCTTATTTTTGAAGTAAAATCAACCAATGGAGATAACGAGGTAGTGGCCAAGGTGATACAAGGAGGACCGCTTAAATCCAAAAAAGGAGTAAACCTTCCCAATACCAACATCTCACTTCCCGCCCTTACAAAAAAGGATATCAAAGATGCCATTTTTGCCATCGGCCAAGATGTGGACTGGATAGCGCTATCATTCGTGCGCCATGCGCAAGACCTGTACGACCTTCATGATTTGATAAAACAGCACACGGAGCACAAAATCCCAGTGATTTCAAAGATTGAAAAACCAGAAGCACTGGAGAACATCGATGAGATCGTAAAAGCTTCCGATGGACTTATGGTGGCCCGTGGCGATCTAGGGGTGGAAATTCCGGCACAAGAAGTTCCATTGGTTCAGAAAAAATTGGTGTTGAGCGCCAAAAAAGGAAGAATACCCGTAATCATTGCCACCCAAATGATGGAGACCATGATTACCAGTTTAACGCCTACCCGCGCCGAAGTGAACGACGTGGCCAACTCCGTAATGGACGGGGCCGATGCCGTAATGCTTTCGGGGGAAACATCAGTGGGGAACTATCCCGTACAGGTTATCGAGAAAATGGCCAGCATTGTTTCAAGCGTCGAGAGTTCCAGTTTGATCAAGGTGCCACAAACCCCACCACATATTCGTACCAAAAGATATATTACCAAATCGGTTTGTTACCATGCAGCTTTGATGGCCAACGAAATATCGGCAAAAGCTATTTCCACATTGACGAACAGTGGATATACCGCATTCCAGATTTCGGCTTGGAGACCTGCAGCCCACATCCTTGTGTTTACATCAAACAAAAGAATTTTGACGCAACTCAACCTTTTATGGGGTGTAAAGGCATTTTACTACGACAAGTTTGTGTCCACCGACCAGACCATCGAGGATGTAAACCAAATTGCCTGTAAAAAAGGATACTTGGAAGTAGGGGATATGCTCATCAGCTTGGCGGCCATGCCCATCAAAGAAAAAGGCATGGTGAACACTTTGCGAGTTACCGAAATAGAGAGCTGTAATTTCTAGAACAAAAAATGGAGCTATAAAAAAAGCGCACATCATTTTGATGTGCGCTTTTTTGTTAAATATTTATGGCTACCCCACAAAACCGTGACTGTAAGTAAGTTTGAAATAAAAGGACTAATGGCTATGTAACGGAACAATCTTTCAGATGAGACACGAATACAAAGATTCCAGGTTGGGGGCCATTTTGGGGTTTACGGATGATATCAAAAACGAAGGAGAACGATTCTCCGCAACCTCAAAGACCATTAAATTTTTATGGAACCGTAACGATTGTCCCTTAACCATTCAAATAGATGGAATGGACCTGGAACTATTGTCAAATCAAATAATTACCGTTACTTATTTACAACATGTTTCATATTCCAAGGTAAAATTGCCCCTTACGGCCATTCTTTTCAATAGGGAGTTTTATTGCATATCCGATCACGACAGTGAAGTTTCCTGCAACGGGATTTTGTTTTTTGGAACACAGGACATCCCCATCATCACCATTCCAAAGGAACATTTGAACAAGTTTAATCTTTTGCACGACATTTTCATTGAGGAGTTTTCCACACCCGACAATATTCAGGGAGATATGCTTCAAATGCTCCTAAAAAGATTGATCATTATGAGCACTCGATTGGCAAAAGAACAGCTCATGGTCAAAGCATTGGGGAACGATCAAATTGAAACCATCCGAAAATTCAATGTTTTGGTGGACCTCAACTTCAAGACGAAGCGAAAGGTGAGCGATTATGCCGAATTGTTGCACAAATCCCCAAAGACGCTATCCAATCTTTTTGCCATTTACAACCAAAAATCACCACAACAGATCATTCTGGAACGAATTGCCTTGGAGGCAAAACGACTCATTAATTTTACCGATAAACAAAATCAGGAAATAGCCTATGACCTTGGCTTTAACGACCCTGCACATTTTAGTCGTTTTTTTAAGAAAATGACCCGAATGACCCCGTCGGAGTACCGAGAAAACCTTCATTTGGTGGCCTAAGGGAAAATTGGTCAAGCCGTCGGGAAATCCCTCCTAACACCTACCCTTCTTTTCGCAGCATCTTTGCCCTGTAATCAAAAAGCAGACAAAAGATGAAATCCACGGAAAAATCCATTTTCAATCTCATTGAAATTTTTAGAAAATCACAGAAAACCGGTGTACCGACCGTAAAGGTTTTGGAACACTGTGAGCAAAAACACCATCACGATTTCTATTGTGATGCGGAGCAACCCTTTATACAGACGTATTGATCATTTAAAAACAATTCATATTAAAAATCACGATTATGAGCACAATCAATGTACCCAAAAGAGAAGAAGTAAGCACGGCCAATCAGGCTATTTTTGACAATCTTGAAAAAATGGTGGGATTTGTTCCCAACCTTTTTGCCACCTATGCCCACTCCGAAAATGCGCTGGGCAATTATTTGGCCCTTTCCAACGCCAAAACCTCATTGAAGGCCAAGGAGAAAGAAGTGGTGAATTTGGCCGTAAGCCAAGTGAACAACTGTATTTATTGTTTGTCCGCCCATACGGCAATTGGTAAAATGAACGGTTTTACCGATGAGCAAATCCTGGAGTTGAGAGCGGGAAAAGCTTCTTTTGATGGCAAACTGGATGCTTTGGCACGATTGGCCAAAAACATTACCGAAAACCGAGGCGTTACAGATCAGCAAATTCTTGATGACTTTTTTGCAGCTGGTTGGACCAAGGAAAACTTGATAGACACCATAGTTTTGGTAGGTGATAAAACCATATCAAACTACATTCACAGCACAACAAAGGTCCCTGTGGATTTTCCAGAGGCACAACCTTTGGAAGCTGTTGGAGCTTAATTGCTGAAAAAGAAATAGTTTTTCAAAAGCCTTTCCAGTATTGGAGGGGCTTTTTTTTATACCAGTTCTGCGTCCATAAAAAGAGATGGCGCTATACTTTTGGCCATAAAAATAGGCCAATCGTTTTTAAAAAGATGGCTCTCGGTAACCGCACTTTCGTACAAAAGGTAGAGCCCGCCCGAAATTTTTTCGGTTTCCGCTTTGGACAAATTGGAAATATTGTCGCCCACAATCTCACCTAAATATAATAACAGTTCCTTTTTCTGTTGCTGAATCACGCTTAAAATGGCAGTTTGGTCGGGAGAAAGCTCACCCAGCGTCTTAAGTCCCCAACATCCCTGAAAATTTTCCTCAAGGTACATATCGCGCAACAGGTCAAAAATGGCCAACAGCTGGTTTTTTCCCTTTGACCTACTTTCCACATAGCTTTTAAGCGTGTCCATAAAGCCTACATGCCGTTGGTTGAGATAGGCAATACAAATATCCTCTTTGGATTTAAAATGGCTGTAGAGCGTAGCCTTTGCTATATCACATTTTGTGATGATCTCGTTGACCCCCGTTGAATTATACCCCTGCGAATAGAAAAGATCTCCCGCTGAAGATATAATGTGCTCGTGCAATTCATTTCGTTGCATAAATGGGTAAAATGTAGTTAATGGTGGTCAATGGTGCTACAAATTAAAAAAGAAAATATGTAAACCAAGCCCCAACCATCAACTATTATTCTGATTTGAACAAACAACTATTACATTCTCTGGTTTCAAAGTTGAATGCTAACAATCTAGCATAGTGTTCATTGTAAACAATTTCCTATCTTGTGTATCAAATTTATCGATCAAATAACTAAAAACAACAAAAATGAAAAAATTACTTCTGGCCTCTATTGTCGGCCTTTTGTCCTGTTCCATGGGTTTTGGACAAGGATTTCAGTTCAAAGCTGATGACATTGACATCGATTACAAAACCTACACCTTAAAAAACGGACTCACGCTTTTGGTGCATGAGGACCACAAAGCTCCCATTGCCGCGGTGAACGTTTGGTACCACGTAGGGTCCAAAAACGAAAAACCGGGAAAAAGTGGCTTCGCCCATTTGTTCGAACATTTGATGTTCAACGGAAGTGAAAATTACAATACCGATTATTTTCAGGCATTGGAAAGTATCGGGGGCACCGATTTGAACGGGACAACCAATACGGACCGAACCAACTACTTTCAAAATGTACCTGTTTCTGCCTTAGATCAAGTTTTGTTTTTGGAATCTGACAGAATGGGGCATTTGTTGGGAGCGATCGACCAAGAAAAACTGGATGAGCAACGTGGGGTTGTTCAAAATGAAAAAAGGCAAGGCGAAAACCAACCTTATGGTATGCAATGGGATTATTTGACCAAGGCCATGTATCCGAAAGGGCATCCATATTCCTGGACCGTGATCGGAGAAATGGAAGATTTGAACGCTGCCTCTTTGGAAGATGTGCAAGAGTGGTTCAAATCCTATTATGGTGCTGCCAATGCAGTGGTTGCCGTGGCGGGGGACATTGATGCCGAAGAAGTGCATCAAAAAGTGATCAAATACTTTGGGGATATCCCTGCGGGACCGACAGTGGAACGACAAGAGGTAAACATCCCCAACAAGATTTATGATTCCCGTCAAGAATACCAAGACCGTGTTCCGGAGACCAGAGTATTGTTCGCTTGGAACACACCTCCGTTTGGATCAAGGGAAGACCTTCACTTTGATTTGATCTCCGCCATCTTGACGAGTGGAAAAAACTCCAGGTTGTATCAAAAATTCATCTATCAAGACCAATCGGCCAGTGCCGCGGTCTCTTTTCAATCATCAAGCGAAATAGCGAGTCAATTTATCACTTGGCTCGATGTAAAACAAGGAGAGGATGCCGCAAAATTGGAGAAGGAACTAGAGGCAGAAGTCGAAAGATTTATCAAAGAAGGACCAACGGAAGCAGAACTGGAAAGGGTAAAGGCCAATTATTTTGCCAACTTTATCAAAGGTTTGGAGCGAATCGGTGGATTCGGAGGGGTATCGGATATTCTTGCCTCCAACCAAACGTACCATGGCGATCCATCCTACTACAAAACACAATTGAAATTTGTTGAAAATGCAACGGCCGAAGACCTTAGGAAGACAGCGGAAAAATGGCTGACAAAAGGCAAGCACGTTTTGATCTGCCGACCCTTTCCCGAGTACGACATCGTGGAATCTTCCGTGGATAGAAGCAAGTTGCCCGAACTTGGGGCGCCAAAGAGTTCAAAATTCCCAGAGTTGCAGCGTATGGAGCTGTCCAACGGGCTCAATGTGGTATTGGCACAACGGAAGGGGGTTCCTACGGTAATCATCAACCTAGTGGCCGATGCCGGGTATAAAACCGATTATTTGTCCAGTCCTGGAACAGCAAATTTGGCCATGAATTTGATGGACGAGGGAACCAAGGACAAAACTTCTTTGGAAATCAATGAGCAATTGCAGCTTTTGGGAGCATCATTGAGTACGTTCTCCAGTCAAGATGAATCCAACGTATATATGAGCACCTTAAAACCAAGTTTGGACGCCAGCTTGGATTTGTTCATGGATGTGGTACTCAATCCTGTCTTCCCTCAAAAGGAATTTGAACGCTTACAAAAAGAACAGATCAATAATATAAAACAGGAAAAGTCCCAACCGATTACCATGGCGTTGCGTGTGATGAACAAGTACATGTATGGTGAGGACCATCCGTACAGTAGCCCCTACACCGGTACTGGATATGAGGATACCGTCTCCGCTTTGACTCGGGAAGATGTAGTGGCGTTCTACAACACCTGGTTCAAACCCAACAATTCCACTTTGATTGTAACCGGCGATGTAGAAATGAGCGAATTAAAGTCCAAGTTGGAAAAGACATTGGGAAAATGGAAGAAGGGAGATGTTCCTACCATTGCTTTCAACCAGCCCAAGACCGGCACCAAGAACACGCTTTATTTGATGAACCGACCAGAATCCCAACAATCGGTGATATTGGCCGGACACTTGACCGAAAAGTACGGCGGCGTCAATGAAATTGCAATGGAGCAAATGGTAAATATCCTTGGAGGAGATTTTACTTCCAGAATCAATATGAATTTAAGGGAAGACAAACACTGGTCCTACGGAGCGGGAGGTTTTGTACTGGGTTCCAAGGAGGAACGTCCATTTATTGTTTATGCACCTGTACAGACCGATAAAACAGCCGAATCCGTGACCGAGATAAGAAAGGAAATCTCCGAATTTACCTCTACACGCCCCGCAACCAGCGAAGAACTAGAAAAAGTAAAGACCAATCAGGTATTGAAGCTTCCCGGGCAATGGGAGACCAATAGTTCGGTAAACAGCTCGGTAAGAAGCTTGATTCGGTATGACCTGCCCGACGATTACTATCAAAAATATGATCAGAACGTAAGAAACCTTTCTGTGGATGATATTAGAAAAGTGAGCAATGATGTGGTGCAGCCCGAAAAGGTAAACTGGTTTATGGTAGGGGATCGTGCAGAGATCATCGATAAATTGGATGAACTCGGTTTTGATAATATTGTTGAAATCGATGCCGACGGGAATCCAAAAAAACCAACGGTAAAACCAATGGAAACGGATATCAAGAATTAAATAAGACAGCCTCCCGAAAGGGGGGCTTTTCTTTTAAAAATCAAATTTGAGCTGAACCAGTACAGATTCCTTTTTTGGCTGTTCCTTTTCTTTTTCCGTGTTGAGGTTGGCCAACGAAATACCCAACAATCGAACTGAATTTTCCAATGTGGATTGGTACAGTAGCTCTTTGGCGGTCTCCAATATCAAATCTTTACTGGCAATAAAATAGGGGAGCGTCTTGCTCCGGGTCTGCAAGGTAAAATCACTGTACTTAATTTTTAAGGTGACCGTTTTTCCGGCAATTTTGGATTTTTGGAGCCTTCTTTCCAGCTCACCGGCAATGTTCTCCAACTTTTCCAGCATAAAGATCTCACTGCTCAGGTTTTCAAAAAAAGTACGTTCCGCCCCAACAGATTTTGGAATACGATGTGGCTTTACGGTACTCAGATGAATTCCTCTCACTACATTGAAATAATGTCCGCCACTCTTTCCAAAATGTTGGTCCAAGAACGCCAGCGATTTATCCTTAAGGTCTTTTCCCGTAAAAATTCCCAAACGGTACATTTTTTCCGCGGTGACCTTGCCCACCCCATAAAACTTTCGAATGTCCAAGTTTTCCAAAAACTCGATTACCTCTTCGGGGTTTACCGTCTTCTGCCCGTTGGGTTTGTTGTAATCGCTGGCCACTTTGGCGATAAACTTGTTGATGGAAATCCCGGCCGAGGCCGTTAACCCTGTTTTGTCAAATATTTTTTGACGGATTTCTTTTGCGATCAAGGTGGCTGATGGGTTCCCTTTTTTATTTTCCGTTACATCCAGATAGGCTTCGTCCAAGGAAAGTGGCTCCACCAAATCGGTATATTCAAAAAAAATGCTTCGGATTTGTTTTGAAACCTCTTTATAACGGTCAAAACGAGGTTTTACGAATATAAGATCGGGACAGTTTCTTTGGGCAATACTGCCCGCCATGGCACTTCGCACGCCAAACTTCCGTGCTTCGTAGCTCGCTGCGGAGACCACGCCACGTTTAGACCCGCCCCCAACAGCAATGGGCTTCCCTCTTAGTTCCGGGTTATCATGCTGTTCCACGGAGGCGTAAAATGCATCCATATCCACATGAATAATTTTTCTTAGGGGAAAATCAAAGTCCATTTTCAAATTTAGGGTATATTTAGTTTGATGGAACATTTGGAAATAGAACGAAAGTTTTTGGTAAAATCGGATGGCTTCAAACAGAAAGCCACATCACAGACCCGGATTGTACAGGGATTTCTGAACACGGACCCCGAAAGGACCGTTAGGGTCAGAATCAAGGGAGAACAGGGCTTTTTGACCGTAAAAGGCGCCAGTAACGAATCGGGAACCACCCGGTTTGAATGGGAGACGGAAATCACGGTGGCCGAGGCAGCAAACCTTATTGACCTCTGTGAAGCGGGTATACTCGAAAAGGTCCGTTTTGAAGTGCCATTGGGCAAGCATACGTTTGAGGTGGACGATTTTTTGGGAGAGAACAAAGGACTTATTTTGGCAGAAGTGGAGCTAAAACATGAAGATGAACGTTTTGAAAAACCGGATTGGTTGGGCCAAGAAGTTACGGGCCAAGTACAATATTACAATTCACAATTGAGCTTAAAACCATTTAAGGAATGGTAAAGCCCAAAACAGATAAAAAAATGTGGCTCATCAATATCTTAATATTGGTTTCCGCAAGCTTTGCCATTTATTTTGGGCTTTACAATGAGAGACAGCTTTTTATGTTCCTTAAACCGCTGACCACGATTTTAGTGATTGCTTTACCGTTTTTTACTCCAAAAAACGCCCACCTTAAATTTGGATGGTTGATTGTCGTTGGGTTGCAGTTCTGTTTGTTCGGCGATGTGCTATTGCTGTTTGAAGACTATTTTATATTAGGTCTTGTGGCATTTTTAGTGGCGCATGTTTTATTTTCTATTGCATTTATCCAGTACAAGGGATTTTACAAAAACTGGATTTCCTTTTTGATTCTTTTTGGAATAGGAGGGACTTTGTTTTTTTGGTTAAGGCCGGGGTTGGGCGATTTACTGCTGCCCGTTTCGGTTTATGTGGTCATAATCACGTTTATGGCATGGCAGGGAGTTGGGTTGTACCTTCGTGAAAGGAACAGCGCACATGCTTTTATGGCCATGGCCGTACTATTTTTTATGCTTTCGGACACCTTATTGGCGATTGCGAAATTCAAGACCCCGTTTTACCTATCCGGGCCACTGATTTTGGCTACATATTGGTTGAGCATCGGTTTGATTGCCAATGCCGCCAGGAAGATTTTTTAAAATCAAAATAAGGAAGAACGAAAAACCTGTAATAAAATTGACCACGTAGTCTTCAAAAGCTAGATGGTGATTTTACCGTTTATTTTATTAAGGTTTATGCCGCTTTTTCCGTGGTGGCAGAACTTATTTCATGATCGATCAACCTTTGCTCGGACCATTTTTTTTTGCTGATACCACTGCACAAAGGAATGATAAAACCTACACCCAACAGTGCAACGGCAATCATGAAAATATTAAATGGGTTTACAAAGAACGACCCACTGTTCAAAGTTGCCAAAATCAAAATGGTCGATAGCGGGAACGACAATGCTAAAATGGCCACCCCGAAATTACCGTTAAAGGTTTTCCTCTTGGAATTTTTGTCCATTTCCATGCTATCCACGGCAGCAATATGTGCATAGGGCCAAAAGCTACAGGCGCTAAGGCCAAAGGCCATGGCGAGCAATATTTCATTACGGGCCCCAATGCCCGTTACGGTGACAAAAATACCAGAAATGAGCAAAACCAATCCAGCACGGGTACAGAGCAAGGAAAAAATTTGGAAAAATTGTTTCCTTTTGATTTTCACCGCCAATCCAATAAAGAGCAGCACCAATGGTGTCATGATCAAGCTCAATTTTTCCAATGTCTCGCTCAAAAAGAACGGCAGGGAATCCATGTGCACTCCAAAAGCCAAAAGAATCAAGGCCGCCCCTATAAATAGGTTCACTGGTTCGGAAACCATGGCTTTGATCAATGGTTTTAATTTGGCGCCACCATTTCGCTTTTGATCGGTCTGTAAACTATAATGCCAGTTCATCGCCACCAAGTACAGGAAAAAGAGAACAAAAATTTTGTTCCCCAGATCGGACATGGCTGCTTTGGCCAAATAGTCATCCCCCAAAAACTCCAAAATAAACGGGAACGATGACAGTCCCGGTGCCAAGGAAGGCACCAAAAGTTTAGCGGTTCTGTATTCCGAAGTCCCTTTGCCAATGCCCATGAGGGGCAAAATAAGGGGCATGGCAAAGAACAACAATAGGTTGAGGCCAAGGGCCAATAAAGGCAATATTAACAGATGTAACTCGACCTTTACCCCCAACAACGCAATAAAAATGGTGGCTGGAAGGGCAAGGTTTAGAATTATTTTTTTTATTCCAGAAATCTCTTCTTTGGATTTAAACTTTACTTTAAGCAGTACTCCAATGAAGATGAAAAAAAGAAATACGATTGTTTTCTGAATGCCTATATCCACTATACCAACACTTTATTGAGTGCAGCGGTAAAGGTTTTCATTTCGTCCATGGTTCCCATACTTACACGGCACCAGTTCTGATCCATAAACTCGAAAGCACGAACTCCCACCTTCAATTCGGTCATTTGCTCTAAAAATGCGTGTCCTTCCATTTCAATGGGGAAAATAATAAAGCTGGTGGATGAGGGAACATACGAAGTAATCCCCAATTGCTTTAGGCTATCGTACACATATTCCCTGCAATCCGCATTGAGGCTTCGCGATTTTTCTATGAAGGCAGTATCATCCATTGCGGCCATTGCGGCATAAACGGACGGGAGGGATATACCCATTCCACCTCGAGTGATTTTTTGTAGTCTTCCCAGAGTTTCTTCCAATGCCACAATGTAGCCAACACGCAGACCGGCCATACCATGTATTTTGGAGAAGGTTCTGGCAATTATGACGTCCTTGCCCTCGTTTACCAAGGATACCATACTCTTTTTGGCTCCATCGTCCAAGAACCACAAATAGGCCTCGTCCACAAAAACAGGCACCTTTTCGGACACTCTTGAACAGAAATCGACCAATTCCTGATGGTCTGTCATAGAGCCGGTAGGATTGTTCGGGTTACATATATAGACCAGCTTGGTTTCATCGTCGATAGCTTCCTCCATGGCCTTAAGGTCGTGAGACCAATCATCTTTTAAGGGAACGGGTTTCCAAGTGGCCCCTACGGATTCCGCCACTCTGATGAGGGACATATAGGCTGGGTCGGCAGAAACTACATTGCCGCCGTTCATAAAGAAAACCATGGCCGTTTTCTCCAAAAGGTCGGACGAGCCGGGGCCCATCATAATATTTTTGCTTTCAACACCTTCAAAATCTGCAATTTTGTCCATAAGCTGAAACAGCTCTTTCCAAGCATATCTGTTGCCTCCCGAAGCTGAATTTTTAAATGCCTCAAGCGCCATTGGGGATGGTCCGTACGGATTCTCGTTGGCATTCAGTTTTGCCGCCAATTCCGGAAGGCCCGCTTCCGGCTTCGGTAAATATTCTTTGAAGAACGGACTGTACACTGCATTGCCCTCAGCATCTAGTGTTAATGGTGCCCTTGGTGTCTCAGCCAATCCAATATAGGGCAGTGCCATGGCGCCACCTGCGGTGAGCACACTCTTTCTTATCCAGTCACGTCTGTTGATGTTAGTTGTAGTTCCCATTGGTTTTTAGTTTTTAGAAGAATTTAAAATTAGATGATCATCTTGTTAAAATCAATGCTAAAAACGTAAAAATCAGCTATTTGAGGGTGGATATATTAAAATTGAGGGGTGATATTTAAGGAATTGATAGTCTGGGGGTTACTGAAGGGGGCTTTTTTGAAGATATTCCAATGTAAGTATGCCCCTTAGATTGTTGATAATGATGTGCTCCAACAATTCATGAATGCTGTATTCGTCAAATAAATTTGGTTGTGAATAGACGGTCTCTTCCATGCGGGACAAAAACAGCGTACAGACCAATTCGACATTTACATTTTTTCTTACTTGTCCCAAGGCCTGTGCCCGCTTTAAAAGCGGACTTACAATATCCCAAACAATGTCTTTTTTTAGCTGGGAATATATTTTATATGCCTCCGGATAGTATTTGTGGAGGCCGTAAAGAAAAGCAGGGTTGATTTCTTGAAAAGTGATCAACCCTTGCCTATAAATAAATATTACCGTGGTAAGGGGCTGTTCCTCGTTGGGGTTTTCGATGATGTAATTGTCCACATCGGCCCGAATATTGTCCAAATAAAACCGAAGGCTTTCCTTTACCAGTATTTCTTTGCTGCTAAAATGCTTGTACAGGGTTTTTTTTGATATGCCCAGGTTCTTGGCCAGTTCATCCATGGAGAAGCGTTTGCTTCCAAACTTGGTGAAGTTCTCGATGGCATAGGCCAATATGTCCTTTTTATCACCCAAATGAAGCATTTTTATTTCCAGCCGCCGCCAAGGGCCCTGTACAGTTCTATCATTGCGCTTAACCGAGCGTATTGCGAATCCACATAGTTAAGTTCGGAATTCAGTGCATTCTGCCGGGCCGTCAATACTTCCAGATAATTGGCCAAACCGTTGTCCAACAACTCTTCGGAATAATCTTCTGCAGTGGCGTATGCCTCGAGCTCCTTGGAACGGGCGGTTATTTTTTTGGTTTCGGCCTCATAGGTATATAGGGCATCGCTGACCTCTCTACCGGCGGTGAGCAAAGCTTGTTTATAGCTCAAGAGAGCCTGTTCTTGCTGGGCCTTGGCCACTTCTACTTGGGTTCGCAATTGTCTGCCGTTAAAAATAGGTTGCGTAAGGGACCCCACTAAGTTTGAGAAAAGCGAGCTTGCATCCAACCAATTGTCCAATTCCAAGCTCTGAAAACCCCCGGATGCCGACAAGCTCAAAGAAGGGTATAGACTGCTCTTGGCAACATTGGTCAATTCAAATGCGTTGATGAGACCGTATTCTGCCTGCATCACATCTGGGCGATTGGCAAGCAACATATAAGGAACTCCCGTGCTCAAATCAGTATCAATGGTCTGGTCGTCCAATTTACCTCGTTGAATTTCCTGTGGTGCCTCGCCCAACAGAATGCTAAAGGCATTTTCCAAAAGCTTGATGTTGTTCTCTAGGTCGATCACAATTATTTCCGTTGTGTGCACCTGAGCTTCCGTTTGTTTTACGGCAACTTCAGTTACCTGCCCGGCCTCTTTTAGGGCGATGGTGGTCTCCAAGCTATTTTTTCTGGATTCCAAGGTTTGTTTGGAAACCTCCAATTGTTTGTCCAACGCCATCAATTGATAGTAGGTGTTGGCTATGTTTGCCACCAATTGGGTCTTAACGGCTTGATGGGCGGTGACACTCTGCAAATAAGCGGCGCCAAAAGCTCTTTTGTTACTTCTGATCTTGCCCCAAATATCGGCTTCCCAAGAAAGGGAACCAGAAAGCTCGTACTGCTCCAATGCACTGGTGAAAAAACTACCAAACTGACTGTTCCGGGAGTTTTTTGTCCTTGTAAAACTGGCCGTCCCGGACAGTGTTGGATAGTAACCGGCCTTACCTTGTTTAAGATAGGCCTCTGCGGCAACTACATTTTGGAGTGCAATCCTAATGTCGATATTATTTTCCAGGCCTTCTTGAATATAGGACTTTAACTGTTCATCGTTAAATAGGTCCTTCCAAGAAACATCCGCCATGGAAATGCTGTCCTGTGGCAGGTTGTCCGTTCTATACAGGCTTTCTGTCCCTACCTCTGGTCTGGAGTAGTTTTTTGCCACAAAACAGGATTGTAGCAATAAGGGAACAACGAGCAACAGGGTGAATTTATATATGGATCTTATTTTCATTTTTTTAAGCTTTGTAATTAAGCATTGTTGGTTTCAATGGATTCTGGTTTTCCCGATATGCGCTCTTGCAACGCCTGGAACACCACAAATAGCACAGGCACTACAAAAACACCTAAAATGGTACCTATCAACATGCCACCAACGGCACTTACACCGATGGATTGGTTTCCGATGGCCCCGATACCTGACGAAAGGGCCAAGGGCAACAGACCAAATATGAAGGCAAAGGATGTCATCAAAATGGGGCGTAGCCTTGCCCGGGCACCATCGGCGGCGGCATCGAACAGGGATAGTCCGGCCCGTCTACGCTGCAATGCGA
Organism: Flagellimonas oceani; assembly: GCF_011068285.1. Taxonomy (NCBI): domain Bacteria; kingdom Pseudomonadati; phylum Bacteroidota; class Flavobacteriia; order Flavobacteriales; family Flavobacteriaceae; genus Flagellimonas; species Flagellimonas oceani. The sequence continues at coordinate 3,599,199 of NZ_CP049616.1, read as the reverse complement.
ATTCTACGATCAAAATCGCATTCTTGGCCAATAATCCGATCAACATGATCAATGCGATCTGGAAATAGATGTTGTTCTGTAAACCTGCCATGTTGATGAATAGAATTGCCCCGGCGATACCGAAAGGAAGTGATAACAGGATGGAAAGCGGCAAAATATAACTTTCATACTGTGCACTTAGCAAGAAATACACGAACACCAAGCTCAGTATAAAAATGAGTATCGTCTGGGAACCCGCATTGTTTTCCTCACGCGTTAGACCGGAATAATCGTAAGTGTACGAATTTGGCAGAACTTGTGCCGCAACCTCCTCAATGGCGGTAATGGCATCTCCGGTACTATATCCAGGGTTTGGGACCCCGGTTATACTTACGGAACTCAATAGGTTAAACCTTTGTACCACTTCCGGGCCATAGATTTTTTTAAGGGTCACAAATTGGCTTACGGCAACGGATTCCCCATTGGCGTTCCTTACAAAAATGTGGTTCAAGGAATTTTCATTGGCTCTATCCTCTGGTTTGGCCTGGATCATTACACGATATTGCTTACCAAACTTGTTAAAATCGGTAGCATAGATACCTCCAAAGTAGCCCTGTAGCGAATTGAAAATATCCGTAGCGGTGAGCCCGGCCATTTTTACTTTTTCGAGGTCGATTTCCAAATCGTATTGAGGGAAACCTGGGTCGAACTGGGAAATGGCATATTGAATTTCCGGTCTGGCGTTCAGTGCTCCCAAAAATTGATTTTTCACATCGTTGATGGAATTCCAGTCTTCTCCTGTTTTACTTTGAAGTTGCACCTCAAACCCGGAACTGGTACCAAAACCTTGAATGCTCGGAGGTGTGAAATAGATGATTTCAGCATCATTGAAACCTGCGGTAGTGGCATACAAACGTTGCATGGTGGCGTTTACCGAAAGTGAATCTGCATCCCTCTCGCTCCAATCTTTCAGTTTCATAATGGAAAATGCATATGATCCGGCACTTACCCTGTTCAACAAACTGAAACCTGCTACGCTCATCCGTGCATCAATCACATCCATGGATTCATAAATGGAATCCAACTTCATAATGGTTTCTTCGGTTTTTTCAATGGTCGTACCAGGGGGCATGCTCACGTTGGCAAAGATCATTCCACGGTCCTCATCGGGTACAAACCCTGATGGTGTTGACTTGAACAAGAATACCGCAAGTATGCTAAAACCTGCCAAAAGGAGCAGTGTTATCCATGTTCTTTTCACCAAGGTACCAATGGTGTTGGTGTATTTGTTGGTCATTGCGTTAAAACCAGCATTAAAGGCATTGAAGAAACGGTTCAAGAAATTGGATTTCTTACCTTTTTCGTGATTATGTGGTTTTAAAAAGAGCGCTGCCAAAGCCGGACTCAGGGTCAATGCGTTTATGGCGGATATTAAAATGGCCACGGCCAGGGTAATACCGAATTGCTGGTAGAACACCCCCGAAGATCCTTGGATAAAGGATACGGGAATAAATACTGCGGACATTACCAAGGTTATCGAAATAATGGCACCGGAAATTTCGCTCATGGCATTTTTTGTAGCGGTCTTGGCAGAATCGGCGCCTTCTTCCAACTTGGCGTGAACCGCCTCCACCACCACAATGGCATCATCCACCACAATACCGATTGCTAAGATCATGGCAAAAAGTGTTAACATGTTGATGGAATACCCGAACAATTGAAGGAAGAAAAAAGTACCTACAATGGCCACGGGAACAGCGATGGCGGGAATCAATGTGGACCTAAAATCCTGAAGGAACAGGAACACCACAATAAATACCAATATAAAAGCCTCAATCAGGGTATGTACCACATGATCAATGGAGGCATCCAGGAAATCCTTGGAGTTAAAAGGAATTACATAATCGAGTCCTTTTGGGAAATCTACTTTTGCATCTTCCAAAATGGTTTCGATCTCATCAATAATTTCCTTTGCATTGGAACCCGAGGTTTGGTAGACCCCAACGGCAACTCCGGGATTGCCCATACCAGAGTTCTTTCTTACGTAGCTCAGGGCACCCAGTTCAATTTCTGCAACATCTTTCAAACGAAGAAAACCTCCATCATCAGTAGTTTTTAGAATGATGTTCTCATACTCCTTGACTTCCGATAGCCGTCCTTTGTATTTCATCACATATTCAAAAATACCATCGGCGTTTTCACCTATTTTACCGGTAGCAGCTTCGGTGTTTTGCTCTCTAAGCGCTGCTTGAATATCTGCTGGGACCAGATTGTATGCGGCCATTTTGTCGGGAGAGATCCAAATTCGCATGGAATAGTCCTTGGACCCGAACACGTTTACGTTACCTACACCTTTGATCCGTTGTAATCTTGGAACCAAGTTGATTTTCGCGTAGTTTTCCACAAAGGTGGCATCATAATCCTCGTTCTCCGAGAAAATGGAGAAGAACAATAATGCACTGTTCTGAGCTTTTTGTGTGGTTACACCGGTATTTATGACTTCTTGGGGCAACAGACTGTTGGCCCTGGCCACACGGTTTTGAACGTTTACCGCTGCAATATCGGGGTCGACACCAAGTTCAAAATATACACTGATGTTGGCAGCACCGTCGTTACTGGCGGATGAGGTCATGTAGGTCATCCCCTCCACGCCGTTGATTTGTTCTTCGAGCGGAATTACAACACTATTGAGTACCGTTTCGGCATTTGCACCGGTATAATTGGCATTTACCTGAACGGTTGGTGGAGCAATTTCGGGATACTGCTCTACGGGCAGCGTACTTAGTCCAAGAACACCCAATATCAGAATGATAACGGATATCACTGTGGAGAGTACAGGTCGATCTATAAATTTTTGGAACATATATTCTTTGTTCTATGTTTGATGGATAGCAATTATTGTTTGACCGGATTGATGGTTTGACCATCTTTTAGTTTGGACACCCCTTCGGTGACGATGGTGCTTCCGGCTTCCAAACCGTCCTCCACGACAAACTCGGTATTGGTTTGGGCAACAATGTTCAACGGTACGGTCTTAACGGTGTTGTCATCATTGAGCACAAACACCATTTTGGTTCCTTGCAGGTCAACGGTGGCAAATTGGGGAATCACAAAAACATCCTCATGGGAAGAAGGAACCTTTATGGTCCCGGTACTGCCGGAGCTCAACAATCGGTTCGGATTGTCAAAATCCGCTCTCAGGGTAACGCTTCCCGTTGTGGGGTTGATGATATTGTTTACCATGGCGATTTTCCCTTTTTGCGGGTACGTTTCACCATTGATCATAACCAATTCAACCTCGGGAGCATTTTCCGATGAAGCTGTGGTTCCCTTATCGGCCATCTCACTTTTCATTTGCAGCAACTCTTTTTCTGTCATGGAAAAGTACGCCCGAACACTGCTAATGTCCGATACGACCGTAAGCGGCTGCGCCATGGTGCCACTTACAAGGGCGCCAACTTTAAAAGGGATTTCACCAATGTATCCGTTAACGGGACTTACGATATTGGAGTAGCCAATATTTGCGGCAATACTGCTATAATTGCTCTTTGCCTGCTCCAATTGGGCCTTTGCGGTTTCCAATTGAACTTCGCTTATGATGTTTTTTTCAACCAGCGGTACTAATTTGTCCACTTCCACTTGGGCCACATTAACGGCTGCTTTGGCTGCTTTGGCATCTTGCGACAGGGTTTGTGTTTCCAGTTTGAAAAGGGACTGTCCTTTTTTCACCTGTTGTCCTTCTTCCACATAAATCTGTTGTACAAATCCAGAAACCTTTGGCCAGATCTCTACGTTCTGTACCCCTTGGATGTTGGTGGAATAGGAGTTGTATAGTGTAATATCCTGTTTTTCGAGGGTGCTGACCTCAAGGCTGGGAGCTTGCGGTGCCGTACCTTGTGCCTGCTGGTTTTTTCCGCCACAGGATATGATCATAAGGGCACCAACTAATAATGAGATTGATTTGATTGCTTTCATGTAAAAACTAACGATGTTAGGGTTATTGATGTGTTTATAGGGGTTGGAGTGATTACCCATTTAAAATTGATTCTAATTTTTTGATCGACTTTTTTAGGATTTTTTCATTTTCATTGGCATAGTCCAAATACACTTGGGTCCTGGTTTGGCCCTCTTCATATTTTTGGGGAGCGTATTTCTCGTGATAGTTCAATACCAAGGTGATGATACTTTTTTCCGTCTCTACCCGCTTCAAGTTCTCCTGGAGTTTGGAAAGGAAAAACGTCTTTTTCTTGGCGGTGGTAAAATATCTCCTTCTATCGCCGGACTTTGTAAAGTAAGTTACCAAGTCCATGTTGAGCAATAGGTTCAAAGAAGTGGATATGGAGCTTTTGCTGGCACCAAGCCTTTCAAGGCAGCCTTCGAAAGTCAGCCCATCCTTATCTGTTAATATCAAAATAGTGTAAATACGGGCCGCCAATGGAGGCAAGTTGTGTTCTTGCTCTAGGTGCAGCCCTATGGTTTCAATGATTTCTTCCTTCGTTTTTTCCACAATATGGATTTTGAAGGCGCAAAATTAATATTGGTTCGCAACAAACCGAACCAAACGAACTTAAAATTGTGTTAAAAGAATGTCCGCACGGATAAAATGCTCTTTAAACGTTAGAAAGAATCCCGTCCTTGTCTATCACAGGGATTGTGGTAAGGAGATTTTCCGAAATGGTGTGTTTTGGGAATAGGAACCTTTTTTCAAAGAGTTTGTTTTCGGCAAAAAAGGTGACAAAGAATTCATTGTTGAGCGCAAGTACTTCTTCTTGTAGCAATTCGATTTTTTTAAAGGACCTTGGTCCAAGAGCCCCGATGCCATGGCGCATGGTGGAGGTTTTCTTCTCCCCATCAAATCCTTTGGAAACCACAATGGCCATTTCAATGGCGTCCGTTCTGTTGTTAATGAGGTAGGCATTCCAATCCTTGGATAGAAATTCATCGTTCCACTCATGTACCACGGCAACATGAACATCCTTGGCCACGGGAATTTCAATATCCTTTTTCATAAAAATGATTTATAACGCGCTTTTGAACTGTTCCAAGAAACGCACATCATTTTCGCTGAGTAGGCGAATATCGGAAATTTGGTGAAGCAGCAATGCAATACGGTCTATGCCCATACCAAAGGCAAAACCGGAATATACTTCGGGGTCTATGCCGCAATTCTTCAGTACGTTGGGGTCTACCATGCCGCAGCCCATAATTTCCAGCCAACCGGTACCCTTGGTCATACGGTAATCGGTTTCGGTTTCAAGGCCCCAGTACACATCCACTTCCGCACTAGGCTCCGTAAACGGAAAGTACGATGGGCGCAGTCTAATTTTTGACTTGCCGAACATTTCAGACGTAAAATATTGCAAGGTCTGTTTCAAATCCGCGAAGGATACGTTCTTGTCCACATACAGGCCTTCCACTTGATGGAAAAAGCAATGCGAACGGGCAGAAATGGCCTCGTTTCTATAAACCCTTCCAGGGGAAATGGTTCTAATGGGCGGTTTGTTGGCCTCCATATACCGTACCTGTACCGATGAGGTATGGGTGCGCAACAAAATATCCGGATCTGTTTGAATAAAAAAGGTGTCCTGCATATCCCTGGCCGGATGATATTCGGGAAGGTTCAAAGCTGTAAAGTTGTGCCAATCGTCCTCTATCTCGGGACCTTCGGAAACATTGAAACCAATTCTAGAAAAAATATCGATGATCTGATTCTTTACAATGCTGATGGGATGACGGGCACCGATTTCAACAGGTTCGCCAGGTCGGGTAAGATCGCCATACTTGCCAGCAGCCTCTGTCTGGTTTTCCAACGCCTCCTTAAGCTGGTTGACCTTGTCGGTGGCTACTGTCTTCAATTGGTTCACAACCTTGCCGAATTCCTTTTTCTGCTCGTTCGGCACATTTTTAAATTCAGCAAAGAAACCGTTCAAAAGCCCTTTTTTTCCCAAATATTTGATTCGGAATGCTTCAATTTCTTCAATCGAGGTGGAAGTGAACTTTTCAACTTCTGCAATGTGGTCCTTTATGGTATCAATCATGATGGCTTACGCTATTGGCGGACAAATTTAGCAAATTGTCCTTGAATATATAGGCAATAAGGAAATGTACTGCGATTCCACCCAAAAGATGCCATAACCAATGGGTACCCATAGGGAATAAGTTTTGGTGCAGATCTATGCTCCTAAAGAAAATAGCGACCCCAAAAACAAAAAAAGCTGTTACGACCAAGCCTAAATTTTGTCCCTTGGTCCTTATCAAATACCAAATTAGCGGAACAAGTATGGTTGCCGCGGTTATGACATATCCCAAGGAAATTCGTAACCCCGATGGTATGGGAAGAATGCGCAATAAAAAGGAAGCCCCGAGCAGTACAAGAATCCAAATGAGCCTTTGCCACCAAGAATCCACAAGTTTAAAAATAAAATAAACGACCAGTGCGGCACAAAGCAGCATTATGGGCAACCAATCCAAAACAAGCCAAAACTCATGGCTACGCGTGGCATGGTAAACCGTGCCTCCAATATAGCTGATTCCTATAATGGGAAGAACCCATGCCAAAAACCGATGTTGTTTCGGGCTTTGATATACTTTAATGCCCCAATAAACGATCAAGAGCAAAAAAATCAAATTACTAAAAGTGTTGAAGGGTTCCACGGGAAGCCTTCCCTGTATGGTTTCCAAATAAATGGGTCCTGAATCATTCGGAAATTTTGGTAAGGTCATGTTATTTCGAAATGTGTACGTTGAAAAATACATCAATGGAGGGGGCATTTCCAAATAATCAGGTTCAAAAAATAAAAAGCCGATGGAAACCATCGACTTTCTACATAATAAATACTATTCGGATCTAAAGGAAGGTAACCTTGCCATCCGAGATATCGTACATGGCGCCCACAATGGCAATTTCTCCCTTCTCTTCCATTTCTTTGAGGATAACGCTTTGGTTTCGGATATTTTCCAAAGCCATTTCCACATTTTTCACGGACACTGCATCCACAAAATCCAAGTTCTTCGAATTTCTGAGCGATTCGTCCTTGGGCTCTTTTACTGCATAGACCGCAGGCTCGATTTTATTGATCAAACTGGTTAAATTACCCATTCTAGCATGGTCGCATGCCCCCTTAACGGCACCGCAACTGGTGTGCCCAAGAACTACAATGGCCTTGGTCCCTGCCAACTTACATGCAAATTCCATACTGCCCAAAATATCCTGGTTGATAAAATTACCTGCGATCCTAACGCTAAAAATATCCCCAAGTCCTTGGTCAAAAACCAACTCGGCCGATACTCTGGAATCGATACAACTTAAGATCGTGGCAAAGGGAAATTGGCCATCTTTGGTGTCGTTGACTTGCTCTAAAAGATTTCTGTTAGCTTTTAGATTTTGTTGGAATCTTTCGTTGCCCTCCTTCAAAAACCGAAGGGCTTTTTTTGGCGACATTGTCGCTTGTGTTTCTTTTGTATGTGCTTTCATCGCTATCTTTTATGCTGTTTTTTTAGGTCTAAGATTAAAAAACTCTATGTAACTATCAGGGTTTTCGACTTCACCTCTTTCCGAAATTATTTTAATGTCGATATTCCTGTTTCTGGCCTTGCTCGAAAAATCCTCAAGAATTTCCACGATATCATTATCAAGATAACGGGTTTTTCTAACATCCAAAGTTAGATAAGAATTTTCCGGAATACTGTCCAGTTCCTTTAAAATGGCACCTTTGTTAAAAAAGGTCACTTCTTCCGCCAAGGTCATTTTTATTTTGTGTGATCCGTTGCCCTTGTCCTCGATATGCAAAAAGTGGGAATTTTGGTAGCTCTTTATCAAAACTACAACAATGCCTACGCCAAGTCCCAAGCTTATTCCTACCAATAGGTCGGTAAACACAATGCCCACCACGGTCACCACAAAGGGGACGAACTGTTTCCACCCGGCTTGGTACATGGTCTTGAAAAGGCTCGGTTTGGCAAGCTTGTATCCCACTACAAATAAAATTGCGGCCAATACGGACAATGGAATCATATTTAACAGGGTCGGAATCAATATTACGGAGCCCAAAAGGAAGAAACCGTGTATAATGGCCGAAGCTTTCGTTTTTCCTCCGGATTGTATGTTGGCCGAACTACGAACGATTACCTGGGTAACGGGTAGCCCTCCTATCAATCCGGACAAGGTGTTGCCGACTCCTTGGGCCATTAGTTCCCGGTTGGTGGGCGTGGTTCTTTTCTCAGGGTCCAATTTGTCCGTTGCCTCCACGCACAACAAGGTCTCCAAACTGGCAACCAATGCTATGGTAAAGGCCGTTACCCATACCTCCATGTTGGAAATTGCCGAGAAGTTGGGGAAACTGAAAAAGCCCAAGAACGATTCAAAACCATCGGGTACAGGAACCTTTACCAAATGTTCGGCCGATATGCCCCAAGTGGCATCACCTTGGGTAAGGGTAAAATAAACGATTCCTACCACTACCGCCACAACGGGCCCCTGAACAAGTTCGAATATTTTTGATTTTTTTGTAAGTATGGTACTCCATAGAATAAGGATGGCGAGGCCGATTACGGCGATTAAAGTTGCGCCGGGACTTATATGGTTTATGGAGTTGATGATTTCACTGAAGGTATTTTCACCGTCCACCTGAAAAAAGGCCCAATCGCCTTCCGGGTCTGCGTCGTACCCAAAAAAGTGGGGGATTTGTTTTAGAATGATGATGATACCGATACCGGTAAGCATTCCCTTGATCACGGACGATGGAAAGTAATAGGCAATGATCCCTGCTTTTAAAAAGCCGAATATCAGCTGGATGATACCTCCCAACACAACGGCGACCAGAAAGTTTTGATAACCTCCGAGCGTGCCAATGGCGGTGAGCACAATAGCCGCGAGTCCAGCGGCGGGGCCACTGACCCCGATTTGGGATCCACTGAGCGCCCCTACGACGATTCCGCCGACAATACCTGCGATCAGTCCCGAAAATAAAGGTGCGCCACTGGCCAATGCAATACCCAAACATAGGGGCAGTGCCACAAAAAAGACCACAATACTGGCAGGTAAATCGTTTTTAATATGCTTGAACATGATGATGTATAGATTAATCTCCTATATGTTATTTTGGATTTTCATAGAAGAAGGTTAAAAATTGATTTTGAATAAAATTTGAGCGCTAAACCAATTTTCTGGGGGGAGGATCTAAAATTTCCACGGTATAATCTGAAACGGAAAAGAAATATCCAATAAAACGTATGTTATGTTCTTGTGATATGTACTGATGGTTCGATTCGAACACATACTTGTTGAAGGTGTCCTCTTCATCAAACTTTTTGATGGTAATGACTTTGCTGCTTTTTTCCTCTTCCGCCGAACCAATGACCATTGTTTTGCCCAATTCTTTGTCCAACAAGGGAATAATGGGCGATGCTGATATGGAAAGTATCAGCAACAATGCTATAATAGGATATAGGAATGTCTTCACGAACGGCATCAATTTGAACTAAAATAAGGAATTCTGAGTAAGAAGAGGCTCTTTTTGTCTAAAAGTCCTTGATTTTCTTTATGCTCTCCGCTTTGAGCCAACCTGTTTGCCCATCTGCGATCCGTATTCTTTTCCAACCATCGAGCTCGTCCAACACATTTACCTTGGTGCCTTCATGAATGGTGAAAATTGTACTGCTGTTGGCGTTCGGCTCTGAATTTACATTTACTTCTTGGTCAAAGATAATGGCCGGGTCGTCGTTCGTGTTCTGTTGATGGTTGAGGTAGGCAAATAGAACACAGACCAAACAGAAGGTGAGGGATAGTATACTGGAAATAAAAGCGGCTCTTTTTTGATTGGCAGGTCTTAAAAAATAGTAGGCCATATATGCCAGTACGAACAAAAATACGAGAGCAATGGACAAGTAAGCCCATTGGTCCGATGTGAACATCCCAACAACCGAACTATATATTCTTGAAATCTCTGTTTTGGGCATTTCTTCAATGGCATCCAGTCTCATATTTTGGGCAAATGCCAGATTGTTCTGAATCTCCCCGTTGCCGGGGTCTAGGATTAGGGCTTTTTCGTAATAATAGATACTTGGCCCAATGGCATTGAGCTTGTAGTAACAATTGCCCAAATTAAAATAGAGCGATGCAGAGTGTTCGCCATTTTCCAGGATTTTTTTATAATTCTCTATGGCAGCCGAGTATTCGCCATCGTTGTAAAGTTCGGTCGCCTTATTGAACAAAGCCTCGTTTTGGGCAAACCCAAAAACAAAGGAAAGGAGACATACCAAAAAAGCTATCTTCTTCATGATCATAGTTGTTTGTCCAAATTAGAGATTACCTCGCTGGCTTTTTCATAATCCTTTTGCATCTGAACGTTGGAAAACGGGCTGTATCGTGCCATTTCACAACTGGTCAATAAACTTATAAATCCTTGGATGTCCGAATTGTTCACATTTTTTTCAGAAAGGATTCCCGTAATCTTATCCTTGCTAAACTCGGATGTCTCAATATGCAACTTGGCCTTCAGGTAGTTGTGCAATCCTTTTTCCAGGGCCACGTAAAAAGCCTCTTTGTTCCCAAGTTCCTTTTTGGCGGTGGAAAGATATTTTCTGGCCAATCTGTTGGCTTTTTTGATTTTATTGCCCTCCACGTCACTGGCAATGGCCTCTCTCTTTTTGAATGTGAAAATGGCTATGGGAATCAATAACAATGGAGCAAGCAAAAGAATAAAGAACAGGGTGGAACCAAAGAATCGTTCGGCCCCGATGGCACTCAGATTCGGGGTTATATTTATAAAGTGGAATTGATCGCCTGTGGGGACAACCATTTGTTTGTTGGACGTTGGTCCGGTTACAGTTCCTGAACTGTTTGTAGGCCCTTCTAGCACCTCAATATTTATTTCTTCGGAACGTATGGTTTTGTAGGTACCGGTATCCGGATCAAAAAAGCTGAAAGATATACTTGGAATCGGGTATTTGCCCCTAAAAGAGGGCACAATGGTGTAGTTGTTGGATACTTTGCCTTCCATGCCCGAGCTATAGGTGTTGATGGATTCCTCGTATTCGGGATCATACACCTCCAAGGAACTGGGCAGTTCGGGTTCGGGAAGCTGGAAGAGTTTTAAGTTCCCTTTTCCCGATACCTCAACTTTGGCCTGAAGCGATTCGGAAGCATTCAATTGGGTCTTGCTCGTGGTCACGGAGAAATCAAAATCCCCAACGGCACCGCTAAAATTGGCCGGTTTTCCCGTCTCTGGCAAAGGTTTTACATTGATGGTACGTTTTCCCGCAGAAACCGTTTTGCTGGTCGAGGTATAAATCCTTCCGCCAAAAAAGTCCCGTCGGTTGGTGGGTACATCAACAAAAACCTCCAAGGAAAGTGGTTCAATGTCCAACTGCCCCGATTTTTGGGGATATAGTACGACTCTTTTTAATACCACGTACCGATATGGTTTGCCTTGGTAGGTTCCATTTTGTGCCGTATGCTTGGTCACTGGAATATCCTGGCTCCAAAAATTGTTATAAGTTGGGTTGTCCAATGGGCGATAATTCGTAACGCTGACATTCGGACTGACATAAAGTTTATAGATTACGGTTACGGCTTCGTTCAAATATGGATTTCCTTTGGAAACCTCTGCGACCAAATGAAGATTTTCATCAGCCACATCGTCCACTGTTTTTTGTGAATTCGGTTTATCAACGGCTGCTGTCACCTCAACTTTTTGCGGTGTTGTTTTGTATGTTTGCCCATCTATCTCGATGGTAGCTTGGTTTATGGTAAAACTTCCCCTTGCGGTTGGCACCAAAATATAGGTATAGGTTTTCGAAAAGCTCCGTTTGCCGTTGATCCACGAGGAACTAATGGATTGTGAGGGCCCCATGACCACTTTAAAATTTTCGAACTGAGGCGGTTTAAAATTGTCGCCGTCCTTGTTCATGGTAAAATCTACCCGTAGTCGCTCGTTGATTCCCAATTCCTCTTTGCTCAGGTTCATGGTGAACTCTACGCCTTCGGTTTCTTCTTGGGCATATGAGCACAGCCCCGATAGGAGGAGCGTCCCTAAAAAAAGCAATATGTTGCCCTTCAACAATTTCATTACCAGTCCTTCTCGTTTTTAACTTTCTTGCCGCGAACTTTTCGGGCCTCCATTTTTTCCTGAACTTTTTTCTCCTCGTTCTGCATGGCCTCTAGCAAATTCTGGATTTGCTGTTCCGATAATTGATTGGGTCTGGGCTGCTGCTTTTTATCATTGGGCTGATTGCCTTCGTTGGGCTTTTTCTCCTGCTCTTTTTTCTTGTCGCCATCGCCTTCTTGGTTTTCCTTGGGCTTATCTTCCCCATTATCGCCCTGATCGCCCTTATCCTTGTTTTCGTCTTCTTTTTGTTCGCCTTCGTCCTTCTTCTCGTTATCGCCGCCTTCGTTGTTCTGATCTTGGTTTTTGTCCTTGTCCTCGTTTTCCTGGTCTTTTTTATCCTGATCGTCTTGGTTTTGGTCGTTCTTTTGCTCGTCCTGTTGTTTTTCGAGCATCTTTTTTGCCAAGGCAAGATTGTATCGGGTCTCGTCGTCGTTGGGGTTTTTTCGCAAAGCTTGTTTATAGGCCTCAACAGCTTGTTTGTAGTCTTTCTGCTTCATGAACACATTGCCCATATTATGGAAGGCTTTGTGCTTTTCTCCTTTGTCATCCGCTGCATCACTGGCTTCCTTGAATCTGCCAAAGGCTTCGCCAAAACTTTCCCTGTTGTAATAGGCATTACCTAAATTAAATCTTGCAGCTGCATTTTTATTGCTCTTGGATATGGCCCGTCTGTAATCGGCCTCTGCCGAAACAAAGTCGTTGGATGTCAGTTCCTCGTTGGCCTCATAGGTAATGTTTGTGGAGGCTTTCAGTGCTTTCTCCGCTTCTTTGTTCGCTTTTTCCGTAATGTCATCCTGTGCGTGGACCGCTCCTAAACCTAGCAATAGTCCAAACATCAACTTAATCTTGCTCATCATCGTGCTCATTAAAAAGATTCAGTTTTTTTAACCATTGTGTTTTTCTGTCCAAAACGAAAATGTCCAAAAATAGGAGTAAAAAGCCTGCGGCCAGAAACCATTGAAATTGGTCTTTGTACTCCGCGAATTGCTTGGCTTCAAATTCCGTTTTGTCCATTCGGTTCAGTTCTTCCTTGATGTATTCCACGGCATTTTCCGTGTTGGAACCATCAATATATTCGCCATTGCCCCTGTCGGCAATCTCTGTCAATACGTTTTCGTTCAGCTTCGTGATCACCACCTCACCTTGATTGTCCTTCTTCAAGCTCTCCACGATTCCGTTCCGTTTGATGGGAATGGGAGATCCCTTGGCACTGCCTACCCCAATGGTATACACACGGATACCGTTTTGCGTAGCTTTTTCAACGGCGTTTATGGTTGAGCTTTCGGAGTGGTCTTCCCCGTCGGAAACAATGAAAAGGACCCTATTGGTTTGCTGCGTATCATCATAATAGGTGCTGGCCAAATCTATGGCAGCATTGATGGCGGTTCCTTGTGACGAGAGCATATCGGTGTTCATGCTCTGCAAGAACATTTTTGCCGCGCCGTAGTCCGTGGTAATGGGCAATTGTGGATAGGCCTGCCCTGCGTAGGCGATAATGCCGATTCGGTCACTGGCCAATTGGTTGATGATCTCCGAAACAATACGTTTTGATTTTTCCAATCGGTTGGGGGCAATGTCCTCTGCCAACATACTTTTGGAAACATCAAGGGCGAATACGATATCGACACCTTCGCGTTTTACGGTTTCCAGTTTGGTCCCGATTTTAGGATTGACCAACCCCAAGACCAAAAATGCCAGACCTCCCAACAAAAAAACCAATTTAAGGGTGGACTTGAAGTTCGATTTATCGGGCGCCAAACGTTTCAACAGTCTGGTGTCTGCAAAACGCTTTTGTGTTTTCTTCTTCCAGATCTGAAGAAAAAAGAACGCCAGGGCCATAACCGGGATTATGGCCAAGAGGTAGAAATATATTTTTTCGTCAAACTGAATCATTCGCTAAATAAAACTTTTAAAGATGGAGTTTCGCAATCCCCATTCCAACAGCAATAAAATTCCGGCCAGGAAAATCAATGGCCTGAATTTTTCCTCGTACTTGTAGTATTTGAATTCTTCTATTTCGGTTTTTTCCAACTTGTTGATCTCATCATAAATGGCTTCCAAAGACTCATTGTCGGTGGCGCGGAAATATTTTCCTCCAGTTACATTGGCAATCTCTTCCAGCAATTCTTCGTCAATCTCCACTTGTCGCATTCCGTACCTGTAAGACCCATCTCTATTGTAAGCGATGGGAGACAGGGCATTACCGTTGGTGCCTATGCCGATAGTGTAGGTTTTGATTCCAAACTCCACGGCGAGGTCAGCAGCGGTTCTAGGTTCAATAAAGCCAGAATTATTGACACCGTCCGTTAAAAGAATGATAACTTTACTGATGGCCTTGCTTTCTTTTAATCGGTTTACCGAGGTGGCCAGCCCCATGCCTATGGCCGTACCATCTTCCAAAACACCATAGGTAATTTCCTCCAACGAGTTCAATACAATGGCTTTATCACTGGTGATTGGGGTTTTGGTATAGCTTTCGGCCGCATAGCTTACCAATCCGATGCGGTCGTTGGGGCGACCTTCGATAAAGTCGGCGGCTACTTCTTTGAGGGCGGTCAATCTATCCGGTTTAAGGTCACGTGCCAACATACTGGACGATACATCAATGGCCATTACGATATCGATGCCCTTCGTGGTTTTTGTCCGTGTTGAAATATCCTCGGTTTGAGGACGCGCCAAGGCCGTGATGATAGCCGCCAAGGCCAACAAGCGTATCCCTAACAGCACGGGTTTTAGTTTTGATGCCCAACTCTTGACCGTAAATCCTTTGATGCTGGAAATACGTAGGGATGCCATTTCATTTTTTCGTTTGAAAAAATACCATAGCAAAGCCAGTGGCAGCGATAGGAGCAGCCAGAAAAATTCAGGATTTGCAAATTCTATGTTCTCAAACATTTACGCTTGTGTTTTTACATCCAGACTTCCTAAAATTCGGTCCACGATCTGTTCTGCATATTCATCATCTTCTTCCCAAGTGATCACCACTTGTTGGATAAACCCTTTACCGCCAAAGGTGACAATATTGTACTTGGCCCTTTTGGAGTCGCCATTGGGTCGTTCCAAGGTGCCGGTGCCATAGGTTTTCATTCCTTTTACTCCCGACTGGGTGACGAACTCTTCTTGTTTGGTGATGATGTTTTTAAGGCCCAATTGCTCAAAATTGGTCAAGGTGGAACCGATGACCGCTTCAAATTGAGGCTCTTCTTTTTGTTCTTTAAAGGTGATGGAACTCGTGCTCACCGAAAATATCCCTACATAACTTCCATAGGAAAAAGCCTGAAGCTCTTTAATGAGCTCTTCTGTTTCTTTGGGCAACTCTGGCTCTTGGCGTACCAAAACCTCTGGGGTTTCTATATGAATGGGAGGAAAACCGTAGGAACTGGCCACCCATTCGCCTTCCAAAAGATCTTTGGTGGGATATCCGAACACGGTATCGCTTACCTTTTTTGTTCCGAAATAAATGGCTGACCCGATGCCGCCCAAAACAATGATTCCAGCAAAAATGGCTGCGGCCCAGTAGATTCTTTTGCGTTGTTTTTTTCTGGCGAGTTCTTCCAAATATTCCTGATCTAACAACAAATCTTCTTCGGTAGGCTCCGGAAGTCCTTGGTGGGTTTTGGTCACGATTTCCTCTACCAATTTTCTATCCTGTTCTGCAACGGATGATGCAGGTTTGTTCTTGGCGAATTTGACCAAATCTGCCGTTTGTAATATTTTTTGAAATTGTTGGATGGTCTCATCTTCCAATTTAAGTTCCCCGGCATCGCGTAACATTTCCAATTTGGTAATGAGCTCCGAGGTAGTGCTTTCCATGGCTGTTACGTGCACATCTTCTTCCAAATAGGACCGGACAATGTCGGTAAGCTCGGAATAGTACTGTTTGTACTCATCCTGAATGAGATACCTTGAATTCTCCAGTTTTTTCAGCTCCATCAACGCTCGGTCATAGGGAGGGAGCAAGGCGACTTTTTCTTCCTCGGTCAATGGTTTTTTGCGCAAAAAGAACCAGTAGACCAATCCGCCGACCACAATCAGCCCTAAAAGAATCCAAAGTGCGGTAAGCCACATATCGGCATTGCTCCGCTCTACCTCAATCAAAGGTTTGATGTCGTACATCTTTTGTTTGGTGGTATCCACGACCACGTCGGCCACCTTTACTTGGAAGGAATCCGTGAAAAAGGGTTGTTCGTTGATGGCAATTCGTTGTGGAGGAATAGTGTATGCCCCACTATCAAACTGTGTCAGCGAATATATTTTTTGAAGGATGACCTTTTCATCATTTTTTATGGTATCGGCCATAATCGCCTCAACGGTTTCCAATGGGGAAAAGGTTTGGCCCTCGGGAAAGAAAACAACATCGGTGGAATCCGTTTCAACCGTAATTTTGTATTGAATCTGCTCGCCAATTTTGATGGACAGGGTATCCACTACGGCATCCACTTTGGGCTCTGTTTGCGAAAAACCGATCGTGGGCAAAAGCATCAGAAACAATAAAGTGACCAAGATGAATTTGGCCTCGTTTAAGTTTCTAATTGTATGTAGATTGTCCATTCGCATTATCCTCTTCGTTTAAAATAGCCCAATAGCTTTTTTACATAACTTTCGTCCGCCCGACAATTGATTACACCACACCCCGACTTGTTGAAGGAGTTGGAGAAATACGCTACTTTGTCCTTGTAATGTTGTCCGTAAGCTGAACGTACTTGTTTGGATTGGGTATTCACCAATTGAATCTCGCCCGTTTCGGCATCCTGCATTTGCACCATTCCCAAGTTTGGGATGGTTTCTTCGCGCTCATCATACACCCGTATGCCGGTTACGTCGTGTTTGTTGCCCACGATGCGAAGGGTGTTGTCGTAATCGTCCGCGATAAAATCAGAAAGCACAAAAACAATGGCTTTTTTCTTCATCACGTTCGTCAGAAATTTTAGTGCTTCCGCAAGATTGGTTTCACTACTTTTTGGCTGGAACTCCAGCAATTCCCGAATGATTCTGAGTACGTGGCTTTTTCCTTTCTTGGGCGGAATAAAGAGTTCCACTTCATCGGAAAACAAAATCACACCGACCTTATCGTTGTTTTGAAGCGCGGAAAAAGCAAGCGTAGCAGAGATTTCAGTGACAATTTCCTTTTTAAATTGGTTTGATGTACCAAAAAGTTCTGACCCACTTACGTCCACCATCAACATCATGGTAAGTTCGCGCTCTTCCTCAAAAACCTTTACGTAGGGTTCGTTGTAGCGTGCGGTAACGTTCCAGTCAATGCTTCGCACATCATCGCCAAATTGATACTGGCGCACTTCGCTGAACGTCATCCCCCTACCTTTGAACGTAGAGTGGTATTCCCCACCAAAAATATGGTCGGAAAGACGCCGGGTCTTGATTTCAATTTTGCGTACTTTTTTTAGTAGTTCCTTTGTATCCATTTGGTTCAAAAAAAATAGGTTTTCGGGTTGGTTAAAGTATTGCTACTTAGTCCGATAAACATTGAACCGCTAAGGCACTTCTACCTCGTTTACAATCTTGTTGATGATTTCTTCGGAAGTAATATTTTCTGCCTCGGCCTCGTAAGTGATTCCAATTCTGTGACGCAGTACATCGTGCACCACGGCCCTGACATCTTCGGGGACCACATAACCTCTTCGTTTGATGAACGCATAACACTTGGACGCATTGGCCAAGTTGATGCTACCCCTTGGAGAGGCGCCAAAACTAATGAGTGGCTTCAAGCTTTCCAAGTTGTATTTTTCGGGGTATCGCGTAGCGAAGATGAGGTCGAGTATGTATTTTTCGATTTTTTCGTCCATGTAAACTTCACGAACGGTTTCTTGGGCCCTTAGAATTTGCTCCAAGGAAACCACGGGGTTAACGGCTTCAGTCGCGCCTTTTAGGTTTTGACGTATAATCAACTGCTCCTCGTTAAGTTTTGGATAGTCTATTACCGTTTTCAGCATAAAACGGTCCACCTGTGCTTCGGGAAGTGGATAAGTTCCTTCTTGTTCCACAGGGTTTTGGGTGGCCATTACCAAAAACGGTTTGTCCAAAATAAAGGTCTCGTCACCAATGGTCACCTGCTTTTCCTGCATGGCCTCCAAAAGGGCGGACTGTACTTTGGCAGGGGCCCTGTTGATCTCGTCTGCCAATACAAAGTTGGCAAAGATGGGTCCTTTTTTTATGGAGAAATCGTTCTCTTTGATATTGTAGATAAGGGTTCCCACCACATCGGCGGGCAAAAGGTCCGGGGTAAACTGTATTCTGCTAAAGCTTCCTTTTACGGCTTTTGCCAATGTATTGATGGCCAGCGTTTTTGCCAATCCGGGAACACCTTCGAGCAGAATGTGGCCTTTGCCCAAAAGACCTATCAATAGACGTTCCACCATGTGGGTCTGCCCTACTATAGCTTTGTTCATTTCAACCTTTAAAAGGTCAATAAAAGCGCTTTCTTGGGCAATTTTCTCATTCACAGCACTAATATCAATAGTAGTGTTTTCTTCCATTGTAAACTTTTATTGTTTGGTGTTAAGGTCGGGGTTTTTACTAAGGTGTGCAAAATGAAAATTTATTTAAAACCTGCCTGTTAATTAATGGTTAAAAAAAACGCTAAACCCCTAGTTTTATGAAGGATTTAAGGGTTTAATTTTATACTTTCAGCACATATGGAACAGACAACGAAATTTTCCCGCATTATATCGGGAGCAATGACCTGGGGAAGTTGGGGGAAAAAACTTTCCAACAAAGAAATGATCGAATTGATGCACCATAGCATTGAATGCGGCCTTACCACTTTTGACCATGCCGACATATACGGGAGCTATTCCACGGAGGGCGATTTTGGAGCTGCATTCGGCGATAGTGGAATCAAAAGAGAGGATATCCAATTGATCACTAAATGTGGCATTCAATTGACCCGGGGCAGGGACAATAAAATCAATCATTACCAATACGATAAGGATTATATTATCTGGTCGGCAGAAGAGTCGCTGAAAAAGTTGAAAACAGATTATCTGGATTTCTTTTTGATGCACCGACCAAGCCCGCTGATGCATCCCGATGAAATAGCGGAAGCCGCACAACATTTGCTAAAAAGTGGAAAAATAAGACAATTTGGAGTGTCAAATTTTACGACCTCCCAAGTGTCGATGTTGGAGAATGCCATCCCCGTTGAAGGGAATCAGGTGGAATTTTCCCTAACGCACCACGACCCCATGTACGATGGTACTTTTGATGATTGTATCGCCAACAAAAGAATGGCAATGGCCTGGAGCCCGTTGGGTAGCTTTTTCAGGGAAACCGATGAACAGGTGGAACGAATAAAAGAAGCGATGGGCCCACTTATAAACAAGTACAATGCTGACGAAAACCAGCTGCTTTTGGCATGGATATTAAAACACCCTGCCAATGTTCACCCGGTGATAGGCACTACAAACAAAAAAAGAATGCAATTGGCCGCCGAGGCCATAAATATAGAATTGGAACTTCAGGATTGGTTTGCGCTTTTGGTAGCGAGCCAAGGACATGATGTTCCGTAGAAAACTTTTACAATGTCCAAAACAGCATTAATAACAGGAGCAACAAGTGGAATAGGAAAAGCAACCGCTGAACTTTTTGCAAAGCAAGGCTTTAATCTGATTCTTTGCGGGCGTAGACAGGAGCGTTTGGAGCAACTTCAAAATGAACTTGGCCGAGACACGGCTATTTTCATCCTTAATTTTGATGTGAGAAACCGAGAAGCTGTGTTCGCTGCGATTGAAGATTTGCCCAAGGGTTTTTCAAATATTGACATATTGGTCAACAACGCGGGGAATGCGCACGGCTTGGACCCGATTGACAAGGGCAACCCAGATGATTGGGATGCGATGTTGGACATTAACGTAAAGGGATTGCTGTACATGTCCAAGGCCATCATCCCAAAAATGGTGGAACGGAAATCAGGGCATATCATCAATATTGGCTCCACCGCGGGCAAGGAAGTTTACCCCAACGGAAATGTGTATTGTGCCAGCAAGCATGCAGTGGATGCCATCAACCAAGGGATGCGGATAGATTTAAATGCCCATGGCATTCGCGTAGGTGCCGTAAACCCGGGCTTGGTGGAAACAGAATTTAGCGACGTTCGCTTTAAGGGGGATTCCGAAAGGGCATCTAACGTGTACAAAGGATTTCAACCCTTAAAAGCTGAGGACATAGCGGATATTATCCTGTTTGTGGTAACCCGACCCTATCATGTAAACATTGCCGACCTTGTGGTAATGCCCACGGCACAGGCCAGTAGCACTATTGTTAATAAAAACAATTAAGTGTTTCGGGTTTTGGGTTGAAAGTTTAAAGTAGTAATTTATGAATGGATTTGAAGAACTGGATGTTTGGAAACTGGCAAGAGAAATTTGTAATGATGTCTGGATAATAATTGAAAGTACTTCTCTGGGTAAGGATTACAGTCTTAAGAACCAAATGAATGATTCCTCTGGATCAATAATGGACAATATCGC
This sequence comes from Flagellimonas oceani, assembly GCF_011068285.1. Taxonomy (NCBI): domain Bacteria; kingdom Pseudomonadati; phylum Bacteroidota; class Flavobacteriia; order Flavobacteriales; family Flavobacteriaceae; genus Flagellimonas; species Flagellimonas oceani. The sequence goes on along the minus strand of NZ_CP049616.1, from coordinate 3,578,627 downwards.
TGAAGGATTTGAACGAAATGGAAATCGCGAATTCATTCAGTTTTTAAGTATTGCTAAAGCCTCTTGTGGAGAATTGAGATCTCAATTGTACCGATGTTTAGATAGAAAACATATCACAAAAACACAATTCGATAACATCTTCTCGAAAACAATTACCGAAGGAAAAAAGATAGGTGCATTTATGTCTTATCTTAAAAAATCAGAGAGGAAAGGGGCTAAGTATGATTGATTTTTTTTTAAACCCCGCAACGCGTATCCCAACTCTCGAAATCTTTCGCTATGATCAATAAACGCCTACTCGTAAAAAACCTTTTGGCCCATAATGACGAGAATAGTTTTTACGACAAAAAGCGTTTTATATCCATTGGGGAAAAGGAAGGCAAGGCCAAGTTTTTAAAGCACGTCTGCGCTTTGGCCAATAGCAACCCCAAAAACAATTCCTTTATCGTGATCGGGGTGGAGGACGAGGACAATAAAATTGTGGGCGTCGATTTTTTTGATGACAGCAAAATCCAGAACCTCGTCAACGCCTATTTGGACAATCCCCCTTTGATTTCCTACGAAAACATCCCTTTTCCCCATCTGCCCGAAGGTAAGGTGGTCGGTCTGGTCACCATAAGGTCCAACGGGAAGGTCTGTGCATTGCGCAAGAACATCTGGAAATATTACGGAGGCGCGGTTTTTTTTCGCGAAGGCAGCATCAGCCTGCCCAAAGCTTTTGACATTGAACTGAAGGACATCAATTCTGAAAAAGTGGCCACTATTGAGCAGCATGCTCGTAACAATATCGAGTATACGCTGGATGCGGTAATCAATTTTTTCAATACAAGGCACCCCGATTTAACGAGCGATTACAAAGTATTCAAGGAACAATTTGTGGTCTGTTGGGCCGGCAACAAGAAAAAAGTAAAGGGAAAAATCTACTATTCCCGTGTGGATATAGAGCTGATCAACGAACAAGTGAAGCTTTTCTATTCCGCTTTGGATGAAATTACCATTGATTATGACGAGGATTCCTTTAAAACCTTGGAGTATGTTCAGTTGGGGCTGGGTTCCCATCAAAAATATTATCCCTTGGAAGAGATGACGATTACATTTTCGGACAATGGCAAGTACACCATCAACAGCAAACTCATATTTGAACCGCCACAGTTTGATAAAAAAACGCTATATCACGTGTACAATGCCAACAATGCATTGCTCAAAAAACTGGAAAACCATATTCCATTGACCGATTCGGAGCATACGGACATTACCCATTTGCCCGCTACCTATTTGATTTGTTACTTGAACGGTTTTGAAGAGGCGAAGGACAAAATGGACAGTTCCAGGGCGCTGCTGAAAGCCTACGACACCCATGTATACCAATCCATGAAAGAGTCGCAACGGATTTTGAGAAAAGTAAGGTACGCCTAGGATTTCATCAGCCAGAGCATCTGATAGGGGATTAGTTCCAAAAGAGCGCTGTTAAGCCCCACTTTTTTACCGGACACCAAATCCAACGGCTCTCCTTTGCTAAAATAACCTAGTTTTTTAATCCAACTGCTATCGATAACCTGAGGGTTCTCATCAAAATTACAGATCACCAATAATCCTTTGTGCTGCTCTGTCCTTTCAAATGAAAAAACATGGTCGTTCCCTGTATGATAGAGTTCAAGGTTGTTTTTATCGGCAAAAACACTGTTCTCCTTTCTTATTTTGATGAGTTTTTGAAGCGCATGGAATATGGTGGATTGGGGCGAATTTTGATTGTCCAAACTTGAAATGGTCTCCCAATCCTGCATGGGTCGGTTCACCCAGCGGCTATCCCCTTTTTTGGATGCGTCATTTTGGAAGGAATAATCGTTCAGCGTGCCAATTTCATCACCTGCGTAGATCAAGGGAATACCACCAAAGGCCAATGTGATGCCGTGCAGCATAATAATTTTACGCACCGATGCCTCCTTCAGGTCTTCATTGTTGGTTTTGATAGCCTTTTCAAGTCCCAATAAAGATGCCGCACTACCTGTAATTCGGCCGTCCCCTGTTTTGGGGTTGTACATAAAAAGCATTCCCATTGCTGGCGACCAATCCAATCGCTGGCAATAATAGTCCAACAAAAATTTTCGGTGCATCTCCGGGTTCCATCCCAATGCTTGGATGAGGTGGTTTTCGTACCCCAATCCAATATCATCATGGCAGCGGATGTAGTTGATCCACGTACAATCTTGTGGTTTGGGCGGAACGTGCATCAAGCTTTTATACAGCAATTGTGTTTTTTTCGTGGCGATGGAATTCCATAAAAGTGCCATTAAGGACGCATTATAGGCAATCTCACATTCGTTGCCTTTTTTTTCTTCCTCCCCAAAATATTTTACGATGTCGGTCGGTGCCACAATAGCTTCGGCCAAAAGTATGGACCCGGGGGCCACCACCTGCAGGCACATTCGGAACAGGGAGATGAGGTTGTGCGCTTCGGGCAAGTTTTGGGAAATCGTCCCGATTTTTTTCCAAAGAAAAGCCAGGGCATCAAACCGGACCACATCTACGCCCATGTCCGTTAGCTTTACCAAATTGGTGAGCATTTCCAAAAACACTTCGGGGTTGGTGTAGTTAAGATCCCATTGGTAGGTGTTGAAGACCGTCATCACCCATTTTTCCATTTCAGGGATGTAGGTAAAGTTGCCGGGAGACGTTTCAGGAAACACTTCGGGCAGGGTTTTTTCAAATTCCGCCGGTATGGTGAAATCCTCGTAAGTGTAGTAGTAGCCTTGATATTTTTTATCTCCTTTCTTTGCCTTTTTGGCCCATGAAAATTCATTGGAGGTATGGTTGACCACAAAATCGAGCATCAAGTAAATACCGTTTTTGCGAAATGCCTTCGTCAATTCGAGCAAATCTTCTTTGGAGCCATATTTTTTATCCACTTCGAGGTAGTTGTTCACTGCGTAGCCGCCGTCACTTTCTCCTTTGGGTCGTGTGGTGATGGGCATCAGGTGCAAAAAATTGACCCCTAGCTTTTTGAAATACGGTATTTTTTCTTCTAACCCTTTTAAATCTTTATTAAAGTGCTCCACATACAACTGCATTCCCACCAGCTTTTCGGACTGGTACCAATTGCCCGATTGCAACCGTTTCAAGTCTTGCTGTTGTAATGCTTCGGGTCTCTCGGAGAATAACTTGGGAAGCAGTTTCAATAGTTTTTGGAACTGTTTTTCGTAACGTTCCTCCGGATAAAGCGAAAAGAACTGCTTTTGGATCAAGGTAAGATTAGTGGCCAATCGCTGATCAAATTGTTCTTGATCATCTTTCCCCTTTTGGGAGAGTAGCCGATGTAATTTTGCTTGGTTCATCTACTTTTCGAGCTGGTCTTTTGTGGGGAGGGACACAATGGCGCCAAAATTCGTAGTGGTAATGGCCCCTGCCTTATTGGCTTTGGCCACCATTTTCTCGACCAAGGAAAAATCTTCCAGAACAGGCTCAAAATTGCCCAAATCCGAAATTTGGTACAACAAGCAGCCTATAAAAGCATCACCCGCGCCAGTAGTGTCGACAGGGTTCACCTTTACGCTGGGAATCGTTTTTTTGGTGCCGTTCATGCTGAGCAAAGTGCCATCCTTCCCCAAGGTCACCGTAATTATTTTGGTCCCGATTTTATGTAGTGCGTCGCAGGCTTCGTGCAAATCTTCCTTTCCCGAAATAAGCTGTGCTTCTTCCATACTGAACTTGCACAAATGGGATTTTTCCACAAATGGCATGCACTTTTTTATGAAGGTTTCCTCATCATCCTTCCAAAGATCGATTCTAAAATTAGGATCAAAACAAATGAACATATCCTTTGTTAGCCCATCAAAAAGATATCTGCCGTATGTTTTTTCCAAAGGCCCTCCCAAAAGTGCCGTTGCCGCACCAAGGTGAAGAATGTTCCCGGGAAGATTTTTACGTAGATCAGGATTGTATTTTAGTTCTTTATCAGCTCCACGGCTAAAAACAAAATCACGTTCCCCATCTTCCGAGAGCGAAACAAAGGCAAGTGTGGTAAAGGTATCCGACAGTTGGGTCAACGAAACATCTACCCCTTCATTTTTTAAGGTTTCCAAAAGAAATTTACCAAAGGGATCATCCCCAACACTGCCAATAAAGATACCATTTCCGCCCAGTTTGGAAATGGTACAGGCCACATTGGCCGGCGCACCTCCTGCTTTTTTGGTAAATTGGTTTGCTTTGGAAAGATCGCTACCTTGTCGTTCGGCAACAAAATCTATCAACACTTCGCCGATGCAGTAAACTTTTTTCATATTGTTTTCGGAATATTCTAAGGTACATAGAAAATAGTGCCATGACCAAAAAACGGTTAGGTTTATTTGAATTCTAGGTTAAATACGTGATAAAGACATCATGATTTTTCATGGGCCAAGGTTTTGTGTGTAATATTGCCAAAAACTTTTCTATGCGAACACTGGTAGTGGGCGATATACATTCTGGAGTAAGGGCTTTGGAACAATTGATGGACAAAGCCAAGGTTACCCCAAAAGACCATATTATTTTTTTGGGCGATTATGTGGATGGCTGGAGCACGGCGGTAGAGACCATCGATTTTTTGATTGAGTTGCAAAGTGAACATACATGCACTTTTATCCGTGGAAACCACGATGAACTCTGCAAGGCCTGGCTTATAGATCAAAAAGAAAATCCACAATGGCTGGCCCATGGGGGCACGGCAACTAGGGATTCTTATTTGAATGCCGACAAGGAAAAGTGGAGGCATCACCTTAATTTTTATGAAAGTTTGCAAAACTACTATCTCGCAGACGATAACCGCTTATATCTTCATGCTGGCTACACCAATCTAAAGGGCATAGATTACGAGTATTTTCAGCAATCATTTTATTGGGATCGTACGTTATGGGAACTGGCCACTGCGCTGGACCCCAACTTAAAGCCCACCGACCCCAAGTTTCCAAAAAGGTTGACCCACTACAAAGAAGTTTTTATTGGGCATACCCCGATATCCAAACGAGAGGTTGTAGAACCCCAGAACAGAGCCAATGTTTGGAACGTAGACACAGGGGCTGCTTTTAAAGGCGGTTTGACGATGTTGGATGTAGAAACCAAACAATTTTGGCAAAGTGACCCGGTCCATGAATTTTATCCCGGAGAAACAGGAAGAAATTTGGGTTAAATTCATTAAATTATAAAGACCTTTGTAAAAACCCCGTACTATGTCGATAAAAAATGTAAGGTTGGAAGTGATGCAGGCCATTGAGCCTAAAGTGGAAGATTATATCAATGAATTTCTTATCCCAGCAGAAAAAATATGGCAGCCGACAGATTTTTTGCCCGACTCCCAAAGCGATAAATTTTTTGATGAGGTTGAGAAGATTCGTGGTGAAGCCAAGGAACTGGGCTATGATTTTTGGGTAACCCTCGTTGCCGATACCATTACCGAGGAAGCTCTGCCCACCTACGAATCGTGGTTGATGGATGTGGAAGGTATCGACCAGCACAATGGAAAGGACAACGGTTGGAGTAAATGGGTACGCGCATGGACGGCCGAAGAAAACCGTCATGGCGATGTCTTGAACAAATATTTGTACCTATCCGGACGAGTGAACATGCGTGAAATAGAAATTACCACGCAACATCTAATTTCTGATGGATTTGATATTGGTACGGACAGAGATCCCTACAAAAACTTTGTGTACACTACCTTCCAAGAGTTGGCCACCAATATTTCGCACAAGAGGGTCGGAAAAATGGCCAAAAAACAGGGAAATGGTTTGCTCGCAAAAATGTGTACCATCATCGCTGGAGATGAAATGAGGCACCATCTGGCCTACCGGGAGTTTGTAAAGACCATTATGGGACAAGATCCCGATGGAATGGTTTTGGCGTTCGCCGATATGATGAAAAAGAAAATTGTAATGCCTGCCCATTTTTTACGTGAGTCGGGAGGTACCATAGGCGAGGCCTTTGAGCAGTTTTCCAATTGCGCACAACGTTTGGGCGTGTATACTGCCCAAGATTATATCGATATTCTTAAAAAGTTGAACGATTATTGGGAGATCGGCAACCTTCGCGGTCTTTCCGATCAAGCGGAAAAGGCTAGGGTATATTTGATGAAGCTCCCAGAGCGCTTGCAAAGAATTTCCGAGCGTATGCAATTTTCTCAAGAGCAGTACAGGTTTAAATGGGTGGAGGCCAATGGCATGATGTAGAAAGACAAGTCGGTCTTTTTTCTTAATATTTTCCGGCTCTATGCTTTTCTTGCCATTCGAATAATTGCTCCCAATGACCTTCGTAGGCCATTTTGGCCTGCATGGGCCACGATGCAGGGTCGTGTATCCTGTAACGGCTTCCGCCCGAATCGAGCACTTCTTGACATTTGTCCACAGGTGTTTCGGATAGATTTTTCCAAGTTTTAATGTTGAAATTATGGAATAGCCCTTCTATTTTGGGACCGATTCCCTCGATAAGTTTCAGGTCGTTTTCTTTGATGGTCTTTCCGAAGGCAGCTTTGGCTTCATCGGCATTAAAAAGAAAAGTGTTTTTCCCTGATGAGTGTATATCGGAATCCAGCCTAGGATTTTTGGTTTTTGTAGGATTGTTATCCAAACGTTTTCGGCAAGTTTCAAGATCGGATTTCAATTTTGCGTTTTCTATTTCCAGTACGTTGATTTCAATAGACTTATCCGCAACGGACGGAGTGTCGGATTTTCCAAAAATGTATCCCAAAACCGCCGAGATTATCCCCGTAATGGCCAAACAGACCCAATACCACATAGAAGAACTTAACCAATCCATAGTTTTTGAATAACGAAGATTACAAACTGGCTAATTAAAATATCAAAAAAATCTTAAAAATCTAAACAAAGCCCATGTAAACTATGCTATTTTCAAAAACAAGGGTGTTTTGTAGGAAAAATCAAAAACTGAAAATAAAATAAAAAGTACCAACTATACACTATTTGTGACCAATTGTAATATACCCTTTAATTTCTTCATTAAATATTTTGAAATTTGGTACTCAACATTAAGTGAAGAGCCCTGTTTCTCCCGACAAAGATCCGGCACTGAAATAGGGTTTTAAAGTTAAGTTTGAGTTAGTTAAGTTGGTTTTAAAGACTGCCCATTTAGCATTGCGTCCAAATGGGCGGCTTTTTCTTTTTATAGGTCAAACTTAATGCCCTGTGCGAGCGGTAGCTCTGTAGTATAGTTGATGGTGTTTGTTTGTCTTCGCATGTACACTTTCCATGCATCTGAACCACTTTCTCTACCTCCACCGGTTTCTTTTTCACCACCAAATGCCCCACCGATTTCAGCTCCGGAAGTACCTATGTTTACATTGGCAATCCCGCAGTCCGAACCTTCAACGGAGAGGAATCGTTCTGCCTCGCGCAAGTTATTGGTCATTATCGCCGATGATAGACCTTGCCTTACCCCATTTTGCATATCCAATGCGTTTTGTAGGTCGCCACTGTACTTTAATATGTACAATACAGGGCCAAAAGTTTCGTGCTGTACAATCTCAAAGTGATTTTCAGCTTCAGCGATGGCGGGTTTTACATAACAACCACTTTCATAACCTTCACCTTCCAATACTCCGCCTTCTACCAAGATGTTCCCACCTTCGGCCTTCACTTTTTCAAGAGCGTTCAAATAGTTTTTCACGGCATCTTTATCGATAAGCGGCCCAACGTGGTTGTTTTCATCCAACGGATTGCCAATGCGGATTTGCTTGTACGCGTCCACAATGGCATTTTTCACCTTGTCGTACACATCTTCGTGCACAATGAGCCTACGTGTGGATGTGCAACGTTGGCCACAAGTGCCCACCGCACCGAATACGGCACCGATCACTGTATTTTTTATGTTGGCATCGGGCGTTACGATGATAGCGTTGTTTCCCCCAAGTTCCAACAAAGATTTTCCTAGTCTTTCCCCAACAGTTTTGGCCACTATTTTTCCCATACGGGTAGAACCTGTTGCCGAGATCAATGGAATTCGTTCATCTTTGGTCATGAACTCGCCCACGGCATAGTCTCCCGTGATCAAGCAGGAAATCCCTTCGGGCACCCCATTTTCGGAAAATACGCGGGCCGCTATATTTTGACAGGCCACAGAGGTCATGGGTGTTTTTTCGGAACCCTTCCAAATACAGGCATCGCCACAGACCCAAGCCAGGGCCGTGTTCCAGGACCAAACAGCTACGGGGAAGTTAAATGCGGAAATGATGCCTACCACTCCCAAGGGATGATACTGTTCGTACATCCTGTGGCCGGGACGTTCGCTGTGCATGGTCAATCCGTGCAGTTGTCGGGATAGTCCAACGGCAAAGTCGCATATATCGATCATTTCCTGTACCTCTCCCAGTCCTTCTTGATAACTTTTGCCCATTTCGTAGGAGACCAATTTGCCCAACGGCTCCTTCAACCTGCGCAGTTCATCATTGAATTTTCGAACTACCTCTCCGCGTTGGGGAGCTGGCATGGTCCGCCATTTTTTAAAGCCTTCTTGAGCGGTATTGATGACTTTTTCGTAGTCCTCTCGAGTGGTGGCCTTCACTTTCCCGATCAAGGCACCATCAACCGGAGAGTAGGATTCAATGATTTCTCCCTCCGAGAACCAGTTTTTTCCAGTTGAGGTACCATTGTTTATTTTGTTCAGGCCCAATTCTTTCAGGGCTTCTTCTATTCCAAAAGCAGTTGCTGTTTTAGACATTTATAACTTTTTAAGGGTGTATTGTTATATTTTTACAATTATACAAATAATCTCCTAGAGGATGAACGGTTTAGAGGAATAGATGGATCAAGAAGAGGAGAATTCCAATCAGCGCAGGGAGTGCCTGTACCGTGAATATTTTTTTTGATGCCGTAGCCGCCCCATATATTCCGGCCACGGTAACACAGCCCAAAAAAAACAATCCCACATAGATTTGCCATGTTTTATCTGGAATGATGAGAGACCAAATCAGTCCAGCAGCCAAGAAACCGTTGTAGAGACCTTGGTTGGCCGCCAATGTTTTGGTGGGCTCGAACAAATGTTCGGGCAACGATCGGAAAACTTTTTTTGCTTTTGTGGTCCAGGCAAACATCTCCAACCACAAAAAATAAATGTGAAGCAATGCCACAATACCGATAATGATCTTTGCTAAAACGAGTATCATTCTTCCTTGGCCACAAAACGTTCATCAACGGGCATAACCGTTCCGCAATTATCACACGTACGTAAATCTTTCGAACCGTAAAAGTGTTTAAAATGGCCCAAGAAATCCTTCTCGATATCGTTCAGTTTAAAGTAGACTTCGTACAACTTATGGTTACAGTTATCGCAGAACCACAACAGGCCATCTTCGGCATCTAGATCAGCTCTTTTGCGCTCTATCACCAACCCTAGGGAACCTTCTTGTCGGACAGGGGAATGGGGAACCTTCGCAGGATGAAGGTACATGTCCCCGGGTCCAAGCCTCATCGTCTTCTTTTGGCCATGTTCTTGGATGTGGACTTCAATGTTTCCCTCTAGCTGATAGAAAAGCTCCTCCGTTTCATTATAGTGGTAATCCTTTCTGGCGTTTGGGCCAGCTACGATCATAACAATATAATCACCGGACTCCTTGTAAAGATTTTTATTGCCTACGGGTGGTTTTAGGGTGTCCCGGTTTTCCTCGATCCACTTATTTAGGTTAAAAGGTTCCTTTATCGCCATGTTCAAAGATTTTACGAAAGGTAAAAAAATCCTTGCTGCGAACATAGCGATTAACAAAAAAGACCCACCAGTTGGCGGGTCCGTTGTAGCTGGTTATATAGGTTGGGTTATTTTACCTTAATGAATATCTGGGTATAGTATGGTCTACCTTGCTTATCCAATTGAACGCTCAAGGTGGTATGCGAAAAGTCGCCTTCCATGGCTTCTTTATGGGATGAACTGTTGAGCCACCCTTCCAAAGTTTTTTCTGCCGAAACATAATATCTGGCAACGTTTTCAGATACGCTGATCGCATTGGTTTCCTCGGCAATCTTTTCAGCCCGAGACTGAAAATTATCATGGCTAAGTGTGTTTTTGGAAATCATGTAGTCGTTGTGCTCTTCGGCATATTTATAGGCCGGAGCGTTTTTGTCCAAGATGGTCAGCCCAATGGATTCACGGTGATGGTTGACCAAGTTTAATAGGTCTTCCTCCATTTTAACGGGATCTACGGTGACTTTTTCGTTGCCAAGGGTTGCCTCGGTATAGTCTTGCTCCTCTTGCTGTATAGATGGTGTGCTACAGTAACTTAACGCAACAGCAAGTGTTATGACTAATGCAATGCCATATACTTTTTTCATTTTCGGGGTGTTTTCCGGGAGTGTTCAATTCCCTAATGTTCTCTGTTGCTAAACTAATAGAGGCACTGTCTTTTTCCATGAAATTTCCATGTTAGGATAGATTATCACGTTGAAATACAGTTAACTGTGGACCGACATTTATTTAGGATGGAAGAAAGGTCCTTTTATCGGAAAAAATGAACCGTTTAAATAATCTCCTCACTTGCTTCTATTTCTTCTGATGGATCACTTTCGTCATTATCGAGTACGTAAGAAAAGACCAGGTCTCCCAATTCTTTGATGGGCTCATAGAAAACGGATTCTTCCTTGGTTTCCTCGTTGATGAGCCCCATGGGAGAGGCAAGTTTTTCGAAGAAAATGAGAAATGCACCCAAAATCACGGCAACCTTTAATGCCCCAAAAATACCACCGGCAATTTTGTTCAAAAGGCCGAGCATGGCAAAGTCGGCAATTTTGGTCAGGAATTTTCCGGCCAAGTTCACCACAATGATTATGGCAAAAAAAGTAATCAAGAATGCGGCGATTTTTAGGTACTGGTCGCTCCAATCAAAACGTTGGGCAAGGTAATCGCCGGCGATGTACGAAAAATGGATGGCACCATATATCCCTGCAATCAAAGCAATCAGGGAAGCAAGCTCAACAAAAAGACCGTTCCTCAAGCCTTTGTAAAGGCCCCAGACCAAAAGAATTCCGATGATTATATCCAAAAAGCTCATACGCAGGTTTTAACAAATATAGAATATTGATTTGTACCTTTGGTACTCATATCAAATCACATGTCAAGAGACGAACAATTAAAAGAGCGGTGGGAGTTTTTGGTGAAGAAACTGTCAGCACAATTTTCCGATGGCGACCCGTTGGAATTGGACGGAATCGTCTATTTGGTCGGAGTTCAGGAATTGGGCGATTTTCATCGTAAATTTAAAAAGGACGAGAAAGTCAACCTGATGCATATCGCCATCTGCCGGTTATTGGAACCTTATGGCTATTATGATTTTGATTTTTTCGATGAAGACGGATGGCCGCACTATACCATCAAGGAACAATTGCCGCCATTAAAAGCCGGTGAACAATCCGTTTTAATGAAGGAGGCCTTGGTCAATTACTTTATGGAAAAAGAATACATCACCTAAATGGAACTTAAAAAACCATACTACGCAGTGATTTTTACCAGCCTTAGGACTGAAGGGGACCTTGGCTATGCTAAAATGGCGGAGGAAATGGAAACCTTGGCCCAAAAACAACCCGGCTTTATAGGTATGGAAAGTGCCAGGGACGGATTGGGCATTACGGTCAGTTATTGGGAGAGTTTGGAGGCCATTGCCGATTGGAAAGCCAATATGGACCATCGACAGGCGCAGAAAAATGGAATTAAAACATGGTATTCCTGGTACAAGGTCAGGATTTGCAAAGTAGAACGCGAATACGAATTCAACACATAGAAACATGGGCGAGAACATTGCTTTTTCCAACATAGATAGAAAGGACAAACTGCAAACAGCGGCCGATACTACTTATGATCTTGTAGTGATTGGCGGAGGAATCACCGGGGCGGGCATTGCCTTGGATGCATCTTCTCGCGGAATGAAGGTGTTGTTGCTCGAAAAGGGCGATTTTGCTTCCGGCACCAGCAGTAAATCCACCAAGCTGATACACGGAGGGCTACGCTACCTAAAACAGTTCGATTTTTGGTTGGTGAAGGAAGTGGGTTCGGAAAGAGCCATCGTACATAAATTGGCTCCGCATTTAGTACTTCCCGAAAAAATGTTGCTTCCACTTATTGAGGGAGGTTCCTATGGAAAATGGCTGACATCTATAGGCTTGAAGGTCTACGATATTTTGGCACAAGTTTCAGGGGAAGATAAACGACAGATGCTGGAGAAAAAGGAAGCTTTGAAGTTAGAGCCCCTTTTGCCCAAAAAGATACTCAACGGAGCTGGTTATTATGCCGAATACCGAACCGATGATGCCCGATTGACCTTGGAAAACATAAAGACCAGTCTTCAGTTTGGAACTCAGATATTCAATTACACCAAGGTAACGGATTTTGTTTATGAGGATGAAAAAGTAGCAGGGGTCAAGTTTTCGGACGAGGTGTTTGGAGATGAATACAGTGTGTCATCAAAATATGTGATTAATGCCGCTGGGCCTTGGGTGGATGAACTCAGGAGTGTCAATCAATCCAAAAAAGGCAAGCAATTGCATTTGACCAAGGGGGTACATTTGGTGTTTCCAAAGGAAAAATTGCCCGTGAAGCAATCCGTTTATTTTGACATTCCCGATGGCAGGATGATGTTTGCCATTCCACGTGGAAAGGTCACCTATATTGGCACCACCGATACCAATTACAATTCCGATAAGGACCATGTGACCACGGAATTGGCCGATGCCATTTATCTGATATCGGCGGTCAACAATATGTTTCCTGACATTGAATTGGAGCTGGACGATATCATTTCCTCTTGGGCCGGACTGCGACCTTTGATTCATGAAGAAGGCAAATCTGCCTCCGAACTATCCCGAAAGGATGAAATTTTTACTTCCGATACCGGTTTGGTAAGCATTGCGGGCGGAAAGCTGACGGGATACCGAAAAATGGCGGAGCGAACTGTGAACCGAATCGCCAAAAAAATGGAGGAAGACCACAATGCCAAACTGGGACATTGCACCACGGACAAGATTCCACTTTGTGGAAACGACTTTAAAAAGTTCAAGCACGTCAAAAAATATATTTCCGACCTTCAAGAACAGCTGCAAACAGATGAATTTAGCAAGTATGATGCGTGGTATTTGGTGACCACCTACGGCAAGCAAACGGAATCTATTTTAGAACTGTATGCGAAAATAAAAGGCGACAAACCCAAAGAAAGAATGATAAGGGCCGAGGCTCAATTTACCATAGCCCACGAAATGGCGTTGAACCCATTGGACTTTTTTATTCGAAGAACGGGCCGACTTTATTTCGACATTCATAGTGTCCGAAAATACAAAGCCCCAGTTTTCGAGGAGTTCCAGAAGGCGTACAACTACTCCAAAGAAGAAATGGAAGCCTTTTCCCAGGAATTGGATACGCAATTAAAGGAACATTCCGATTTTTCTTTGGAAAGGGATTAATCCAACCTATTTATATTCTTTTCTTTTCAAGTCCTGATAATTCGAGGTAAATCCGTGGGATTTTGTCGATTTCCAGTTCTCGACACGATTTTTCTTTTGAAAAAATCTCAGAATTACCCATCCGTCAATTTAAAACCACCATACGTCAACCCAAAAGGGGCATCCATTGATTTAGAGGGCTTTGAAAGATAATTTTTACATAGCTTGACACCAATCTTGACTCTATTAACTTAAAAACACCTACTTAATGCAATTCTATAAAATAAACCCCTTAGTACATCGAAATGCCTTTTTTCCAACTGTAATTTTAGCTTTGGCAATACTATTGAGTTCATGTGAAAATGAAGAAGAACAAAACATGTCTTTTGAGGAAAGTCAACTTACTTCTTTGCTCTTTGATAAAGTGGGTATTGAAAAGGCGGAGTTAAAGGAAAAATTAGCCTATAAGAATTATCACCTTACTTTTTTAATGGAAGAAGTACTTCAATCCAACCCAGATTTTGATGAACAGGAAATTACTAAGTCGAGCAAAAAGGGTCATATGGGAGCTTCATATTTTAAGGATTTACTGGGTAAAACATTAAAGGGTAAAGGGAAAAGAGAAATAAATGATAGCATTCAATTTTCCTTAAACGCTTTTATCGATTTGGATGGAGAATCATGGCATCCATATGTGTATAAAATTAAAGAAGGAAGGGAAAGCAAACCTTTCTTTCTGATTAATAGTTACGACCCAGATAAAGAGAAAGAAATCGTGCAGGGATACAAACTGGATGCTGCTGGACAGTTGGAATTAAAATATCGGAAGTTGTTGGAAGAGGATGTTTTTGGCCCTAACCCTAAACCAGAAGCTTTAGAAAATGATGTTTATGTGCTCGGAATATCTCCAGAAGATCAAGAATATATGTTGCCAGACCCTATCGCTGAAGAAGGGTTTGAAGGGGGAGAAGGGAGTTCTTCAGGCGGTGGATCTTCTGGTAGTGGAAGTCATATACCCAAAGATTTGCAAATTGAAAAAATAAAGATTAAGGATAAAAAGGAATCATGGTTGGAAAAAGCAGATGTGCATATTTATGGGTATGCCATGTCTGATAATGTGTATTTTTTTTATCCCCTGGGATATTACTGGGGGGATAGGGTGACAATAGATGGGGCTCAAATTCGAAATAACCCTGAATATAAATTAGGTAAATTTTCTAATAGTGATGTAAATAATGGGGTTTTTAAGACCATTAATAAACATATTATGAATAAAAGTGAATCCTCAAGTACATTCATATCATATATAATTTATGAATATGACGGGTTTCCTGCACCGTTGAAATCCGTTTATTTTAATCGTCCGGATGGAACTAGTGCTGTGATTAGTTATAGATCCTACAATCAAAAATACATTTCAGCAAAGGTACAGGCCAGTAATATTTTTGAATATGACAATTTTTTCGTTTTAAATGGTTTTGGGAATGTTATTAAAAATTCTGTTATAGAATATCATTTTAGTCCTTCCTATTAGATAAATCATTTTTAAAATGAAAATGCACATACTTTTATTCCTATTTTTACTGCCACTATATCTTGCAGCCCAAGATAACTCAAGAGCGAAAAATTTCTTTTTAAACCTTGGTGCTGAATATAGAATTACCCCCATTTACAAATCAGGAGATCAGGCCCAGGCCAAAAACTTTATTAATCCCGATTTACAAAATTCCGGCCCTGCACTTAATTTAGGGTTCGATTATTATTTTACTCAAAATTTTAGTGCAGGATTCAAAACCTCTTTTCGTTATGACCTTATAACAACTCGTATCGATAATACAGCTTCAGAAACAGAGCGTGGGCTGATGTTCGGCTATCATTTTAACTTGAACTATCACTTTCAAGTATTCCAAAAAGGCGAATTATTGGTCGGTGCCGGCCTTAGCTTGCTCAACCGAAATAGTGAGTATGTAAGAACAGAATCAATTTTAAATGAAGAAGGAGAGATTGTAGGTTCAAATTCCTCTTTGGACAATTATAATTTCAGCGCAAACAAAATTTTCGTTGGTTATGGAAAAGGCAGGTCTAAAATAATGTTGGGTATATACATATCGCGAAATACTAAGTATTTTGATGAGAAAACGACTTTTATCCTACCATTTATAAGCTACAGTTTCAATCTTTTAAAGCTCTGAATGCGAAATCAATCCAACTTCTCCGTCAGTTTCTCAAAAATCTTTTTCGGGTCTTTGTTTTTATAGAGCACTTGGTACACCGCATTGATAATGGGTGTTTTGGACTTTTTTTGCAGCTTCTCCATAAGATTATGGGCACTTTGGGTCGCATAATAGCCTTCGGCCACCATGTTCATTTCCATCATAGCGCTTTTTACGGTGTAGCCCTTTCCGATCATATTCCCGAACATACGGTTTCTGCTAAAAACGGAATAGCCCGTTACCAACAAATCGCCCAAATAGGCAGAAGCATTGATGTTGCGCTTCATTTTGTACACACGATCAATAAACCGTTTCATTTCCCGGATGGCGTTGCTCATCAGCACACTTTGGAAGTTATCCCCGTAGCCGAGTCCATGCGCAATACCTGCGGCAATGGCATAAATGTTCTTCAACATGGCCGCGTATTCGGTCCCGATGATGTCATCCGATATTTTGGTACGGATATAATCGCTCTTTAGGTGTTTCGCCACCATTTTCGCCTTGTCGGCATCCGCACAGGCAATGGTTAGATATGATAGGCGTTCCAAGGCCACCTCTTCCGCATGGCAAGGTCCCGTGATCACACCTATGTTCTCAAAAGGGATGTCGTATTTCTCATTAAAATGTTCCCCGACGATCCGTCCGCTTTCCGGAACAATCCCCTTAATGGCCGAAAAAATGATTTTATCCTTGAGTGAAGCCGTCAACTGCTTAAGTTCCCTATCCAAAAAAGCAGAAGGGATGGCAAAAATGAGCACGTCGGATGCTTCCACAACCTCATTGATGTCAAAGCTCATTTTCAGTTGGTCCACATCAAACTCCACGGAACTCAAATAGTTGGGATTGTGCCATTCTTTTTTAATGTGACGAATGGCAGAATCGCTCCGCATATACCAATTGACCTCATCTAAATTTTCGGTCAACATCTTTACAATGGCCGTTCCCCAACTTCCTCCACCAAAAACTCCAAACGTAAGTTTGTCTTTCATGCATCCAAATTAGTGTGTAAAGCTAAAAAATAAATCCTTCAGCTTATTATTTATTGATTATCAATCGGTTAAAAATTTTGGCACAGTGCTTGGTTTACGTAAAGAGAACTTTAAAACCTCGATTATGAAAAATAGAAAACTACTCTTTGGAATTTTATTCATTGGCCTATTGGCCAGTTCTTGCTATACCGAGGTTATTGTGGAAGATGATTTGATCACCGAACCACCCATCAATACCGCCTTGGTCTTGGAATCGCACGACCTTTGGTATGTGGACATCAACGAAACCCGTGGAAACGGAGAGGTTCCATTTTTACAACGAGCCTTTACCATTTCTTTTGATAGGGGAATCGTTTATGCCAACAACAACCTTTCAGGATTGGGGAAAACCGGCAACGGATTGGGAATAGATGTCGGTGCCTATGCCACCTACAGCGGTCAGGTGGAAATAGACCACGATGTGGATGGACTATGGTTATTGGAAGTGTTCGCTTTGGATTATGATACTTTGGAAATCTACGATTCCCGTTCGGATACTTCCTATATATTGGAGGGCTATCAAAGAAACAACTTCGATTACGATATGGTGTTCTACGACAACATCCACTACTTTTTACAGGAATATCAAGTTTGGGAGAAGACCTATACCAGCGAAGTAGGGGCATTGAACGAGTTTGATGAGGAAAACTACCTACAGTTTTTTGATGATGGGAATGGATATTTCAGGTCTTCTGTAGATGCCCAGGGCATACCATTGTCCAACCTACAATGGGATTATGAAGGTGATTACGAAGTATATGATGTGGCCAATGACGCTTCCTTGAAAACTTTAACACTGGATTATGACTATTTGGGCAATGATTATTTTGAGTTGTACGTTATCAATGATAGTACTATAGAGTTGTACCATGTATCCAGCGGAACGGTATATGAATTTACAGGAAGAGGATACATTCAATATTTGAAATCTAGTGACGGAACAGGTAAAAAACGTTCAAAGACCAACAACCCTGTAATGGACGTTGCCCGTCAACGAAATATGTAAGGAAGAACAACTTTGTTCGACTATACAAACAGTTTTTTTGGTTGGTTATTTAGTTAAGAATCGCCCCGCTCTATTGAGTTCGGGGCGGTTCTTTTTTATAGAAAGATAATCGGGGTACGCATCATTGGAACCAACCCAATACGAAACCGCTAAATTAAGTCCGCTTGGGAAAAGGTATTGGCACTGACTAACTGTTGGATTATCAAATCTTTAAAAATTTTTGTCCGATTAGGGTCTTGCATTTAATAATGTTACTTTTGCCCGCTTCAAGAAGGAAGCCATGAAAAAGTACCTCAATCTTTTCGATTTTTCACAAAAAGTAAACTATCGCACGGAAATTTTATCGGGCTTGACCGTTGCGCTTGCCCTGGTCCCCGAAGCCATTGCATTTGCCTTTATTGCAGGTCTTTCCCCTTTAACTGGATTGTACGCAGCCTTTGTCATGGGATTGGTCACCTCGATATTGGGCGGTCGACCTGGAATGATCTCTGGAGCTACGGGAGCCGTGGCGGTGGTCATCGTTACATTGGCACAGCAATACGGGGTCGAATATGTTTTTGCCACTGTGATTCTAGCTGGAATTTTACAGATGATAGCAGGCTTATTGCGGCTCGGTAAGTTGATGCGTTTGGTGCCCCACCCCGTAATTTTTGGTTTTGTTAATGGATTGGCGGTAATCATATTCATGTCACAGATGAGCCAGTTCCAAACCGTGGATGGCGAATGGTTGAGCGGAAGTACACTTTATATTTTCTTGGGATTGGTGCTGTTGACTATGCTCGTGATCTGGGGATTGCCCAAGCTAACAAAAGTAGTTCCCGCCTCTTTGGCAGCCATTCTTTTGGTATTCGGGATTGTATTTTTCTTTGGATTGGATACCCGGACCATTGGGGATATCGCTTCCATTCAAGGAACATTTCCTCCCTTTCATATTCCCGACCTTCCTTTTACTTGGGAAACTTTGCAGATTATCTTCCCATTTGCCGCAATTATGGCGGGCGTCGGTCTTATTGAGAGTTTATTGACCCTCAATATTGTGGATGAGATTACCGAAACCCGTGGTCGTGGCAATAAAGAAGCCGTTGCTCAGGGAACCGCGAACATTCTCTCTGGATTTTTCTCGGGCATGGGTGGTTGTGCCATGATCGGGCAGAGTTTGATCAACACTTCCAATGGTGCAAGAGCTAGACTTTCTGGAATTTTTGCCGCTTTAATGTTGTTGGTGTTCATCATGTTTGGTTCTGGATTGATTGAAAAAGTACCAATGGCCGCACTAACGGGACTTATGATAATGGTGGCATTGGGAACTTTTGAATGGGCGAGCCTGAAAACTTTCCGCAGAATGCCAAAATCCGATGTCTTGGTAATGGTATTGGTTACCTTGGTGACCGTGTTCCTTCACAATTTGGCCTTGGCCGTGTTGGTGGGAGTGATAATTTCAGCTTTGGTATTTGCTTGGGACAACGCAAAGCGCATCCGTGCCAGAAAAAGCATTGATGATGAAGGCGTAAAGCATTATGAAATCTATGGTCCTTTATTCTTTGGAAGTACCACCTTATTTGCCGAAAAGTTCGATGTGCTCAACGACCCCGAAGAAGTGGTGATCGATTTTAAAGAAAGCAGGTTGGTGGATATGTCCGCCATTGAGGCCGTGAACAAAATCACGGAGCGCTACCGAAAAGTGGGCAAAAAAGTACACTTAAAGCACTTGAGCCGCGACTGCAGACGTTTGTTGGCCAATGCCGACGATATTATCGAGGTAAACGTATTGGAAGACCCGACCTATAAGGTTGTGACGGATTAAGGTTAAGCCCTATTCCTTGGTTTTGCCCAAGAACACATTTACGTTGGGATTTTGTGGATTGCCGCTGGACCGGCGCATCAAAACAATTTGACCGGTATGATGGATGCAATCCGTAATCATACCATTGATCATGTTCCAATAGGGAAATTCTGATTGGTTTTCGCCCTGTTGAAACACAATGGTCAGTTGTTCCAAATCTTCGATATCCTTGCCCAAAACCAAATCGCTTGCTTCTTTGAAGTTTTCTAAGGTCATTTTTCGTAGTTCATCAAAAGAATAGTCCGGAGAATCATCTTCTCGGATGATGTGTTCCCCCTTGTTGGTCATTAAAATGGAATGGGATAAACTATAAATATGGTCGAGGGTTTGCATTGCAGATCGTCCCTCTTCGGAAGGTTTATGGCCGAGATCCTGTTCAGTCAACCCTTCAGTGGCCCAATAATAGCGATAGCCCAACCCGTCAATCATTCTGGCCACCAGATTGCCCGAGGCATAATCGGTGGGATATGGGGGTATTTCCTTATAAGGTAAATCAGATTCTTGTGCCTTGATAGTATTGAGCATAAAAATAAATACGATTAAAAAATAGGGTAGTTTCTTCATTTTGGAACTTTAGTCTGTAATTGATTTTTTCTGAAGCGTCATTCCAATTTTTGCAACCTCCATAAGTGCCGCGGACCCATACCATTCTTTGAGTTCCATAACAAGGCTTCCCGCTTTAATGGCTGGGTCGGTTTCGGTAAGGGATTTGGCCTCTTCCAAGGTTTCCACATCAAAAATATAGATGCCACGTAGGTCATCGTTCCCGAAAAAGGGGCCGGCAAGAATCAACTTTCCTTCTTCTGCCAGGCGCATAATGTTTTGCAAATGGGCATTTTGTAATTCTGCGGCCTCTTCTTTTGGAAGGTCACGATTGGGCCCCCGCTTTAAAAAAGCAAATATGTATTTCTTCATGCCGTAATCATCAGCTCCGTATTTTGATGCTTTTTCGGCATCGTAGACATAGCCTTCCCCGTTTTTGGGAAACGTGGAAACTGAGTTAACAACACGGAACACTTGCCCCCCGGGCGCATGAAAATAGTAGAACTTGGAATGGTCTTTATATTTTTCAAGATCGGGCAACAAGGGCGCTGCCCCAAAATCTTTAATGGTGCTTACCACGGCCCCATACTCGGATGATGGCACCAAGAATGCCAATTGCATGGATTTGGGAAATTGGGATGCATCCAACACTTCGGTTTTGGGACGGTACACAAACTTTACAAATCCGCCCCCGTCAAAAAAGATAAGGTCGGCATCTTCCTCGGATTCAATTTTTCGCCCTAGGGCAGAGCCAAAAAAAGATTTTATGGCACTTCTCTCACTTTTAAGCACGTTTACTTTGGCCTGTCCTTCAAAAACAATGGTCAAATCGGATGCTGTTTGGGCCTTGCTGCTTAAAATGAACAGAAAAGCGAATATAAATAGTGCTCTTGTTTTCATGGTCTTAAAAATTTACAGCCCAAAATGTAACACGTTTTTTTGAAACCTATTATTCTACGCATTCGGATTTGGACAAGGGCATGGAAGAAGTAAAACTTATGTTCTTTTTGTCCTTGAAACCTGTACCCTTTTCGTCCAATTCGCCAAATCCTTCAATAAGCTGATTTTCTTTGACCAAAAAAGCGACTTCGCGTGAGCTTTCCGTTCCCTCGGACATGAATGTATAGTCTCCGATAAGCACGCTGTCTTTTAATACGCCCGAAAAATAACCTGTGTTTGCATCCTTTTCTTTGAACGCATAATTAAGTGTGCCCACGATGGAATCATTTATTTGGGTGATCTCTAGTACAACTTTATTGCCGTTATCATTGTAGGAATAGCATCCAACCTCCAAGTTGGGTGCCGAAGTTGTTTCCACATCCACTTCTTTTTTGGGTTCTACCATGGTTTCCTCCTCTTCCTTTTTTTCTTTTGAATTGCAGCTTACAAAAGCTATGGTAAGGAGTAAGGCAACTATTGTTTTTTTCATGATCAATCTATTTTCTTGAATACAAGCAATTTTTCTTCCGACCCATTGGAAAGGTAAAGTCTGTTATTTTCCACTTTGTATTGTGTGCTGGCCTGCAAATTGGATAAAAATTCGGACTCTTTGTCCATATTGGGACAAGCCATTCTTGTTGAGGCAATTTGTGTAAAGCGAAGGATATCCTGTTCGTAGAAAAGGCTTCCTGTCATACGATTGCATCCCGAAAAACCAGAAAACCTGTTATTGTTGATGTTCACTTCCATATTGGGAACATCACGGCCATCAAAGTCATCTTTGGAGATCGAAACCCCTTTCATTTCTTCCAACACCCAAATATCATGAAGCCTATAATCGGTAATATATGACCCGCAGCCTTCGTAAACTGTGGTTTCTCCACTGCCTGTATTTTTATACGAAACGGTTACGGTGTAGGGAAACACTTCGCCCGACATGGCATTGGTACATTCCTTATGGGAAATAATAACGTCCATTTGAGCGGCCTCCGTCACGGTTCGAAACATTTTGATGTTGGCATCTTGCGCTTTAATGGCTTCCGATGGAGGGACACTTATGGTGTCCTCCATGGTTTGAAGCTCTATTTTATCATTAAAAAGCTTGATTCCCCAAAAAGGTTCGGTTCCCGTGGCCTTAAAATAACTGCCGTCAATTTTCATGGTAATGGGCTCAATGGTTCTTTTTTCTTCCACTTGAACGGAGTCGGTCGCAATTTCTTCTGATGCATCGGCCGGCTCTTGTTTTTTCTTCTCCACACAATTTGAGAAAATCAGCATAAGAACAACTAGGGAAAGGACTCTTTTCATGGTTCAACTTTTTTAAATCGCATCATTGGGACTTCGCCCACCAACAGATTGAGTTTGCCATCTTCGACGGAATAGCCGTCTATTTTTTTCATCATTTCAAGAAATTGGCGTTCGCTGCCACCACAGAACATCATGGTAGTGGGGCCCGGATCCCCAAAAACGATGGTGTTTTCGGCCAGTTCGTAATCCGCAGAGTAGCCGTTGCAACTGTCTGTTCCGGATACTTTACCCGATTCTTTATCAAAAGTGATCTGTGGTTTTTTTTCTGGGAAAAGACCGTCAAAAGCAATGCGTGGCCCAGAAATATATTCCAGTTCCCAAGTAGTGCCGTACAAGGCTTCTTCGCTTGATTTTGGCCCGCCACAGGATTCTGCCAGTACAATTACGGCAAAAAAGAGGATGATCGAGGTTTTCATTTTTACAGAAATTAATGGTTAATGTATAAGAAAAATACTAAAAAAATCGATGCGATTCCTATATGGGCAGCGTAATTAAAACTATAAAAACAACATAGTTTATTGTACTCTTTTGCTCCAGACCTCGTAAATAGGGTCTCCTTTGCTGCTCAAGCCCGAATGGTGCCAATCTCCGTTTTTTAACGTATAATCGAACTGTAAGCTCGCCCCGACCCTTGAATCGTCGCGTGAGAAAAAGCCAATGTTTTCTGTATACTTTCCGTTGACGGTTGAGTATGTGCCGCCTCCGGTTCCCATAAACTCCTTGGTCTGGGTGTTGTACGCAATCCATTGAAATCGGGTGCCGGACAAAATTTTAAGGGTCTTGCGTGGTCCGGAGGTATCCCGTTTCACAATTTCCCCATTGCGTTTTCTGCCCGATATCAGCCAAGCACCAAAAAGGTTTCCCGGGGTTCCGTCATCCACACGGCTCCAAGTTGTTCCATCGGTTTGTAGAGCGTTCCCGATCAACTTATATGGTTTAGATTCCATTTTCCCGACGATTTCCGGGTTTTGCGTGGAAAACTCGTAAGTGAAATCGATTTTTTCATCCGTTACCGTGTAGGTGCCACCTTTGGTTCCCAAGAATTTTCCATCGGCTTTCTCAAAAAAGGCCTCGGAAAAAAAATCATCCGTTAAAATAAGAACATGTTCAACTTCTTGTCCATCATCGCCCGACCCTGTGGCACTCCAAGCACCAAGTATATTTTGGGCCAGTAACATAGGACCTGTTAACAAACATAACACCAAAAGGAAAATCTTTTTCATGATCAAAAGTTTGTATCAAGGTAATAAAAAAAGCTGCTGTTTTGCTAAAAAAACAGCAGCCCTTACATATAATAGAGTTGGTTTGTTACAACGTTCTCAAGTATTCGGCAACGTCCCTAGCTTCGTCCTCGGTAAGATTTTGATTGAGCATAATAGCGTTGTTGTACTCTTTTAGCAAAGCTTTTGCAATAGGGTCTTCTTTCAACATTCCATCAGGGTTCAGGATCATGTTCATTACCCATTCCGGACTTCTTCTGTCGTAAACACCTTTTAGGGCCGGGCCGATCATACGTTGGTCGATCATATGGCAAGCCACACAAATGGCATCGTATTTTGCCTTGCCCCTAGCAGCCATTTCTTCGTTTATTTCATCGGGGAACTCCAAATTCTTTATCGGTCCAACTCCTTTGTTGTCCAAATCAACAGGAACACCTTCCTTGGCTTCTTTTTTGGTGTCTTCAGTTTTGGTGCGGCTTACTTCAAAACCATCTTTCTTTTCTTCCTTTTTGCCGCCGCAGCTCGCTATCAAGGCCCCTATGGCCAAGAACATTACAATTTTTTTCATTCTAATTCTATTGAAGTTTGTTTGTGTAATCTGAGGCACTAAGATAGGTAATTAGCGATTAATATTCCCGGTGTTTTTGTGTAGATCATCACATCAGGGCTTCTGAAAACGTTTGAGTTATAGGGAATCGAAGAAATCCAAGGCCCTTTTTTCGGTGTAAGTAATGTTGTTTTTGCCCCAAAATCCTACATGGCCACCAAATGTCGGGGTTTCCAAATAAAGTGAAGGATTGTTTTCCGTTGCTGTAAAAGGATAACACTCTTTGCCCAAGAACGAATCATTTTTTGCATTGATGATCAGGCTTGGAACTTGGATGGTAGGTAAAAATTGGAGCGAACTGGATTTTTGGTAATAGTCAAGAGCATCTTTGAAACCATGGGCCCGGCTGGTGTAGATGTCATCAAAATCTTTTAAGGTCTTAATTTTTTTGATATCGGAATCCGTGATTTTATTTGGAAATAGCTGTTGTTTTTGCCGTAGTTTTTCCAAAAGATTCCCCTTGAACCTTATGGCGTACAATATATTTTTTGGACTGAGCAGTTGCTTACAGGAGTCGTGAAGATTACATGGAACGGAAACCGCTACGGCGCCCTTCAATTGCTTGGGAACATTATTGCCTTCGCCCAAATATTTGAGCAATAAGTTGCCCCCTAAACTAAATCCTTTCAAATAGATTTCCGTATAGTTTCGAGTGTTCAGAATATGGTCGACCACTTCAATTAAATCCTCAGTGGCCCCAGAATGATAGGAGCGGTACGTTATATTGGGTTCCCCACTACAGCCCCGATAATTCACGGCGCAGGTATCATACCCGTTTTGGTTGAGAATTTTGGCACTCCCCGTAATGTAAGGGCGTAGGGCATCTCCTTCCAGTCCATGGAGCAAAATCACCAATTTTTGGGTGGGTGTGGGCGAATCGCTCCAATCCAGATCCAAAAAATCGCCATCCGAGAGCACCATTCGTTCTCTTTTCTGAACAACTCCGTTCACCGAACGTACAATGCCCGAATAAATAGTCGCAAAGTGACCGCTTCTAAAAAGAAACGGGGGTAGATAATTGGAAGTAAGTTGGGGCATTGATTATTACTTTGGATATATTTTTAAGAGCTGTGCCTGCGATTCAATGGCCATTTTGAAATCTTTTTTCAAATTACCGACAAGTTCGGATACCGGTAATACGTTATCAATGGTAGTTACACCTTGTCCGGCCGACCAAATGGTTTTCCATGCCTTGGCCTCGGTGTCGAGTTCCTTTCCAAAATCGATTTTTGTGTCTTTTTTCAAATCCTCTTCGGTAATTCCGGCCGCCTGCAAGCTTGCGGCCAAAAAATTGGCATGCACTCCGGAAATGGCAGCAGTGTAGACCACATCACTGGCGCCCGCATCAATGATCATTTTTCGGTACTCTTCCGTGGCCTTGCTTTCTTCGGTATTGATAAAACGGGTGCCCATATAGGCAAGGTCGGCCCCCATTTGCATTGCAGAAGCTACATCCCTTCCTGTACTGATGCACCCGGAAAGAATGATGGTCTTGTCAAAGAATTTTTTCACTTCCGCAATCAAGCTCATAGGATTGATGTTCCCACCATGGCCACCTGCTCCGGCGGATACAAGGATAAGTCCGTCCACACCGGCTTCTGCCGCTTTCTCGGCATGTCTTTTTTTAATGATATCGTGAAAGACCAGACCTCCATAACTGTGAATGGCGTCCACCACCTGACTGACAGCCCCCAAAGAAGTAATGACCAAAGGGACTTGGTGTTTGATGCACAACTTTACATCGGCTTCCAATCGCGGGTTGGTGGGGTGAACCACCAAATTCACGCCAAACGGAGCAGCTTTTTTCCCGCTTTTCTCTTCAAATGCTTTTAATTCTGATTTTATTTGGATGAGCCATTCCTCAAAACCTTCACTTGTACGCTGATTTAATGCAGGAAATGTGCCCACAATGCCATTTTTGCAACACTCCACTACCAACTTTGGTCCCGAAATCAGGAACATTGGAGCGGCAATTACGGGTAGTGATAGATTTTTGATAAATTCAGCTTTTTGGCTCATGGGTCTTGTGTTAAACTATGTTTAAAAATAGGAACAATTCTTCATCCGGATTGGAATCAGTTATCAAAACTATGGTATTTTTACAATTATTATGCGTGCATAACAAAATAACCCACTATGTTTTTTAAAGAATTTGAGATCAGATGGAGCGATACGGACGCTAATCGACACTTGGCGAATTCGGCCTATATCAATTTTATGAGCCATACCCGAATGGCTTATTTGGGATTGCTCGGCTTTAACCAAAAAAGTATGGGCGCCCATAATATTGGCCCGGTTGTGTTTTATGAGCACGTATATTATTTTAAAGAGGCTTTTCCGGGTATGCCCGTAAGAGTATCATTGGAGTTTGTTGGGATGAGCAAGGATGGGAAGTTCTTTGAGTTTAGGCACAACTTTTATGATCACAACGGTAAAAATTTTGCCCGTTGCGAGATGATGGGTGCTTGGATCGACTTAAAGAGCAGAAAACTTACTGGCCTGCCCGATGAATTTTTGAATTCTTTTGAATCGATGGAAAAGGCCGAGGATTTTAAAATCTTGACCAAAAAAGATACCCGAAAGCATGTTCAAGTGCCAAAGGATATAGAAATTTTATAGGTCCACGGGTCAATGCTTGGGATAGCCGAACCAGCTCGGGGTGATTGTTATCAATTTTCCCGAGATAATCTCATCGAGCCAGCCCTCGTACCAATCCAAGAAATTGTTGTATTCGGAAAATCGTGGAGGTATTTGTTCACCTCTATCCATGTTCACCACCCTGCCTTTGTAAGGGCCGTTCAAAACAAGGGCATGTATGTAAGAGCAGCCCTGCGAACCAATGGGCAATAGGCCACCGTAAAGGTTGCCGTTCAAATCTTCATAATCCTCATCGGAAATACCATCCTGGTAGAGCAGGTCGGTCAATTCGTCCCATTGAGACGTAGTCATGTTCGGGTGAAGGGAACATCGTTTATTTAAATGTTCCTCAACTTTGCCGTGAATCAAATCGTCCAAATTCTCCCCGAACGGATAAATACCAAAAAAAGGACCCGCACCAGAGCTGAGGAAGGACCTTCCCCCATTACCGATATGGAGCACGAACGACTTGTAGCACTCTGGCAATTGTATTCCGTAATGTTGTTCAAGGGCCTCGATATGGGAAACGGTTGTGGGAGCATTTAATTCATATCGGTGGCTACCGGCCCCGAATACTTTAAAAAGGGCATCTTTTTGTTTAGCCTGTTGTAGTTTTTCTTTAAGGCGAACCAGCTGTTCGTGGTACATAGTGTAATCGATTGTTTTCAAAGAAGATAATTTTAGTAGGGAAAGTCGTTTCGCGTTTGATTTGGTTTCTTTTGAAGGTTCTTCTTTTTGATGTATGGTTTTACTCCGATATTATAAATAAAGAGGAGGATGAAGCAGGTCAGAAAAACTGACATTGCAATATCATGCACAGTCATTTTGGGCTGGTCCAATTTAAAAAGAGACCCAATAGGGCCATCAAGCTGAAAAGGGGTGTCAATTTGCTTGATTTTATAGCTTTCGGGGATGACTTTAAGAATTGCTTTGTCAAAAACCTCGATCAATAAGTACAAGCCGCCCAAATGTAATAGGGGATTTATTTTATATGCCTTTTCAAGGACAGCAAAAATAGCCAGATACAATGCAAAAATGAACAGTCCAATAAGAATACCGATTAAAATCATAATGTAGCTTTAAAGAAGATAACCCGATAAAGATACTAGGTCGGTATCGTACCAAACCCCTTAAATTGATGGATGCACCGGTTGAGTTGACGAATGCCCCATACCAATTGGCGGACTATTTTTTTTTCGGCTTTTTGCTGGCCAGATATACGCCGACCAAAACAAAACACATGGCTGTGATCTTCACCAAGGTTAGGTTGTCCTTGCCAGAAAACAGGGCAAAAAGAATACCTACCAACGGCTGCATATAAACAAATGCGCCTACCGATGAGGCCTTGAGTTGGGTAAGTGCAAAAATATTGAAGAGATAAGTCAAAAAAGTAGTGCCAATCACCACAAATGCGATGGAACCGTATGCCCATAGCGGTATGCTGGAAAACTCTGTTTCCATAACCTGTGGAAGGGTAATGGGAAGGTTAACAAGTATGGCGATGGTGAAAAGCCACTTCATTAATGTGAAGGGATGGTATTTCTCTATCAGTTTTTTTACCACAACGAGGTAGGAACCGTAGGAAAGAGCGTTTATGATGAACAAAAAATTTCCCAAAGGTATATTCGGTGCATTTTTTTGGGTTTCCGCTCCAAAAAGAATGAGCCCAACTGCTCCTACAAAACCCAGAAATATACCGAACCCCTTGTTCAATGTAATTTTCTCCTTCAAAAACAGTGCTGAGACCATAACGGTAATAATGGGCACCATGGTCACCAAAACCGCACTGTTAATGGGCGTGGACAGTTGTAGTCCCTTAAAAAAGGAGAGCATATTTATGGACATGCCCAAAAGGGCGCATACCAACAAACGTCCCCAATCCTTCTTATCAATTTTTTGTTTTGGCCCAAAAAAGGAAATCAGCCAGAAGAGAATGGCGGCACCCCCGACCCTTAAAAAGATAAACCCAAAGGGTTTAACATGTATGGGCATTACGCCTTTGGCCACAGTGTGGTTTACACCATAGATTACGGTGGCGCCAATGGCGGCCAAAATGGCCAAGGTCCTTTTGTTCATTAATGCAAGGCTTCCTTGGCGGCTTCGACCGTTTTTTTTGAGTTGCCCACAAAAATCTGGTCGTCCACTATAATTACAGGTCTTTTTAGGAAGGTGTAATGTTCCAAGATCAAATCCTTATAATCCTTTTCGGAAAGCTCCTTTTCGTGCAGTCCCCTTTGCCTAAAAAGCATGGCCCTTCTGCTAAAAAGGGATTCGTAGCTTCCGCTCAATGCCTCCATTTGCTCCAATTGTTCGGGGGTAATGGACTCGGACTTGATTTCTTGCAGCTCTACTCCATCCAAAGGTTCCAATTCTTTTAAAATGCGTTTACAGGTAGAGCAACTGCCCAAATGGTATATTTTTTTCATTACTGTGGTGTTGGATGGACAAAGGACGTTAAAAATCCATCAAAATACATTACCAACATGTAAATTCAACAGCTTTTGCGGGTGTTGTTGTTTTTTAAATGCCCGGTATGTAAAACGGTTTCGGATTTTAGGATTAGTTTTGTTATGAACGAATATTGGAACAAAACTGCCAATACTTATGGAAAAGACATTTGACATTATTCTTAAGAACAGGAAGATATTTCAAAGCTTTTTGCAGGACATCCCAAAGGAAGATTTGTTCAGGATCCCGGCGGGTTTCAACAATAATATTTGGTGGAACATTGCCCATGTGGTGGTAACGCCCCAATTGTTGATGTACAAATTGAGCGGCCTGGACTTTACCATTGAGGAGGAGTTGGTCAACAAATACAAAAAAGGAACCTTTCCACAAGGCGAACCATCAAATGAAGAGTTGGAGAAAATAAAGACCTACCTTTTTAGTACGGTCGAACAAATTCAACACGACTATGAACAGGGCAAGTTCAAAAATTTTCAGGAATATATGACCACGCCAAAAATTGGTCTAAGTACTCCTGAGGATGCCCTTTCCTTTAATGTTTTCCACGAAGGGCTCCACCTTGGGGCCATTCTCGCCTTAAAAAAGGCCTTGGCCAGCGGTTAGTTTTTTCTTTTGGCATTTTCCAAAAATCGACCCTGTAGCTCTAACACAAAGGAAATCAGTTATATTTGGTGGTAAATTATATTAAGAACCCAAATCTTAATCACAATGAAACACTACCATTTATGCTTCGGGCTGCTATTGGCTGCCCTAATCCTTTCTGTACAAGAATGTTTTTCCCAAAGGAGTTATTTATCCATCGGAGCGGTTCCTACGTATAAGACGGACGGGTATGGCATTCAGCTCAATGCAAACCATTATCATAGCACCACGGATTATCTTCAAGTATCCCTAGTGGCCACTTTTTCCAAGGAAAAACCAAATTCTGGCGTAGAATTCCCGTATGATGACTACTGGTTGAACCTTGGCTATTTTACCACTATTTTAACGTCGCCAAAGCGTGGTATTTCCTTTTATTTTGGAGGTGGACCATCGGTGGGCTACAAGTACATCAACAATGGAGAAACTGATTTTCCCTTTGATGCCTTGGATGCAGAGAGCAGTTTTATATATGGTGCCTATGCCTCGTTTGAAATGGATTTTTTTGTTTCCGATGCCTTTTCTTTGATCATTCCTATAAATGGATACTACCATTTTAATAGCGACCTCAATGATTCCACGCTGCTTTTGGGAGCCGGACTGCGGTATTATTTTAAATAAGGCAAATTAAAGCTCGACCTTTCGTTTGAGGTACGGATTGACTTCATTGTACGGCAAAACCAGAACAATGGGGCCATCGGCATAGGAGGCGACTTCGTATTGGTTGTAAATAAGTTCCACTCCGTCTTTGGTATAGCCTAAGTTGTTGGGTAGATGGAACGAGTCTCCTTCGAACATAAACCCGGTGGCATTTATGTTTTTGTCCTGCGGCACGCTTTCTTGATTGCGGAACTTTGCCTCGGCAAAATCTTCAAAGTCGTCCAAATCATTAAAAAGTTCAGCATTTTCGAGCTCTTTACCGGTCTTCTTGTCAAAATTTAAGTAAGATGTGGATGCGTAGCCGTGGGCACCTCCGGTAAAAGAGTAGGAGTTTAGTCTCAAGGTCACTACGTTCTCATCTTCATAGATTACCTCGCCATCAATCGTAGCTTCCCATTGGATCTCATCGGGAAATTTGGTCTTTAGCTCCTTGTAGCTATCCGTAAAAGACTGCAAAGCCTTGTCCATGGTGTCAATGGTCCTATCTTCGGAAAAGGACATGATGCTTATGATCTCTTCCCTGAGCGAACGGTTTATGGCTTCGGAAACCGGAGAATCGTCCAATGCATTTGGAATATTGATGGCTATTTTTGGACAATCGGCACAGGTCTCGCCCAGCAGTTGCGTCGGCTCAAAAGTAAGTTTGCTCTCCGTTTGGCAACCCATCAATACAACAAGGAAAAGTATAACGACGATATATTTTTTCATGATCTGAGGTTTTGTGTCATCAAAATTAATACTTCGGAAAGATAACGATACATTTGTATGTAGATAGTTTTAACATGGGCAAAAAAGAGTTAAAATTCAACAGTAAAGCAATCCACGGAGGACAACGGCCCGATGCCGCTTACGGAGCGGTAATGCCGCCCATATATCAAACTTCTACCTATGCACAGCCCACTCCCGGCGCACACAAAGGGTACGAATATTCCAGGGGGGGCAACCCTACGCGGACCGCTTTGGAAAATGCCGTGGCAAGTTTGGAGAATGGCAGTTTTGGTATGGCTTTCGGTAGTGGAATGGCAGCGATAGATGCTGTGCTGAAACTATTGCTTCCCGGTGATGAGGTAATCTGCACCAGTGACCTTTACGGAGGCAGCTACCGACTCTTTAAGGGCGTTTATGAAAAATATGGGGTCAAGTTCCGTTTTTCCGATATGGTGGACATGGAAGAACTGGCTTCGCAAATCACCGAAAACACCAAGTTGATCTGGGTGGAGACGCCTACCAACCCCATGATGAACATTATTGATATCGAGGCCGTTTCCAAGATTACCAAACAACATAATTTATTGTTGGCGGTGGACAACACCTTTGCTACTCCCTACCTACAGCGGCCATTGGACTTGGGTGCCGATATTGTGATGCATTCTGCCACCAAATATTTGGCGGGCCATAGCGATGTGGTGGTCGGAGCCTTGGCGGTAAAGGATGAAAAATTGGCCGACCAATTGTATTTCGTTCAAAAATCGAGTGGAGGTATCTGTGGCCCCATGGACAGTTTTTTGACCCTTCGCGGTATTAAAACACTTCATGTGCGCATGCAGCGCCATTGTGAGAACGCGGAATTGGTGGCGAAATATTTGGAGAACCATCCCAAAATCGATAAAGTATATTGGCCAGGTTTCGAGCATCACCCAAATCATAAAGTTGCCAAAAAGCAAATGGAAGGTTTTGGCGGAATGATTTCCTTCGTGCCCAAGGGCAGAAACTATGAAGAAGCCATCAAAATTGTGGAGAACCTTCAACTGTTTACTCTTGCCGAATCGTTAGGGGGTGTCGAGAGTTTGGTGGGCCATCCGGCAAGTATGTCGCACGGAAGCATTCCAAAAGAAGAGCGCGAAAAAAACGGGGTGGTAGATGCATTGATCAGGTTGAGTATCGGTATTGAGGACGCAGAAGATTTAATAAATGATTTGAAACAGGCGCTTAACTAAAATATTTTGAAAAATTTATAAAAAATAAATATTCAAATTATCGAAATAATATAATTTTGCCCTCATAATAACAATTCAATAAAAAAATGCTTTTCGCAAGCGGAAAGACAACTAAAATTTTAATCCGTATATGGAAGAAAGAATAGAAGATAAAATAAAAGTGTTTATGGATGAGGTGATTTCCAGAAATGGACATGAGCCGGAATTCATCCAAGCAGTGCAAGAGGTGGCCGAAACGGTAATACCTTATATTGTTCAGCACGACATCTACCACGGGAAGAACATTCTTTTAAGAATGGTGGAGCCAGAGCGATTGATTTCATTCCGTGTGGCATGGGTTGATGATGATGGGGAAATTCACGTTAACCGTGGATACCGTATTCAAATGAACTCTGCCATTGGCCCTTACAAAGGAGGACTTCGTTTTCACCCAACTGTAAATGCCAGTGTCCTTAAATTCTTGGCGTTCGAGCAAGTGTTCAAGAACAGTTTGACAACGCTGCCCATGGGTGGTGGTAAAGGTGGTTCCGACTTTAACCCAAAGGGTAAATCGGATGACGAGATCATGCGTTTTTGCCACGCCTTTATGACGGAATTGTGCCGACACATTGGTCCAAATACTGATATTCCAGCAGGAGACATTGGTGTTGGTGCCCGCGAAATCGGATTCCTTTTCGGGATGTACAAGAAAATCCGTAATGAGTTTACCGGGGTGTTGACCGGAAAAGGGCTTTCTTGGGGAGGTTCGTTGATCCGTCCCGAAGCTACCGGTTACGGTACGGTTTACTTCGCCGACAGCATGCTAAAGACCAAAAACGAAACTTTTGAAGGTAAAAAAGTCGTGATTTCAGGTTCCGGTAATGTGGCCCAATACGCTGCAGAAAAAGTATTGCATTTAGGAGGCAAGGTTTTGACCCTTTCTGATTCTGCCGGATACATTTACGACAAGGATGGCATCGATGAGGAAAAACTGGCGTTTGTGATGGATTTGAAAAACAACAAGCGCGGTAGGATCTCAGAATACGCAGATAAATATGCATCCGCAGAATATTACCAAGGAGAGACCCCATGGAAAGTTGAGTGTGATATTGCCTTGCCATGTGCCACTCAGAACGAGCTGAACGGAGACGATGCCAAAGCATTGATTAAAAATGGTTGCATCGCGGTTGCTGAAGGCGCAAATATGCCATCAACACCAGAAGCGATACATGCCTTCCATGATGCCAAGATTTTGTTTGCACCAGGTAAAGCCTCCAATGCGGGTGGTGTGGCCACTTCAGGATTGGAAATGTCGCAGAACTCTTTGCGTATCAGCTGGACCAGGGAGGAAGTGGACAAACGATTGAAAGGAATCATGTCCGATATTCATGACGCATGTGTTGAATACGGAGAGGAAGAGGGCTATTGCAACTATGTAAAAGGAGCCAATATCGCCGGCTTTGTTAAGGTCGCAGATGCCATGTTGGCCCAAGGAGTGATATAACATAGGCCATCTAGAATGGTTTTTGGTTGGCAGTTACCGGAAGGAGTGGTTACATTTACACTTCTGGTAACTGCTTTTTTATTAGCCCATGCAAGTCACAACAAAAGCCATCGTACTTTCCTCCCTAAAATATGGGGATACCAGTCTTATCGTTAGGGCCTTTACGCAATCGGATGGCGTAAAATCCTATTTGCTGAAAGGAGTGCTTGCCTCAAAAAAGGCAAAAATCCGACCGGCCTATTTTCTTCCTTTGATGCAACTGGAAATCGTGGCAAACCATAAGAACAAAGGAACCTTGGAAAGTATGCGCGATGTGAAGGTGGCCATTCCCTATCAAACCCTGCACACGGATATAATAAAGAACAGTGTGGTCCTTTTTTTGGCCGAAATGTTGGGCAACAGCATACAGGAGCAAGAGCAGGACGAAAGCTTGTTCAATTATCTGGAATATGCGCTGCAATGGATGGATGTTCATCAATTATCACCCAATTTCCACATCTTATTTTTACTTAATTTGACCAAGTATCTCGGATTTTACCCTGATACGTCCTGTAAAAACTCGCCTTTTTTTGATTTATTGGAAGGGAGCTTTAGTAAAACACCGTCCCTTAACCCATTGATTCAAAGTGAAAATCTGGAAAGTTTCAAGAAATTTTTAGGCACGGATTTTGAGGCATTACAATCAATCCAACTAACTAAGTCTAACAGGCGAGAACTCTTGAAAACGATGGTCCGGTATTATGGTCTGCATGTACATGGATTTCGAGAACCAAAGTCTCTCGCCGTATTAAATGCAGTATTCACTTAAAATGCAAAGCCTAAAACCAACCTTAACTTTAATTCTTTTATTATTTACACTGACTTTTTATGCCCAAGAAGTAACCGTTTTGGATGTTGATACAGGAATTCCTGTGGACAACATTGCAATTTTTAACAAGGACCAGACCAAGTCCACCGTAACAGACGTCAACGGAAAAGGCGATTTGGACATTTTTTCGTCGAACGAAAGGATCACCTTTAAACATATTAGCTACGAAACCTACACCACCACCAAGGAGCAAATAGAACGGCGAGGCAACAGGGTGTATCTATTGTTGAAAACCGAAGAGCTTCAAGAAGTGGTGATGTCCGTTTCCAAATGGGAACAGCAGAAAAAGCACATCCCGCAAAAAATAGAAACCTTTGATGCCCGCAATATTGCATTCACGGCACCGCAGACCTCTGCGGACCTGTTGCAAAGCAGCGGAAAGATATTTGTACAGAAAAGTCAACTCGGTGGAGGTAGCCCCATGATCAGGGGATTTGCTACCAATAGAATTTTATTGTCTGTTGACGGCGTTAGGATGAACAACGCCATTTTCAGGGGCGGGAACCTTCAAAATGTAATATCGGTGGACCCGTTTACCATCAAAAAAACAGAGGTGACCTTTGGTCCGGGGTCGGTGATCTACGGTAGTGATGCCATAGGGGGAGTAATGAACTTTTATACACAAAGTCCCCGTTTTTCATTTGCGGATAGCTTGGCATTCTCCGGAAACATCAATTATAGATATTCATCGGCCAATAATGAAAACACCGCCCATGTCGATTTTAATCTTGGCAAACAAAAATGGGCATCGTACACCAGTTTCACCTATAACAATTTTGATGACTTAAAAATGGGGGAACATGGCCCGGAATCCTACTTGCGGCCCAATTATGTTATCCGTGAAAACGGTACCGATGTGCTGGTGGCCAACGATAATCCCAAAAAACAGGTCGAGTCTGGCTATGACCAGATCAATTTTCTCCAAAAGTTTACTTACCGTCCCAATAGTACATGGAACTACGATTTGGGACTGTACTATTCCGAAACATCGGATTTTCCACGTTATGATAGATTGATTCGTCCAACAAGCGACGGTGAAGGACTTCGTTCCGCGGAATGGTACTACGGTCCACAAAAATGGTTCATGGGAAACTTTCAAATCACCCAAAAAGGGAAAAACAAGTTTTATGATGGCGTAAAACTCACCACGGCCTATCAATTTTTTGAAGAAAGCAGGCACGATCGCGGTTTTCAGGATGTAGAACTGTATTCCACTCGCGAAAAAGTGGATGCATTGTCCGTTAACCTGGATTTTGAGAACAGAAAAATCGGGGCGCTCAACCTGTATTATGGTGCCGAATACGTTTTTAACAAGGTGCGTTCCATGGGCAGTATGCGCAATATTGAAACCGATGAAGTTGATGAGACCGCATCCAGATATCCCGATGGCTCCACCTGGCAGACCCTGGCCGGATACATTAATGGCGAGTACCAGTTAAAGCCCAACCTTTCGCTGCTATCTGGAATTCGATATAGTCAAGTTTGGGTTGACGCCACGTTTGAGAGCACCTATTACCCTTTTCCGTTTGATGAAGCCGATATTGTAACGGGAGCGCTTACCGGAAGTTTGGGACTAAGCTGGTTTCCAAGGTCCGACCTTCAGGTAACATTGAACGGTTCCACAGGTTTTAGGGCGCCTAATATTGATGACATCGGGAAGATATTCGACTCGGAACCAGGGTCGGTGGTAGTGCCCAATCCCGATTTGGAACCAGAGTATGCCTATAATGGTGAGTTGGGCCTCAGAAAAAACTTCAACGATGTGCTGGTTTTGAAAGGAGCTGCCTACTATACCTACTTGGTCGATGCTTTGGTCCGAAGGGATTTTTCCTTTGGAGGTCAAACAGAGATAGAATACAATGGCGAACCGAGCAATGTACAGGCCATTCAAAATGCGGCAAAGGCCTATGTGTATGGTTTTGAATTTGGTGTGGAAGCTTATTTTAACGAGCATCTATCCCTCAATTCCAACCTTACCTTGACCGAAGGCGTCGAGGAGGACGATGATGGTACCGATAGCCCATCACGCCATGCTGCACCCACCTTTGGCGATGTTCATTTGATTTGGGACAACCAAAGGTTGAAAGCAGACGTGTTTGTCAACTATAACGGAGAGGTAAGCAATGATGATTTGGCACTTTCCGAACAGAGCAAGACCTATATGTATGCCAGCGACGCCAACGGAAACCCCTATTCGCCATCGTGGTATACCCTAAACTTTAGGTCGCAGTACCAAATCACCAATGCGTTGAAGGCATCCGTGAGCCTGGAAAATATGACCAATCAACGGTACAGGATGTATTCCTCGGGAATTGCCGCCCCGGGCACCAACCTTATTCTGGGGCTGGGCTACGTCTTTTAAAAAATAAAGGCTCGGATTTTCCGAGCCTTTTTGCTTTTTAGCAAGGGTTTGTCCTAAATGCTATCAATTGCCTTTTTGGTAGCTTCTTTTGCTGCATCCATGGTTTCTTTTCCGGCTTTTTCTATGCTATCCAAAGCTTTTTCGCCCATTTCCTTCGCGTCTTCACCAGCTTTTTTCATGGTGTCGGCGGCATCTTTGGCAGCTTTTTCTATGCCTTCGCTCGCATCTTCCAATGTTTCGGCGGCTTCTTCCGCTGCCTCTTCGGTTTTGCTCTGTGCATCCTTGCAAGATGTCATTACAGACAGTGACAAGGTCAATGCCATTGCGGTAAACAGTACTTTTTTCATGTTTTTGATGGTTAAGTGTTAATCAAAAGGAAATATAGACAAATTAATGTAAATAAGTGATGTGGTGCTTATCATATTTAGGTTAAGGGATTTATGTGAATTCTAATGCTAAAAGGCAGGGCTTAATTCCATCTAAATTTATAATTTTGCAAACTTGAATTCAAGTAGAAGAAGCAGTATATGAAGTTTGCGGAATATAAGGGATTGGATTTGCCAAAGGTATCGGAGGATGTTCTTGACTTTTGGAAGGATAAAAAGATTTTTGAAAAAAGCGTTTCCACTAGGGAAGGCAAAGAGAGCTATGTGTTTTTTGAAGGCCCTCCATCTGCAAACGGAATGCCCGGGATTCACCACGTAATGGCGCGTACCATCAAGGATATCTTTCCACGGTACAAAACCATGAAGGGTTTTCAGGTAAAAAGAAAAGCCGGATGGGACACCCATGGCCTTCCTGTGGAAATCGGTGTGGAAAAAGAGCTCGGCATCACCAAAGAGGATATCGGCAAAAAAATATCGGTAGAGGATTACAATGCGGCCTGTAAAAAAGCGGTAATGCGCTACACGGACGTGTGGAACGAGATGACCGAGAAAGTCGGCTATTGGGTGGATATGGAAGACCCCTACATCACCTACAAGTCCAAGTATATGGAATCCGTTTGGTGGCTGCTGAAACAGATTTATGACAAAGGACTTATTTATAAGGGATACACCATTCAGCCCTATTCGCCAAAGGCGGGTACGGGATTAAGTTCCCACGAGTTGAATCAACCTGGTACCTATCAAGATGTGACGGATACCACGGTTACCGCACAGTTCAAGGCCAAAACCGATTCACTTCCAGCATTTTTGAAGAAAATAGAGGGAGACATTCACTTTTTGGCTTGGACGACCACGCCTTGGACACTTCCATCCAACACGGCATTGACCGTTGGGCCGAAGATTGAATATGTACTGGTAAAATCGTACAACCAATACACGTTCGAGCCCATAAATGTAGTGCTGGCCAAAAACTTGGTCAACTACAATTTTTCTGGGAAGTTCAAACAGGTTGAAACCGAGGAAGAGTTGAAAGCATTTAAGGAAGGTGACAAAAAGATTCCGTATTTGGTAGGAGAATCTTTTGTGGGCAAGGATTTGGTCGGCATTCAGTACGAGCAGCTGATCGATTACGTGCAGCCCTACCAAAATCCTGAGAATGCCTTCAGAATAATTTCAGGTGATTTTGTAACCACCGAGGACGGTACGGGAATCGTGCATACGGCACCCACCTTTGGTGCGGACGATGCCTTGGTGGCAAAACAGGCAACGCCGGAGATACCGCCGATGCTGGTTTTGGATGAAAATGACAACCCGGTCCCGTTGGTGGACCTTCAAGGTAAATTTAGACCTGAACTGAAAGAGTTTGGTGGCAAATATGTGAAGAACGAATACTACGATGAGGGCGAAGCACCTGAAAAGTCCGTCGATGTAGAGATTGCCATCAAACTAAAAATAGAGAACAAGGCCTTTAAGGTCGAAAAATACGTGCACAGCTACCCAAATTGCTGGCGTACGGACAAACCCATCCTCTACTATCCGTTGAACTCTTGGTTCATTAAGGTGACCGATGTCAAGGATCGTATGTTTGAGTTGAACCAGACCATTAACTGGAAACCAAAATCCACTGGAGAGGGCCGATTTGGCAACTGGTTGGCCAATGCGAACGATTGGAACCTTTCTAGATCAAGATATTGGGGTATTCCGTTGCCTATCTGGCGAACCGATGATGGGAAGGAAGAATTGATCATCGGCTCCGTGGAGGAATTGAAATCTGAAATGGCAAAGGCAGTTGAGGCTGGAGTTTTGGACAAAGACGTTTTCGAAGATTTTGTAGTGGGCGATATGAGCGAGGAGAACTACGATAAAATCGATTTGCACAAAAATATTGTGGATGGCATCACCTTGGTTTCGCCATCAGGGCAGCCGATGAAGCGTGAAGCAGACCTTATCGATGTTTGGTTCGATAGTGGTTCCATGCCCTACGCGCAATGGCACTACCCTTTTGAGAACAAGGAACTGATTGATGACGGCATTGCGTTCCCAGCCAACTTTATCGCCGAAGGTGTAGATCAGACCCGTGGTTGGTTCTATACCCTGCACGCTATTGGAACCATGGTTTTTGATAGCATTGCCTATAAAAATGTGGTTTCCAACGGACTTGTTTTGGACAAGGAAGGCAAAAAAATGTCCAAACGATTGGGCAATGCGGTAGACCCCTTCGAGGTGTTGCCAGAGCATGGACCCGATGCCACGCGTTGGTATATGATTTCCAATGCCAATCCTTGGGACAACCTTAAATTTGATATAGAAGGCGTTGTGGAGGTAAAGCGAAAGTTCTTCGGAACACTTTACAACACCTATTCCTTTATGGCGCTTTATGCCAATATTGATGCGTTTGATTATTCCGAGGCCGATATTCCTTTGGATGAAAGACCAGAGATCGATCAATGGATTTTGTCCGAGTTGCACACCTTGATCAAAAATGTGGATGAAGCCTACAATGATTACGAGGCTACCCGTGCCGCTCGAATGATTTCTGACTACGTTCAAGAAAATTTGAGCAACTGGTACGTGCGTTTGTGTAGGAGACGTTTCTGGAAAGGGGATTACGGAACGGATAAGATTTCCGCATACCAAACCCTTTATACCTGTCTGTCAACAGTGGCCAAATTATCCGCCCCGATTGCACCGTTCTTTATGGAACAATTGTACAGGGATTTAGATGCTACTTCACAAAAAGAAGGTTTTGAAAGCGTACACTTGGCAGAGTTCCCAGTTTATGATTCCAGTATGGTGAACAAGGACTTGGAACGTAAGATGCAATTGGCCCAAAAGATTTCCTCTTTGGTGCTTTCCATCCGTCAGAAGGAAAAAATAAAGGTGCGCCAACCGCTTCAAAAAATCATGATTCCCGTATTGGACGATGAGCAAAGAAAGGACATTGAATCTGTATCCAATTTGGTGAAATCCGAGGTCAATGTGAAGGAGATTGAAATGTTGGACGATGCTTCGGGCGTACTTGTAAAGCAAATTAAACCCAATTTTAAGGTGTTGGGCCCGAAATTTGGTAAGGATATGAAGGCAATTGCCGGCAAAGTATCAAACTTGGGTCAAGAGGATATCCAAAAAATGGAACATGAAGGAGAATTATTGCTACAGTTGGAAAATAAAACCGTTAATTTACAGTTAACCGATGTAGAAATAAGTTCCCAAGATATAGAGGGTTGGTTGGTAGCCAGTTCCGGTCCGTTGACTGTGGCACTGGATGTTACCATAGACGAAAACTTGAAAAAGGAGGGAATTGCCCGGGAATTGGTGAACCGAATCCAGAACCTGAGAAAAGAATCCGGATTTGAGGTAACCGATAAAATCGACATTAAAATATTGAAGGACGGCCTAGTGGAAAATGCGGTTTCCAGTAATGAGGATTATATCAAAACGGAAACGTTGACCGCCGAGCTCAACTTTGAAGAGAAACTTGAAGATGGTGTTGCAATAGCCTTTGATGAGGTGAACACAAAATTGTTTATTCAAAAACATTAAGAAAATGGCAGAAGATTCAAAAGTAAGATACTCCGACAAGGACCTTGCGGAATTCAGAACATTGATCGAGGAGAAAATGGAAAAGGCCAAAAATCATTTGGAGCTTTTAAAGAGCTCTTACATGAACGATGGCAACAATGGAACCGATGATACCTCGCCAACGTTCAAGGCGTTCGAGGAAGGTTCCGAGACCATGAGCAAAGAGGCGAACACACAGTTGGCCATCCGCCAGGAAAAATTTATCCGTGACCTTAAAAACGCTTTGTTGCGAATCGAGAACAAGACCTATGGCATTTGCAGGGTAACAGGAAAGCTCATCAATAAAGAGCGTTTAAAGCTTGTGCCCCATGCTACGTTGAGCATTGAGGCTAAGAATATGCAAAAATAAGTAAAACGCCTACGGGCGTTTTTTTTGTTATGAGGGCATTGGTGTTCTTGTTGTTTGTTTTTACACTGGTCAATGTCCAAGGGCAAAAATTGGTGAGGAAGGCCTTTGTTGATCCTCGTACCGAAACCATACAAATTGATGCCCAATATTGTTATCGCATCGATTTAAAGACGGAGCCGATCAATGAGATCCATGTTTCGGCAACCATGGAAGGAGAGTACGCCAAAGACCTTTTGGTTTCCATCACCGAGAGTGGGGCCACTGCCATGATCAGCTCGGAATTTCACCCCAACTTTATAAACCCAAACGATAAGCTCAGCGCTCACAAAGTTGTCTCCATAGCTTTGGAAATACGTGTGCCCGAGTACAAGAACGTTGAAGTATTCGGAACCGGGACCAATGTATTTGCCACGGGAACGTATGAGCATTTGACCGTTGCCTTGTCCAATGGTCGCTGCTCCCTGCAAAATATTTCCCAGTCGGTAAAAGTGACCACCCAGACCGGGGATATTGTCCTTTCGGTCCCACGCGGAGAGGTATCTGCAGAAAGTGTATATGGTACCGTGAGAAGAGAGCATATCCCTTTTGGTAATGACCAATTTGTTCTAAAGTCGGTGGAAGGTGATATCTTACTGATGAAAACAAAATAATATACATATTTTTGCAGTCCTTTTAATAACAGCATGAGTTTAAAGAAGTCCCTTATTATCATAGTACTGATTTTGGTTGTGGACCAGATCAGCAAAGTCTATATAAAGACCAGTTTTATATTGGGAGAGGCCCACGAAGTGTTCAGTTGGTTCAAAATTCTTTTTATAGAGAACGAGGGGGCTGCTTGGGGGACCAAGTTGAGCGACTTGTTGCCAATATCCGAACCGGTCGGAAAACTGATATTGACCATTTTCAGGATTTTTGCCGTTTTTGGGATAGGCTACTGGCTGTGGGACATCATTAAAAAACAGTCGCCGCGAACCTTGATTTTGGCGGTCTCCCTGATTTTTGCAGGTGCTGTTGGAAACATTATTGATTCGGTTTTCTACGGAATTATATTTGACCATAGCAATGGGCAGGTGGCCACCCTTTTTGCCGATGAGCCCTACGGAAGTCTTTTCCATGGCAAGGTGGTGGATATGCTGTACTTTCCTTTGGTGGATACTACTTGGCCCGATTGGGTTCCATCGGTGGGAGGAAGACGCTTCCGATTTTTTGAGCCTGTTTTTAATATTGCGGATACGGCGATCAGTACCGGCGTTGGTATTTTGATCGTATTCAATAAAAAGGCATTCCCTAAGCAGGATGAGAAAAACGAAGTCGACGCTGATCAGAACGCATAAACCTTTTCCGGGGTGATGCAGTAGTCCAGTTTCACGTCGTTTGCATGAACATCGGTTATAGGTTCTGGTTCGGCAGCGAAGAACGATAATCCTATCTTACGTGTTTCCTTGGGGCATTTGCCCAAAAAGCCATCATAAAATCCTTTGCCATAACCTACGCGGTTTCCTGCTTCATCAAAAGCCAACAAGGGAACAAAAACCACATCGATTTTGTTTTCGGGGACCTCTATGCCTTCAACCGGCTCTGGCACTCCCCAGGCACTTTTTTTAAAGGCAGTGGTATCCGTAAGCAAATAATTTTCC
This sequence comes from Flagellimonas oceani, assembly GCF_011068285.1. Taxonomy (NCBI): domain Bacteria; kingdom Pseudomonadati; phylum Bacteroidota; class Flavobacteriia; order Flavobacteriales; family Flavobacteriaceae; genus Flagellimonas; species Flagellimonas oceani. The sequence goes on along the minus strand of NZ_CP049616.1, from coordinate 3,535,517 downwards.
AAGCTATTGGAACCAACGACTTTGGGAATGACTATATTTTTATCCTTGCCCTGTAACAAGGTGATCAAGGGTAGGGTATCCACTTCGTTTTTGTCCTCGATGCTTAAAAAGATATGGTAATAAAAAAAATCCCAGATAGGGATTTGAAGTGAACTGTTGGCCAAGGCCAAACTTAAATCCGAAGCTTTTGTTGGAGAAATTCCCGCTCTCAGATTTTTGTATTTTTTTCTTAGTTCATGTTTCAACATTGACTGTTGAAGATTTTGGGGTTGTTTCGGGGCAATGGACTACTACTCTCCTTTTGTTGCAACGGAGAAAAAGATTTTGAAGAAAAGCATCAAAATCAGGTACATTCCCAAAACGATGATATAGTTTTCCATAGGATTGTAATTATATCGTTAAATGTAAGTAAATCATTTGATAAGTTTACCATGAAATGCACTTTTTATCGATGAAATACATCATTTTTAGTAACAGTTTAACAAATTACATTGACTATCAGATGGTTGACTATGGGTTTTCCATACTTATTTTATGGTAAATCCCCAGTTTTGATCGAGATGGAATATTTTGATGAAATCTTACATCTTTTTAGGGACATTCAAAAAATTATAAATCGAGAAGGGTCATCCGTCAATGTAAAACTGGAATTCATCAAGTTTAACAATAATCACCACAATTAAAATATAACTTTGTTGCAAAGTCAAAAAAGAAGCTCCTTTTAGCGTTACCTATGTCCAAATCTGCATCCTTAAAAGTACAGTTGAGTGCCTTGCCCGACAACCCGGGGGTGTACCAGTTCTATGATGCGGACGGAAAAATCCTGTACGTGGGCAAGGCCAAGAACTTAAAAAAAAGGGTATCCTCCTATTTTAATAAAAAGCAAGAGTACGGCAAGACCCGTGTTCTGGTCAAAAAAATCGACGCGATAAAGCATATAGTGGTGCCTACCGAGTCGGATGCACTGCTGCTGGAAAACAATTTGATCAAAAAATTGCTTCCCAGATACAATGTGCTGCTTAAGGACGATAAATCCTATCCATGGATTTGTATCAAAAATGAACGTTTCCCGAGAGTGTTCTCCACCCGAAAGCTGATCAAGGACGGCTCGGAGTATTTTGGGCCCTATACCAGCATGAAAACTGTACGGACGCTCTTGGATTTGATCAAGAGCCTATATCCATTGCGCACTTGTAATTATGATCTGTCCGAAGAAAAAATAGACGCCGGCAAGTACAAAGTGTGCCTTGATTATCATTTGGGCAATTGCTTGGGACCCTGCGAAGGTTTTCAAACGGAGAAAGCGTACCAAGATCAGATCGAAGATATCAGGCAGATTATCAAGGGCAATTTAAAGGATTCCATACAAACCTTTAAACAACAGATGCAAGACTATGCCCAGAACATGGAGTTTGAAAAAGCTCAAAAGGTGAAGGATAAAATTGATGTGCTGGAGAATTACCAGGCCAAATCAACGGTGGTGAACCCCAAGATCAACAATGTGGATGTGTTCACCATTGTTTCTGACGAAACGCACGGTTACGTAAACTTTTTACAGATTTCCCACGGGGCCATAATAAGGTCGCATACTTTGGAAATAAAAAAGAAGCTGGACGAAACCGACGAAGAGCTGTTGCAATTGGGGTTGACGGAACTCCGGCAACGTTTTGGCTCAACATCAAAGGAAGTGTACCTGCCCTTCCCGGTTACCGTAGAGGACGAGGTAAAGGTGACCCTGCCCAAACTGGGCGACAAGCGTAGAATTCTTGATTTGTCCGAACGCAACGCCAGATATTATAGACAGGATAGACTGAAACAGATCAAGATTACCGACCCCGACCGACATACCAAACGTATCATGGCCCAAATGAAGTCGGATTTGCGCTTATCGGAAGAGCCACGGCACATAGAATGTTTTGATAACTCCAACATTCAGGGGAGCAATCCCGTTGCTGCATGTGTGGTTTTCAAGGACGGCAAGCCTTCCAAAAAGGATTACCGCCATTTCAACATAAGAACAGTGGATGGCCCCGATGATTTTGCAAGTATGGAAGAAGTGGTCTTTAGGAGGTACAAAAGGTTGTTGAACGAAGAGGAACCTTTGCCCCAACTCATCGTAATCGATGGTGGAAAGGGACAGTTGTCGTCGGCATTAAAGAGTTTGGAAGTACTGGGACTTCGCGGAAAAATTGCCATTATAGGCATTGCAAAGCGTTTGGAGGAAATCTATTTTCCCGATGATCCCGTTCCGCTGTATTTGGACAAAAGGTCGGAAAGCCTGAAAATAATCCAGCAGTTGCGCAATGAGGCGCACCGATTCGGGATCACCCATCACAGAAACAAAAGAAGTAAGGGCGCAATTAGCTCGGAATTGGTTAATATTGAAGGAGTAGGGGAAAAAACCGCCCAGCAATTGTTAAAGAGCTTTAAATCCGTAAAACGAATCAAAGAAGCATCCCTTGAGACACTCACGGCTTCGGTCGGGGCGTCAAAAGCAAAGAAGATTTATAAAACATTTCATAAATAGACCATGGGAAACAAGGCAATACTATTCGCAGTCCTGATTGCTTTGCTCTGTTCGGAGGGAATCGCCCAGAACTCTCCAGAAAACAGACCGCCAAAAGTGGGCCTTGTGCTCAGTGGTGGGGGTGCCAAGGGTTTGGCCCATATCGGGGCCTTAAAAAAAATTGAGGAAGCGGGCGTTAAAATAGATTATATCGGCGGGACCAGCATGGGGGCCATTGTAGGGGCGCTCTATGCATCCGGATATACCTCCCAGCAATTGGACTCCATTTTTAGAAGCACCGATTTTACCAATTTGATACAGGACAATGTGCCGAGGAGCGCCAAAACATTTTATGAAAAAGAAGACTCCGAACGCTACGCGCTTACCCTTCCCTTCGAAAACTTTAAGGTATCGTTTCCGCAGGCCATATCGGGAGGGCAAAACATATACAACCTGTTGGTTCAGCTATTGTTCCATGTAAAGGATGTGGAGGACTTTAGCAAACTGCCCATCCCATTTCTTTGTATGGCCACCAATGTGGAAACAGGGGAGGAAGTACTGTTGAACAAAGGTTATTTGCCAGAAGCCATCGTGGCGAGTGGAACATTTCCTTCGTTATTTGAGCCCGCGGAGATAGACGGACAGATTTTGATAGATGGTGGAGTGGTGAACAATTATCCCATTGAACAAGTAAGGGCCATGGGGGCGGACATTATTATAGGGGTGGATGTGCAGCACGATCTGGCCACAAGGGAGTCCCTTTCATCAGCTACGGAAATTTTGTTGCAGATCAACAATTACCGTACAGTGAACGATATGAAGAAAAAGTCAAAAACCACAGATGTATACATAAGACCGGACATTGACCAGTTCTCCGTGATCGCTTTTGACAAGGGAAAGCAGATCATAATAAGCGGGGAAGAAGCAGCACAGAAAAAGTTGGACGACCTAAGGCAAATAGCCCAGAGCCAAAATGAACCGCCCAAGGCCAGAAAAGGAATCAACGTGGTGGACAGTTTAACCGTGAATAGAATGATCATTGAAGGAAATGACCAGTACACTAGGGGTTACATAAAAGGGAAGCTGAGGTTCGATCTGGCGGAAAAAATCTCTTTTGACGAGCTGCGACAGGGTATGAGCAACCTTTCCGCCACAGGAAACTTTAAGGCCATACGTTATGATTTGATATCCAACGGGCTGGGTACCGATTTAATTTTGAAGTTAAAGGAGAACCAGACCAAAATGTACATCAAAATGGCGGCCCATTATGATGATCTTTACAAAAGCGCGGCACTTATCAACCTTACCAAAAAGAACTTTTTAATGAAGGATGATGTGGCTTCCTTCGACTTTATCCTGGGGGACCACATTAGGTATAACATGCAATATTATTTGGACAAAGGCTATTATTGGAGCTTTGGCGTCAATTCCACATTGACGGATTTTGATTCGGAAATTGATTTTTCCCTGATCCAAGGAAACTTTGATGTGCCCGTTAACCCCAACATCCAGAGAATAAACATGGATGTGACGGACCTTACCAACCAAATATATCTTCAAACGGTGTTAAAGGAAGAGTTTGCATTTACCATAGGCGCGGAACACAAATTTTTGAATTATAGCACAAGGACCCTGGGGCAAGTGGATATGGAGGATGAAAACAACGACTCGAGCACGAACCTAAGGACCGACTTCGAAAATTCGAATTATTTCAATGCCTTTTCCCAAATCAAATTGGACACCTACGATGATAAATATTTTCCTACCAAGGGATTGTTTTTTGACGGGGATTTTCATTTTTATGCATTCTCATCCGACTACAACGAAAACTTTTCGGAGTTTGCCGTGGCCAAGGCAAAATTTGGTGGAGTTTTCTCCCCGATAAATAATTTGAGCATTAAATTGGAAACCGAAGGCGGGTTTAAACTGGGAGTTTCCGAGGTGGCCTCTTTTGATTTCGTCCTAGGAGGGTTCGGAAACGATTTCGTTAATAATTTTGTGCCCTTTTTTGGGTACGACTTCCTTAGTTTGCCCGGCAACAGCTACGTCAAGGGTTTTGGTAGGCTGGATTACCGTTTTGCGCCAAAGCACCATTTTCTTTTTTCGGCGAATTATGCCAATGTGGCCGATGACCTTTTTCGCACGGGGGACTGGTTCGAGGAACCGAGTTTTTCGGGCTATGGTCTGGGCTACGGTTTTGAATCCTTTATGGGTCCCGTCCAAATTTATTATTCCTGGTCGCCAGAGATCAGTGAAGGCAATTTTTTCTTTAGCGTAGGGTATTGGTTTTAGTAAAAATTACTCGATCATCTGGGTCGGTTTTCTTAATAATTTGTCAAAAAAATAGCCAAAACCAATCAATAATACAGGGGTTTAGTTAAAGTCCGTTAAAAACAATTTTTCCTACAAAACCTTGCCGTATCTTTACGCCACATAAGGGGTGGTTCCCTTATAACTTTAAGTATTGGTTTTTCATAATTTAAAGTTTGGTTGGTTATTTAGGAAAAGCCCAGTCTCGAGACTGGGCTTTTTTTTGTTTATACTATTTTGGAATAAGTTTTGTTTAAGTAAATGTGAACAGTGTAGCCCCTAAACTGATTTTACTAATTTTATACCAATAAAATGCACATGAAAAAGATAATAATATCCATGCTGGGCCTTCTTTTTGCAATCTCTGCAATGGGGCAAAGCGCACGACCGGCCTTTAAATCGGGCGAATGGTTAAAGTTTAGGATTCATTATGGGTTTTTGAATGCAAGCTATGCCACATTGCACCTTACCTCGGAAACTTTGGACAACCTTCCCGTGTACCATGTTGTGGGAGAAGGAAAGACCACTGGGTTTGCGAGCATCTTTTTTAAGGTGGACGATACCTACGAAAGCTATTTTAACCGAGAAAACGGCAAACCATACAAGTTTATCAGAAAAATAGACGAGGGCGGATATACCAAGGACATTGAAATTGACTTTGACTACAAAAAGGACAGAGCGGTTTTGATCGACAACAAGAACGGGACAAAACAGGATTTTGAGATACATGGCCAAATACAGGACCTAATTTCTGCTTCCTATTTTTTAAGGAGCAACTATAATTTGGAAGAATTTAAAAAAGGCGAGTCCATTAACTTGGATTTGCTCTTTGACGACGATGGCGTTTTTAAGTTCCAGTTGAAATATTTGGGAAAAGAAATCCTCAAGACCAAGTTTGGAAAGGTAGAATGTCTTAAATTTAGGCCTTTGGTTCAGTCCGGTCGTGTCTTTAAGGAAAAAGAGAGCCTTACCCTTTGGGTATCCAACGATTGGAACAAAATACCCATACGTATAAAGGCGGATTTGGCCGTGGGATCTTTAAAAGCGGATCTGGACGGGTACAATGGACTAAGGAACCAGTTTAAAATAATAATGGATTAGTACAGGTGTTAATGGATAAGGATGCAAAGATCGCTTCCCAAATCAATAAGTTAGAGGAAAAGTACAAAAACTCGGGTCAGGATTTAAGCTCTTACTTGGACGGGCTGCTTTACGAAAGGTATCTTACCTATTGGGACTATATCCACTTGGATACCCTGCTCAGCCTTCAAGTGCCTAGAACGCATTTCCCGGACGAGGAAATCTTCATCATGTACCATCAAATAACCGAGCTGTACTTTAAGCTCATCCTGCATGAAGAAAAGCAGATTGTAGCGGATAAATCACAGGATGTTGCCTTTTTTATAGAAAAAGTAAGGCGCATCAACAGCTATTTCAAAGCACTCATATCTTCCTTTAGCATTATGATCAAGGGCATGGAGCGGGAACAATTCCTCCGCTACCGCATGGCCTTGCTTCCAGCGAGCGGGTTCCAGTCCGCACAATACAGGATGATAGAATTCTATGCCACACCATTGGAAAATATGGTGCATCCATCCGTAAGGGGCTCGTTTTCCTCCGAAAATAGCATAGAGGAACTATTTGAACACATGTATTGGAAAAAAGGGGCCACGGATCTGGAGACCGGCGAAAAAACACTGACCTTAAAACAATTTGAGGTAAGGTACACGCCAAGATTGCTTCGGATAGCCAATCAGGTGAAGGACAGTACCATTTACCAAAAATATTTGCAACTGCCAGATGCATCCCGGCACAATGAAGAGCTGATTTCAGCGTTAAAAGAGTTAGATTTGAATGCAAATGTAAACTGGCCGTTGATGCACATGGGTTCCGCCCATAGGTATTTGGCAAGAGAGGGCAAGGATGTTGATGCGACCGGGGGCACCAATTGGAAAGACTATTTGCCGCCCAGTTTTCAGAAAATAATTTTTTTCCCAACTTTGCATACCAAAGATGAGTTGGATAATTGGGGGAAAGAATGGGTGGACCATATTTTTAATCCCGAAAAACAAGAATACAAGGAATAGAAGAACGATGCGGAAAATTATTGGGGCAATTTTGACGCTGGCCGTGCTGGCATCATGCAAACAGACTAAGGAGCCAGTAGATGAGGTGGCCAAGGAAGAAATCATAGAAAAGCTGCCCGAGCTTCACTATGGGTTTAATTTTGAAGAGTTCAACGTAGTGCGGGATACTGTTCGCAATGGCGATAGTTTCGGGGAACTAATGCTCAAAAACAAGGTGGACTACCCTAAAATCGCCGCAATTTCAGAAAACTATCGCGATACTTTTGATGTCCGCAAAATCATGGTCGGCAAGCCATACCTCATTCTTAAATCCAAAGATACCTCCGAGGTCGCGGAAGTGTTCATTTACCAAAACGATAGAATAAACTATACCGTGGTGGATCTGCGCGATACGGCAGTGGCATACAAGAACAAGAAAAAAGTCACTTTAAGGGAGCGCGAAGTAGGTGGCATCATCAATAGTAACCTGTCAGAGACCATGGACAACCTAGGTGTCGATTACGGGGTAACCATAGGTCTTTCCGAGATCTACGCTTGGACCATTGACTTCTTTCGATTGGAAAAAGGGGATAAGTTCAAGGTCATTTTTGATGAACGATATATCAACGATACCGTATATGCCGGTCGTGGCCCCATTAAAGCCGCTCTTTTTGAGCACAAGGGAAGAACCGTCTACGCATTCCCCTATGTGGCCGATACCGTGAACAATATATTGGATTATTTTGACCAAGATGCCAATAATCTGAGAAGTACATTCCTTAGAGCACCCATAAAATTTGGTTACAGACTGTCGTCCAGATATAACCTAAAACGTAGGATTGCCTACTACGGTTACAAAGTGCGACCTCATAAAGGAACCGATTACGCTGCACCTATTGGAACCCCGATTGTAGCCACCGCAGACGGAACCGTCACAGAATCCACACGAAGGGGCGGTAACGGGAAGTACGTAAAAATAAAGCACAACAGCATTTATAGCACGCAATACCTCCACATGAAGGCGCAAAAGGTGAAAAGAGGAGAATTTGTGCGGCAAGGAGATGTTATCGGTTGGGTGGGAATGACCGGTAATACAGGAGGTCCCCATGTATGCTACCGTTTTTGGAAAAATGGAAGACAAGTGGATCCCTTAAAGGAAAAACTGCCCACGGCCGAGCCCATAGCCGATTCGTTGCGAATGGATTATATGGCACATATTGCCCCCCTAAAAGAACAGTTGGACTGCATAGAATTTATGGACCCGACCCCAGCAGAACCCGAAGAAACCTTAATATCATACACCCAGTAATGGCACTACCCACAATAGATCCCACAAAGACCGAAACCTGGAAAAAACTTCAAAAACATTACCAAGACACCAAAGACACCCACTTAAGAGAACTATTTTCCAAAGAAGAGGATCGAGGTAAAAAATTATCCATACACTGGCAGGATTTTTTGGTGGACTATTCTAAGAATAGGGTCACCAATGAAACCTTGAAGTTGTTGTTGGAACTTGCCGATGAGGTAGGATTAAAGGATGCCATAAAAAGTTATTTTGATGGAGAGCTCATCAACCAGACTGAAGGCAGGGCAGTGCTGCATACCGCCTTGCGCGCCAAAAAGGGCACAGCGGTTTTTGTAGATGGGGAAAACATTGTGGATGAGGTTTTTGAGGTAAAAGAAAAAATCAAATCTTTCTCCGAAGCCGTTATATCTGGAGAGCGTAAAGGGCATACGGGCAAAGCCTTTACCGATATAGTCAATATTGGAATCGGCGGTTCCGATTTGGGACCGGTGATGGTGACCGAAGCATTGAAATTTTATCAAAATGATTTAAAAACACATTTTGTAAGCAATGTGGACGGTGATCTGGTTCATGAAGTATTAAAAGAACTCGACCCTGAGACCACATTGTTCGTAATCGTTTCCAAATCCTTTACTACGCAGGAAACCTTGAGCAATGCACTGACCATAAAAAAGTGGTTTTTGAAGACAGCATCAGAAAAGGATGTGGCCGATCATTTTGTGGCGGTCTCCACCAATCTGGAAAAAATCAAGGAGTTTGGTATTGCAGATGACAATGTGTTCCCCATGTGGGATTGGGTCGGAGGCAGGTTCTCCCTTTGGAGCGCCGTAGGTTTGTCCATAGCACTTTCTGTGGGCTACGAAAACTTTGAGGCACTGCTGGAAGGCGCCCACGAAATGGACGTACATTTTAAGGAAACCCCATTTGACGGGAACATTCCTGTAATCCTTGGACTCATCAGCGTTTGGTACAATAACTTTTATAAGGCAGAGACCGAGGCCATCATACCATACACCCAATACCTGCACCGTTTTTCAGCATACTTGCAGCAAGGCATCATGGAGAGCAATGGCAAAAGCATGGACAGGGCCGGAAACAGGGTCGGTCACGAAACCGGTACCATTATTTGGGGTGAGCCGGGTACCAATTCACAGCACGCCTTTTTCCAGTTGATCCATCAAGGCACCAAATTGATACCAACCGATTTTATTGGATACAAAAAATCGTTGCACGGCGATGTGGACCATCATAATAAATTGATGGCAAACTATTTTGCACAGACCGAAGCCTTGATGAACGGTAAAACCGCGGAAGAGGTAAGACAGGAACTGGAATCACAAGGATTATCTGGCGAAGAGCTGGAAAAACTCCTTCCTTTTAAGATTTTTGAGGGCAACAAACCCACCAACTCCATTTTAATAGAGCAATTGACCCCTAAAAGCTTGGGCGCACTGATTGCACTTTACGAGCACAAAATATTTGTTCAGGGCGTGGTCTGGAACATCTTCAGTTATGATCAATGGGGGGTGGAATTGGGCAAACAGTTGGCCAAAAATATACTGAACGACATTGAGAATTCAGATATTGGCAAGCATGACAGTTCAACACTGAACCTTTTGCATTTTTTTAAGAAGTAAATTGCCATCTGCTCAAATCCAATTAAAAACCCTAAACAATTGTCTTTCAGATAATTTGTTTTGTTAATTTAGTGTTAACCATGTTTGTGCGATTTTAACTTTGACTTAATCGCAGAGTGTCAAAAATGAATCACATTTGCAGCGCTAATTAAACACTTAAACACTGAATTAAATGAAAAGAATCTACTTGGCTATTGCGGCTATTTTGGTTTCCGCGATGGCATTTGCACAAGGGGTTACTACTTCTTCTATGGGAGGTAAGGTAACAGACGAAACTGGGGAACCACTTCCTGGGGCGAGTATAGTAGCTGTTCATATTCCTTCGGGAACCACATATGGAGCAGCAGCTGATTTTGATGGATTTTATCGTATCTCAGGTATGAGGACGGGGGGACCATACAAGGTGACAATTTCTTATGTAGGATTTAACGAGGATGTTAAAGAAGGAATATACCTTAATTTAGGTCAAGCGGAAAGAATAAGCTCTGAATTATCGGAATCGGCGACCGCACTACAAGAGGTCGTAGTTACTGGAGGAGCCGCAGGAAGCCTTTTTGATCCTGGGAAAACTGGAGCCGAGACCAATGTAAGCCAAAGACAAGTGAACAATTTGCCGACAATATCCAGGAATATTGCGGATTTTGCTAGACTTACACCACAAGCTAAAGTGACTGGGGACGATGTGGTTTCAATAAGTGGTCAAAACAACCGGTACAATGCCATTTATATTGATGGAGCCGTAAATAACGATGTTTTTGGCCTTGCAGCAAATGGTACAAATGGAGGACAAACAGGTGTAAGCCCTATTTCTTTGGATGCCATAGAGTCTTTTCAAATAAACGTTGCCCCTTTTGATGTTCGTCAGTCTGGTTTCGCAGGAGGTAGTATCAATGCTATTACCAAATCCGGTACTAATAAATTTATAGGGTCAGCCTATGGTTTTTTACGAAACGAGAGTTTTGCAGGCAAGACTCCTGTAGGTTTGGTTGGTGAAGATGAAGAAAGAGAAAAATTGGATGAATTTTCTGCAAAAACTTATGGAGTACGATTGGGAGGTCCCCTTATTGAGGACAAGTTGTTTTTCTTTATCAATTATGAGAGACAAGAAAATGAAACTCCACAACCCTTTAATATTTCAACATATAGAGGTGATGCCACAGCGGCGGACTTAGATAACCTGTCCAATTTTTTGGTGAACAATTATGGTTACAACCCAGGAGGTTATGCAAACAATACCTCTAGCTTGGAGAGTGATAAGTTGATTGCCAAGATTGATTGGAACATCAACGAGAAGAACAAACTTTCGCTTAAGCACAGTTATGTTAAGGCTATTCAGTTTGATGCACCTTCTTCCAACACGGGGGCCATTAGTTTTATCAACGGAGCTATCAATTTTGAATCGATTACAAATTCAACAGCTTTGGAACTGAACTCCCAAATCGGGAGCAATATGTCCAACAATTTAGTAGTTGGTTATACAACTGTAAATGATGATAGAGATCCAGCCGGGAGCCCTTTCCCTGCAGTTCAGATTTTTGATGCAAGAGGAAGTTCAATATACTTTGGTTCAGAGGCATTTTCAACAGCTAACCTATTGGAACAGAAAGTATTGACTCTTACCGATAATTTCCAAATCTATTCAGGAAGACATACCATAACCATAGGTACTAACAATGAATTCTCCTCTGCAAAGAATGTTTTCTTTCGTCAGAATTTTGGAGATTACAGATTCGACAGTCTTAGTGATTTCTTAAATGGTGAGTCTGCCAATAGGTATAGGTATGGATACTCCCTATTGGGAGGTTTTGGTGATGATTCCGAAGGAGCAGCAGAGTTTGATTTGTTCCAATTTGGAGTTTATGTACAAGATCAAATCGATATTACTGATAATTTTAAGTTCACCATTGGTGCAAGGATAGACATTCCTTATTGGGAAGATGGTCTTGAAAATGAAGACTTCAACACAAGAACCGTTGCATTGTTGGAAGCTGCAGGCAAAGACCTGCAAGGTGCAAGAGTAGGTCAAGGAATTGATCCAAACGCACATTTTTCACCAAGAGTAGGTTTTAATTGGGATGTAAAGGGAGATAGAACTACGCAGATAAGAGGTGGTTTGGGAATATTTACTTCCAGAGTTCCTTTGGTATGGCCAGGAGGAACATATAATAACAATGGTATTACTGCAGGATTCATCCAGCTTACAGGAGATGATGTTCCGGATTTCAACCCGGACCCTACAGGTCAATTGGCCATACCAGAACCAGGTACTGGATCTGTTGGTGGACAAATCGACCTATTTGCTCCTGATTTCAAGCTGCCTCAGGTTTTCAAAACAAATATTGCTGTTGACCAAAGATTGCCAGGTGATGTAATCTTTTCAGCGGACTTTATCTGGAATGATAATATTACAGCAGTTGCCTATGAAAACCTAAATCTTAGAGGTCCTCAGTTCATTACTACAGGAGCTGGATCAAGACCTAATTATGGTTATGCGTCTATAGACAACACTTATAGTGATATATATTTGGCCACCAATACAGGAGCAGGAAGTTCTTATAACATAACAGGTACATTGTCAAAGAACTTTTACAGTCCAAAATTGGATATTACTGCCCAGGCATCTTATTCCTACGGAGAAGCAGATGGGATTTTAGATGGTACTTCTTCCCAAAACAGTTCCCAATTTAGAAACTTGGAAACGGTTAATGGATCAAACAGACCTGATTTATCTATTTCGGATTTTTCTCCTGGACATCGTGTAATTGCAAATTCTACTTTTGAGTTTAAATGGTCAGATAACCTTAAGACAAGATTGGGCCTATTTTATGAAGGAGCTGAAGGATCGCCATTTAGCTATGTTTATAACGGAAGTGGTTTATTATCCGATACAGGATCATTCTCAGCTTTAATTTATGTGCCTGCCAATGAAGCAGAGGCCAATTTGATTGATTCTGATGACCTGAGTGCAGCACAACAATGGAGCGCATTAAATGCAGTTATTGAAGGAGATGATTACTTGAGCAGCAGAAGGGGAAAATTTGCAGAGCGTAATGCTGACCGTTCGGATTGGACCCACATCATTGATTTGAAATTTGCACAAGAATTTGGAATCAAATTTGGCGAGAACACCCATAAATTGGAATTTACTGCAGACATCTTCAACTTTACCAATTTATTGAACAAGGAATGGGGCGTAAGAACTTTTTCTAACTTTAACCAAGTACAATTGTTGAATTTTGAAGGTTTTGCCGATGACGGTACAACACCTCAGTTTACTTTTGACCCAGGTGTTGAAGAAACAAGAAATATTATTGATGATACTGGATTGCAATCATCAAGATGGCAGATGCAGTTAGGGCTTAGGTATAGCTTTAACTAGTATTCAATGATTTTCTATAAACCCTGCCATACGGCAGGGTTTTTTTATGCCCAAAATTCCGTATTTTTAGACCACACAAACTTTACCTAATGGAAATCATAAAGAACCTACACTCGTATTTGGCCTATGTGGTGCTGGCCGTTTTAGTAATTGCCGTAATCAACGCCATAGCTGGCTGGTTGGGCAAAAAGGACTTCACCCTACAAAAAGACCTTCGTATTAGCTTATTTGCGCTTATTTTAAGCCATATTCAATTGGTGGTAGGGCTACTGTTGTATTTTACTTCTGGTAATGGTTTTAAAGCAATTAAGACCTTGGGCATGGGCGGGTTGAATGCTCCTGCGCGTTTGTTGGCCGTGGAGCACCCCTTTATCAACATCATAGCTTTGGTTTTGATCACCATAGGTTGGTCCCGTCACAAAAAATTGATGGAAAGCGAGCGAAAGTTTAAGACCATCTCTATTTTTTATGGACTTGGATTGCTACTGATTTTAAGCCGTATTCCTTGGGGACAATGGTTTGCATAAAGTAATTCCCGCGGAGGCGGGAATCTTATACAGTTTACTAAGTAACTTTTCCTTAAATGGTCACGTAATTAACCTCCGAGATTATTATGTGATCTAGGAGATTTATTTTCATTATTGCAGCAGCTTTTTCCATACGTTCCGTAAATGCGATGTCCGCCTCACTTGGCTCTAATTTGCCAGAAGGATGGTTATGACAGAGAATTATCTTCTTGCATTTTTTGGAGACAGGCATGCTTAAAACATCTACAGGATCAACAATATTTCGGTTGCTTGTGCCAATGGTCACCAATTCGATGTACTCAATGTCATTTGCCACATTGAGCCCAATGGTCCAAAAATATTCTTTTTGCCTGTGGAGCTTGTTTTGTCGCCACAATACCTTCTGCCTAATACGGGCAATATCATCGGTGCCGGATATATGCTTGTCCTCGTCTTTGGGAAGTCGTACTGTCATGAGTTAAAGATAGAAAATGTTTTGTTTGTGCTGTCACTCCACCTCCTTCAACAAAAATAAATACGCAGGAAAGTGGTCGCTATACCCGGCCGTATAACTGCCGCCCGAGTAGGTACGCAAGGGATAGCCCTTAAAGCGTCCTTTGTCCGTTCGGATAAATTCAGGTGCAAAAATGCCCGCTTTCCAGAAGGAGAGGGTAGTTCTGTCTTCAGTCACCAAATTGGACGTCATAAATAGTTGGTCGAACAGGTTCCATTTGTCTTGGTAGGCCAATGAACCAATTCCTTTTTTGAACATCGCTTCCATAGGGTTGTACAGGCTGATACTATCCAACTGACGTTTTTTGCCCTTGGTTTTCAGGATTTTTTTCAAGCTGTCATCGATTGGGTCGTCGTTTAAATCGCCCATAGCTATGATTTTTGCATCCAAATCCAATTCTTGAATGGAATCTATGATACGTTTGTTCAGCAAAGCCGCCCTTACCCGCAATGGCGAACTCTTCGCAGCCCCGCCTCTTCGGGAGGGCCAATGGTTCACGATAAAATAGATGTTTTCACGGTCCATAGTGCCACCCACCACCAATTGATCACGGGTGTACTTCCTTTCGCTCATTTCATCAAACAATAATAGCCGATGACTTTTAAACGACGATGGGATAAACGCTGCCTTTTTGTAAAGTAGCGCCACATCAATGCCGCGCGCATCTGGGGAATCAAAATGGATGATACCATAATCCTTCTCCCTTAAATTGGGATGTTGCACTAAATCTTCAAGCACATCCAGATTTTCCACTTCACAAAGCCCCACAATGTCCGGTGAGGTTTTGGAGGTGTCTTCTCCAATTTTAGAGATGACGTTGGATAGGTTTTCAATTTTTTGAAGATATCGCTCCCGCGTCCAATGATAACTTCCCTCGGGAGTGCGATCATCATCAAAAGTGAGCGAATCGTTTACCGTGTCGAACAAGTTTTCACAGTTGTAAAAAGCAATCGTTCTTAAGGTGTATGTCTTGGACTTTTGTCCATAAAGTGAGGTCGATATTAATACAAGTAGGCATATTAATAATCGCATTTTATTTTGATTTTGTAGCTAAAATATGTAGAATTGTTCGCTTTTTCGCAGTTTGTACAGCAATTACAACCCCTTTTTTATTACTTAACCTACAATAAGCTATGAGGCTAGCCATAGTATTGGCCGCGCTTTGTTGTTGTAAATCGCTGTGTGGACAACAAAGTACCCGGATTACAGGGCAATTGATGGAAAAGGGCTCGAATGCCCCTATTTCAAATGCTACGATTACCCTTGAGAGTAGTTTGCAAGAATTCGCAACAGACTCCAATGGCGGGTTCGAAATCAATTTGACTTCAACCGGAGAGCAAATGCTCCAGATTTCCGCTCTGGATTTTGTTTCGAAGCGATTCTCGGTCTATTTGGACCGAAACCCGATTGATTTGGGAACCATTTATCTGGAAAGGGATATTGCTAGAGAACAAACGGATAATTTGATTTCACTGACGGATGGTGATCTTTCCGATGATTTTGAATCCATTTCCAGTTCGATGGGATTGTTGCAATCCACTAGGGACATATTTCTGAACCGTGCCGCTTTTGATTTTGGTCAGGCATTTTTTAAGATCCGTGGTTACGATTCGCGAAACGGTACCGTGTTGATCAACGGCGTTCCGATGAACAAATTTTTTGATGGCAGGCCACAATGGAACAATTGGGGAGGGCTGAACGACGTCGTCCGAAATCAGGAATTTACGAATAGTCTAACCTTGAACCCATACACTTTTGGTGGAATTTTGGGCAACACCAATATCAACACTCGACCTTCTGGAATGAGGCCTGGATTGCGTTTGTCCTCATCAATGTCCAACAGAACCTATCGCGGCAGGTTGATGGCGACTTACAATTCAGGGGAGAAACCAAGCGGGCTGGCCTATTCCGTATCCGCTTCGCGACGATGGGCCAAAGAAGGTTTTGTGGATGGCACTTTGTATGATGCCTACTCGGGTTTTGGAGCCATAGAGTACCAGTTCAACCCACAAAACAGCATCACTTTTACGGCGATATTGGCGCGAAACCGACGGGGACGTTCTTCCGCTCTTACCGAAGAGGTTTTTGATTTGATGGGTGGACAGTACAACCCGTATTGGGGCGAGCAAGACGGTAAAATTCGTAACTCTAGGGAGCGAGAGGTTTTTGAACCCCTGTTTCTGCTCAATTATTCACTGGAAAAAAAGAAATTCAATCTTAATGTAGGCCTGGCCTATCAAACAGGAATCAATTCCAGAAGCAGGCTAGGCTATTACAATGCGCCGAATCCCGACCCGACGTATTATCGCTATTTGCCCAGTTACCACATCAACAGTTCCATTGGAGCGGATTTTATCAATGCAAACTTGGCAAAAGAAGCCTTTTTGGAAAATCCACAGCTCGATTGGGGGCAACTGTACACGGCGAATGCCAACAATGGCGAAAAAGCAGCCTACTTACTTTATGATGATGTTGCCCAGAACACGACCATTTCAGGCGCGACTAACTTTAATTATGTGATGAGCGATTTCATCAAATTAGGGTTTGGCGGCAATTACAGAAGCACAACATCGGAGAACTATGCAGAGATTCAAGATTTGTTGGGAGCAACATATCACGAGGATATGGACACCTTCTCCAGCACCTTGAACGATGTTGACGGGGCACTACAGAAAACCGAAGGTGAAAAGTTCAATTACCATTACAATCTGGATGCCTCACAAATGGATGGCTTCGCTCAAATACAACTGACTTCCAACAAATGGGATGGATTTGTATCAGCTTCGTATTCCAGTTTCAATGTGCAGCGCAATGGACTCTTCAAAAACGAGCGCTATTTGGAAAATTCCTTTGGAACAGGAGAAAAAGTATCTTTTTCCAATCTGGCATATAAAGGTGGATTCACGTATTTTTTGACAGGAAGACATTGGTTTACGACCAATGCTGGAATGGTGGAACGACCACCCATTGTTCAGAACATATTCATCAATCCAAGGGAAAACAACGAAATAGTTCCCGAGCTTCAAAAAGAGGTGGTAAGCAGTGCGGATGTAAACTATTTTGTACGTCTACCTAGCTTAACGGGGCGAATCAGTGCATTTTACACGCGGTTTCAGCATACCACCGATATCAATTTCTTTTTTGTGGATTCAGGACTGGGGTCCGATTTTGTGCAGGAAGTGATTACAGGTTTGGACAGGCTTCACAAAGGCATCGAGTTCGGATTTGAATACGAAACATCTTCCAGCGTAAAATTGACTGCAGCAGGAAATGTGGGCCATTATGTATATGCAAGCGACCCATCCGTACAAATCAATTTTGATACGGCAGGTGCAGAGGAAGACCTCATTGCTGCCGAAGGAAACATAGATTTGGGCATTGCCACGCTCAAGGATTTAAAACTGGCCCAAGGGCCACAAACCGCCCTTGCATTGGGAGTTTCCTACAGAGCGCCAAAATATTGGTGGATAAGTGGGACCACCAATTACCTCACGAACAATTATAGCAACCTATCCACCATTACCAGAACCTCCAGTTTTCTGATGGATCCAGAAACGGGCGAACCCTTTCCTGATGCTTCGGTAGAGAATGTTTCCAAATTGCTCAAGCAAAACAAACTGGACGATATCTATTTGCTCAATCTGGTCGGGGGCAAATCTTGGCTGATTGATGGCAAGTACATCAGCTTCTTTGCCAGCATCAACAATGTTTTTGATACGGTTTTCCGCACAGGTGGCTACGAGCAGAGCAGAAATGGAAATTTTGGGCAATTGAAACAGGATAATCAAAGTGGTTCGCCCTCTTTCGCCCCAAAATATTGGTACAGCTACGGAAGAACCTACTTTTTGAATTTGGCCATTAGCTTTTAATCTACTTCTTATGAAAAATGTGATTTTTAAAATTTTGGGAACCGGTGTTGTGATGAGCCTTTTATGTTGTGTGGATGGAAGAGAGTTTGATGAAATTGAAGGAGATTGTACAACAGGAATGGAGGCAAACATCACTTTTGCCGAGTTGGATTCCTTGGTGCAAGATGACGTTATTCAGATTCAAGCAGATTTGATTTTGGAAGGCTACGTGATTTCATCCGACCGAGCGGGAAATTTTTTCGGGGTACTTTACCTGCAAGATGCATTGAGCAATCCTTCAAACGGAATTCAGCTGGAAATTGATTTGAGGGAATCACATTTGCAGTTCCCGGAGGGGAGCAAAATTTTGGTAAAACTGAAAGACCTTTATCTGGGCAAAAAAGGAAGCAACATCAGAATCGGCAGCGTTTTCTCGTCTTTTGGAAATCTTTCGATAGGAAGATTGCCTTCGGGCAAAGTGTTTGATCATCTTTTGGTTTCCTGTGATACCGCAGGGCCTACAGAACCATTGATTACCACCATATCCGAAATGGACAGTTTGCCATCGAACATATTGGTGCAATTGGAAAGTGTTGAATTTGTTGAAGAAATTTTGGGCGAAACCTATGCTGTTGCCCAAGAAGAAACGGAAAGAACACTAGTGGATTGCGAAGAAAACGGGATTACGCTTGTGAACAGCGGGTATGCCGATTTTCAAGCGGAAGCATTGCCCGAAGCAAACGGTACACTAATCGCGATTTTGACCAAAGATGGTAAAACGCAGCAACTAATAATTAGAACCTTGGAGGATGTAAACTTTACCGAAGAGCGTTGTCCGGAGATTATCACGGAATTCACTTCCAATCAGATTTTTATTTCAGAATTGGCCGACCCGGACAACAATGCCGGTGCCCGTTTTGTGGAGCTGTATAACGCATCATCCGAACCATTGGATTTAAACTTGTGGACGCTTCGCAGATATACCAACGATAATATTGAGGTAAGCTCCACAATTGATTTGTCAGGTTTCATTATCGGTGCCGAGAGTACGTTGGTAATTTCTCCCAATGCAGCGGAGTTTGAACTGGTCTATGGCTTTGCTCCCGATTTGGGTGTATCCACCAATAGCCCCGCAGATTCCAATGGGGATGATAATTTGGAGTTGGTGGACCCCTTCGGGACCGTAATCGATGTATTTGGTGTAATTGGAGAAGATGGTTCAGGAACCAATCACGAGTTCGAAGATGGACGTGCCATCCGTAATCCTAACATTTTGGAAGGAAATCCAGTGTACACTTTTAGTGAATGGAACATTTTTAACGATTCGGGTGAAGCTGGCACCACGGATTTACCCCAAAATGCCCCCGAGGATTTTACCCCAGGGGTTCGGGATTAAATTCTTAGAACGCTTTATACCCAAACTTCTGTCCACCTACCGAGGCATCGGCCATAAGACCTGCCTTGGGCAGTGCAAATACAGCCACGCCATCTTTGTATTTGGCATTGAATGCAATTCCAGATTTTAAAGCCACGGCAGAGGTTTCAGCAGCAAACTGGAACTTCTCGGTCTTAAAGCGTTCCAGGTCAACATCGGTTTCAAAGAAAATTACTTCAATGATGGCCTGTCCACCAGCTTGCAGGCCAATGTTCAGTTTTTTAAGGTCGGCCATGCCCACAGCGGTGCCATTTTCATAAACCACACCGTTACCGGAGGCACCACCAATGATAAAACCTCCTTTTCCGACATTGGGAAAAATTACGTAACCGGCAGAATTTTCAAAAAATCCATCCAAGTTGGGAGCGGCCTCCAAAAGTGTTGTTTTGGCCTTTTCGGCATCGGCCATTATTTTTTGGTCCTTTTTGTTTTGGGCTGATATGGAAATCGTCAACAAAAAAAGGGCAAGCGTTACAATAGATTTTATGCGTTTCATAGTGTCTCATTTTTTAGGTTATTCAAAATTAAAGAAAGAACCCCTTCCAATCTGGAAAGGGTTTGCTAATTAGTGTTAAGAAAAGCCTATAGTTTTCCCATCACATTTCGGGGAAATCCTCGTCTTCCATCACTTCTTCCATCTGTAGCACGTGCCTTTCCATATGCCCTGCGATAAAAACGATGAGCTGGGCGGCATCAACAGTGCCAAAAGGTAAAGTGGCGTAACGGTTTCTTAAATCATCATCCGTATTTTCTACATAGTCCATAAGTTCTTGGCGTATGGCAAGCAATGCAGCCAAAGTCTCCTCCGTGGAACCATACTGTCCGCTTGGTTCAAATGGTTCTGCGGTTTTAACCTTTTGACTCCTATCGGCTATCATGGGCATAATTTGGTCGTCCTTAAAAACAAGGGAATCTTTTAGTTCGGGTTTGGGGCCTTCGGCCACGCTTTTGTGAAGCGTTTCCACAAACATTTTTTCGGTCAGGGCAAGATGTTCCACGTTTTCGGCGATAGACCACGAAGTAGGGTCAGGCTTATAATCAAGCTGTTCATCAGAGAGTCCATCGAGTACCTGTTTCATGTGCTCCCGTGTCTCTGTCAAATGTTTCATGATCCATTCTCTGTCATTTTTATCGAGATTGGTTCCGGAATCCTTGGAAAAGCTAAATAATAAAAGAATAACTAGAGGAAAGATTAATTTTTTCATGTGCAGTTGTGTTTAATGTTTAGAATACAGTTTCCTAATGATTAGTGTTTTAAAGGTAATTTAAATACCAATATCAAAGAATATATTCCTGAATGCACCGAGAAATTATTAAATTTAGGAAAGCAAGTAAGTGCTTTTATACACGTAAGATTCAAATGGAACAAAATAGACTATAGCTATTATTTAATAGTATTTTAATATTGATTATCTATTGTTTAAAGCATCTATCTTATAACTTTACAGGAGATATTTATTAACACACAACTATAAGATCATGAGTAAAGAATTGGCTAACGGAGCAGACGAGGGCATGTGTCCTTTTTTGAACGGCGAACTAAAGCAAGTGGCAGGAAGCGGCACCCAAAATCAAGATTGGTGGCCCAATAGACTCAAGTTGGAGATTTTAGGACAGCATTCGAATAAAACAAACCCGTTTGGGGAGGAATTCAACTATGCGGAAGAATTCAAAAAATTGGATTATGCAGCATTGAAAAAAGACCTTCTGGAGGTAATGACCGATTCGAAGGATTGGTGGCCGGCAGATTTTGGAAGTTATGCCGGATTGTTCATTCGTATGGCCTGGCACAGTGCCGGTACCTATCGTGCCGGTGATGGACGCGGTGGAGGTGGACGTGGACAACAACGTTTTGCACCGCTGAATTCTTGGCCGGACAACGTTAGCTTGGACAAAGCACGTCGTTTGTTATGGCCCGTCAAACAAAAATATGGCAAGAAAATTTCTTGGTCAGACCTTATGATATTGGCCGGAAACGTGGCCTTGGAGTCCACAGGGTTCCGCACTTTTGGCTTTGCAGGAGGTCGTGAGGACGTCTGGGAGCCTGATCAGGATGTGTATTGGGGAAGCGAAACAGAATGGTTGGCCTTGAGTGACACTCCCAACAGCCGTTACTCGCACAACAAAGAGGAGCGTGATTTGGAAAACCCGCTTGCCGCCGTGCAAATGGGATTGATTTACGTAAACCCTGAGGGGCCTGACGCAAATCCCGACCCGATAGCTGCCGCACATGATATTAGAGAGACCTTTAAGCGCATGGCCATGAACGATGAGGAAACCGTGGCGCTGATAGCTGGTGGACATACCATAGGTAAGACCCATGGTAATGGAGACCCAGAGTTGGTAGGTGCAGATCCTGAATCTGAAGATTTGGCATTGCAAGGATTGGGATGGGTCAACAAAAATGGCTCAGGAAAAGGGGCACACGCATTTACTTCTGGATTGGAAGTCACCTGGACCTCTACTCCGGTACAATGGAGCAACGATTTCTTTAAGTTTCTGTTTAAATTCGAATGGGAATTGACGAAAAGTCCAGCAGGGGCACATCAATGGGTGGCCAAGGATGCCGATGCCATTATTCCCGATGCCCATGGCGGACCGAACAAGAAACCGACCATGTTGACTACCGACCTGTCGCTTCGTTTTGACCCTGAATACGAAAAAATTTCCCGTAGATTCCTAGAGGATCCTCAAGCCTTTGCAGATGCGTATGCCCGTGCTTGGTTTAAGTTGACGCACCGTGATATGGGACCACGTTCCCGTTATTTGGGTCCAGAGGTGCCAAAAGAAGAATTGGATTGGCAAGACCCTATTCCAGCTGTCGATTATACTTTGGTAGATGAAGCTGATGTAAAAGAGCTGAAGGAAAAAGTATTGTCATCTGGTCTATCCATTTCTGATTTGGTGTATACCGCTTGGGCATCCGCTTCCACTTTCCGTGGCGGTGATAAGCGTGGCGGAGCCAACGGAGCACGTATCAATTTAGAACCCATGAATGGTTGGGAAGTCAATAAAGACACTGGAAAAGTGATTTCTGCACTTGAAGGCATCAAGAATGAATTTAACAAAAATGCCGGTGGAGGAAAGAAAATTTCCTTGGCTGATATGATCGTGTTGGCCGGTAGTGCCGCTGTTGAAAAAGCGGCCAACGCTGCTGGTTCTTCGATTGAGGTGCCATTTAACCCTGGCCGTAATGATGCAAAACAGGAACAGACAGAAATTGAGTCCACCAACTATCTTGAGCCAAAATACGACGGGTTCCGCAACTACGTTAAGGAAGGAGTAAAGGTACAGGCAGAACACCTTTTGGTGGACAAAGCTCAATTGCTTACCCTTACTGTACCCGAAATGACGGCCCTGGTAGGAGGATTACGTGTGTTGGGCGCCAATTTTGATGGTTCAGAGAAAGGTGTGTTCACCGATAGAGTAGGCGTGTTGAGCAACGATTTCTTTGTAAACCTATTGGATATGGGTACCGAATGGAAAGCCATAAATGAGGAAAAATCATTGTACGAAGGAAGCGACCGTGAGTCCGGCGAAGTAAAATGGACCGGTACACGTGTGGACTTGGTATTTGGTTCCAACTCTATTTTGCGTGCCGTGGCCGAAGTGTATGCAGCAGAAGATGGAAAACAAAAATTTGTTGAAGACTTTGTAGCGGCATGGACCAAAGTAATGAACCTAGACCGCTTTGATTTGGATTAAACCGTTCAAGGCAAAAAATAGAAAAGGAAAATTAATTGCAAATGCTGCCATGGCCCGTTCGGTTATGGCAGTTTTTTTATAACTTTCAATCACCTATGAGCAATAAGGAAGAACTCTTCGACAACATACGCAACGGTAATCTGAAAACCGTTGTCAACCTATTGGAAAACAATCCAAAACTTTTGGAAACCAAAGACCAGAGAGGCTCTACCCCATTGTTGTTGGCCGCCTATTATGGGCATGATGACATGGTGGAATTTTTGTTGGACCACGGAGCCACAGTGGATGCCTTGGATGGATCTGGAAACACGGCCTTAATGGGCGTTTGCTTTAAAGGTTACACCGATATTGCAAAAAAATTGATAGATGCCGGGGCCAATGTCAGTCAAAAAAATGCCATGGGCGCCACCTGTCTTATCTATGCCGTAACCTTTAACCGTAAGGAGATTGCAGAAATGCTTTTAAAACATGGAGCGGATACCTCCATAAAAGACAATAGGGGAAAAACCGCAATGGATCTTGTTTTGGAACAGGGGAACACAGAATTGGAAGAACTTTTAAAAAAATACTAGATGTCCACCACCTTGAAACTTGCTTTGATTCAGACCGATTTGTACTGGGAAGACCCGGTCAGCAACCGAAAAATGTTTGAAGAAAAGATAGAGGGCATTTCAAGCGATGTGGATTTGATCGTATTGCCCGAAATGTTCACCACAGGTTTTACCATGAAGCCAGAGAAGATTTTACTTTCCGAAAGCAAGGGAACATTCGATTGGATGAAAAAGATCGCCCAACAAAGCAACACGGCTCTAATTGGGAGCATTATCTTTCAAGAAAACGGAAAGTTCTTCAACCGGTTGTTCTTTGTATCACCGGACGGAACAGTTGAAGCCTACGATAAAAAGCACACATTTACGCTGGCAGGCGAAGATGAAGTGTACGAGGCAGGTAGTGAAAAACTCATTTTTGAATACAAAGGATTCAAAATTTGTCCAATGATCTGTTATGATCTTAGATTCCCGGTCTGGTCCAGAAATGTGGAAGACTACGATGTGCTGATCTATGTGGCCAACTGGCCAAGCAAAAGAATCAATGCTTGGGATACACTGCTTAAGGCAAGGGCCATCGAGAATATGGCGTACTGTGTTGGGGTAAACCGGACCGGTACGGACGGTTTGGATTACGAATATCCGGGGCATTCAGGAATTTACGATGTGCTCGGCGAACCATTGGCCTTCTCCAAAGACGAAGAAATTCTGTATGCCACCCTGAACAAAGAGCATGTGACATCCACCAGAAAGCAACT
The DNA here is from genome assembly GCF_011068285.1 of Flagellimonas oceani. Classification (NCBI taxonomy): domain Bacteria; kingdom Pseudomonadati; phylum Bacteroidota; class Flavobacteriia; order Flavobacteriales; family Flavobacteriaceae; genus Flagellimonas; species Flagellimonas oceani. The sequence goes on along the minus strand of NZ_CP049616.1, from coordinate 3,510,996 downwards.
ACGATTTTTAGAAGACCGGGACCGCTTTAGTTTGATAGGATAAAGGTTTCCTCCTTTTCCCAGTTGGCCCTGATTTCGATTGTTCCAGGATAATAGCTAATGTCCTCTGGCTGTCTTTTTTCAAGATAATTTCCCGTATCCAATTTGCCGTTCCCGTTTTCATCAAAAATAACACGGGCCACATAATTACCCGGATTCAAGTTGTTGAACTCGAAAGGTTGGGGCTCTGTTGCAAAAATCTCACGTTGTACCTCACCTTTTTCGTTGGTCAGCTGAACAATTACGGGAAAGTTGACATCACCGCTCAAGATCATTCTCAAATTCCCATAATCTGCAAAGCTGCTGGTGGATAGATTATAGGCCAAAGTATCGTTTTGGATACCAAAAAAATCCGTGATCGAACCCGGTAAAAGCGAAAAGGAATACTTTTGGTTGGGCTCGGTTTCAAAATCAAAATCTATTTTGTTTTGAAGGGTGTCCAGTTCGTAGGTATAGGCTGCAGGAATGGAGTCGCTCACCATTAACGAGATATTGCTGGTGTCCAATGCAGTAATTGGCGTATTGGCCAAAATACTGAAAGTATCCTCAAAATTGAATTTTCCGTTCACGGAGGCCGATAATTTTAAGGAATCCATGGGCAAGTTCCGCATTTTCACAGTAAACGTATCCAAAACCTGAACTTTATCGTTTCTGATGGTAAAAATGATGGAGTCCAAATCTGTAGGGGTAAACCAATAATTTAGGGTATCCTTGTTTCTTTCCTTTAAAAGTGTAGTATTTACCGTGTCCGGCAAGGTCGTCAAGGTTTCGATCACCATGTCCCTATAATCGCCTTGATACCCAAATATAATCTTGTTCTTGGCTGCCAGACTTGGCACAGAAGGTTTGTAATTTAATTGTTCACGGAACAGGTTGAGCCCATAAATGGAATCAGTTGGCAGCGTAATGGTGTCCTCAATAAAACCAATTTTATCCTGGCCCTGGTCGAACATGTTGTTTTTGTTCACGTCCTTCAACCCGAACAGGGCATACTTTCCGGCCTTTAGGTTCCTCAGCTCAAAAAAGGGAAGGCTATCTCCGGTATTGGTAATGTACAAGGGCGGCTGTTTGTAAATGGTGGAATCGGTGTAGGCACTATCAATTTCATACAGCATTACACTTATAAACTCATCTGCCTTTCTGTTGATCGCATCTTTTACCGCACCGCTCAAGGTAAGGGAATCCAGATAATCCCCGGTAGAGAAAACGTAGCTCAAAAAGCTATTGGGATTGCCCTCGTTGTTATCCACGATACTTTGCCCAAAATTAATGGTGTAGGTAGTGTTTTCCCGTAGTGTGTCCTTTATCACCACCTCAATATATTTGCTCGGAGCGCCCATAGGAGTTATGGTAGCGGGGTTCTTAAACGGAGGGGAGACCACCAACTGGTTCTGTACATCTTCCAATTTGATGAGCTCATCAAAATAGAGACGTATTTTTTTCGCCTTAAAATTTGTGCTGAAGTTTTCCGGTTCCGCCCGTACCAATTTAGGGGGTGTAATATCTTTGGGGCCACCGCTCGGGGAACCCCGTTTGGCACATTGCCATAGGGCTAGGACCATAAAGGCAACAAAAAGAAATCCCAACAGTTTTTTTAAGTACACCATGCCTAAAAATAATGTGGGACAAAGAAACAACTAATTTGAAAAACGGGATGCCGCATTGGCAAAATTTAACCCTCTGGCACCATGGCCATGCTCAACACGGAGACGGTTATGTTTTTTTGACGCAAAAGTGTTTGTGCACACGATTCTATTGTGGCGCCAGTGGTGATCACATCGTCCACCAAGAGTACGTGCTTAAAATCTCGGCGGTTTGATGCATTGAGCTCAAAAGCATCTTTGGAGCTTTCCCAACGGCTCTGTCTACCTTTTTTGGTCTGTGTTTTTATGTTCTTTGTTTTGATCAACCAATCATCGCAATAGGCCGCGCCGATTTGTTCCGCAATGGTTTTGGCAAAAAGGGCCACTTGGTTGTATCCCCGTTTTTTTAACTTTTTTGGGTGAAGTGGAACAGGCACCACCACATCAATGTCTTTTAATTGCCCATTTTCCATTAAAAGGGTGCCGCACCATTCACCCAAAAAGCCTCCTATCTGTTCCTGATTTTTGTATTTGAGCCAGTGCAATAAATTTTTAACAAGGCCATTTTTTGAGAAGAAAACAAAAGATGCGGCCTTTTTTATCGGAATTCTACCATAAAATATGCGGTCCACTGCGTTTTCTTCCAGATAGTTATGATCGGTGAGTGGCACATCATGTCGACAAACGGCACACAAAATATGCTCTTCCCTAAATAATTGGGCATTACATCCAAAACATACCCTTGGCAATAGGATGTTGTTAATCTCGTTTATTATCTTAGCCAACCTTTTTGGTGTCAAATCTTATACAATTTTAGCGTAGTCTGTCAACCCCATGAACTCCCAAGATAATAATTTCAACTACAAAATTATCTTTGCCGCAATGGCAGCGGTCATCGTGGGTATACTTATCGCCTTTTATTACAGCTATGCACAGTCCAAAAACCAAATGATCTATTTGGAAGAGGAGAAGTCACTTTTGGTAAAGGATTTGACATTGATGCGAACAGAGGTGGATCGGCTGTCCGGATTGAACGAGGTAAACGAAATTGAACTGCAAACCTCACGTTTTCGGGTACAGCAACTATTGGACTCCGTGGGAAGGTTGAATTTTAGTATCACCAAACTGAAGGATACCAGAAAGGAACTTCGGAAACTCGAATTGCGATTTGACAGTCTTAAGCTAAAGAACAACTTTTTGCGCTACAATAATAGTTTGTTGGCCAGCAAATACGATGAAACCATCAAGCAGTTGGAAGAACTCCGGGGCAAGGCCAGCAATATGCAGCGCACGGAATCGTTGCTTCGCGAGACCAACAAGGAGCTCACTAGGGAGCTTCGTATCAAAAGCTACCTGAAACTCCAAGATGCCGAGGGAAGCGGATTTCGATTAAGGGCGGGCAGGCCCATTAAAACCAACAAGGCTTCCGTAATCGAAAAATTGAGAGGGTGCGTTACCATTTTGAGCGACGCCAGCTCCAGAGGGGACATTAAGGTGCTCTACCTACAGTTTTTGGACCCGAATATGGCCATTATCGAGGATAACGCCAATACCATTTCCGTAAGTGGCAACACATACAGCAAAAAGGTAGAGATCGTTTATACCGGAAAGGAAATCAGTATTTGTGATGCCATCACCGTTCCAGAGGGCTCTTTGGTCGAGGGAATTTATACCCTAAATGTGTTCGAGGACGAAAGATTGTTGGCCTCGACGGAATTTCAGCTGAAATAGCATACTACTTTTTGGGTAAAATTCTATTTTTGCCCAATGGCAAATCAGGAAGACATTTTTAAGAAGGTTATCTCCCACGCAAAGGAGTACGGTTATGTATTTCAATCCAGTGAGATCTATGATGGACTCAGTGCAGTTTACGACTACGGTCAAAACGGTGCCGAGCTAAAGAAAAACATTCGCGAATATTGGTGGAAGGCCATGGTGCAGCTCAATGAGAACATCGTGGGCATCGATGCCGCTATATTTATGCACCCCACCACTTGGAAGGCCTCTGGCCACGTGGATGCCTTCAACGATCCATTGATAGATAACAAAGATTCCAAAAAACGATACCGGGCCGACGTTCTCATCGAAGATTATGTGGCCAAAATTGAGGCCAAAATCGATAAGGAGGTTGCCAAAGCCGAAAAACGTTTTGGCGATAGCTTTGATAAAGAGCAGTTCTTGGCGACCAATCAACGTGTTATGGACTATCAGGAAAAAGCCGATAGTATCCTAAAGCGTATGGGACAATCCCTTGCCAAAGAGGATTTGGCAGATGTAAAGGCGTTGATCGAGGAATTGGAGATTGCCTGCCCACTTTCAGGGTCTAAAAACTGGACCGATGTAAAACAGTTCAACCTGATGTTCGGCACCAAACTCGGAGCTTCTGCCGACAGTGCCATGGATCTGTACCTTCGTCCCGAAACCGCACAAGGTATATTTGTCAACTTTTTGAACGTACAAAAAACAGGAAGGATGAAGATTCCGTTTGGAATTGCCCAAACAGGAAAAGCCTTCCGTAATGAGATTGTTGCCCGTCAGTTTATATTCCGAATGCGAGAATTTGAACAGATGGAGATGCAATTCTTTATAAAACCGGGTACCCAAATGGAATGGTACGAAGCCTGGAAGGAAAAACGGATGAAATGGCATCTTTCCCTTGGAATGGGTGCGGACAACTATCGTTTCCACGACCACGAAAAATTGGCCCACTACGCGGATGCTGCCGCGGATATCGAATTTAAGTTTCCCTTCGGTTTCAAAGAATTGGAAGGAATCCATTCCCGTACCGATTTTGATTTGGGCAAACACGAGGAATACTCCGGTAAAAAATTGCAATATTTCGACCACGAAGAAAATAAAAGCTACACTCCTTACGTATTGGAGACTTCCATAGGATTGGATCGTATGTTCTTGGCCGTTTTCTCCAATGCATTGCAGGAAGAAGAGTTGGAAAACGGTTCCACACGTACCGTACTTAAGATTCCGGCCGTGTTGGCTCCGAACAAAGTGGCGGTTTTACCTTTGTTGAAGCGTGACGGATTACCGGAAGTGGCTCAAAAATTGGTGGACGAACTGAAATGGGATTTCAATGTAGAGTATGATGAGAAGGATGCCGTAGGCCGTCGTTACCGTCGCCAAGACGCGGCAGGAACACCGTTCTGTGTAACCGTGGACCATCAAACTTTGGAAGACGATACGGTGACCATTCGCCATAGGGACACTATGGACCAAAAACGTGTAAAACTTTCAGAGGTGAAGGAAATCATCTCCAAAGAGGTGGATATGCGCTATTGGTTGCAGAAAATATAAGGATCAGAACAAGCCTGTAATTTCACCATCATCATTGATGTCGATTCCTTCGGATGAAGGATGTGCCGGCAATCCGGGCATACGCATTATGTCCCCCGTAATCGGAATCAAAAACCCTGCTCCCGCTGCAATTTCAATCTCTCGCACCGTGATGATGAAATCCTTGGGTCTGCCCAATAATTTTGGGTTGTCCGATAACGATTTTTGTGTTTTTGCTATGCACACGGGGAAATCATCCAAACCAAGGTCGGTGATTTTTCTCAAATCGGCTTTAGCTTTGGCAGTATAGTCCACGTGTTCCGCACCATATATTTCGGTGGCGATTTTGGCGATTTTATCTTTTACGCTGGATTTCCAATCATAAAGTGGCTTGAATTCTGAAGCTTTAGATTCCACGATATCAATGACAGCCTTGGCCAAGTCTTCCGCTCCCTCTCCACCTTTGGCCCATACATTGGCAACGGCTACACGAACACCTTTGGACACCGCCAATGCTTTGATGACGGCAATTTCTTCCTCCGTGTCCGATACGAACTTGTTGATGGCAATTACCGGAACAACCTTGAATTTGGCAATGTTTTCCAAATGCTTTTCCAAATTGGGAAGGCCTTTTTTCAACGCTTCCACGTTGGGCTTTGTCAAGGATTTTAAATCTGCACCTCCGTGATATTTTAACGCGCGGATGGTTGTTGTGAGCACAACGGCCTTTGGCTTCAAGTTGGCACTTTGACATTTGATGTCGAAAAATTTCTCAGCTCCGAGGTCAAAACCAAATCCCGCTTCGGTAACCGTGTAGTCCGAATGCGTCATTCCCATTAAAGTAGCGATTACCGAATTGGTTCCTTGTGCAATATTGGCAAAAGGCCCACCGTGAATAATCGCGGGATTGCCCTCAATCGTCTGAACTAAATTGGGTTTTATGGCATCTTTTAATAAAGCGGCCATAGCGCTTTCGGCTTTCAAATCTTTGGCGTAAATCGGTTTTTTGTCGAAAGTATACCCCACAAAAATGTTTCCCAACCGTTTTTTTAGGTCGCTCAGACTTTCCGCCAAGCAGAGGATGGCCATAATCTCTGAAGCTGCCGTAATATCAAAACCGGTTTCCCTTGGCACACCCGAAGTTGTCCCGCCAAGTCCCACGATGATGTGGCGCAGAGAGCGGTCGTTCATATCCATAACACGTTTCCAACCTATGGTTCTTGGGTCTAAAAGCAACGAATTGGTCTTGCTCTGGATATTGTTGTCGATAATGGCCGATAATAGGTTGTGCGCTTTTTCAATGGCGGCAAAATCCCCTGTAAAATGCAGGTTGATGTCCTCCATGGGCATCACTTGGGAGTATCCGCCTCCGGTGGCGCCCCCTTTTATTCCAAAGACAGGGCCTAAGGAAGGTTCCCGCAAAACCACCGTTGATTTTTTGCCCAATCGGTTGAGTCCTTCGGAAAGTCCTATGGACATTGTGGTTTTTCCTTCTCCTGCGGGCGTAGGTGAGATTGCCGATACCAGAACAAGATTACTTTCCTTGGCTTTTTCTCGGTCTATGGCTTTTAAGGGAAGTTTGGCCTTGTATTTTCCGAACATTTCTATGTGTTCGGGGTCGATTCCAAATTTTTCTGCAATGGTGGCGATGTGCTGTAAAGAAACATCTTTGGCGATTTGTAAATCGGTCATAGTGTTGTTTTTTATGCTTACGGGAAAGCATCATTTTTTCCTAAAAGTGATATACAAGATACTATAATCGGGCGATTAAAACTATGACAATTGCAAGACCGACAATGTCATTCCACTCGTTTGCCTTCGGTGGTAAAGGATAGGCCTTGCGATCCCGAAGTGGAAATCATCACCCCTTCAAAATAGGGTTCGTGGGAATCTGGTTTTATGGACCAATCAAAAAGAAAGTTGGCACCCGTTCCGCCCGATCGGTCTTTCTCATCGATCACAATTTCCACGGTTTCCATAGGTCTGATGTAGATGGGTTCATCAAAATAGGTTCTTATGGGATTGCCCTTGGTATCAAAATATTCCGCTTTAGTGATGTAAATGGTATCCTTCAGGTTGGTATTGCGCATACTTATGGTACTGGTAAGGTTGTGTGTACGGTGTTCCGTTTCGCTATAAATCTCGGAATATACGGAGAGATAGGAGGTACCGGTCATCAAGGAATCTGTTGGGGAAATAGCGGCCACCCTGTTGTTCCAATTTACGGGATCGATAGAACTCACCCCTTTCTTGGTTTTTTCAGTACATGAAAAAATCAATAGTAAAAAAGCAAAAGGAACCCACTTACTTAGCATATATCTTGAAATATGAATAACTAAGATACGGATTACTCACCAACTCATTCAAAGCTTTTTTTGACGAACTAGACTTTTTTCTTTTTAAACAACAGATAAGAATAGACGACAGGAACCAATACCATTATTGCGACTAAGGTCATAAAAATGATAAAATTGGTCTGTTCATTAAAAATTAGGCTGGATAGAATGATAAGCAAACCGCCAGCGAACCAGATTTTGCCTCCCAATTTGTGGGTTTCTTTCCAAACAACTTCGTTTTCCAAAGTCCAAGGCGTTCGGATACCAATGAAATAATTGGCTTTGATTGTTTTGAAATAGTTGCCAAATATGATGAAAAGGACTCCGCATAGCAACAAAATGTAATTGGGGTTGGCAACGGATTGATTTTTTGCCGTATAAATGATGAACAAGGCCAAAACGGACATAAAAGTGGTAATAATCCATTTTAAGGTATCGTATTTCTTGCCCATTTTTTGAATCTGTTTTTTTGGATCGATATGGGGCACCGCCAAGAAAATCACATAAATCAACAAGGAAGTTAAAATGGGGATAAGGATAAGCTCCGATTTGTCCCCGTAACGGTCCACTTCCCCCTTGATATTCCAGTGCAAGGGAACTTCGGTGGGCAATTGGTTCCAAACGTAGGCCAAATAGAGAAAGGGCAGCAATACAATCCCGATGAGCGGCAATTCTTTTTTAAGGTTCATAATTTATTTTTTAAGGGTTAGTATCCAGTTGAGCAAATCTTCTAAAATGGTGGTGTTCAGGGAATATTCCACAAACTGTCCCTTTTTTTCGCTGGTGACGAGGTCTGCCTGTTTTAAAATATCCAGGTGATGCGAAATACTTGGCTTGGAAATATGGAACCGTTCGGCAATTTCTCCCGCATTCATATCTTTTTCCTTGAGCAGTTCCACAATCTGTCGGCGCGTTTCATCATTAAGGGCTTTGAACAACGAATTCATGCTTGTTGTTTAGTTATTTAGATAAATGTCTAAATAAAAAATGATATTTCAAAGTAATGTGATTCTAGCACTAAAGATTACCTACTGTTCAGCATTGATGGGAACCCAAAACTCCTCCTCGGATTCGGGGTGTTCTCCTTTATATTTAGCCCCCATCAATGCAAAATAGGGTCTGTGATCCATTGCATATCCCGAATTGGGGAGCCATTCGGAATAGATATATTTGAAGGTTTCCATAGCCTCACTCGGTTTTCCTTTGTAGGAGAACACGGCGTACAATCCTTCGGGAAGGGTCAAGCTTTGCATTTCCTCGGGTATTTCTTCCACTTGGGAAACGGCAATGGCCGCCCATTTTTCAAATACTTGGGTGGGGTTGAAATTTTGAAAAAAGGAAGTGCTGGGATAAATCTCAACGGAATAGAGATTATCATTGATGGAATGCTTGATTTCCTTTTTTCTTGGTGAAAAGCTGTGCCATAGCTCAAACGTATTGTTGTCTGCGAAGGAGGTGATTGATTTTTTGCCGACCAACAAGGTTGTGGGTAGGGTTTGTATTCTTGGGGTCATTAAATTTTAGTTTAGGTTAGCATTCTCCTCAACTCTAAACCTAACAATTTGTTCGATGAGTTCAAAAGGGATGGGTTGGTTCAAAGGAAACTGCACAGAACCCTTTCCTTGTTTGTATTTTGAAAGCTCTTTTTGAAACGTTTCATGTCCAGACGGAGTCGCATAAAAACCGATATGACTTTTGTACGCTGCAAAGTAGACAAGCGGCTTTCCATTGGTTTTGTAACCGGGCATTCCATAGGCCATTTGTTCCGTGGCCATCGGAGCTGTTTTCTTAATGATGGTTCTAATTTCTTGAAGATGCAGTTGCACCTCTTTCGGAAATTTTGAAATGTATTCTTCTATTTTCCCCACGGTCAGTATGTTTAATTTAAAGATAGTCTATTCTGCATCTAGCATATAACTAAAAAACATAATTCAATTGCACCCCGCCAAAATAATTGCGGTCATTGCCCGGATAATAAAACCGTGGTTGGGCTCCGCCAAAACCTACGGCATTGATCAAAACAGATTGTGCATAATTGGCATCAAAAATATTGTTGACCCCCGCGTTCAGTCCCAAACTGATATTCTGCGAAAGTGAAGTGCGGAAACCCAACTTGGCATGGAACACATTAAAGGCATCGCTGTTTAAGGAATTGGCGTCGGTTAATGGAATCTCGTCCACAAACTGATGGGTCAAATTTAATCGTAGGCCATTGGCATGCCTAAAATCTATTCCAGAGCTCAATCTGTTTTTAGGGACACCGGTGAGCGGATTGCCCGAATAATCGTTGTCATTGTCCACAAAGTCCACAAAACTATGGTCGTTCAAGGTATAGCTGAGATAGGGGGAAAAGCTGAGGGATCGAGACAATCTACCTCGATACTGCAAGTCCAGTTCCAAACCTTGATGGCGGGTTTCCCCCGCATTTCTGCCAACATATTGGTCCTCACCGACACGTTGGGCAACCAGAAGGTTTTTTACATCCATACGGTACAGGACCATATTGGCGGACAATTTTTTGTTGAACAGCATCCATTCGGTCCCCAATTCGTAGTTGGTTCCCGTTTCCTGTGCTATGTCCGGGTTGATGACACCTCCCGGGGTAAGTGTTTCTTCCAAACTGGGATTGGAAAAACCCCTGCCTACGTTGGCATAGATGTTTCCGTTTTTCAATTGATAGCTCAGTCCAAGGTTTGGCAACACTATTGCATCAAAATCACGCTCTGCGGAAGCGTTTTCCGCTCCTTGATTGAACAAATCCCTGAAATCGTAATTCGTCTTGTTCAAATTGAGGCCCAATTGGGCGGAAAACTTGGTTGTGATGGGGTAGGTAAGCGTCCCAAAAAGATTGAATTGCCTTCTAAACTCGATGTTTTCGCTCAGTTGAGTGCCTTGCAAGCTGCCGTTGCCGTCATTTTCTTCATAAAGGTTTTCAAAAGTGCCCCAGTGGTATTCATCATTATAGAATTCGCCTCCAAAACTGAAATCCGCTTTGCCCCAATTACCTGTGAATCGACTTCGTAGGCCAAATCCGTTGGTAAATTCATCCAGAATATTAAAAGGCCTCGGTTCGTAGTGGTCCAGATAGGTGTAGAAAATGCTGGTAGTGTTCTGCAGTTGTTCCGAAAATTGATATGTGTGTGACAGACCTGTCAAAATATATTTGTTTGCTTCGTATCCCTGGGACTCCAACCAGTTTGATGGCGCCCTTGTAGGATCTTCCTCAAAATCGGTTTGGTTGATGGAACTTGGGATATGTGCCGTGTAGTCGATATAGTTCACTAAAAGTGCCATGCTACTTTTTTGGCCTGTTCGGAACTTTGTGTTCAGCAGCAGGCCATCACGCTGGAACTGGCTGTTCTGTCGGTAGCCATCGGTTTCCAAGTGGTTGTAGCTAAGGGAAATATCAAGGCCATCTTCCGAATGGGAGAATGTCAGGTTGTCCTTCAGCATATTGAACGAGCCGATCGTGAACGAATTGATAAGCTGCGTTCTGTCTTCGACCGATGCCTTGGTGTCCAATAAGATCGCACCGCCTAGATTCGCCCCGAAAGCCGTGCCTTTGGGCCCTTTTATGACTTCTACCGCACCCAAATTCTCAAAATCGTAAGCCTCGATGGTCGAAGAACCAGTGCCATTGGTAACGGGGATACCGTTAAAGTACATCCGTAATTTGTTGGTGCCGTAGGGCGTTCTTGCCCCAATGCCCCGAATAGTAATCCTGTTGGTGTTGATGGTCCCGGATAGAATGTAAACTCCGGAAATCTGGTTGATGGCTGATGGGATGTCCGTAGGATTGAAACGCTCAAAGGTCTGTCCCGCTATTTTTGATGAGGCCGTGATGCCCGTGGCCTTTTTGGGAATGGCATCCTGGGTCAGTACCACCTCGTCCAAACGGGTGATGGAATCTTTTTGGGTGTCCTGTGCCAATAATTGTGGTATGGAACAAATGATAAAAAGTAAGGGCAGTCCTTTTTGTATAAAATTCATTAAAATGATTTATCAAGTTCATCAATCAAGGTTTGGGTATCCTTGATCGTGGCAAATTCATCTTTTAAGTTGGCCAATTCTGAATGAAAAATAACCTCGGCACTGTATCTATTGCCATCGTACCCTATTTTATCAAAAGCAGCTGTAGCGTCGGATACCAAAATCACATTGAAGCCCAAATTGGAGGCCATGCGTACCGAAGTGGAAATACAATGCTCGATAGTGAGTCCGGCGACGACCAGATCGGTAATTCCCTTAACTTTTAGACTGTGTTCTAAATTGGTGCCGATAAAAGCACTGTTTACACTTTTTTCAAAAACGGGTTCACTGATCAATGGGCGTACCTCTGGGCGAAAATCGTTTCCTATTTTGTTGGGATAAAGAGGGGAATCGATATTTGTGGAATTGTGCTTTACATGGAAAATGGGCCATTGTTTTTTTCTGAATGATCGTAATAATTTGCCACAATTTTTTTCAGCATCCAAATTGTTTCGCTCCGTGCCATAAAACGATGTCTCTTCCAGCCCTTTTTGGATATCGATGAGTACGAGTGCGGTCATGGGGTTGATTTTGATCTAAAATTACGGGAAAACTTTAAGAAAGGAGGTCTTGATTCCAAATGTTGATGCAGCCATTGGCAAAATCAATTTTAGGCATCCGCCCACAATAGCTATTTTTGAACAAATTTGATCAAATGAAAATCGCATCGTACAATGTCAACGGAATCCGCGCCGCAATGAACAAAGGTTTTGTGGATTGGTTGCAAGCCGTATCCCCGGATATTATTTGTCTTCAGGAAACCAAGGCCATGGAAGAACAGGTGGACACCCAACTTTTTGAGGAAGCGGGCTATCCTTATCACTACTGGTTCAGTGCCCAAAAAAAAGGGTACAGCGGTGTTGCCCTGTTGTGCAAAAAGCAGCCGGACCATGTGGAGTTTGGAACGGGAATCGATTATATGGATTTTGAGGGAAGAAACATTCGTGCCGATTATGGGGACCTGTCCATTATGAGCATGTATTTGCCATCCGGGACCAATCTGGCACGTTTGGACCACAAGCTGATGTACATGGCGGACTTTCAGAAATACGCCGATGAGCTCAGAAAAGAACGTCCCAATCTGATTGTTTTAGGAGATTACAACATTTGTCATGAGGCCATAGATATCCACGATCCTGTCCGAAATAAAAATGTATCAGGATTTTTACCTGTGGAACGAGAATGGATAGGAAGTTTTATGGACAGTGGGTTTATCGATAGCTTCAGACACTTCAACAAAGAGCCGGACAACTATACTTGGTGGAGCTACAGGGCCAATGCAAGGGCCAACAACAAGGGATGGCGTTTGGATTATGGCATGGTGGCCGAACCATTAAAGGATAGGCTAAAGCGTTCCGTGATCTTGTCGGAGGCAAAGCACAGTGATCACTGCCCCATTTTATTGGAGGTGGATTAATAACAATCGCATAATGTCCGATATTTCCGTTTGACTATCTTTAAGCGTCCTAAAACTTGTAAGAAATGAAATATACCAGAATTCCACATACCGATATCCGAATTTCCAAAATTTGCTTGGGCACCATGACCTGGGGACGTCAGAACAACGAGGATGATGCCCACGAACAGATGGATTATGCTCTGGATGAAGGAGTGAATTTCTTCGATACTGCAGAACTATACCCAGTTCCCGCAAAGAAGGAACTGTATGCGGTAACCGAAGAGCTTATCGGAAATTGGTTCAAAAAAACAGGAAATCGGGACAAAGTAGTGCTGGGTTCCAAAATAGCGGGACCTGGTCATGCAGCAAAACATATACGCAGTACGGGATTCAGCAAGGAATCCATTATCAGCGCGGTGGAGGGCAGTTTAAAGCGTTTGCAAACAGATTATATCGATTTGTACCAACTCCATTGGCCGGAGCGGAACACCAATTATTTTGGACAACGGGGGTACAATGCCCATGCCGTGGATGTTTGGGATGATAATATCCATCAAGTATTGGAAACGCTCCGCGATTTGATTGCCGAAGGGAAAATTCGCCATGTAGGACTGTCCAACGAGACGCCTTGGGGCGCTATGAGGTATTTGGAAGAGAGCAAAGTACATCAGTCATTGCCTCGAATGAAGACCATTCAAAACCCATACAACCTCTTGAACCGTTTGTTTGAAGTGGGTCTGTCGGAGATTTCCATGCGGGAACAGATTGGTTTGTTGGCCTATTCGCCACTTGGCTTTGGTGTGTTGAGCGGAAAATACCTTACGGAAGTTCCTCCTAGAAAAGGACGAATCACATTGTTTCCAAATTACAACAGATATAGCGGAGATACCGCTGTGCAAGCCACGGAAATGTATGCACAATTGGCACAGGAGCATGGTCTTAGCATGGCGCAGATGGCCTTGGCCTTTGTAAACACCCGGCCCTTCCTTACCAGTAACATTATTGGGGCAACCACTATGGAACAGCTCAAGGAAAACATTGAAAGTATCCATGTGGACCTTTCCGATGAGGTTTTGGAAGGCATTGAGGAAATCCACAACGCTATTCCGAATCCGGCGCCTTAACTATTCCAAAGCATAGGCACGGTACTCATCATCCGAAGGTGTGCCCATTTTGCCACCCCCACAAGAGATAACCAAATATTGCCTCCCATCAATTTGATAGGTAATGGGTGTGGCATACCCCCCAGCTGGCAGTTGGTCTTCCCAGAGTTGCTTGCCTGTTTGCATATGGAACGCACGGATTTTTTCATCTTTGGTGGCCGCAATAAAAAGCACACCACCTTTGGTTATGACAGGCCCACCATAATTTTCCAAGCCTGAAACAGGAACATTGGGGTCTTGTAAACTTTCTTCGTGTCCCAGAGGAACAGTCCACAGATATTCGCCCGTGTTTAGGTCGATGGCGTTCAAGGTGCCCCACGGCGGTTTTATCACGGGATAACCCCTATCATCTTTAAACCTTGCAAAACTTGAAATGGAATAGGGGACATCGATTTTTGTTTTTTCCACTCTATGATCTTTTGCTTCTTCGATATCCATTAAAAAATTGGTGATGGCATTGGTTTCTTCTTCGGACAGATTTGGCATGCCGGGCATGGCGCCTCGCCCTTTTTGGATGATGCTTTTTATGGAATCGGTTTCCAGTCGCAACTTCACGTTTTGAAGCTCAGGAATTCCGTTCAAGCCTTGCAAATCCCCACCGTGACATCTGGCACAATGGATTTGAGCCAAACTTTGCCCCACACTTGCACCCTCTTCATCTCCTCCAACCTCTGTCATTTTTATGATCCATGCCATTTCATTGGCATTAACGTACATCACCCCGTGCCGTGGGTCGACTGCTGCTCCACCCCATTCGGCACCACCATCGGCCCCTGGGAATAGAATCACTCCAGTGGTGTCCATAGGTATAAATTGCCCTTGTGAGGTAATGGAGTTGAATTTTTCCAATACGGTTGGATTGCCTTCATTTTCATTCCCTTGTACCAAATCATCAACAAAAGCAGTTCGATTGGGAGCGTATAGATCATCTTCCGTCAAAATTTGACGTGCAAACGGCCTAGGCTTTAAGGGCAAGGGCTGGGTTTCAAATGCTTTTTCTCCAATTAATGTGGAACTCGGATACGATTTTTCCTCAATGGGGAACAGTGGCTCTCCAGTAATTCGGTTGAATACAAATACATGGCCACTTTTGGTCACCTGTGCCACGGCAGGAATAGTTTGTCCATCCCTAACAATGTCAACTATGTTGGGTGGTGCCGGTAAATCTCGGTCCCAAATATCGTGGTGCACCATTTGAAAATGCCAAATTCGCTCCCCGGTATTGGCATTCAAAGCCAATAGGGAATTGGCAAACAGGTTGGACCCTTCGCGGTCACCGCCATACCAATCAAATGCTGCCGAACCTGTGGGGATGTAAACAATGCCTTGCTCGTTGTCCAATGCCATACCGGGCCAACTATTGGCACCACCCACTTTTTTGTATGCTTCGGCAGGCCAAGTTTCATAACCAAATTCTCCTGGCTGTGGAATGGTATGGAACGTCCAGAGAATTTCACCTGTGAGCACATTGAAGGCTCGGATGTGCCCTGGGGAAGAACCGGGACCTTCGCCAACTCGGGTGCCTTGAATCAGTATGTTTTTAAAAACCGCCCCCGGCGTATTGGAGACCACGGATAATTTGTTCGGGTCCCTGCCCAGACCATCTCGAAGGTCGATACTTCCGTTGTTGCCAAAAGCACTAATGGGCTGGCCCGTTTTAAGATTGATGGCATACAATCTTGGGCCTGATGAAAAAAAGATGCGACTCGGAGCAGAACCCTCGGATTTCCAATAATTCAAGCCCCGGTTGAGCCCCAAGCCCGATTCATCCTTGGTTTTTGGTGAAAACTTCCAGATTTCTTCTCCTGTTTTCGCGTTGATGGCAAACAGTTCGATGGCTGCATTTACCCCGTAAAGCACATTTTCAATCATTAAAGGGCTTGTCTGAATCTGTGTGGTTCTTCCTTCTTGCAGACCCCCACTCTTATAGCTCCAAGCGAGTTTCAATTGGGAAACATTGGTGGTGTCGATTTGATCAAGATTGGAGAAATGTGTTCGTTCGGGGTCGCCCAAATAATGTTCCCAAGTAGTGAAATAAGCTTTGTCGGCCGTATTTATTTTTGGTTCGGAGCAAGAAAAAATCAAGGCTAAAACGAGCAGGGGTAAAATTTTGTTCATGTGCAGTTTGAAAGTTTCCTAAATATAGAAAGAAACCATCAAAACGTAATTTTACCCAAATAGGTGTGCGACGACATCCTCAATCTTGGATACTTTTTGAATCTGTATGCCCGATTGCTTTAATGCAATCTTATTGTTTTTGGAGACAAATATTTTGGAGAAGCCCAATTTTTCGGCTTCAAGGATGCGTTGTTCCACGCGTTGCACGGGCCTGATTTCCCCTGCAAGCCCTACCTCTGCGGCAAAACAGATACCTTTTTCAATGGCGATGTCCGAATTGCTGGATAGGATGGCGGCCATAACGGCCAAATCGATGGCGGGATCATCCACGGAGATTCCTCCAGTGATGTTCAAGAAAACATCCTTTGCACCCAATTTAAAACCTGCACGTTTTTCCAAAACGGCCAAGAGCATATTCAATCTTTTGGCATTGAATCCTGTGGCAGAACGTTGCGGTGTTCCATACACGGCGGTGCTTACCAAAGCTTGAATTTCAATGAGCAAGGGCCGCATACCCTCCACGGTGGCTGCAATCGCGGTACCGCTGAGGTCTTCGTCATTTTTGGAGATCAACACTTCTGAAGGGTTGTTCACTTCGCGCAATCCACTTCCCTGCATTTCGTAAATGCCCAGTTCGGCAGTGGAGCCGAATCGGTTTTTGAGCGAACGAAGAATACGGTACACATAGTTTCTGTCGCCTTCAAATTGAAGGACGGTATCCACCATATGTTCCAGAATCTTGGGGCCTGCTATGGTGCCATCTTTGGTAATGTGACCCACCAAAATAACGGGGGTGTGGCTTTCCTTTGCGAATTTGATGAGCTCGGCAGTGCTTTCTCGGATTTGTGAAATGCTCCCCGCAGCGGATTCGATATAATCGGTGTGCAATGTTTGAATGGAATCGATGACGACCAAATCGGGTTCAATGGTTGAAATCTGCTGAAAAATATTCTGTGTTTTGGTCTCGGTAAGGATGTAGCAATTTTCACTGTTGGGCTGAATACGGTCGGCACGCATTTTTATCTGCCTTTGACTTTCCTCGCCTGAAACATATAGGATTTTATAGGGTAGCTTCAAGGCAATCTGAAGCAACAGCGTACTTTTTCCGATGCCCGGTTCCCCGCCCAGCAAGGTCAGTGAGCCCGGTACCAGTCCGCCGCCCAATACGCGGTTGAACTCTTGGTCCTTGGTGTCCAATCGGAGTTCTTTTTCTTGGGTAATTTCGGAAACACGTAGGGGTTTGTTGGCCTGTTTGGCAACCTTATCGGTTTTCCAATTTTTCTTGTCCTCTTTTTGGACCACTTCTTCCACAATTGTGTTCCATTCCTTGCAAGAGGAACATTGCCCGACCCATTTTGGAAATTGGGTTCCACAGTTTTGACAAAAAAATGCTGTTTTGGTCTTGGCCATTCAAAATAAATGAGGGGCCTAAAGATATGGAATTAGACGTTGGATTGGATATTTGGATGGTTAGATAGTTGGAATTTTAGAGGAAAATCATCTAACAATCCAATAATCTGGGAATCCATCCAGCTAGTACCCGAAGTCTGCTTTTAGTGCATCGATTTTTTCGAGGGCCATGTCCTTGGTCAGAAAGTCGATTTCTTCCATTTGGAAGGCTTTTTCGAAGGTTTTGAACGCTTTTTTGGGCTCTCCGATAAACTCATAGTGTTCTGCTTCAAAATAAAAGCCCATCATGGTTTCCGGGAATTGTTTTTTGCAGAGTTCGGCCAATGGCTTTAACGATTCGTAGTCTTGTTTTTTCAGGCAGGCGGCATAAATGGCCATAATATCGTTGAGTTCCACAGGCTTTTCAAACCCGAACAGGTTTTCTATGGTCTGATATCTGTTTTCCAAATAATTGAACACGGGTTCTTCGGATGTCAAAATATCCGACTTGTACTCAGCAGGGGTAATGGGTCTGTAAATACTGAAAACGTTATCAAAAGCTTTGCTTATGCCATAGGCTGCTATAGAGGTGTGGTCGGCATTTTCATATTCATCAAAAAAGTAATGCAGGGATTCTTTGGTAATAGAGCTGATGCTGGTATTCATTTGAAGCACACGTTGCCTATCATCCGTAGGTTGCTTTTCTACGATCAGATTGTAAAAGATGGTCTGGTCCAGCTCGGACAAACGGGCGGGAACCCTGCTCTCCATTTCGGTGGCCAATACGGGCGAAATACTGATATAGGAATTAAAGAAGGATTGGTCTTTGAACAAAAAGTAGTTGCCAAAATTGGCCGTGATATCATACCCCACAAACATTTTAAAGGGTGCAATGTTGTATGTGGTGGCCAAGTAGGGAATCAATTCCGTTCCCAAAAATTCGTAGAACATTTTGCCTTTTTCCGTGGGCAGTCCAGAGACTTCTTCGTAGGCACAATCTTCCCAGCGAAGATCGTTTTGGAGTTGGTGAACCCCGACCACGATGGCTTCGGGCATGCGATCGAACCTGCTTTGGAACTTTACATTGGCCACAACAAGGTCGAACAAGTATTCGGCATCCAAAACCACGATCAATGGATATGTTTTTTCATCGGAATAATCTTCGGGAAAATAGTAGGAGACATCTCTGCGCTCTTGCAGTTTGAAGGATTCAAATATCTCCTTTTTTACTTGAGCGCTAAGGTTCAAGCAAGTAAAGCCTATCAGTAGAAATAGACATTTTTTCATTGGTTAAGATTTAGGCGGTCGGGGTTTACCGATTTCTATTCAATAACGGCAATACTAGGAAGGATATTGTACCGAAAACTACGACCATAAACGTCTGGGCGATCCACATGATCCACCCAAATGCGTCCCCGGAAACGGAGCTGATGCCATAAATGCTCAGTGCAGCACTTACTGCAATAGGGTAAAGACCTATTCCGCCATTGGTTGTGGACATGGCGAAGGCTCCGGCCACAAAGGCGACCAACAATTCGCCAAGGGATAGGGGAATGGTTTCTTCCACGGTGTATTTTATGACCCAGAACATGCCAAAATAGGCTGCCCAGATAAACAAAGTGTGGAAAATAAATGGCCACTTGTTTTTCATTTTGAAGAGGCTGAGCACGCCTTCTTTTAGACCGTTGAGGAATCCCTTGAGTTTGATGGCCAAGGGCGATTTGGATTTTCGGATGATGTACGATCCCAAAAAGAGTCCGACAATACCCACAAGCA
The DNA here is from genome assembly GCF_011068285.1 of Flagellimonas oceani. Classification (NCBI taxonomy): domain Bacteria; kingdom Pseudomonadati; phylum Bacteroidota; class Flavobacteriia; order Flavobacteriales; family Flavobacteriaceae; genus Flagellimonas; species Flagellimonas oceani. The sequence continues at coordinate 3,491,876 of NZ_CP049616.1, read as the reverse complement.
GTATTCCGATGGCGCCTATGATATTCACGCCTCTTTCTTCCATAAAACCGAGAATAAAATCGGTTTGAAGCATTAAAGTGACCATGATTATGGTCAAAAGCATTAACAAATCGATTACTCTTTCGGTAACTATGGTCCCAAATCCTTTTTCAAAAGGGACCTTCTCGTAAGTGGTGAGTGCGGTGGCCCTTAAAATTTCACCTGAACGGGGTATTCCCAAGTTGGCAAAATAGGAAATGAGGACAATAAATATGGTGTTGACGGTTTTGGGGCGATACCCCAAGGGTTCCAAAAGGTATTTCCATCGAATGGCCCGTGAAATGTGGCTCAATATTCCAATAATAATGGAAATGGTCACCCATAATGGGCTGGCATTGGAAATATAATGAATGATTTGCTTTCTTTCCTCTGGCGTGGTGGAATTGTAGGAGTACCAAACCAAAAACAGCCCGAAGGCAATGGGCACGAATATTTTAAGGAATTTTTTGAGGGATCTGCCCAAAATTTATTGGAGTAGATTGGTTTCCTCATTGGGGAAAACCAATGCTGGATTAAATGTTTTTGCCTCTTCGATATCCATCCAAGCGTAGGTGATCAGGATCAATACGTCTCCCACGGCCACCTTTCTGGCTGCGGCACCGTTCAATGTTAGTTCCCCGGAGTTTCTCGGTCCTGGGATGGCATAAGTTTCCAATCGTTCACCGTTGTTGTTGTTCACGATCTGCACTTTTTCGCCCCTAATAATATTGGCGGCATCCATAAGATCTTCGTCTATGGTGATGCTACCTATATAGTTAAGGTCTGCCCCGGTAACTTTTACTCGGTGTATTTTAGATTTTACGACTTCTACTTGCATGGTGCAAAATTATCAATTCAATCTTAGATTATCAATTAAGCGAACACCGTCTGCGTAAACGGCGATAAATGCCCTATATTTTTGGTTGTCCTGAATTTTTAAGGCTGGGGTCAATGTGTTCTCGTCAGCGATTTCAAAATATTCGAGGTCAAACAAAGGGTGTTGGTCAAACTCTGACTTTACCCAATCCACAATACTTATTGCACTTTTCGTGCCAAAATCGGCTTTGGCAGTTTGCAGCGTAGTGTGAATAAAACCGGCCTCTTCACGGGTTTCTTTTGACAGTCTTTCGTTTCGGGAGCTCATGGCAAGACCGTTCGGTTCACGTTCAATGGGGCAGCCAATAATTTGAAAAGGCAAATTTTTTATTTCGGCCATTTTTCGGATAATCTGTAACTGCTGAAAATCTTTTTCGCCAAAATAAGCTCTATCGGGAGCCACGGTCCTTAGAAAAAGTTCCACAATGGTGCCTACACCGTCAAAATGTCCAGTTCGGAACTCCCCTTCCATTACTTTGTCCAACCCATCGAACTCGTAAGATTGGGAAGTAACGTTTTCCCCGTAAATTTCATCAACGGTGGGGGCAAATACCACAATATTGTCCGAAACCTGTTTCAAAAGCTCAATATCTTTCTCGAATGTTCTAGGGTATTTATCCAGATCATCTTTTTTGTCGAACTGGGTAGGGTTCACAAAAATGCTCACTACCACCAAGTCGTTTTCCGAAAGTGCTTTTTTTACCAAGGAGATATGACCCGTGTGAAGCGCACCCATGGTGGGTACAAGACCAATGCTACAGTCTTTTTTTCGCTGCTCTTGGGTAAAGGCGTTCAGTTCTTTTTTAAGGTCGAATATCTTCATATACAGGTACAAAAGGGTGCAAAAATACTATAAATACAGCTAATCAGCATAATTTTTGTACTTTTGCAGCTATGTTTTTCGGATAAACAAAAGAAAGCGTTTATGAATGGTAAAAAGGTATTGTTTGTATCTTCTGAATTAGTTCCCTACCTCCCAGAGAATCCAGTTTCCTTAATGTCGTATGAAGCACCAAGAATGGTGAACAGCAATGGTGGCCAGATCCGCATTTTTATGCCAAGGTACGGAAACATCAACGAAAGGAGGCATCAATTACATGAGGTAATACGTTTATCGGGGATGAACCTGGTGATCAACGACATGGATATGCCCTTGATCATAAAGGTGGCTTCCATACCCAAGGAAAGAATACAAGTCTACTTTATAGATAACGACGAATATTTTAAAAGGAAGGCCACATTTGCCGATTCTGATGGAAATTTGTTCCCCGATAATGATGAGCGCGCCATTTTCTTCGCGAAAGGAGTTGTGGAAACGGTGAAAAAATTAAACTGGTCCCCGGATATTATCCACGTACATGGTTGGATGGCTTCCATGGTGCCGCTTTACCTGAGAAAATATTATGCCGATGAGCCATTGTTCTCCGAGAGTAGAATTGTTACCTCCGTATATGGTAAGGATTTTGAAGGGGAGTTGGATGCAACAATGATCGATAAAATCGCTTTTGACGGTATAGACAAAAAAGAAATTTCGGCGCTGTCCACGCCCGAGTATAATAATTTGTTAAAGGTTGCCGTAGATCATTCCGATGCCGTTATTTTAGCCGCGGATGATTTGTCCGATGACCTAAAAAGCCATATCGACAATCTTTCCGTGCCCGTATTGCCGTACGTTTCCCTTCAGGAAGCCGAAGAGGCATACACAAATTTCTATAATACAGAGGTTTTAAAATAGATTGAATGAGATTTTCCAATATTTTCAAGGTTTCGGCGCTGGTTGGAACTTTGTTTTTACTAATAGTCTCTTGTGAAGAGGAACTTGATACCATAGGTGAAGGTGTAATTGGAGGAGAACCTTTTACCACAGGTAAAGTAGCATACGATGTTTTTGCCTTTAACAAGGGAATCACTGCTGTACAGACCAATAGATTGCCCCTATACCAACTAGGAACTTTCAATGACCCCATTTATGGGCAAAGAAAGGCAAGCATCATATCCCAGTTGCAGTTATCGACCACCTCCCCAACATTTGGTGATATCTCGCAGGCAGATGAGGATGACCCGGATAACGACCAAGAAAATGAAACGGTAAAGGAAGTATATCTGAACATTCCTTTTTTAACCGCCCCCTCACCCGACAGGGATGGAGACGGTGTGCCGGATGAGTTCGAAAATGGCGACGATGCCGATGATCCCAATTCTGATTTGGACGGTGATGGGGTTTCCGATAACCAAGAGCGAATAATAGGTTCAAACCCATTTGATCCTGACGAGGATGGAACGGAAGATAATTTTACGCCGAACATATATCCCAACAGATTTGATTTGGACAGTATTTATGGTGACAGGAACCAAACCTTCGATTTGGTGGTCTCAAGATCCAATTACTTTCTTAGGGATTTGGATCCGAACTCAAACTTCCAAGAAGCACAAGAATATTATTCCAATCAGGATTTCTCTAGCTTTATTGGTGAAGAGCTTACCATTTCAGGTCAAAACACCGTGATAATTGATGATATTGAGACAGTTGTAATGGCCGAAGACGATCCCGATACAGAAGATGTGGACGAGTCTCAAACCCTTGTAGATGATAGAATACCACCAGGTATCCGCATTCCCTTGAACCCGGATTTTTTCCAACAAAATATCTTGGACAAAGAAGGTCAGTCCGAGCTTTTGAGCGATTCCAACTTTAAGAATTTCCTACGGGGCGTTCACTTGACCGGCAGTGATATGGAAGAGCTGATGTTTTTGTTGGATCTTACCCGCGCGAACATTACCATTACCTATACTTACGATGATTATGATGCCGAGGCAGAAGAAACCGTTACGGCGGAAAAGGACTTTGTCCTGAATTTTTTGGAGAGTTCGCAACAAACAGGAGTAACCGGGAATGCCGTCAATGTTTTTGAAAACGAGATATTGCCGACTGAAGCTTTAAATGCCATGGACAACGGCGAAAATGCCTCTAGAATTTATGTAAAGGGAGGTGCTACATTGGCCGAAATTCGTTTGTTTGACGAGACGGCCAACGGCGGCTCTGGAATAATCAACCAGATAAAACAGAACAATTGGGTGATCAATGAGGCAAACTTGGTGTTCTACGTAGATCGTGAAGCAGTGGGCGAAACGGTTGTAGAGCCACTACGACTTTATTTGTACAATGCCGAGACCAATCGTCCCCTTTTCGATGCATCCAACGAGAGTCCTAATGGCAATTCAGGGCCAAACCCGTTACAATATTTCCTGAATCATGGTGGTATATTGGAGCAAGAAAATAATCGGGGAGTAAAATATAAAATCCGTATCACGGAACATATCAATAACATTATAGTTCGGGATTCAACCAATGCCAAGTTAGGGTTAACTTTAACACCCAATATAAACATTATTGGACTTCGGGAAGCAATTGGAAGTGATATGCAGGGAATCGATTATCCCGTAGCAGCTACGGTGAGCCCATTGGGCACTGTTCTGTATGGGAGCAATGTGCCCAGCGAGCTTGAGGATAAAAAACTGAAATTGGAAATCTTCTACACCGAGGCCAACTAAATAGGATAAATTTACCGTGGTTTTTTGAACGTTCATCGTTTTAACTAATCAGGATATCCAATTTTAATGTATACCTTTTAATTTTGATGACTAACCCCCAAATGGTTATTAACTAAAAAAAAAGCTTATGTGTGGAATAGTTGGTTACATTGGTCATAGAGACGCTTACCCCATAATTATTAAAGGCTTGCAAAGACTTGAATATAGAGGGTACGATAGTGCCGGGGTTACCCTTTTTGATGGAGAGAACATCCATTTGGCCAAAACAAAGGGGAAGGTCGAGGATTTAAAAACCAAGGCCGAAACTACTATCCCTACCAAAGGAAAGTTGGGACTGGGTCATACAAGATGGGCCACCCATGGGGTCCCAAATGACGTAAACTCCCATCCTCATTATTCCAACTCAGGAGAATTGGTAATCATCCACAACGGGATTATAGAAAACTATGAATCCATAAAACAGGCACTTATAAAACGGGGGTACACCTTTCACTCCGATACCGATACCGAGGTGCTTGTCAACTTGATAGAGGAAGTTAAGAAAAAGGAAGGGGTAAAACTGGGGAAAGCGGTACAGATCGCATTGAACCAAGTAGTTGGTGCCTATGCCATAGCCGTTTTTGATAAAAATAAGCCCGACGAAATCGTAGTGGCAAAATTGGGAAGTCCGTTGGCCATAGGAATCGGTGATAATGAATACTTTATCGCTTCGGATGCCTCACCATTTATTGAATTTACCAACAACGCCGTTTACCTTGAGGACGAGGAAATGGCGATTGTAAGAATAGGAAAGGAAATAAAAATGCGCAAGATTAAGGACGATGCGATTGCCTATCCTAACATTTTAGAACTACAGCTCAATCTCGAAGAAATTGAAAAAGGAGGTTATGATCATTTCATGCTCAAGGAAATCTATGAGCAGCCCAAGGCCATACAAGATACATACCGTGGACGTTTGTTGGCGGATAAGGGAATCATTAAAATGGCCGGCATAGACCAAAATCTTGAAAAATTCCTTAACGCCAATAGGATTATAATAGTTGCCTGTGGAACTTCTTGGCACGCTGGTTTGGTGGCCGAGTATATTTTTGAGGACATGGCAAGGATACCGGTGGAGGTAGAATATGCTTCAGAGTTCAGGTACCGTAACCCGGTTATAACCGAAAAAGATGTATTGATAGCCATTTCCCAATCCGGCGAAACCGCCGATACATTGGCAGCGATCAAATTGGCCAAAGAAAAGGGCGCATTTGTTTTTGGAGTCTGCAACGTGGTAGGTTCATCCATTGCAAGGGAGACCCATGCCGGGGCCTACACTCACGCAGGACCCGAAATCGGCGTAGCTTCCACCAAGGCATTTACGACCCAGATTACTGTGCTAACCTTGATCGCATTAAAATTGGCGCAAGAAAAAGGCACCTTGTCCCAATCCAAATTCCATGAATATTTGGCAGAATTGGAAGCTGTTCCAGCAAAAGTTGAAAAGGCATTGTTGTCCAATCCTTTGGTAGAGGAAATATCCCAGACCTATAAGGATTCATCAAACTGTTTGTATTTGGGAAGGGGATATAACTTCCCCGTTGCCTTGGAGGGAGCGTTAAAGTTGAAGGAAATCAGTTATATCCATGCCGAAGGGTATCCTGCTGCAGAAATGAAACATGGCCCCATCGCACTTATCGATGAGCAAATGCCCGTTGTCGTGATTGCAACAAGAAAAGGACACTACGAGAAAGTGGTAAGTAACATTCAGGAAATCAAATCCAGAAAAGGAAAGATCATTGCGGTTGTGACCGAGGGGGATGAAACCGTAAAAGAGTTGGCGGACCACGTAATAGAGGTCCCGGATACTTCAGAGAGTCTATCGCCACTGCTCACAACCATACCGTTACAACTCTTATCGTACCATATAGCGGTAATGAGGGGATGTAACGTGGATCAGCCTAGAAATTTGGCAAAATCCGTAACGGTAGAATAAACCACAAAACATCTGAAAGAAAACAAAAAGGCGCTGGAAACAGTGCCTTTTTTGTTGAAACCGTACATTTGAGCAGGAATTTTTGCCAAAAAAGTATTATGCATGCATAATTTTTTTCAAATTTGTATAATTGGAATAAAAAAAAATGTATCTTCCCGATTGATACTTAACATGCACATAAACTAAATTAACTCTAATCCATAGCAAATGAAAAAACTTATGTTTGTTTCCCTAATGCTTTTGAGTTTGGTAACCTATGGCCAAACAACAGTACAGGGAAAAGTAGTTGATGAAAACAATGATCCCATACCGGGCGCCAATGTGGTTTTGGTAGGGAAAGCAGAAGGAACCACTACGGACTTTGATGGAAATTTTACCTTTAACACCAATGAAGCACCCCCATTTCAACTTCAGTTTTCCAGTATTGGTTTCTCGGATTTTACAGCAAATGTCACGTCAAACAATCAAACGCTTACAATTACCCTTTCGGAAGCCAACACCATGTTGGACGAGATTGTGATTTCAGCTTCAAGAACGCCCGAGCGTATTTTTGAATCACCCGTATCGGTTGAACGGTTTGGTCTAAAGGAAATCAAGAATACCACTGCAGAATCTTTTTATGGAGGACTTCAAAATTTGAAGGGAGTGGACATCAACACCAACAGTTTAACGTTCCAGTCCATAAACACCAGGGGTTTTGCCACTTTTGCCAACAACCGATTTTTGCAGTTGGTGGATGGTATGGACAATACCGCCCCCGGTCTAAACTTCGTTTTGGGTAACTTGGTAGGTATGTCCGAACTGGATGTACAGAGCGTGGAAATTTTGCCGGGAGCTTCTTCTGCATTATATGGAGCAGGTGCGTTTAACGGTATTTTGTTCATGACCAGTAAAAACCCTTTCGATTTTCAAGGGATAAGTGCCTATGCCAAAGGTGGGGTAACCACCCAAGATGCTGCTGGAAGCAATTTTTATAAGGATTTTGGTGTGCGTGCCGCCCATGCCTTTAGTGATAAAATAGCGGTAAAGGCCAACCTCTCCGTTTTGACAGGGGAAGATTGGCACGCCAATAGTCGGATGGATTTGAACAACCCAGGTGCTGACCGCTCCAATCCAGGATACGATGGGTTGAATGTATATGGTGATGAGGTGTCTGATTTAATAAATTTTGATGATTTTGCTGATTTGCCAAGTGGAACCATTGGTTCTGCAGTAGTTTCAAGAACAGGGTATGATGAAGCGGATTTAGCCAACTATAATGCTGAAAGTGTTAAGGCTGACTTTGCCTTGCATTACAGGCCCTTTGCGGATGATTTGGAAGTGATTCTTAACAGTAGGATCGGTAGAGGTACCACCATTTATCAAGGGGCCAACCGTTATGCAGTAGCTGGATTTACCATGCAGCAGCACCGTTTGGAAATCAAAAATGACAACTTCTTTATTAGGGGTTATATTGTCTCCGAAAATTCAGGGGATGCCTACGATACCCGTTTTGCAGCTATTAACGTAAATAGAGCCTGGAAGCGTGACACACCAAACCCAAATAACCCAGCAGAGAGGTCATGGTTTGGTGATTATATAGGAACTTATATACCAACGTTTTTAGGACTTTTCCAACAGGGGACTCCTCGTGAAGAGGCTTCTGTCCAAGCTCATGCAGCAGCCAGAGAGGTCGCTGATGAAGGGAGATTGATTCCCGGCACACCGGAGTTTGAGAGTGCCTTTAATAAGGTGATCAACGACGGAGATTTGACCACAGGTGCAAAGTTCATTGACAAAACAAAATTCCGTCATGTGAACGGTAACTACAATATTGCCCACTTGATCGATGATTGGGCCGACATTCAAGTAGGAGGTTCTTTCAGGGAGTATGAATTGAATTCCCAAGGAACCATCTTCACGGATATCGATGGTCCCATCACATACAACGAATACGGAGCCTATCTCCAAGTACAGAAGAAATTTTTGGACGACCGTTTAAAATTCACAGGATCGGCACGTTACGATAAAAATGAATTTTTTGATGGCTTCCTTTCACCAAGAGTATCTTTCGCTTATACTTTGGGTGAGGAAAGAAATCATAACCTTAGGGTTTCCGTACAGCAAGGTTTCCGTAACCCGACCACTCAAGATTTGTTTATTGGATTGGATGCTGGACGAGCCATTTTGGTAGGTTCTGCACCCGATAACTTGGATAGAGACGTGCGAACTCTGGGGGTTAGTCAACCAGGACAGGATGCTGGACAACCTGCAACGGTTGAGATTACGGGACGTGCCGCCTACGAGAATGCTTTCACACAGAGTTCGATTGGTCAATTTCAGGCAACTGGAGACCCTTCAGTTTTGGAAGAAGCGAACCCCAGTCTTGTTCAGCCAGAGGAAATCATTGCTTTCGAGGCCGGGTATAGGGCCCAAGTGGGTAGGTTTACCATTGATTTGAGCGGATACTATAACAGTTATTCCAATTTCATAGGAAATGAAGTTACCATTGTGCCTCTTTATGGTACCGTGGGTGATGGAAGTTTGTCATTGTCCGCACTTCAGAATGGAGATGTTCAAGCATACCAAACGTACACCAATTCCGAAGCAGATATCAATTCCTACGGAGCTACTCTTGGAGTGGATACCAAACTTGGAAACTTTGATTTGGGTGTAAACTATACCTTTGCCGAATTGGATATTGATGAAGGTAGATATCCCGACCTTAGGACCAATTTTAACACACCAAAGCACAAGGTAAAAGCCTCATTTGGTAATGCGGCACTTTTCAAAAATTTTGGTTTCAACGTAAACTACCGCTGGAGTGATAGTTACTTCTGGGAAGCCTCTTTTGCAGATGGCGATATTCCGGCATATACCGTTTTGGATGCTCAGGTCAACTACTCCGTACCATCCATTAAATCTATTTTCAAACTGGGAGGATCTAATCTGTTGGGCGATGAGTACTACACTGCAATCGGTACAGGATTCATAGGTTCCATTTACTATTTGTCCTGGACCATAAATCCTTAATTGACAGTAAAAAAGCAAAACTGAAGGCGTTGGAATTTCCAGCGCCTTTTTTCTTTAAAAAAAAGCTGAAATCGGTTTCTGAATAAAAATGTAAAAGCATATCTTTGCAGCCGAAAAAACAGCGGTCAATTTCCGCGTATTCAATTATAAATAAACATACTAATGTCTAAAGTAACAGGTAAGGTTGCCCAAATTATAGGCCCGGTCATTGATGTTGAGTTTGAATCAGGGGTAGAGATCCCAAGAATTTATGACTCTCTTGAAATCGCTAAAGCTGATGGCTCAAGATTGGTTTTGGAAGTACAATCACATATTGGTGAAAATACCGTAAGAACCATTTCTATGGACTCTACCGATGGATTGAGTAGGGGAGTTGAGGTAGTAGCTACCGGTAACCCGATTCAAATGCCGATCGGGGAGGATGTTTACGGACGTCTTTTCAATGTGATCGGTGATGCCATCGATGGTTTGGAGGAACTGCCTAAAACTGGAGACAATGGACTTCCAATTCACCGTGAAGCACCAAAATTCGAAGACCTTTCCACTTCCACTGAAGTACTTTTTACAGGTATCAAGGTAATCGACCTTATCGAGCCTTACGCAAAGGGTGGTAAGATTGGATTGTTCGGTGGTGCCGGGGTAGGTAAGACCGTATTGATTCAGGAGTTGATCAACAACATTGCAAAAGGCCACGGTGGTTTGTCCGTGTTCGCAGGTGTTGGAGAGCGTACCCGTGAAGGAAACGATTTGCTTCGTGAGATGTTGGAGTCCGGTATTATAAAATATGGCGACGATTTCTTGCACTCCATGGAACAAGGAGGATGGGATTTGTCCAAAGTAGATAAAAAAGCGATGAAGGAGTCCAAAGCTACCTTCGTGTTCGGACAGATGAACGAACCACCGGGAGCACGTGCCCGTGTGGCATTGTCCGGTTTGACCATTGCTGAGTACTTCCGTGATGGTTCTGGAGAAGGCCAAGGAAAGGACGTACTTTTCTTCGTAGATAACATTTTCCGTTTCACCCAAGCAGGTTCCGAGGTATCCGCACTTTTGGGTCGTATGCCATCTGCCGTGGGTTACCAACCTACATTGGCAACAGAAATGGGTGCCATGCAGGAAAGGATTACATCAACAAAAAGAGGTTCCATTACATCGGTACAGGCGGTCTACGTTCCTGCGGATGACTTAACGGATCCTGCACCGGCGACAACATTTGCTCACTTGGATGCGACTACCGTACTTTCCCGTAAAATTGCCGAGTTGGGTATCTATCCTGCTGTGGATCCTTTGGATTCAACTTCTAGGATTTTGACTCCTGAGATTTTGGGTAAGGAGCACTACGACTGTGCGCAACGTGTAAAAGAGTTGTTGCAACGTTACAAAGAGCTTCAGGATATTATCGCCATCTTGGGTATGGAAGAACTTTCCGAAGAAGATAAATTGGCGGTAGGTCGAGCAAGACGGGTACAGCGTTTCTTGTCCCAACCCTTCCACGTAGCTGAGCAGTTTACTGGTATTCCAGGGGTATTGGTCGATATTAAAGAGACCATCAAAGGATTTAACATGATCATGAACGGTGAATTGGATCACCTGCCAGAATCTGCGTTCAATCTTAAAGGAACTATCGAAGAGGCTATCGAGGCTGGAGAGAAAATGTTGGCGGAAGCGTAAACCAGTTAAGAGTTAAGAGTGTGGAGTTCAGAGTAACTCATAACTCATAACTAAAAACTCATAACTAGATAACATGTATTTAGAAATAGTATCACCCGAAGCTACTTTATTCTCAGGCGAGGTATCCTCCGTTACCGTACCGGGAGTAAATGGAGAATTTCAGATGTTGGAGAACCACGCACCTATCGTGTCTCTTTTGCAAGCAGGGAAAGTAAAAGTAAAGGGCAATATCACCATTGATGAAGCCTTTGCCAACAAATTTTCCAAAGGAAGCAATGGAGAAACTATCTTGGCCATCTCAAGTGGCACGGTCGAAATGAAAGACAACAAAGTGATTGTTTTGGCCGACTAGGGTAAATGAACCGATTCAAAATAAAAAAGCCGCTCCTAGGAGCGGCTTTTTTATTGGAAGACCATGATATTTAGATATCCTTGGTGTATAATTAGCCGTTTTTGGACATCCATCTGTTAGGAGCTCTTTTTACGATTTATCTTTTCCCAAAGATATTTTATAGTCATTAATGTTTCCATGAATCTTTAGATTCAGATATCGTATTTTTTTATTGGGGTCAACCTCAATGATCTTATCATCTGTGGGAATGGAATCTTTGTTCTTTTTATTTCCAAATAACTTATAGACCGCTGCTCTCTTAACGGTTTTCCACGGAATCTTAAAATAGTATTCAATATTGTGTTCCAAATCTTGGCTACCGGAAAGTTCCATATGTCCTAAAGTGGATTCAACGGTCATCTTGGGGATGTTCATTTTTCCGTTGACAATGTCCAAACGGTTTTGAAGGGTGTCAAATCGAACATTTTCTAGATTTTTGTCACCCATATAGTCCGATAGCATCGACATTGGTTTATAATTCACCAACCGACCATTTAATACCTCAACGGCCATATGTATTTCTGATTCGTCCAAATTGGGCACCAAGTCAGGATAAACTCTTATTTTTCCCTTGATTTGGGAAGAAACCTTTCCATGCAAATTTTCTGACACCAAATGATCTTGTCCGAAGTTCTCAAATTTGAACAACAATTGGTCTATATCTACCCTTGTAAGGGTTAAATTAGGGCTTAGATAAATGTGCTTAGGGTCACTACCATTAAAGTAACCTGACATATTTAAATGTCCGCCAGCAGCATCCATGCTAAGGGTGTCCACATACACATAATGATTTTGTGTTGTGCGTAAACGGGCATTTATATTCTTGAAATCGATACGATTACGAATAAAATGGTCCACCTGGATATCAAATTGCATATCGGTAAAGGGCAGTTCGTAAATATTGAAAGCTTTCTCGTGCTCCGTCACATTGCTAGAATCAATTTCCAAGGCATTTTTTGGTGTTGAAGGTTTTGCGTTGAAACTAAAAAGTTGATCATAATCAATATAGTTCGCGTTCAATGCAAAACTGTTATCACGCTTTTTAATGCTTTGGTCTTCTCCTAGATAATAATTCAGGTTAAGGTCAAAAACAGTTCTTCCAATCTTTCCTTGTAGGTTTTCAACAACAAGATGTTTATCCTCATAATGTATTCTACCATTGAAATCCTGAAATCGCATAGGGTGAAGGTGCATTTTGGTGTCAAGCCTATCCATGTCTAGGTCTATGGAATGTAAAGCAGAATCTTTGTAATGCATTCTAGAATTCACGTGCAAGGTCAATTTTTCAAACTCTTCGTGACGATATTGTTCAGGAACATAATTTTCGCCCTTATAGGAAAATATGTCTTCCAAACGAAGTAAATCCGAGGCCAAGGTGATTTCTAAATCCACATTTCCATTTAGCGTATCCTTCATCCAGAACCTATAATCATGGGCCAATCCATTCAAGTGAAAGTCGGAATCGTCAATCTGGCCCATAAAATCCACTATTTTCAAGTCTTTGTCATCTATAAGGATGTCTGCATGAAAATCATGTAGTTGATGAGGGTAGTGTTTGAGTTTCGCATACAAACTATCCACAAAAAATTCTCCTTTGGGCAAATATTGGGATTCGGTAAAGTCTTTGGCAGAAGCAATAAAAGAGAACCCCGCGCTTAAATCGGTTATCTGTTCATTTACACCTTTCTTTTCCGTTGTTGAATACCGTGTCAACTCGGCGAGGTCCAAAACATTCGATTGAATATCCAAGTGTACGTTCACAGGTGTTTCTGTATGGTGGAAAATTGCGGGAAGGTCTGACACATATCCTGTTATGGAAAGGTCTGATTTGCCCATTTTTATATTGAAGGTGTCCAATGTAGCTTGTTTGCCGTTCATTAAAAGTTGCATATCAAGCTGTTCCAAGGGTGCTGGCATATCCGATGAAGCAATACTGAGGTTGGAAACTTTAAGCTCACTGAAATAGGCCTTGTTCAAGTCGCTAAGAGCATTTTCGGGGTTGTCCAAATCAATAATGTCATGAAAATTCATCTTTAGCGATACATTCCCTGATGCATTCTCGATATCGGTAATATTTAAAAACTTGGTCATGAACGCTAAATTGAAATCTACATCCAATTGCATGTCCACTTCGGGTTCTTCAAAATTTTCGACCATAATAGAACCTGAAAAATTTCCGGACTCCAACTTGGCATTCATATTGGCAAGTGTAAACTTCATAGTTTTCATACTACGGGCCTCTCCATTTGTGAAGTGCCCATTGAAGCCCATTTGATTGATGCGTTTTCTTTCTTTGGTGTTTTCCAAATAGGCCTCGCTTGCGCCGAAGTCAGCTTCAATAAAGGGCATTCTCCCATCTTTTAGCGGTCCTTGTACTACTCCGTTAAGATATATTTTCCCTTGATTTTTGTAACGTTCCAAGACAGGGATGAGATTTTCTGGTGCAAAGGCGATGAACATATCAAAGTTTGGTTTGGACCCTTTGATCCTAAGGTCAATGTTCATGTCGTTCCTGGTATCAAGGGAGCCATCAAGTTCAAAATCACCATGCTCCATGGTAATTCGGGAAGGCTTTATATCAAGTATTCCTGTGTTTTTATTAAATGAAATATCGGTGCTAAGCTCAAAATTTTTGTGATGCACATATGTTTGTTTTCCATTGTCAAAGACATTCAATTGAAAATTCGTTTCAACATGTGCCGTAATGGAATCTTCACTCAATTTGAATCCGCCATTTGCCTCGTGGATAAAGGTCTCAATATCCATATTGGTGGCTTCGTCCAATTTATGGATGTCTAGATTTTGTAGTTTGATTTTTTTAAGGTGGAAGTTGAAAGGTTCATCTTCTTCGGTTTCCCCAGTGCCCTTGAGTGCGTTTTGGAGATTGTTGGTCCCATCTTTATGAAGCACCATATTGAAGGTTCCTTCTTTGGCTCGCAGTGACTGAATGTCGTATTTACCTTTTGTAATGTCCCAAAGGTTCAAGCCAACATAGAGGTTGTCAATATTGATGATCAGAGGTGCATTATCCGCTTTACTCTCATAAATTTGTAAATCGTATAATTTCATTGAGATGTACGGAAAGTTGCCGAAGAGGGATAATTTGGAATCTGCTAACACAATGAGTCCTTTGTGTTGTTGGTTGAGAGCGCTTATTTCATCTGCTATGATATCTTTTTGTGCATTATGGATATAAAACAACAGCGTCCCAAAAAGAGATATAGGTAAAACGAACGTAATAGCAACGAACCGCCACCAGAACTTTCGCTTTTTTAAGAATATGAGTTTCATGGTCTTTAATAAAGTTATAAACCAACATTCAAATTTAAACTGTGACCGATAATAGCTTAGGGGTCAATAAGTAAAGGTTGAGGATGTTTGTTCTCTAAAAAAATTTAGATTGAGTGTGTCGTCTCTTCAAGTAATAACTTATCTCTGTAATAAATTATTGTTTCTATGGGCTAAATAAGTTTTTGATAAAAGAACCCCCCATAGGAGCGGCTTTTTTATTTCTTATCCGAATACTCCAATATATCACCAGGTTGGCAATCCAAAGCTTCACAAATAGCCTCTAAAGTGGTAAATCGAATTGCTTTGGCTTTTCCTGTTTTTAGGATGGATAAATTTGCTGTCGTTATACCAATTTTTTCTGCGAGTTCGTTGCTTTTCATCTCGCGTTTGGCAAGCATAAGGTCCAAGTTGATTAAAATAGCCATACTAAATGGTAAGGTCGTTTTCTTGTTTTAAATGATAGCCATCCTGAATCAAATCAGCTAAAATCAAAATAAATATTCCTATTACCAGAAGAGGTATTCTGCCCCCGATAAGCTCTCCCAAATGGTACCCTAAACTGTAACCTAAATTATAGGCGCTTGGGTTATCGTTAATTCCTACGTTTTCAGCGTAAAGCTCCAGTATCCTGACTATAAAAATGGCGATGGAGTAGTAAATGATACCCATACCAACGCTTTGAAATATCAACTTGTTTTGTTTGGAAAATAGGGATGATGCTTTCGAATTATATACGGTCTTTCTGAGTTTCAAGAGTAACCATCCCATGTAAATCAATAGCATAAAATTGATAGTAAGTAGAATGATGTCCAAACTACTGAAATTGGTGGGAACGTATTGATGAATCAAATCCAACTTCGCTAAAATAATCAAGGGGAATTTACACCCCTTTAAAATAATTTCGAGTGTAATGGCAATCAATAAGAAGTTGACGATGTATTTTAAGTAGGTGGTTGATTTTTTCATGAAAATTATTGTTATTCGATAACAAACATAAATAAAATTATCGAAAAACAATAATATTTACTGTAATATGATGATAACCCACTCTTTGTCCAAGGTATGGTATCTCTTCAATTCTTGGAACCCAATGGCCGTATGCGCGGCCAAAGACCTCTTGTTTTTGCCATCCACTTCGGTGATTATGGTATCAAAACCCTCTGGGAGTTTCTCTTTCATGGTGTGATAGAGTTTTCGGAAAAGTCCTTGCCCCCTATGACTTTTGGCCACGCAAATCTGCCCCATGGCCATATAGTTGACCTGCCCTTCAATAGTTTTATCGATTTCTTGGAACATAGGGCGAAGCACCTCAATATCGTTGGCAAATTTTGGATGCATGCAAAGCGCATAACCTACCACCTGATCATCATCCACCGCAATAATGTGCCCGCACACATCGTTCATGGATTTTAGAAGGTCCAAGGTGTGCTCCACGGTCACAAAACCCTCTTTTGTACTTTCTTCCGCGCTTATGTTTTTGGGTAGGTTACGCTGCTGAAGATCCAGAATCTGCTCCAGTTCCTTCAAAGTATCTGCTTGTTTGTAAACGACCATTTATTCCACCTTAAGCCATTCTTTACGTTGCTCCAGCATCTTTTTGGATGGTTTGTCTTCCTTATCCTCCATAAGACTAAACGTGTAATCTGGACTTGGGGTCAGAACCATTTCCGTATTTTTTTCTTCCCCGAACCTAGTAAATTTCACTTTTAATGTTTCACCCAAGCTGAACTGTTTCAAATACTCATCGAACGATTGTCCTTCCGTGAAAGGTTTGTTGTTGATGCTCAAAATTGTATCCCCATTGTCCAAGCCAGCCTTGTAAGCCGGACTGTCCATCAGGGTATTTCTGAGTACCATATAACCTGATGCATCGGGACTCATGGAAACATAGGCCCCAAAATAGGGAGTTCCTTCGGGTTGTTCCAAAAGTACGCCTACCGAATCCATGAGTGATGTATAATCGGGCATATTGCTTTTATAGATGTAATTGTTGAAGAAATCGTCTCCAAATGAGTCACCAGCGTATTCTCTCAACGAATCATGAAGGTCTTCAACAGTGTAAGGGATTTCCGTTTTACCGTATTTTTTCCATACAAGTTTCATATAATCATCAAGGTTCAACCCATTTTTCCGCAAGGACAAATCCAAAGCCAAACCCAATACACTTCCATAAGAGTAGTATGAAACAAACGTATTCTCACGGTTCACTGGATCAACAGAAGTAGCAGCATCCACAAAGGGCGCTTGGAAACTCATTTCAATCGGATTGAAGAATTGTCTTGCCGGTGAGTTCCACACATAATTGAACGTTCCCGCCAGCCCCTCAACATATTCCTTTGGGGAAATAAGTCCTGCCCTGCATAAAATAAGATTGGTATAGTAGCTGGTAAACCCTTCCGCAAACCAAAGGGCCCCGCTCATGTTGGCTTCTTCAAAATTAAAAGGTTCCAATGTTTTGGGACGGATGCGCTCCACGTTCCACGCATGGAAAAATTCGTGAGATACCGTTCCGATATTACGCTCCATACCACCGTTGGCCAAGCTTCGGGTGCTTGTTAAAATAGTAGAATTTCGGTGTTCCATACCATCACCGGAGGCATTGGGAATGTAGCAGGCCAAAAAGGTGTAGCTTCCATAATCAAAATCCGGAAGTTCACCGTAAACCTCTTTTTCGGCAAGAACCACTTTTTTTACTTTTTCGAAATATTCATCGGCCTCTGCTTCCGTACCGTTGTGGTGCAAGGCAAGGTTGATGGTCTTGCCGTCCACTTCAAAAGAACGAAGCATGTAGTTGCTGATTTCCGTAGGGCTGTCCATAAAATAATAAAGGTTCGGCGCTGAATAGGTATTACCGGAAACCTTTGGAAGCTGCGTGGCCACTTTCCAATCCAAATCTTCGCGCACATTAAAGGTCACCTCTAGTTTTCGCTCGCCCAGCTTGGGGGCGAACATAAAAGTTGCGGGAATGTTCAAATGGGCATGTGTTTCATCCACTTGTGAATACGTTCCGTCACCTCGGTTGGCAAACAAAATATATTTGATGTTGATGGTGCCATCGTGTCCGCTCACATGCCAAGCATAGGGGTCGGGACGGGTAACGGCCAACGGGTTTCCTTTACTATCGGTAGCTTCAAATCCATACACGTTTTTGGCAAATTCGTGAAGTGCGTAGCGTCCGGGGGACGTTCTGCTCATTCGAAACTCCACCGTATCCGAGGTTAAATCGGGAAAAGTAGCTTGGATGACCGCTTCGTGATGGACGGCATTATCAAAAGAAATTTCATAGGTATTGGTCTGGGCGGTCATTAATAGCCCTGTGAACATCGCTAAAATGGAAAGAGTAAATCTCATTTTAAGTTAGGTTTAAGATTGACTAAGATACTGTTTAATCGCGGTAAGTGCTACATTTGTGTTATGGGGAAATATAACGAGTTTTGCAATTGCTGAAGAATTATTTAACTGCATGAAAAAGGAGTTCCACACTTTGGGTACATTTGAGTTTCCCGCGGATGCCGTGGTCATTAAAGGTAAGCTCGAAGCAGAAGGAATTCCTGTGTTCTTAAAGGATGAGAATACCATTAACTCCTATTCAATGGTCAGCAATGCCATGGGAGGCGTTAGGCTTCAGGTCTATTCCTCGGATATGGAAAGGGCCAAGGAAATTTTTGATGAAGTCAGAAGTTATGCCACCGATGATTCAGGAAACCCGATTATATGTCCAAATTGCAAAGCCGCTCGGTCGGAAATCTATTATTCCCGCAAGAACATTTTCTTTAAACTTTTTCCATTTTTTGAATCCACCAAGTACAGGTGCATGCAGTGCAATTTTATTACGAGGCCCGCTCAATAAAGTTAATTGTAACTGGGGATTATTCTAAACGTTGGTAAATGAGTCCTCTTCCCACGGTGGCCTTCAACTTGTAATGTTTTTCCAGGTACCCATCAATATACGTATTGAAATCCACCAGCTTTTTATCAAAAATCTTTTTGCCGCTTCTCGCTACCAAAGTTTTGGGCCGGATGACCTCCATAATATATTTGAGTTCTTCGACCCCCGTTTTTCTTGGGTTATCCATAAACGGGAACAGCTCTTCCCGGGTTATGTTGCTGGGGTGCGTTGCGGGTTTGGTGGGAGGAATCTCATCCAAAACCCAGTAACCTATATGGTACTCTGTAAAAAAGATGTTTTTGGTCTCCAAGCCATTTCCTTCAATATATTTGGGAACATCTATGCCTTCCCCATTGTAAAATGATCCTTTTTTTATATTGTTGGATATAATATTGCCATACTCCAGATAAGATTCCATGGGAATCAAAATCAAAAGCATGATCAATACGGTCCTGTATTTGCTTTTGATTGGGGGAAGTTTTGCCATCGCGATGCCCACGGGAATCAATATAAACGGGTATAGTTGAATGAGATAGTGCCCATTGACTTTGCCCGATTGTACGTAAGAGATTAAAATCCCAACCACAACAATCGTTAATAGCTGGATGTTTTTTGATCTCCTATCGATCAATCTAAAATAGAAACCTATACCTAAAAGTAGGGCAATGGTTCCCACATACGGCAATGTTCTCCATGGTGAGTGGAATTTACCTTCGGAGTAGGCCAAAGGTGCTTCAAAAATGGATTCCCAGAAAATTTGGATATCGCCCTGAAGGTAATACGGTAAGGCGGTGAAACCAATAGTCACGAAAAAACCTATGCCCATAAAAACTAAGTTTTTAATGTTTTTTAAAGCATGGTCAGCTTGAAACCCTTCCCACAAAAAGTAGAGTCCCAAACAAAAAACGGGGTAGGCCATGTTCAACTTGGTCATAACCGATAAACCTAACAACAGTCCAGAGGTAAAGAACCATTTTGCATCAATTTTATAAGTGATGGCGTATAGTGCCGCCACAAAGAACAGTGTGCCAATATGTTCGGACATCACCCCCTGTAAACTTCCGAACAGGCTCTGGAAAAAAACACAGAAGATGGCCACCCAAAACGCAACTTTCTTGGAAGTGGTCCTCACGGCAATGCCATATGTGAACAAACTTGTCAATGCCACCATAATGGCGCCAAAAAATCGTATGGCAAAAAAGCTTTTCCCAAATAGCTTGATGATGATGGCAAAATACAGAAAAGTAATCGGAGGTTTTAGATCCCACAATTGGGTGTAAGGCAAATTTCCGTTCACCCAAGATTGTCCCATTAGTATAAAAGTACTTTCATCGCGATCCACATAATCCCTAAAAAAGAAAGGAAAACGGATAAAGACAGCGACTATGACCAAAACAAAGAGGACCGTTTTCCAGTCCAAATCTTGATACCTTGGAGAACGTAATTTTTTAAGCACGGCGGTATTCAGATTTTTGGTCGTTGATTATCATATTTGCAATATATAAATTTGAATGTTTAAACAGCCAACAATTGTAGGTACGCTTGTTTTAACTTTTCCATTACTATTTTAAGTTCTTCCTCGTTTAAATGTCCATAACCAAAACGTATGGCACAGGTATTTTTATCTTGATAGAGAATGGTTTTTGGCAGGAACAGATCCAGTTTTTCAGCTTTTTCGGCCAGTTTAACCAAGGATATTGGATTTTTAAATCGCAACCATATGGCCAGTCCTCCAGAAGGTATTTGCCAATCAAGTATGTTGTTGAAATATTCTTTTAAAAAGGAGCATAAAGCGTCTCTGCGCTGTTTGTAGGTTACAATATTTTTTTTCTTGAGCCGGTATATTTCACCTTCGGATATCAGTTCGGAAAGCATTTGTTCCTGAATCAGGTCCCCTTGGGTATCCAATAATTGCAAGTAATTATTGGCTTCGGTAATTACCTGTTCCGGAGCCACGACAAAGCCTGTGTGAAAACTCGGGAATAAAGACTGTCCCAGTTTGCCTAAGTAGATCATATTCCCATGGGCATCTGCACTGGCCATGGGCATCATGGAAGAGCCTTCAAACTGAAAATCATGGTCGAAATCGTCCTCGATTATGGCAAAGCCATGGATTTTCGCCAATTCCAATAATTGTAGCCTTCTTTTGGTGCTTAATGTTGTGGTCGTAGGATAGTCCCTGTTGGAGCAAACATAAATACATCGAATGTTCCCGTGTATAAAATGCTTTTTTATATAACCAATATCCAATCCCCCATCATCTACTGGAACTGTTTTTATCTTTGCCCCAGCTTGTTGAAATATCATATTGGCCACATAATTGCTTAGTTGTCCAACCAACACCAAATCCCCCGGATTTATCAGTACCTGCGAAACTATATACAGACTCATTTCCGTACTTCGGGTATTCAATAAATTGAGTGGTTTTATATGGAAGCCCCTAGTGACATTTAGGTAGTTGCAAAGTTGTGTGCTAAAAATTGAAGGAACCAAGGCACTGGTTTTATTCCATTTGTTGATTAACGGCTTTCGTTTCATTGCAGCGCTATACCATCTGGAAAACTGGTGCACGGGATGTAATCTTAAATCGGGCTTACCATCATTTATGGAATATTTGGCCGAGGTCTCCTCTTTGGTAGATGCTAGGTTAAAGGATTGTTGGAACGGGAATCCTGGAGTTGTGGGATACTCGTAAACTTGATTGATGTGCTGTGTACTTGCCTTAATTTTTGCTTTGGAATCTTCCGGGACCACCACAAAAGTTCCCTTGTTGGGTATAATGTTTACCCACCCTTGCGAAGATAATTCATCGTAGATGGCCACGGCAGTATTGCGATGAACGTTCAATAACTTGCTCAATGCCCTTGTTCCGGGCAGCTTACTGCCTTTTTCCAAATAGCCTCGTTGTATGGCGTTCATGATTTGCTGTGCCACTTGCACGTATGCAGGTTGCACGATCGACTTGTCTATGGATATTAGCTGGACCAACAAATCAAAAACCGGACTATTCATTGTTTTAAAACTGGACTAGTTTAATCGTCCGGAAAGTTAGGACTTTTGCAGCATTAAATTAACTGACTTAAAAACATACCTTACAAGTTCAAAATAATGAAGAAATCAATTTTATCTTTTGCGATTTTAATAGCCGTTGCTTTTCAAGTACAAGCACAACAGGACGATGCTGTTAAGGTAGATTCGCTGAGCGAAGTTGTGGTGACCGCAAACCGAATTAACCTTCCTTTCAAGGAAAATTCAAGAACGATAAATATCATCACTTCCAATGATATTAAAAATAGTGCCGCTATAAATGTGGCAGATTTGTTGCAACAAGTTGCTGGCGTGGATATAAGAAGACGCGGTACCGGTGGCAGCCAAGCAGATTTGTACATAAGAGGTGGTGGTTTTGACCAAACCTTGTTGTTGATAGACGGCGTTAAAATGGACGATGCGCAAACAGGGCACCATACCATGAACGCGGCTTTGCCATTAGAGGTCATAGAAAGAATAGAAATTATAAAAGGTCCCGCAGCTCGGGTTTTTGGACAAAACGCCTTTTCTGGGGCCATCAATATCATTACAAAAAAGAATTTGGACAATTCCGTTTCCTTAAATGTAGAGGCGGGTTCTTTTGGACAATTAAACGGCAGTGCAACCGCTGGTGTGGATAAGGAAAACTCGACTCATATCATACATGTGGGAAGAATGACATCCGAGGGCTATAGAAATAACTCGGATTACGATAATGGCAATTACTTTCTAAAAAGCATTTTCAATAAAAATGCACAGCCTATTGTAATGACAGCTTCTTTCTTGGAGCGCAATTTTGGGGCTGAGAACTTTTACACCACCAATCCCACTTTTAACGAGTACGAAGAAACCCAAAACAGCCTTTTGGCGTTTTCTACCACCTTTAAGAAGAACAAACTGAGAATACAGCCAAGAATTTATTGGAAACGTAATCAAGATTTATTTCTATTAAGAAGAAACGAACCAAGTTTTTACCGGAACATGCATATTTCCAACAAGATCGGGGTAGAAACCAATGCTTCTTATGCCTCTAAATTGGGAATCACGGGTTTTGGGGTAGAGTTTTCTAAAATCTACCTTAGGAGCAACAACTTGGGCAATCGAAACCGTTTCATGTCCAATGTGTTTTTAGAACATCGTTTTAGCATTGCGGACAACAAACTGGACATTACTCCCGGCGTAGCATTGACCTATTTTTCAGATTTTAAGTTTCGTGCTTTTCCAGGATTGGATATAGGTTATAGCCTTACCAATAGTTTTAAAGTATATGGTAATATTGGTTATACCTACCGCATACCAACGTATACAGATTTGTTCTACAACGATCCGGTTACAACTGGTAACGAAGATTTGGAACCGGAAGAAGCTTTTGCCCAAGAATTGGGGTTAAAGTACACCACACCCAAGTTTAATGCCAGCGTTGCCGTTTTTAATCGCGACGCAGACAATCTAATAGATTTTATTAGAAACGATGTTTCTGAAGATGTATTTGTGGCAACCAATATTACGGAAGTCAATACTAAGGGCCTAGAGTTGGATGCTGCTTATAATTTTAAGTTGAAAGAATTTACACAAACCTTAAGTGTAGGCTATGCATTTTTGGATGACAATATTTTAGACCAGAACGAAGAATTGTCCCGTTACTCTTTAAACACGCTAAAACACCAATATACCACACGTTTAAGCACGCAATTGTTCAAAAACGTACGTCAGAATATAATCTATAAATATGCAGAACGTACTACAGGACAAACATATAATGTTTGGGATGCATCATTGGCTGTTAGGGTAAAACAGGCGGAGTTTACCATTACCGCAAATAATATTTTCGATGCAGATTATATAGAATCCGGCTTTATACCTATGCCGCCGAGCAATGTTCTATTTGGTTTGCGATATAGTTTTAAATAAGCGCAACAACCCATGGAGGGCCAAAAACCAGTTGGCGTGGATACATCTCGATTTACACCACAAGCTGAAAACCCAAAATGGTCTCGTCCTGGGCACACAATCAAAAGAAACGAAGTTGCGAAAGCGAAAGGCAAACTGGTTTCCAAGGAATAGATTATTAAACATTTAAAAACCTTTTAGTAATTTAGCGATTTCAAATTCCTTGAAATTTTGAAGCTGAACCTTGAACAGATACCTCGGGAGAAGACCCTTTCGAAGAAAGAGTTTATCCAAAAATATTTCAAGCCCCAAAAGCCTGTTGTAATCGAACGCTTTATTGAGGATTGGCCGGCTTATTCCAAGTGGAGCCTTGACTATATGAAGGAAATTGCGGGCGACAAGGAGGTTCCATTATATGATGACCGTCCCGTTAAGCACGACGAAGGCTTCAACGAGCCACATGCCAAAATGAAGATGGCCGATTATGTGGACCTGCTCAAAAGTGGGCCTACCAAATACCGTATTTTTCTCTGGAACATTTTAAAAGAAGTTCCCGAGCTGCAAAAGGATTTTTCGTATCCCGATTTTGGGCTGCGGCTTATGAAAGGTTTGCCCATGCTATTTTTTGGCGGGCAGGATTCCCATACATTTATGCACTACGACATTGATTTGGCAAACATATTCCACTTTCATTTTGAGGGAAAAAAGCAATGCATTCTATTCAGTCAGGACGAGACCAAGTTTCTGTACAAGATTCCACACTCCTTGATTACACGGGAGGATATCGATTTTGCCGCCCCCGATTTGGACAAATGGCCTGCACTACAGCACGCCAAAGGGCATGTTGCCCAGTTGGAGCATGGTAATGTGCTGTACATACCCGAGGGGTATTGGCACCACATGAAATACATAACCCCCGGTTTCTCTATGAGTTTAAGGGCAATTGCCCGAAAGCCCAAAAATTTGAGCAAGGCAGTGTACAACATTTTTGTGATGAGACATTTTGATAACCTGATGCGCAAACTTAAAGGGCAACAATGGATTGACTGGAAAAACAAAAAGGCCGTGGAACGGACACAAAAATTATTGTTACAGGATTGATCTATTTGATGAGCTCGTTCGCTTTTTCGTATACCAAATGACTTTCCCAGCCGCGGTAAAGAAGGTAGTCGGCTAATTTCTTTTTTTTCTTGAAAGGGTTCTTCTCCGTTATTTGGCTCAATCGTTTTTTGGCAAGCTCATCAAAGGTTTTCAAATAATCTTCATTCTGTATTTCGGCCAACGCACTTTTAATGTTGTAGAGGGAGATGTCCCTGAACTTCAATTCCCTCACGATTCTATTGGCTCCCCATTTTTTGATGCTGAACTTGCCTCTGGCAAAGGCTTTGGCAAAACGCTCTTCGTTAAGGTAGTTTTCCTGTATCAGATGGCCCATTATTTGATCTATGGCCACCGGAATCATGTTCATCCCCTTTAATTTTTCCATAACCTCTTTGTGGCAGCGCTCTTGGTAAGCGCAGTAGCTTTCCATCTTTTTGGTGGCCTCGTCCAAGGTGTAGGTTTTGGTATGGTTCATATATCAAAAGTACATAAAACAAAAAAAGCGACCCCATTTCTGGAGTCGCTTCTTATTATATTTGAATTTTCTTGCCGTCTTTGTCCTTGAAACTATATTCAAGGTACTTGTAAGCATCCCTGGGTTGAATTTTAACCCACTTTTTATGGGTTTTGAACCACTTGGAACGAATAGATGGGAATCCTTTGGTAAGGTAGGCCGCAATAAATGGATGTATGTTCAATACAAGTCCGTTTATTTTTTGGTTTCGCTTAAGGATACGCTCCAAATCCACTTGGATCTTGTCTATCAAGACAATGGGAGCTTCCACCTCGGCACCCGATAGGTTCGGGTTTTCCTCACTGGTTTTGATATTCATTTCCGGACGTACGCGCTGTCTTGTAATCTGTACAAGTCCAAACTTACTGGGCGGCAAAATCTTGTGCTTGGCCCTGTCGTCCTTCATTTCGTCCCTAAGGTGGTCGAACAACTTTCGTCTGTGGTCACCTTTGGTCATATCAATAAAATCAATGACAATAATTCCGCCCATGTCGCGCAGTCTTAATTGTCTTGCAATTTCGGTTGCGGCCAAAAGGTTTACTTCCAGGGCGGTATCCTCTTGATTTTTGGCCTTGTTGGAGCGATTGCCACTGTTTACGTCTATTACGTGTAACGCTTCGGTATGCTCAATAACAAGGTAAGCCCCGCGGCTCATGGATGCTGTTCGGCCAAAAGAGGTCTTTATTTGACGCTCTATCCCGAATTTTTCAAAAATTGGGGCCGGACCGGTGTACAACTTTACAATGGATTCTTTTTCTGGTGCAATTTCATGCAAATAATCCTTGATCTGGTTGTAGAGTGTTTCTTCATCAACATGTATTCCTGTGAAGGAATCGTTGAAGACATCCCTAAGGATGGATGACGCCCTGTTCAGTTCCACCAAAACTTTGGATGGATGCGACGCCCGCTGCAATTTCTTGCTCATGTTTGTCCATTTGGAAAACAAGTTCTGAAGATCTTTGTCCAGTTCTGCAACCTTTTTGCCTTCTGCTACGGTACGTATAATTACTCCAAATCCCTTGGGCTTAATACTTTTTACAAGTCTAATAAGTCTGTCCTTTTCTTCCTTGCTCGCTATTTTTTGTGATACCGAGACTCTATCGGAAAAAGGTACCATGACCAGAAAGCGCCCGGCTATGGAAAGCTCTGAGCTGATTCTTGGCCCCTTTGTTGAGATGGGTTCTTTTACTATTTGTACCAGTAATGACTGATTGGCCTTCAACACATCGTTGATGCTGCCATTCTTGTCAATGTCTTTTTCAAATGGAAAATTTCTAAGGGAATAATCTTTGAGTTTCCCTGTTCTAGCTTTTTTAATGAATTTCAACATGGAGGACAGTTGCGGGCCCAGGTCATGGTAGTGCAGGAAAGCATCTTTTTCATAACCTACATTGACAAATGCTGCATTAAGGCCTGTAACGGGTTTTCTTATCTTGGCTAGGAAGATATCCCCTACGGAAAAGTTGTTGTTGTCCTCTTCCTTGTGTAATTCTACTAATTTTCCATCCTTTAATAAGGCAAAATCGACTGCTTCCGGCGTAGATCTTACTATTAATTCTCTATTCACCTGAATCGATTTTTATTTATCCCACATGAATAATTTTGGGATAAATGATTAAACAATATATGGAATCGGCCATTTTTCGGACCGATTGAAATTCGTTTCTTGAATCTCTATGTCAAAGAACGTAATTGGGTAAAACGAAAAAGTAGTTGAAACAACTACTTTTTCTTGTGTCGGTTAGCTCTTCTGCGTTTCTTACGCTTGTGCGTCGCTACCTTATGTCTTTTTCTTTTCTTTCCACTCGGCATATGCTCTTGCTTTAGTGTTGTTAATTATATTATTTTACTTGTACATTAGTTTTTACGCCTTCCACAAATACTTTGGCCGGCTTGAATGCAGGAATATTGTGTGCTGGAATTTTAATGGTAGTGTTCTTGGAAATGTTCCTACCTGTTTTTTCCGCTCTGGTCTTGATGATAAAGCTACCAAAACCTCTTAAATAAACATTATCACCATTCTCCAAGGATGATTTTACCTCTTCCATAAAGGATTCCACTGTCGCTTGCACATCTCCTTTTTCAATACCTAGTTTCTCCGAGATCCTAGTTACAATATCTGCTTTCGTCATTTTGTAATATTAATTTTCTAATTTTTTTCGGCTTGCAAATATAAACATTATAATTAATCTTTCCCTTTAACCCTTTAATTTTAAGTATATAAACTGATACATTTGGGCTTTATTACTTTCTTAGATGAATTTTGCCCCAAAAATACTGAATTGGTACCGTGAACACCAACGCGATCTCCCTTGGAGAAAAACACGTGACCCCTACAAAGTTTGGCTATCGGAAATTATTCTCCAGCAGACCCGCGTTGCCCAGGGAATGCCCTACTATTACAGCTTCGTGGACGCTTTTCCAACCGTTTACGACCTTGCCAATGCGCCCGAGGAACAGGTGTTGAAGCTGTGGCAAGGGCTCGGGTATTATTCCCGGGCACGCAATTTGCACGCTACGGCAAGGATGGTGGTGGATGATTTCGACGGGAAGTTTCCAGAAACGTACAAGGGATTAAAATCGTTAAAAGGAGTGGGCGATTACACGGCAAGTGCCATTGCATCTTTCTGTTTTGATGTTCCGGAACCCGTAGTGGACGGAAATGTGTACCGTGTTTTGTCACGATATTTTGGAATTGATATACCTATTAATAGCACACAGGGCATCAACTATTTTAAGGAACTCGCCCGCGAAGTGATGGATGCGGAGAACATTAGGGACTACAATCAAGGGATAATGGAGTTCGGTGCCATACAATGTGCTCCAAAAAAACCGTACTGTTTGTTGTGCCCGCTACAGGAAAGTTGTGTTGCGCTCCAAGAGAACAAAGTGGACCAGCTTCCCGTAAAGTTGAACAAAACGAAGGTTCGGAACCGTTACTTTAATTTTTTGGTGTTCCTGGACGATGAGGGCAATACCATTTTGGAGCAACGCACAGGAAAGGGCATTTGGCAGAATTTGTACCAATTTCCGTTGGTGGAATCGGAGAAAATGCTTCAGGCCGAAGCATTGAGGCCCTTGATCAATAAAAAAAATAACCTTCCAAAAACAGAATCCCTATCATTATATAATAATGAACCCGTGGTGCACAAACTGTCACACCAACATTTGCACACACAATTTTGGATCCTAAAAACTTCTGATATATTAAAGGGAGGGACACCTTGGAAAGAAATCGGAGGTTTTCCTGTACCAGTTTTGATAGCAGATTTTATCAGGACATTGAAAATTTAGTACTTTTGATTAATTAAAGAGATATGAGCGGAACATTGAACAAAGTAATGCTGATCGGGCATTTGGGAGACGAAGTAAAAATGCACTATTTTGAAGGAGGCAACTGTATCGGCAGATTTCCTTTGGCCACGAACGAGACCTATACCAATAGGCAAACGGGCGAAAGGGTCACCAATACGGATTGGCACAACATTGTAGTGCGGAACAAGGGAGCGGAAATATGTGAAAAATATCTCAGTAAGGGAGATAAAGTTTACGTAGAGGGCCGTTTAAAAAACAGGCAATGGCAAGGTGAGGACGGCAATATGCGGTACACTACCGAGGTGCACGTGCAAGATTTTACCTTTTTAACGACCAAGAAGGAAAGCATGGCGAATGCACAATCTTCCGGTTCAGGTTCCTCGCCATCCAATTACCAGGAGCCCGGCAACGACCAAAATTCTACGGCACCAATAGATAATTCTGAAGAAGAGGATGATCTACCATTCTAAAATAAAAAGTCTAAAGCAATACTAAATTGGATCCCGAGCCCCATAGTTTGGCATTTTACCTGTCCACCACCAGTGGAATATTCACTTTAAAGATAGTTGTGCTAGTGCTTCTTTTGGCCTGCTCCGCATTGATTTCGGCTGCTGAAGTTGCCTTTTTCGGCCTCTCACAGACCGACCTGAACGAAATGGAGGAGAGCAACTCATCCCGTGGAAAATTGATCGTAAAATTGTTGGATAAGCCCAAAAAGCTGTTGGCCACCATTTTGATTACCAACAATGCCATAAATATTGGTATCGTATTGCTGTTCAGTTCCATTGGCAATACCATTTTTGCCGATATTGACGGAACCCTCCGTTTTTTGCTGGAGGTGGTAATGGCGACCTTTCTTATATTAATGTTCGGTGAGATATTGCCCAAGATTTACGCAAACCGCAACCGGGTGCAGTTCTCTTTGTTTATAGCCGTTCCATTAAATATCCTCAGTTATATTTTTACCCCCCTAAGTTCGCCAATGCGCTCCGTTACCCTGTTTATGGAGGATAAATTGGGCAAGAAAAAATCCAACCTGAGCATTAACCATCTTTCCCAAGCTTTGGAACTGGCCTCCGAGGGCGATACCACCAAAGAAGAACAGAAGATTTTGGAAGGGATCGTAACCTTCGGGAACACAGATACCAAACAGGTAATGCGGCCGCGGATAGACATTTTTGCGGTAAACGAAAAAATGAAATTTCCAGAGGTCCTTCTGGAAATAAAGAAGAACGGTTATTCCAGAATTCCCGTATTTTCGGAGAATATGGACAATGTTTTGGGCGTTCTGTATGTAAAGGACCTGCTTCCATACATTGATAGAAAGACATTTAATTGGATGTCGCTTATCCGCGAGCCCTATTTTGTCCCCGAGAACAAAAAGTTGGACGATCTATTGTTGGAGTTTCAGGACAAGAAAAACCATTTGGCCGTGGTAGTGGACGAATATGGCGGAACATCGGGAATTGTAACCTTGGAAGACATTATTGAAGAAATCGTAGGCGATATCAGCGATGAATTTGATGATGAGGACCTTGTGTTCTCCAAATTGGACGACCACAACTATGTGTTTGATGGCAAAACGGCGCTAAAGGACTTTTACCGTGTGGTAAAAATTGAGGAGGAAGATGAGTTCGAGAGCAAAAAAGGTGAATCCGAAACCATAGCCGGATTCGTACTTGAAATTTCAGGAAGCTTCCCGAAGCTAGCAGAGAAGGTATTGTTCAACAATTACACTTTTGTGGTGGAAAGCATGGATAAAAAGAGATTGAAACGAATAAAAGTGACCTTGCCCCATGATGCATAAGATTTTATTTTTCGTAGCTGTAACCATGCTTTTTATAAGCTGTAAAGAAGAAGTCTTGCCAAAACCCAAGGCCATGTTGCGGTTGGATTACCCCAAGGCAGAATACGCACAGTCCGGCCCAGACTGTGTCTATACGTTTGATAAGAACATCCTCTCAGAAGTTAAGGAAACTAAAGACTGCTCAATGGTGCTTGATTATCCTATGATGAACGGTTCCATCTATTTGACTTATAAGCCCGTGCAAGGGAATTTGGATACTTTGCTCGTAGACGCCCAAAAACTATCCTACGAACATGTGGTGAAGGCAGATAATATTGTGGAGCAGCCATTTATTAATCAGGAAGACGGGGTTTATGGCATGTTCTACGAAGTAAGTGGAAATGCGGCATCGCAATCACAATTTTATGTAACGGATAGCATCAATCACTTTGTGACGGGTTCTTTGTATTTCTACGCGAAACCCAATTACGACTCCATTCTTCCGGCAGCCATGTACCTGCAGAACGATATCAGGAAAATTATGGAAAGTTTGCGCTGGAAAAAGTAAGGCTATTGAACCGTATCCTTGGCCAGCAGTGCTTGGGCACGCTCTATACTGCCATTGATTTTTTCCTTGACCACTTTTACCTTTTCTTCCTCTTCATCCAACCATGCTTGTTTTTCTTCGGATAGTTCCTTGCCGTTCAAAATCTCTTCGTGGTCGAAACGGTCTCCAAAATCTTTCATCCAATCCATCATGGCCATATTCGCATCTTGAAGGTCCTTCATGGCCACTTCATATTGCTGCCCTATTTCGGTAGTATCCACTTTTGGCTTTAGTTCTCCCACCAATTTTCCAATCGTACTCATTTTCGGCATCACCTCGTCGTGGATGGCCATAACCTCTTTCATTTGGGTTTGCTCTTCTGTGGTCTTGTTCTCTTGCTTGCAAGAAAGGTTTGAAAGCAAGACGGCGCATATTAGGAAGGAAAATACTGATCTCATGTTCTTTTATTTGATAACAAAAATAATGATATGTGGTATATCATCATATAATAAATATGTAATAAGTGTTAACCGATGATTATTGAGTGTGGGCATAAATAAAAAAGGCGCCCAAAATGAGCGCCTTTAAATGATTGGAATGTAATTTATTTACTTAAAATCTGAGGCGTCGACGCCTTCGTTCACCTTGACTTCCTTAACAATAAACTCCATGTTTTGTGGCCCCATGCTCTGCATCAACTTAAATGGGAACATGATACCGGAAACTTCCTGATAATCCCCGTAGCCAATAGTGCTTGTCATTTGTTGACCTTGTACTTCCTGGGTAACGATTTCCTGCACCTTAAGTCCTGTTTCCATATCATAGAAGGCAGTTTTTCCATCGCTTATCTTCAATTTATAGGCCTTCTTGCCATCAACTTGCTCTACTCCTTCCAAGGTAACGTCCCCGGCGGCCAAATAGTTCAGTTCTGGAAAGGCCGCGGATTCTTCTTTGATTTTTTCGATTTCCTCAGCGGAAAGATCCTTGCGCTGACCCTGCACCACCATGTAACCGGAATCGCCGTCCAAAACCTGTTTTTGCATGGAGTTGCCCTGCACTTTTATGTTCTGCATGAATTGGTCCTGGGTTGTTTTTTTCATTTCAAGCTCCAATTTCATTCCTTGCATTTCGGCCTCTGCCATCATGGAATAGGAGTCCACACCTTCCAATTTGGATTTTCCGCCTATGGCCTCAATGTAATTCTCTAAAACGGTTTTGGCATCGATTCCTTCGGGAATTTCGGCACCATACTCTGGTTTGTCCGTTTTGGTGGCATACTTGTCATAATAAAGGACGGGAACAGCTTTTCCGTTAAAATTCACCTTTTCCAAATTTTCCAGCACGTCTGTACCTTTTCCGGTGACCACTACACGCGCATTTGTAGTTGAAAAGTGTTTTTTTGCTGCCTTGAGAACATCTTCTTTGGTTATGGCATCCAATCGCTCCAAATAGGTTTCGTAAAAATCCTTTGGTAGATCCTCCGTTTCTATGTTCAACGCATATTCTGCAACTGTTTCAGGTTTTTCCAAAGCCATCACAAAACTACCTGCATATTTGGCCTTGGCATTTGCCAATTCTTCATCGGACACCGGTTCGGATGTCATTTTATCTATTTCTTTTAAAATCTCGACCACCGAACTGTCGGTAACTGCATTTCTGACCTGGGCGTATGCATTAAAACGCATTGGGCTGTATTTGTTTGCCCGTATACCGGAGTAAGAACCATAGGTGTACCCTTTATCCTCCCTCAAGTTTTTGAACAAACGCGCCTGTCCGCCGCCGCCCAAGATCCTGTTTGCCAAAAGGGCATCCAGATAATCTTCGTCCTTCATTTTTAGGTTGGTAATGTTTTCAACGGCCACTTCGGATTGCACGGCATTGGGCACATCCACAAAATTGATCTGGGTGTACTGCACGTCTTTTGGGTCCGAGTAGCTGAGGGACGGTGGTACGGCCTTGGTCCATGGCGTAAAGGCCTTGGTGACCAGTTCCTTAACAGTTTCGAACTCAACATCGCCGATTACTACCAAATAGGCATTTGCAGGCACAAAATAGGAGCGATAGAACTGCTCAACATCTACAAGAGTGACATTGTTTACCGTCTCCTCGGTCATAAACTCGCCATAAGGATGGTTTTTGCCATAGGCCAA
Source organism: Flagellimonas oceani (assembly GCF_011068285.1). NCBI lineage: Bacteria > Pseudomonadati > Bacteroidota > Flavobacteriia > Flavobacteriales > Flavobacteriaceae > Flagellimonas > Flagellimonas oceani. The sequence continues at coordinate 3,458,871 of NZ_CP049616.1, read as the reverse complement.
AGCAGCTTGGACCCTGTCCGCAATAGCGGAAACATCCTTTTCTTCCGATTTTATTCCTGTTATGATTTTCTCCTTTTCCTTTTCAAACTCTTCTTGTAAAAAGTTTGGGTTGAGCGCGGCATCGGCCATTAATTCCAATACCCTTGGAAAATACTTGGATAAGGAACTTGCAAAGGCACTTTGCTGACCTATATAAATGTTGGCGCCCAAGAAATCCACTTCTTCATAAAATTCGTCTTTTGGGATATTTTTGGATCCTTTGCCCAACATGCTTGCTGTAAGTGCGGAAACACCTGCTTTATCACCTTCCAAAATGGGTGGATTGTCGATGGACAGTTGAATGCGTACCCTTGGCAACTTGTGGTTTTCAACAACCAGCACCTTTAAGCCGTTTTTCAGGTCAAAACGGGCAGGCTCCTTTAGGTTGATTTTTGGAGCTGGGCCTGGTTCCGGTGGCGTACTCCTGTCAATTTGTGCGTATGTGGCCGTCATACATAAGGACAGCACGGTTAAAACTAAAAACTTTTTCATCTTAATTAGCGTCTTTTTGTTCTGGTAAATATTCCAACTCAAGGCGTTGGTTCACCTTCAAATATTTTTTGGCCACTTCCATGATCTCCTCGCGGGTAATGGAGCGGTAAATGTCTATTTCTGTATTGATGAGGTTGGTGTCGTCCTTTAGCATATAGTTTTCTGCCAAGGAATTTGCAATGCCCTCCACGCTGCTGTTGGCGTTTACAAATTGGTTTTCGAACTTGTTCTGAAGTTTTTGGTAATCCTTTTCGGAAATGAGTTCCATTTGAAGCTTCAATATTTCTTCGTCGATTTCTTTTTTGATGTCCTGAATGGAATTGTCGCCCACGGGAAGCCCGCCAACAATGTAAGAACTGTAATCCTCTGCATCAATGGGGACAGAAAGTATTTGCAGTGCCATTTTTTTCTCATCCACCAATTTCTTGTAAAGTTTGGAACTTTCGCCATCGCTTAGGTAGGTGGAAATCATATTGATGACATAGGCATCCCGTTGTCCTTGGCCCGGTGTTCTGTAAGCCAAAAGAATGGCGGGAATCTGAATGTTGGGGTCGTGGTACTTGGCAAAAATGGTTTTTGTGATTGGCTTTTCCTGCACATGGGGCCTTTTTATTTCGGCGCCTTTTGGGATTGGGCCAAAATAATCCTGGATCATTTTTTTGGTCTTGTCGGTCTCAAAATCACCCGCTACGACCAATACGGCGTTATTGGGCACGTAATAGGTTTGGTTGAATTTTTTAAAATCGTCCAAGGTGGCACTGGCCAAATGGTCCAAAGAACCGATAACGCCCCAACGATATGGATGGTCGGTATAAAGATTTTTTAAGATTTGTTCAAAAAATGCTCCATAGGGGGCATTGTCCGTTCTGAGCCTTCTTTCTTCTTGGACCACTTCTTTTTGCGTGTCCACCCCGACCTGTCCAATAATCGGGTGCATTAAGCGTTCGGACTCCAACCAGAGGCCAACTTCCAAACTATTGGAAGGGAAAACTTCATAATAATAGGTGCGGTCCAAAAAAGTGTTGGCATTGTGCCTTCCCCCGTTCGAGGCTACGATTTGGTCCCATTCGCCCCTTTCTATGTTTTTGGTGCCCTCGAACAATAAATGTTCAAAAAAGTGGGCAAAACCCGTTTTTTCCGGGTCTTCGTCCTTGGAGCCCACATGGTACATTACCGATGTGGTCACCACTGGAGCGCCATTGTCCTGATGTAGGATCACATGGAGCCCGTTGTCCAGATCATACTCCTCAAAAACCACTTCTTGAGCGGAAAGTGTCGCTACTGCGAAGAGCATGTAAAATGCGGTAAACAAATGTTTTTTCATTTTAATAGTAAGTATTTAAAAATTGATGTTGCTATGAGGTTGGTATCGATTTGCCGATGGATGTTACGCTAAATATAGAATATTTTTCTTACGCCCAAATGGATTTATAAAAGTCTTTAGATTCAAAATTTAGTATAATTCGCAAACATTCAGTAAATTAAACAATGAATACAAAAACGATACTATGAAAAATATAACCCTTCCAATCCGCTTCGGAATAGTAACCAGTGCTGTGCTGATCGCCTATTTTTTAATCTTGGCCCTTATGGGAAAACACACCAATGTGTTTTACAGCTTGTTCAATGGTGTGATCACGGGTTTTGGGATATACGAAACCATTAAGTACACAAAAATAAAGCAGGGGAAAAGGTTTAGTTACGGCAGTGGGTTTACGGCAGGCATCACCACGGGCTTTATAGCCACCTTGCTGTTTACCATTTTCTTTGCCTTTTACGCTACGGAGCTGGACGGGGCATTTCTGGATAAACTATCTGAGGCCTGGTCCAACGATTACAGGAATTTTCAGGGAATCGTATTTTTTACCGTCGCCATAATGGGGTTTGCTACAACCTTGGTTTTAACGCTTTCGTTTATGCAACTTTTTAAGACCAGCAACAACACAAAAAAAATAATGGGTTAAATAAAAGAGGAATACTTGTAGATTAAGGATTTAGCAGTATATTTGCACCCGCTAATTTTGATAAAGCGCAATAATTTTAATCTAATTAACGCATTATGTACGCAATTGTAGAGATGGCAGGGCAGCAATTTAAAGTTGCAAAAGACCAAAAAGTGTACGTTCACCGTTTGCAAGAAGATGAAGGTAGCAAAGTTACTTTCGACAAAGTTCTTCTTTTGGAAGATGGTGACAACGTAACCATTGGCGCCCCGGTCATAGATGGTGCGGCTGTAGAGGCCAAAGTTGTAAAGCACCTAAAAGGAGATAAGGTAATCGTCTTTAAAAAGAAAAGACGTAAAGGTTACCAGAAAAAGAACGGTCACAGACAATATTTGACGGAGATCGTTGTTGAAGGTATATTGACAAAAGGTGCGAAGAAAGCAGCTCCTGCCAAGGCAAAAGAGGAATCCAAACCTGCGGCAGAACCTAAAAAAGCTGAGAAAAAAGCAGAAGCACCCAAGAAAGAAGCTCCAAAAGCAACCGAGGACTTGAGTTCCAAAACCGTTGCTGAATTGAGGGATATGGCAAAAGCCAAGGAAATTACCGGTTACTCTTCCATGAAGAAAGCCGAGTTGATCGAAGCGTTAAGCAAATAAGAAAAGAACTAAAATTTATATATCATGGCTCACAAGAAAGGTGTAGGTAGTTCAAAAAACGGTAGAGAATCAGAATCGAAACGCTTAGGTGTCAAGATTTTTGGTGGTCAGGCAGCAACTGCCGGTAACATTATTGTAAGACAACGTGGTACCAAGCACAACCCTGGCGAAAACGTATACGCTGGAAAAGACCATACCTTGCATGCCAAGGTAGATGGTGTAGTTAAGTTTGAAAAGAAAGTAGGTGGTAAATCTTATGTTTCCATCGAACCTTTTGAAGCATAACAAGCGATAATAAAATTGAATACTGAAGGCCCCGCAAAAGCGGGGCTTTTTTATTGCCATTGATTTTTAATGGTTTGTTAACCCAATGGTGATGTTGGAGTGAGAATCAAAAGCGTACTTGAACTTTTGCTTTTTTCCCAAAATCACATATGATAAAGGTCCTCGGTTTTGTTTTTTTCTTCAGTTTCCTGATTCCCATAGGCGTTTTGGGACAACAAACAACCGTTCCCTTGACCCAGGGCAAGGCCAACGATACCTACCACGCCCTTCAAAATCAATTGGAGGCTGCCAAAAAGCATCCGGAGAACAAAAGGAAGGTTGCCCAGGTCTATCTTCAACTTGGTGAATACTATCATACCCTTGGTCTCTATACCGAAGCCATAGCACAATATAATTCCGCACTTCAGGAGTTAGGGTCCAATTTGAAGGACCCGTTATATATCACACTTAACAATAATATTGGAAAGGTATACCTCTCACTGAACAATTTTGAACTGGCCGAACAATATTTTGAGGAAACCAGACAAGCATCGGAACAACTCAACGATGATAAGGGTTTGGCCATATCTCTTGGTTTGCTGGGAGCGAGCCACGAAAAACAATCGGAATACGAAGAAGCCCTTCAAGATCAAACCCGAAGTTTGGAGCTTTTTCAAAAATTGGGAGACGACTATGGTGTAGCCATCACCAACGAAAATATGGGCAGTATTTATGAAGATTTGGAACAGTTCGATCGGGCTTACCAATTCTTTGATAGGGCCTATGGTTATTTTGAAGGGAAAAACATGATCGAGGAAATCAATGTGCTCAATAACCTTGGTGATTCATTCCGGAAAAGGGGAGATTATCAACTAGGGTTGGCGTATACCACAAAAGCTTTGGATCTTGCCAAAGGTTTGAACGATCTACACGAACTGGAGAGCGCCCATAAAGACATTTCCAAAAATTATGCCCTTATGGGCAATTTCGAAAAGGCACACGAGCACTTGCTTCTTGCCGAAAAGTATAATAGTGAAATGTTGCAGGCGCAGAACTACGACCAATTGAACGTGCTCCAGACCATATACGAGACCAATAAAAAGGAAGCGGAAATCCAGTTGCTGAAGGAGCAGAACAAAGTGAGCGCCGCCAATCAAAACTTACTTTGGGTGGCACTATTTGCCATAGCCGTCATTTTCATCATCCTCTATTATTATATGGGGAGAAAGCGGAAGGCCAAGTTAAAGATCCAGGAGTACAAGCAGCGGATGCTCAAAGCGGAGCTGGACAAAAAAGCCATTGAGGAGAAAAACCTACAACGCGAGGTACAGCTAAAGGCTGCTTCCCTCTCCCGTTACAGTCTGCATCTGTCACAAAAAAACAAGATCTTGCTCGATATGTCCAACACACTTCGGAACATGGTATCTCGAAAGCACATGGACACTTCCAGTAAAATAAAGGAATTGGTCAAGGAAATTGATTTTAACCTGAAACAGGAACAGGAGTGGGACGAGTTTATGACCTTTTTCAAGGAGATCCATCCAGAGTTCATTAAAAAACTTTCGGTGCTTTCGGAGAATTCACTTTCCCCGGCGGAACTGCGACTGGGCATGTTGTTGCGGTTGAACCTTTCCTCAAAGGAAATAGCATCCATTTTGCGGGTGACCCCGGATAGTGTTCGTGTAGCCAGGTACCGATTGCGTAAAAAGTTGCCCATCGACCAAAAAGAAGAATTGGTCAACTTTATGATTGAACTTTAAGAGCTTATCGCCCCTCTTTTTTAGAAAAGGTTATCCCAATGTAAAAAAACTGTAATTGTTGCCCTCTTGTATCTGTCCATTTTCACATTTGTTTCCTTTTTGTTTCCCTTTAGTTCAAATCATAACCGTTTGATATACATAGTTTTGGAAAGCATTCTAACGTAAACCAAAATGAAACTGATGAACCTTAAAAAACTGATTTTTGTAACGCTATTTCTGGTGCTCGGAACGGCAATGGGCCAAGCACAGACCGGAAATATTCAGGGAACGATTACCGATGAGAATGGTATCTATGTTCCCGGCGCCAATGTGTATATCGAATCCTTGGTAAAAGGAGCCATTTCCAATTTTGATGGAAAATTTACTATGGTCGGAATCCCGGAAGGAGACTATACTCTACGGGTAACCTATATGGGCTATTCGGATGTGGAGCAACAAGTAAGCGTAACCTCGGGTGAAACTGCTGCAGTAAGTATAGTGCTTACCTCCTCCAATATGGAACTGGACGAAGTGCAAGTGAGTGCCTACGGACTTAGTGGGCAATCCAAGGCATTGAACACCCAGAGGAACAATATGAACATCACCAACGTGGTCTCTACCGACCAAATCGGGAAATTCCCCGATGCCAACATTGGCGATGCCGTTAAGCGTATTCCCGGTATCACCATGCAGGTGGATCAAGGCGAGGCACGTAACATTATTGTAAGGGGTCTCTCCCCACAATTGAATTCCGTTACTCTGAACGGTAGTAGAATCCCTTCCGCGGAATCGGATAACAGAAATATTCAGATGGACCTTATCCCTTCGGATATGATCCAGACCATCGAAGTAAACAAAGCCGTTACCCCCGATATGGATGGAGACGCTTTGGGCGGTTCCGTAAACTTGGTGACCAGAACGGCACCACAGGGTTTTAGGCTATCTGCCACTGCCGGCTCGGGAGTTAACTTTATCACCGACAAGCGGATTTGGAATGGGTCCATTTTGGTGGGTGACCGCACCAACGATGGAAAATTCGGTTATATGTTATCCGCAACCATTAACGATAACGACTTTGGTTCCGACAATATCGAAGCCGAGTGGGACAACGAATTTGAATACAATACAGGGGCAGAGGACGAAGAGGGAGAGCCTATTCTTGAAGAAATGGATGTTAATCCCTATACCAATGTTACCGAACAGCGTACCTACTTGGTACAAAGGGTAAGAAGAAGTTTTTCCGCCAATTTTGATTACCAGATCAATGCCGCGAACAACATCTACCTAAAAACAATGTATAACTGGAGGGACGACCGCGAGAACCGATTTGCATTTGCCCAAGAGATATTGGATGGTGAGGATATAGAGGAAGGTGACTTTACCATAACCAATGGAGTCCCGACCCGATTCCCAATTGAGGCCGTGCGCGAGTCCAAAGGTGGAATAGCGGGTGGTAGAAACAAAAACCGTAGGTTGGAGGACCAACGTATGCAGAATTACACTTTGGGAGGTGATCACCTGTTCGGAAACCTAAAATTTGATTGGATGGGCGCCTATGCCAAAGCATCCGAAGAGCGTTTGAACGAGCGTTATGCGGCCTACGCCGCCGAGTATATCGTGAACAACGATAACTTTGACCCGAAGTATCCGATCATGACAGCTGCCGACCCAAGCGACTTTAATAATTTGGACAATTTTGAGTTTGATGAGATTACCAACGAAAACCAATACACCGAAGAAGAGGATATCAACTTTTTTGCAAATTTTGAATTGCCCGCCGATATTTTTGGTAAGGGCGAAGGTAGTATCAAATTCGGGGCAAGAGGTCGTTTTAAGACCAAATTGAGAAACAATGATTTCTTCGAATATGATTTTGAAGATTTGTACCCGACATTGGGATCGGTCCCTGTAAAGAGTTATACAGACCCAGATTTCTTGGCCGGGGAAAAGTATCAGGCAGGCACTTTTGCAAGCGAAGAGTGGTTAGGTTCTTTGGATTTGAACAGTACCAACGGAGAAGCATTGCCAGACGAATTCCTTCCTGGAAACTTTGAGGTAAAAGAGAACGTTTTGGCGGCCTATCTGATGTTCAACCAAAAGCTTTCCGATAAGTTGAGCGTGCTTGCAGGTGTTAGGGTGGAGCACACAAAATTGGATTCCGATGGTAACAGGGTCGTTTACATTGAAGAAGACGAAGATGCCGGAATCGAAGAAAGTATTGAAGTCGAGAGCGTTTCGGACGAGAACTCATATACCAACGTATTGCCCGGCATTCATTTTAAATACAACTTGGACAATAATACGATAATGCGTTTTGCTTGGACCAACACTTTGGCACGTCCCAATTATGTGGATTTGATCCCGAGATCGGAAATTGTGAACGAAGATGAGGAAGTCATCGTGGGTAACCCAGAACTGGACCCGACTACCTCTATGAACTTTGATTTGAACGCTGAGCACTACTTTGAAAGTGTTGGAATTGTTTCAGGTGGCTTGTTTTACAAAAGAATAAACGATTTTATCTACACCTACATCACCGAAGCGGAAGATGATTCATTCGGTTCCGGAACTACAGGTTATGACGTGTTCCAGCCATTAAACGGGGATTCCGCCTCTATTTTTGGTGCCGAGGTGTCTTTCCAGAGACAGTTGGACTTTTTACCAGGTTTTGCCAGAAATTTTAGTATCTATTTGAACTATACCTACTTGTCATCAAGCGCGGACGGCATCCGTAACGAGGATGGCGACGAGCGTACCGATTTGGATTTGCCCAACACTTCCCCAAATATGTTCAATGGATCGTTGGGCTACGCCGATAAAAGGTTCAGTGCAAGGTTGTCCGCCAACTTCTCCGATTCCTATATTGATGAGATTGGTGGCAACGCTTTTGAAGATAGATACTACGATACCCAGTTCTTCTTGGATTTTAATGCCAGCTACGCCATCACGAGCAATTTGAGGATCTATACCGATGTCAACAACATCACCAATCAGCCATTGCGCTATTTCCAAAGTGTGAAGGAAAGAACGCAGCAAGCTGAATTTTACAGTATTCGGTTCACCTTCGGTTTGAAGTACGATTTGTTCAGAAAATAATTTCAGGTAGTATATTTATATACGGTGTCACAACAAGTGCCTGCCCAATAAGGGTAGGCGCTTGGGACTGGCATTTCCTAATCGTTAACAATTAATATGAGAAAAATATTTATTCCAGTTTTAGCTGCTGTTGCCATGGTTTCCTGTAAACAAGGAAGCAAATTACCGGCCATAGCACCGGACGTAATTACAGAAAAAACCCCGAACGATACCGATGATCCCGCTATTTGGATCAATCCTGACGATGCATCAAAAAGTATTGTGTTCGGAACCGATAAAGAGACCACAGGTGGTATTTATGCTTTTGATCTGGACGGAAAAATCATCAAAGAAAAATCCATAACCGGAATTCAACGGCCCAATAATGTGGATTTGGAATATGGCTTTCAACTGAACGATTCCGTTGCTGTTGATGTTATCGCTTTCACCGAAAGGGAGAAACAACAAATTCGCTTGTTTTCCGTACCCGATATGAAGCCTCTTGATGGTGGTGGTTTTCCGGTGTTCGAGGATGAAACCGATGTGGAACAGCGTTTGGCCATGGGCATCAGTTTGTACAAATCCCTGAAAGATTCATCCGTGTACGCCATTGTAGGAAGAAAGATTGGGCCGAGCGGCTCTTACCTATATCAATATAAATTTGAGTCGGACAGCACAGGGGTTTCCGCCAATTTGGTGCGCAAATTCGGTAGCTTTACGGGCGGTAAAGAAATCGAAGCCATCGCCGTGGACAACGAAATGGGCTACGTCTACTATTCCGACGAAGGTGAATGCGTGAAAAAGTACTACGCGGAACCAAGCATGGGCAACGAGGAGCTGGCCTGTTTTGGAGGTGAGCTGTTTTTGGATGATATTGAGGGCATTGCCATTGCCAGATATGCCAACGGAGAAGGTTACATTATTGTGTCGGACCAACAGCGTGGTCAATTCAATATTTTTTCCAGAAAGGACAATAGTTTTATAAAGGCAGTAAACCTATCAACCTTGGAAACCGATGGTTGTGATGTGGTCACCGTACCATTGAACGATACGTTCCCAAATGGCCTTTTCGCAGCCATGAACGATGAAAAGAATTTTTACTTCTACGATTTGAACAAAGCGCTGGACCTGAAATAGTTTTGGGTACATTCTGATTGAATAATCTCGTTTTCGTAACTCAGTGTTAAAAACGAGTATCGAGAACGGGATTTTTCCTTGAAAACCTAATTCTCGATATAAAATTTTTACAAAATTTCACTCGAATTGACGGTTGTCAAGTTAAAAGAACAAAATCGACTACTATCGATTTAAAATTTGAGCTTTCGTTTTCGGGCGGCAATTTCCCAAGTATCCATTTTTTTGCCGTTCTCGATAACCGAAACTTCATCATGAAGATTGATACTGGGACAAATATGATACGGAATGCCGTACAGGACATCACCAACTTTGTATTTGTCCCATTCTTTTACCTTGATTACGCCATGCTCTTCACTTTGTGAAAGCAGTTCGTAGCCATCAAGATTCAGGAATTTTACCCGTTTGTCAATCGGGTTTTCCGCTGCAACGGATTTATGGCCCAGATCCACGGTTATAATACCTTCCGTAGGTTTGGAAATTATACGTGTAACCAGTAGCGCAGCATACTTAAAATTTTGCTCCGTTAGTTTTTCACTGTACCCCCAATCCCAAAGCACACATGTTCCCGGGCTCGTTATTCTATTTTCTTGGAGCAAATGTGATGTAAAGGACGGGGTTCCCCCACAAACTAGTTGAGCTTGTGGATAATCTATTTTAAGCGCATCAAAATATACCACTACATCCATTACCCCTTGTTCTATCTTTTGATTGCGAACATCAAAATCGGGATCTCTTAGGTGCCCATCGTAAGCATGTAGTCCTTTAAAATTCAGTGACTTGCATATTTTCAAGTAATTTATGAGCTCGTCCAGCCCCGGACCAATTTGGATTCCGGACCGGTCCATTCCATTGTTGATGTCAATATAAATATTGGCCGTGAGTTCCTTTTCCTTGGCTTTTTGGTTCAAAAGCTCCGCAGTGTCCACATTGTCCACTAAAGTTGAAAATTCGGTATCGGGAAAGTGTTCCGTCAAACGTAAAAAACGGTCCATCTTGGGCCCTACCAATTGATGGGCAATAAGGACAGCCTTTGCGCCTGCCTCTGCGGCAATCTCCGCTTCGGAAATAGTGGAAGCCTTGAACCTTGAGATTCCCGACTCCAGCAAAAGCTTCATTACCCGTGGCATTTTGTTGGTCTTTATATGTGGCATCAACCTTTCGGTTTGTCCATTCACCAAGGAAATCATCTCTTTAATGTTGAATTTAAGATGTTCCGAGTAAAGTGCGATGGATGGGGAATCGACCGTTTCAATATTTTTTATTTCAAACCAATGGGCATTCATAATATTCTTCTTTTGAACCAATAAAGGTAAGCATCAAGAATTGATGCTGCCGTATTTTTTTGTCCGTAGCCCAATTCAGTTGATTGAAATTGAATTCAAAAAAAACCACAACAAAAATCTTTTGTACCTTGAATACCATTAACTATAAAACTTATTTATTATGAAAAAAGCAATCATTTCTTCATTATTGGCCTGCTCCATACTTTTCACTAGCTGTTTGGGATCCTTTAGAGCTTTCAATAACTTGAAAGATTGGAACCAAGGGCTAACGGACAGTAAATTTTTGGATAATCTTATTTTTTGGGGATTGAACATTGTCCCTGTTTATGGTCTGTTTTTTCTTGGGGACGCCATTATCTTCAACGTAATCGAATTTTGGTCCGGATCTAACCCAATAGCCATGAAAGATGGTGAGTCCGAAACCCAAATGGTGGAGCACGATGGCAACACTTTTGAAATGATCGCCACCAAGAACAGAATTCAAGTGACCGTGGTGGAAGGTCCAAAAAAGGGCAAGAAAATCGATTTGGTTTACAAACCTGACGAAAAATCTTGGAATGCAGTTCGTCCAAATGGCGAAATCATTAAATTATCTTCCTTTGAAGAAGGTTTTTACATTGTTTACATGCCCAACGGCGAAGAGGTTAAAATTGACCCTATGAGCACTAGGGAAGAAGGTTTGGCCCTAATAAAAGGGAAAGATACGTACCATTACAATGAAACTCTTTTGGCCGAGTAGCAACATATTCACCAATAAAAAACCCATGGCTTTGCCATGGGTTTTTTGTTTTGTATACATTCCTGTTTTAGTATCTGTAGTACTCAGGTTTAAAAGGACCTTCTACGGTTACACCGATATATTCCGCTTGCTCCTCGTTAAGTTCTGTCAACTCGGCGCCCAAACGTGATAAGTGCAACTTGGCCACTTTTTCATCCAAATGCTTCGGAAGCATGTACACTTCGTTGGCATATTTGTCGTTGTGGTTCCAAAGCTCGATTTGCGCCAAGGTCTGGTTGGTGAACGAGTTGCTCATCACAAAACTAGGGTGTCCAGTGGCACAACCAAGGTTTACCAATCTACCTTCTGCCAAGATGATTACATCCTTGCCGTCTATGGTATACTTGTCCACTTGAGGCTTTATTTCGTTCTTGGTATCACCATAGGTGCCGTTTAACCAAGCCATATCGATTTCATTGTCAAAATGGCCAATATTGCAAACAATGGCTTTGTCCTTCAAGGCGCGGAAGTGCTCCTCGCGGATAATATCCTTGTTCCCGGTTGTGGTGATAACGATATCGGCATTGGATATAACGGTTTCCAGTTTTTTCACTTCAAAACCGTCCATACACGCCTGTAGGGCACAAATCGGGTCGATTTCGGTAACGGTAACTATGGAACCTGCGCCACGGAAAGATGCGGCGGTACCTTTTCCAACATCGCCATAACCCGCAACAACCACACGTTTTCCGGCCAACATGGTGTCGGTCGCTCTACGGATGGCATCCACGGCACTTTCGCGACAACCGTATTTGTTATCGAACTTGGATTTGGTGACGGAATCGTTCACGTTGATGGCAGGCATCGGAAGCGTTCCTTTTTTCATTCTTTCGTACAAGCGGTGAACCCCTGTGGTGGTTTCTTCGGACAATCCCATTACTCCACCGGCCAGTTCTGGATATTGGTCCAAAACCATATTGGTAAGGTCGCCACCATCGTCCAAGATCATGTTCAACGGCTTTCTGTCCTCGCCAAAAAACAAGGTTTGCTCAATACACCAATCAAACTCCTTTTCGTTCATACCTTTCCAAGCATACACGGGAATACCGGCGGCAGCGATTGCGGCGGCGGCATGGTCTTGTGTGGAGAAAATGTTACAGGAACTCCAAGTAACGTCTGCTCCCAATGCGACCAAGGTTTCGATCAGAACAGCGGTCTGGATGGTCATGTGCAAACACCCTGCTATTCGGGCACCTTTCAACGGTTGTTGTTTCCCGTATTCTTCACGCAAGGCCATAAGACCTGGCATTTCTGCTTCGGCAAGCTCAATTTCTTTCCTTCCCCAATCGGCAAGAGAGATATCCTTCACTTTATAAGGAACATACGGAATTGTCTTTGTGCTCATACTTTATATAAATTTACTTTTGTAGCTTCGCTTTTATAGTGCGACAAAGATACAAATTCACTTAACTTAAGTTAATGCCTCTTTACAAAACAATAACAGTTTCTCCGACCACCAAGGTCTATATCTGGAAAGTGACCGAGACAGAGGGTGAACTTTCTAAGAATGTGGAGCTTACGGACCATTGTCAGAGTAGGATGGACGGTATGAAATCCGAAGCGCACCGTAGGGCATTTTTAAGCATTCGACACCTTATGGCCGAGGCCGGTTATATGGATCAGGACCTCTATTATGATGATTTTGGGAAGCCTCATCTTAAGGATGGCAAGTTTATATCCATTACGCATTCGCGCAATTTTACCGGAATAATTATCAGTGAGTCAGATGAGGTAGGTATAGATATTGAGATGCAACGGGACAAGATTTTGAAGATTGCCCATAAGTTCACCCCAATTCAAGAGTATAAAACTTTGGCCAATTCAGAGGCATTGGTGCGCAAACTCACCATAGTTTGGGGAGCAAAGGAATCGCTCTACAAGATCTATGCGCAACAGGGGCTCAGTTTTTTAAGACACATCAATGTTATCGATTTTTCTTTTGAGGACACCCGAACCGTTGCCGAGATACTGTACAACGGAAAAAAGTCCCATTACGAAATCGAATTTCTGGAGTTCGAGGGATTTACATGTGTTTATGCCCTTAAAATGATGGGCGGATAATGATTCCTTTTTGTAGTTTTGCCACGAAACTATTTGCCCCATGAAGATATCTGTTGAACTGACTCTATCCCCGCTACAGGACGATTTTGAAGCTCCGGTCATTGCATTTATAAAAAAGCTGCGCGATTCTGGACTTACCGTTTTGGAGAATCCAATGAGTACCCAGATTTTTGGTGATTACGACGCGGTAATGGAATTGCTCAATTCCGAAATAAGGGAAAGTTTTGAGAATTTGGAACATGTGGTGCTGACCATGAAAATGGCAAAATCCGACAGAAGCGAGTATGAGCCCCATTTTTGATTTCTTCCTTGGTCCCTACGAAGACCGTGAGTTCTCACTCATTATTTTGGAGGCCACCGCTTTTTTCTTTGGGATTGCCAGCGTTGTCTACGCCAAAAAAGAAGATATTCTGGTATATCCTACAGGTCTGGTAGCTACTGTTATTACGACCTATATCTTTTTTGTCGATAATCTTTTTGGGGACATGATGATGAATTTCTACTATTCCATTATGAGTATTTATGGATGGTGGAACTGGGCAAGACGGAGGGATGACAGAAAGCCCGTGATCCAGATTACCCGGACGAATGCCAAAGAAAAATGGGTGGGCATCGGTTTTTTTCTACTGACCATGTTGGTCACCTACGGTGTTTACAGGGCATTTGGTGCAGAAATAGGGACTACCAACTACGTGGACATATTTACCTCGGGTATTTTCTTTACGGCAATGTGGTACATGGCCAACAAAAAACTGGAAAACTGGACCCTTTGGATATTGGGAGATTTAATTACCGTACCTTTGTATGCCTATAGAGGATGGGGTATGTTCTCTTTACAATACCTCATTTTTACTGTTCTAGCCGTACAGGGATATCTAGCATGGAAGAAAAACTTGGGCAACAGCCCTCAAACCTCATAAAAGTAGTCCTATTTGGACCTGAATCCACAGGTAAGACTACCCTTGCCAAACAATTGGCCGAACATTACCAAACGGAATGGGTGCCCGAATATGCGAGGGAGTACCTTCAAGATAAATGGGACAGGGAGCAGAAAACCTGTGCGCCACACGATTTGTTGCCCATAGCCTATGGGCAGATGCAATTGGAGAACCAATTGGCAAAAAGCGCCAATAATGTACTTATCTGTGATACTGATCTATTGGAGACCAAAGTGTATTCGGAAGCCTATTACAACAGTACATGCGACCCACTTTTGGAAGAATACGCCCTAAAAAACAAGTACGACCTTTATTTCTTGACCTATATTGATACACCTTGGGTCGCCGACGATCTTCGGGACAAACCCGATGAAAGAGAACGAATGTTTGCGTATTTCAAGGAAGCTTTGGAGAAAAATAACAGGAAATTCGTTATTTTAAGGGGTGATAAAGCGTCAAGGCTTTCCACAGCAGTCGAACACATTGATAAACTTCTCCAAAAACATGATAGAATTAAGTCCTAAAGACTTGGAACAACTGGATTCCAAAGGAATTTCAAAAGAAAAAGTAGCAAATCAAATACAAACATTTAAAGAAGGCATCCCTTTTGTACAACTATCACAGGCAGCTGTGGTCGGCAACGGGATACTTCGGTTCTCCGAAAAGGAACAGTTGGACCTGCTTCAATATTTTGAGGATACCAGAACGGAGCTTGAACTTTTAAAGTTTGTGCCCGCTTCGGGTGCGGCATCACGGATGTTCAAGGCCATGTTCAATTTTTTGGACAGTTATGACCCGTCAAAAGAAACACTATCCGAATACATAGAACGTACTGGAGATAACGATGCCAAAAAGTTTACCGAAAACCTTTCGGATTTTCCTTTTTACGATCTGATCATGTCCCGAATTAAGGGTAAGGCGTCCAACAAAGATGAGGAAGCCTACCTTTTTGTAGAGGAAATGTTGAGCGAGAGTGGCCTAAACTATGGATTTTATCCCAAAGGCCTTTTGCCTTTTCATAAATATAAGGAAGGGACTGCCACGCCTTTCGAGGAGCATTTAAAGGAGGCAGCGCTCTATGCCAAGACCAAGGGCAGGGCAAATCTTCATTTTACCGTGTCGGAACAGCATGATGAGATGTTCGCCAAGGAAGAGGCATCGGTGGGACCAAAGGTCTCTGAAAACACGGACACTAAATTTCAAGTTTCCTACTCAAACCAAAAACCTTCCACGGACACCATTGCGGTGGATATGGAGAACAAGCCCTTTAAAAATAACGATGGGTCCATTTTGTTCCGTCCAGGAGGGCATGGCGCTCTTATTGAAAACCTGAACGATCAGGATGCCGACATTATCTTCATCAAGAATATAGATAATGTGGTCATCGATAAAGACTTGGAGACCGTATCCAACAGTAAAAAAATGTTGGCAGGTGTGCTTAAAAAAGTTCAGGACAAAGCGTTCGCTTATGCCAAACTTTTGGAAAAGGGCGATGTTTCCATTGAAAAAGCAGAAGAAATCAAGTTGTTTTTGGAAAAAGACCTTAATGTCCGTATGCCCAAAAATTATGATGATTTTGGGGTTGATGAACAAAAAACGATTTTGAAGGATAAAATCAACCGTCCCATCAGAATATGTGGTATGGTAAAGAACGAGGGCGAACCCGGTGGCGGTCCGTTTTGGGTAAAGGATTCCCAAGGTAACGTATCCCTTCAGATCATTGAATCCGCCCAAATTGATATGGAGAACAAAGATCAGGCAGCGATACTACAAAACGCTACCCATTTTAACCCTGTAGACCTAGTATGCGGCGTTCGGGACCATAAAGGGAAAAAGTTCAACCTTTTGGATTTTGTGGACACCAAACAAGGCTTTATCACCGGTAAGACCAAAGAGGGGAAAGAGCTGAAGGCGTTGGAGCTTCCCGGACTTTGGAACGGGGCCATGGCTTTTTGGAACACCATTTTCGTGGAGGTGCCTTTGGTGACCTTTAATCCTGTAAAAACTGTGAACGATCTTTTAAAGCCTACCCATCAGCCGTAGAAATCTAAGAACCAAATAATTATGGCCGCTACCTAAAAAGTAGCGGTTTTTTTTGTTCAAAAAAGTGACCTGTCATCAAAAGATGTGTCCAATAAGTAGATTCGAAATTATTTTCGATGACATGATTAAATTTTGATAATCCTTGCGGGTTGTCTTAACTAGGTTGGTTGATTTGGTAAGGAGGCCGTGCACTATGTGCGGCTTTCTTTTCATAAATGTTCAAAACGGAGGGCAACGGCATATAAATTATGTTTTACAAAATAATCTTGTTCCTTAATCTGGTATCGTTGGGGCTGGCTCTGTATATACTGATATCATATATTAAGAACAGAAATAGGGATAAACATATCAAAAAGCAGGATGATGCTATATAAACACTATCCATGTATTGTCCATTTCTGCCAATCTGTACCATGGTCTTTTTTCCTTGTGACCATATATTGGCAAATAGGGAAGGCTGCTTAGGCAGCCTTTTTTGTATAATTTTTACACACTTTGTTTACGGTATTACACAGTTTTACACATTATCCAAAAACGGCACAAAAACATAACGTTTTCATATTCAGTTATTTATGTTGATTTTTGATGAAAACTTTGAATTGGCACTATGTTTTCAGTTAGATAAGCAAGTTTAACAATAAAATTAAAATACCATGAAAAATTTAGCTTTAGCAACAGTACTATCATTTGTAGGAATCACAGCATTTGCCAATGTTGAAACTCCACAACTAGAAAATAACAGTGCAATCGAGATCGTAGTAGGTGATTTTGAAGAGATCAACGTATCTGACCTTCCATCTGCCGTATCAAGTGCAGTAGAAACCAATTATCCTTCTGCTACAATCGATAAAGCATACAAAAACGATCAAGACCAGTACAAATTGGAACTTACCCTTGAAGACGGTACTACAGGAACTGTATATGCCGATGCTGAAGGGAACTGGATTGACATGTAATTAGATATATCATCCCACAGTAGTTAGTTTGGTTAAGAAAAGGGTTGCATTGTGCAGCCCTTTTTTTTGTGATAATTTTATAAGAACAAAGCCATCCATAAAAAAGTATGGGCCGTATATTAGTTAACTGATATATGCCCAAAATCCTAATCATTGAAGACGATACTGCCTTCTGCCAAATGCTTCAAAAGTTTTTGGCAAAGAACGGTTTTGATGTATCCACAAGCTATTCCATCAAAGAGGCCGAAGACCTTATTTCCTCCTCTACTTTTGATATTATCCTGTCCGATGTACGACTGCCGAAGGGCAATGGTGTTACATTGCTGCCACAGGTAAAACGGGATTCTCCAAGAACACAGGTGATCCTGATGACCGGTTATGCCGAGGTCAAAACTGCGGTAAATGCCATTAAAAAAGGAGCTTTCGATTATATTTCCAAACCGTTTACACCCGAAGCAATACTTGCAGTGATCAAGGAAGCCTTGAACACAGATGTAATCGAGGCCAAAATCGATGACAAGACTCCAAAAAAGGCACCAATAGCGGAAAGGAAACCCGTTGGGTTTTTAAAAGGACAGGGAGAAAAGTCAAAAAAACTACAACAGTACATAGAGTTGGTGGCGCCCACGAACATGTCCGTTCTACTTACCGGGGAAAGCGGTACCGGCAAGGAGGTGACCGCAAACTCCATACATAGGGCAAGCAATAGAAGCGATAAGCCATTTATTGCGGTAGATTGTGGGGCCATACCCAAGGAAATTGCCACAAGCGAGTTTTTTGGTCACGTAAAAGGTAGTTTCACGGGGGCCATAGATGATAAAAAAGGCCATTTTGAAGCTGCCAATGGAGGTACGCTCTTTTTGGACGAGGTGGGGAATCTATCCTACGAACACCAAGTGCAATTGCTGCGGGCCATTCAAGAACGTAAAATAAAACGTGTGGGAAGTACCCAGGAAATACTTGTGGATATCCGAATCATCGCCGCCACCAACGAAAACCTTCTCGAAGCGGTGGAAGAAGGCGATTTTAGGGAGGATCTGTACCACCGCCTCAATGAATTTTCCATAGAAGTACCATCGTTAAGGGACAGGAAGGAAGATATTCTCCTGTTCGCGGATTATTTTCTGGCAAGGTCCAATTCCGAATTGAACAAGAATGTCTTGTATTTCTCTGAAGAGACCAAACGGATCTTGATGGATTACGATTGGCCCGGAAATTTAAGGGAAATGAAAAATGTGATCAAAAGGGCCGTGCTTTTCTCCAATACCGAAACCATGCTCCCGACTGCCTTGGCAGATGAGGTAGTGGATGGGGCCAGTAATCATAAAGAGCTTGTTTTTTCCAAGGGCGATTTTGAAAAGGAACGTATTCTGGATGCCTTAAAACAAACCAACTTTAACAAGAGCAAAGCGGCAAAATTGTTACAGATCACCAGAAAGACCCTGTACAATAAAATTAATCAGTACCAGTTGGATGTGTAGCCAAATAGTTTCTGACCTCATAATCAAGACTGTTCAGCACAGTCCGAAGCTCGGATAAAATTTCAAATACTTTTTCTCCTTTTACATCATCGGAAATAGTTTCCAAAACCTCCAATAATTGTATCGCACCGCTCACCTCCAATTGCCTGAACATGGGCAGCATTTTATGGGACGTGGCCCTAATGTCGGTATAATCCTCATTGCCAATGGCAGAAAACAAAAGCTCGGTATTTTTATTCGAATTCTCCAAAAACACCTCCAAAACCTCTTTTATTGATTGAAAATCGTCTAAAAATGGAGAAATATTGGAAATAGTGAACATTTTGGATTCTGGCGGGACAATTGTTTTGTGTTCGTGCACAACATCAGAAATTTGAAGCGCTTCCAACAGGGTAACTGCCTTAAATGGTTTTTGCAGCACATCTGTAAAACCAATCCTCAAATATTCGGATTTATCCCCTATCTGTTGCCCCGTCATGGCTATTATGGGTTTAGGGTAGCCCATATTCTTCATGTTTTCCAGAACGGTAAAGCCATCCACGGTGGGCATTTGGATGTCCGTCAGTACCACATCGAACTGTGCTATTTTTGAAAGATCAACATCTTTGAAACAGGTAAACGTATTTGTTTTGATGTTGTGGGTCTTGCATACTTCGGCGATCAGGCTCAACATATTTACATCATCGTCAATGACCAAAACATGTAGGCCATCCTGCATTAAAACTGGAATTTTTGGAGCTTCCTCTTCGATTTGAATATCGGAGAACTCAATGGGAAGCTCAATTGTAAAGGTGCTTCCCTTGTCCACTTCACTTTTCAAACGTAAAGAGCCTCCCAACAGTTCCGTCAGTTTTTTGGATATGGTGAGACCAAGACCGTACCCTACGCGCTTTTTTTGGGAGGAAGTTCCCGCTTGGGTAAACTCTTGAAAAATATCTTCCTGTTTTTCCGCAGGTATTCCAATGCCCGTATCCTCAACCTCGATTCTAGCCCATGTGCCCTTGTTTTTCTCTACCACCGCAGCAGAAACTTTGACCCGGCCTTCATCGGTAAATTTAAAGGCGTTGCCAATAAGGTTGGTTAATATTTGCCGTATTCTAAAAGGATCGTTGATGATGGGCGTTCTTAAATCCTCGGCAATTTCCAATTGTAGCGAAACCTTGCTTTTGGATTGCATTTCCTCAAAATTTATAGCAGTTTCCTCAATTAATTGTGACAAAACAAAAGGCACTTTGTCCAATTGGATTTTTCCAGCCTCCAATTTTGAAAAATCCAACAAATCGTTCACCAGCTTTTCCACATAGTCGGAGGACGATCGTATTTTGTTTAAGTAGCCAGTTTGTTTGTCGGTCAATCCGCTTTGTCCGATCAGGTCGGAATAGCCACCGATTGTGTTCAAAGGGGTGCGTAGGTCGTGGCTCACGGTCGATATGAGCTGTTCCCTGCTTTTTAAAAGCGATTCCGAATATTTTTTGGCGCTTTCCAGCCGTTCCCGATATTCTTGCACTTTCCAATAATCCTTGGATATGATAAAAGTAAACACGATTACAATGATGAGCCCCAAGATTACCGCCCCACCTGCCAATCGTGTACTCTTTTTCAAAGCCTCTTCCCGTTGTAGGGTGTCCAAATAAGTGTTCTGTGCCATTTCCTGTTCAAAATCCGACAAGATCCCCCTCATTTTTTGGGAAAGCTCAAGGTCCGTGCGATAAATTTCAAGCTCTTTTTGAAGCACGGTCCGCTCGGCGGAGGCCGTTTCTGCAATGGCCTTGTTCAGAATGGATTTGGAGACCTCTAAAATGGAATCAATATTGTTTGCGTCCGAGTTCCCATCGGCATTGGGAATATTTTTGTTGAGGATGGCCACGGACCTCCGTATGGACTCTTTGGCTTCCGGGGACAATTTTTCAAAATTAGGGGCGAATGTTTCGGGGGTTATTCTGCCCATGCCCACTTCCATATCGTGAAAAGCCTTTAAAACCGAATCCAACGAAGTGTTGTTTTCGTTCCTTACCTTAAGTTTTCGCAATTCCGCGTTGTTGAACACCTTTTGGCTCAGCAACTCTTGTACACTGTCCAATTTGGAACTTTGGTTGCTATAGTTTTTTTGGACCAAGGGTTTTAGGGAATCTATGAACTGGGTAATCGAGTCCACTTTCTGTGCGTAGGACTTTAAATCATTGGGTTTTTTGGTCTGAAGGGCCAGCTTGGATAGGTTTTCGGCATCGTAAAGCTGTGTGAGCAGCCTATTGGTCTTTAGTAGCTTTTCGTTGCTCTCGTCCTTGTTTTTTGAAGAGGTATAACTTTTGAACTCGTTGTAGATAAAGAATGCGGCCAGCGTTGCAAGAATGCCCAGCGCAACATAGCTCAATACAATTTTTAGGGTGAACCTATTTTTGGATTTAGGGTGCATACTCTTATATACGCTCGTACTTAGGGTGCACGGTTGTTAGCAAAAGTTAAATTTTTAAGATGTTTTTTATGAAAATCAATATACGCATCTTACATTTGCCGCATCTCAAAGGGGTGCTTTATAAAAAGGCTGAGATTATACCCAATGAACCTGGGCGGGTAATGCTGCCAAGGGAATGCGCTCGCCGCATCTTGGAATTTCTATGTTTCTTTTGGAAACAACAATCAATTATTAACAAAGAATAATGACCCCTTTTATTCGTAACATTTTTACGAATGAAACTCTATTCAATTATTCAAAAAAGAGCCTGTTCCGGCTCATTGCGACCGTCACAAAAAAGCAAGGGACATCGCATCAAAACCTTATTTGCGGGCACTGCCTGCTTAGGATTGGCATTTAGCATGAGTGCCCAAGAAGAACCTATCGATAGTCTCGAGGGAAAAGAAGTTGTGCTGGATGAGGTCCTTGTTCAGTCGGTAAGGATCACCAAGGATTTCCCGATTACTTTTTCCGATCTGGACAAAGTGGAACTGGCCCCTCGAAACCTAGGGCAGGACATCCCTATTCTGATGAATTTTATGCCTGCCGTGGTCACTACGTCCGATGCTGGGGCAGGTATAGGCTATACGAGCATGCGTGTTCGTGGTAGCGACGCGACCCGGGTCAACGTAACCATTAACGGTATTCCGTACAACGATGCGGAATCGCACGGTACTTTCTGGGTGAACATGCCCGATTTTGCCACCTCTACCCAAAGTTTGCAGTTGCAGCGCGGCGTGGGAACTTCCACCAACGGAGCAGGGGCCTTCGGAGCAAGTTTAAATATGCTTACCGATGCTTTTTCCAATGAAGCGTATGCCAGGATTTCATCATCTGTCGGAAGTTTTAACACCTTGCGGAACAACGTAAAGTTCAGTACAGGGTTGATGAACGACCACTTTGAATTTTCAGGGAGACTTTCCAGGGTAACTTCTGAAGGTTATGTGGATAGGGCAGCATCCGAATTGGAAGGCTATTTTCTACAGGGAACCTACAAGGATGATAACACCTTGGTAAAAGCGCTGCTTTTTGGAGGACATGAAGTTACCTACCAAGCATGGAACGGAATATCCGCAGAACAGCTGCAAGATCAAGATAACCGTACCTACAACTCGGCCGGGGAATATACCGATGATAACGGAGACACCCAATACTACGAAAATGAAGTGGATAACTACAAGCAGGATCACTTTCAGTTGCACTGGTACGAGACTTGGAACCCGGCTTGGGAGACCCATTTGGCCGTGCACTATACAAGAGGCCGGGGCTTTTTTGAACAGTACAGGGAAGATGACGATTTTGTAACCTATGGTCTGGAGCCTATCACCGTGAATGGTGAATTGGTAGAGAACACCGATTTGATCCGCCGCCGTTGGTTGGACAACGATTTTTATGGAACGGTATTTTCCGCCACCTATAATAGCGACAAGCTCGAACTCATCATGGGAGGTGGCTATAACGAGTACAAAGGTGATCACTTTGGCGAGATCATTTGGGCCGAATATGCCAGCGACAGTGAAATACGGGATAGGTATTACGACGATAATTCCACCAAAACGGACTTTAATGCTTATACCAAGGCCAATTTTGAACTAACGGACCAGTGGTCCCTATTTGGCGATGTGCAATATCGTACGGTAAGTTATCAGGCCAATGGGGAGGATACGGGTCTGGTGGACGATACCTTCAATTTTTTCAATCCAAAGGCAGGGGTTACCTTCGATTTGAACCAAAACAATAATTTTTATTTCTCGTATGCCCGTGCCAATAGGGAGCCCAACCGTAACGATTACGAGAGCGGAAGCCCAAAACCCGAGAAACTCAACGATTTTGAGCTGGGGTGGAGGTATGTTTCGCCAAGTTTCCAATTGAACACCAATGTGTACTATATGCGATACAAAGATCAATTGGTACTTACGGGCGAATTGAACGATGTAGGAGCCCCGTTGAGGTCTAACGTCGGTGACAGTTACCGTTTGGGACTCGAAATTGATGCAAATGTAAGCCTCTCCGATTCGTTTACATGGAGACCGAACATAGCTTTGAGCGATAACAGGAACCTTGATTATTTCTTTGAGCAGGATGGGGAACTTCAAAACTTGGGAAATACGAACATTGCCTTCTCTCCAAAATTGATTGCCGGCAATATTATTACCTATCAGCCCAGTACTGACTTTCAGGTTTCGTTGCTGTCAAAATTTGTGGGCAAACAGTATATGGGCAACATAGATTCAGAGACTTCGGTTTTGGACAGCTATACCCAAACTGATTTCAATATCCAGTATACCATCAACATGGATTCTTTTATAAAGAGCATTGAAATTTCCGGTTTGGTGAACAATATTTTCGATGCCGATATTGTCTCCAACGGATATTTTTACACTTTTGATGATGACTTTTCCAATCCGGGAACCATCACCACTGTTGAAGAAGCCTTTTATTACCCGCAGGCAGGAATCAACTTTCTGTTAGGGGCAACACTCAATTTTTAGTCAGTTCGAGTAAAATCCAGAAAGGATTTTGTATCGAGAACTGCTTTATGTAATGGTTTTGAACGGGATTCTGTAATTTTAACCGTAATGACAGAATCCCGTTTTAATTTTTCAGCAGAAAAACCCCTTCGTTGGGGAGTGATCGGTTGTGGCGCCGTTACCGAAAAAAAAAGCGTGCCAGCCTTTAAAACGACCTCAGGTTTTGAAGTGGCCATGGTAATGCGGAGAAACCCTAAAAAGGTTGAAGATTATGCCAAAAGACATCATATACCCAATTGGACCACCAATGCCGATGAGCTGATCAACAACCCAAAGGTTGATGCCGTATATATTGCCACGCCGCCCGATACCCATAAATTGTATGCATTAAAAGTGGCCGCAGCCGGAAAACCCTGTTGTGTGGAAAAACCCATGGCGCCTACCTACAAAGATAGTTTGGCCATTTATAATGCCTTCGTGGATAAAGGAATACCGCTTTTTATAGCGTACTACCGCCGTTCACTGCCCAGATTTCTTAAAATCAAAGAATGGTTGGATGGTGGGCAAATAGGTGAAGTGAGACATATTCACTGGCAAAAGACCAAACCGCCAAGTGATATTGATCTAAGCAAAGCATATAACTGGAGAACCGATGCGGCAATTGCCCGTGGCGGATATTTTGATGATTTGGCCAGTCATGGGTTGGACTTGTTCACCTTTTTATTGGGTGATATTGAAGAGGCCAATGGTTTTTGCACGAACCAAATTGGATTGTATTCCGCTTTTGATGCCATAACGGCAAATTGGATACACGAGGGAGGGATTACAGGAACAGGCAACTGGAACTTTGGAACGTACCACCGAACCGATAAGGTCGAAATTATGGGTTCCAAGGGAAGCATTCGTTTTGCCGTTTTGGACGAAGCACCCGTTGAGCTTCAAAATGCTTTGGGGCATCAAATTTTGAATATTCCGCACCCAGAACACATTCAAGAGTTCCATGTAGAGAATATAAAAAATCATCTTCAAGGACAAGGAAGGCATCCCTCAACTGGAACGACCGGTCTGCATACCAGTTGGGTAATGGAAGAAATTTTGGGAAAACTCTGATCTATTACCAAAGTTGGTGCACGTGTTTTTTTATGTATTCGTGGTATATTTGGTTTACAGCTGCTTTTTCCTCTTTTGTGAGCGAGGGTAATTTCACCGCTTCAAGATTGCTTTTCAGGTGTTCTTCTTTTGATGCCCCTGGAATAATACAACTGACCTCGGGGAAATCCAATATCCATCGTAGAGCCATGGGTGCTAGGTTTTTTCTTTCGGGAAATACTTTTTTGAGTTCTTCAACAGCTTGTAATCCTACTTCAAAAGGGACACCGCTAAAGGTTTCTCCTTTATCAAAAGCTGCACCATCTCTGTTAAACTTCCTGTGGTCTTCTTCGTCAAAAGTGGAGTCCGAAGAAAATTTCCCGGTAAGTAGTCCACTGGCCAAAGGCACGCGGACGATTACACCGATATCCTTCTTCTGTACTTTTTCAAAAAACAATTCCGAAGGACGCTGCCGGAACATATTGAAGATAATTTGAACCGTGCTTACATTTGGGTATTCCATCGCCTTTAGGCCTTCCTCTACCTTTTCTATACTAACACCAAGGTTCTTTATTTTACCCTCTTCCCTTAATCGGTCGAACAGTTCAAAAATTTCAGGCCTATAAAAAACTTCGGTGGGCGGGCAATGTAGTTGGATTAAATCCAAACAATCCATCCCAGTATTTTTTAAACTGTCCTCCACATATTTTCGGAGTACGTCCACAGTATAGCCTTCGTTAACATGGGGATTTATTTGCCTGCCACATTTAGTGGCCACAAAAACTTCTTCCGATCTGGATTTTACCACTCGGCCCACTGCAGCTTCACTAGCACCGGCCTCATAAACATCTGCGGTGTCTATAAAGTTTACCCCCGCATCTATGGCTTCGTTTATTATCTTTTCGGCTAGGGCATCATCAAAACCAGAGCCCCATTTTCCTCCTACCTGCCATGTGCCCAGAGAGATTTCGGAGACATTGATGCCTGTTTTGCCCAGTCTTCTATATTTCATCCTTAAAATTTAGTTCGAGATTATCACAACATTCCCACTTTGTGTAGCCCTGTAAAAAAGTAAATCGTAGTACCGGTTTCCATCATCGGGCCTGTCCAATTGCTGTCCCGTAAAAAGATTGTAGGTGTAGCCTTCACAACCGCAAACTGCGTTTTGCCCCTCGATAGTCATGGTAGAGCATTCGTTTGGTGCATGGTTGGGGCAACTCGCCTCAAAAGCATAATAGGTATCCAAGCTGGATTTGATAACAAATGCACCACGGGTTCCCACGCCATTGTTGCCCACATAAACAGGGTTTCCAATGTTGTTGAGGTCATTGTAGAGCGGGAGATTTAGGTTCAATTCAAAACGAAACCGTACCTCTTGTAAATATGGATTTCTGTTGGTGCTATCCGAGCTGCAGGATAAAATAAGTGCCAAAAGAACGACGCCCCAGAAGTGCTTCATGTTAGATTGTTTCAGTGGATTATGGCGACAAAGTTGATCAAAAATTCTCTATATTTGCGTTAAATCCTCGCAAAAACCATGCAGGTCATGGGCATCGTTGAGGATTTTTTGTATTTGTAGAGGAAGAGTACATTGGGGAAATTTTTTGATTTTCTTCAATGCCTCTTTGTATTAAAAATTAACGTTATGAGCAAAGTTTCATACTATACACCCGAAGGATTAAAGAAATTGAGGGACGAACTGAACCACTTAAAAGATGTGGAACGTCCCAAAGCCTCTCAGGCCATTGCAGAAGCAAGGGATAAAGGAGATCTTTCCGAAAACGCGGAATATGATGCCGCCAAAGAAGCCCAGGGCCTTTTGGAAATGAAGATTTCCAAAATGGAAGAGACCTTGGCCAATGCCCGTTTGATCGATGAATCCCAGTTGGACAACTCCAAAATATTGGTGCTATCGACGGTGAAGCTCAAAAACCAAACCAACGGCATGGAGATGAAGTATACTTTGGTGGCAGAGAGCGAAGCGGATCTAAAAACAGGTAAAATTTCCGTTACATCTCCCATTGGAAAAGGATTGTTGGGTAAAAAAGTGGGCGACGTGGCAGAGATCAAGGTGCCGAACGGAACCTTGAAATTCGAAATTTTAGAGATTACAAGAGAGTAAGAGCCGCTTTATTGGTTATATTTAATCCCGTTGTTAAACGGGATTTTTTATTTTAAAACTGAATCAAAATGGCCAGTATCTTTACCAAGATCATCAGCGGGGAAATACCTTCTTATAAAATTGCCGAAGATGATGATAATTATGCTTTTTTGGACATCAACCCCAACGCCAAGGGACATACTTTATGTGTTCCCAAAAAGGAAGTGGACAAAATCTTGGACCTTGATGAGGAATCCTACACCAAGTTAATGGCATTTTCAAGAAAGGTGGGTATCGCCATTCAAAAGGCCGTGCCCTGTAAGCGGGTGGGAATGTCGGTGATCGGGTTGGAAGTGCCCCATGTGCATGTGCACCTTATCCCGCTCCAAAGTATGGCAAACGCCACTTTTCAGCATAAGGAAGAATTTACCCAAAAAGAATTTGAGGAGGTGGCAAGGGCCATCAGGTCAAACCTTTAGCCTTCTAAATAAAAGTACACACCTGCCGCCGCAAGGCATAACATCAAAATTAAAATGGTAAAAAACAGCATGGTAAAGCGTACAGCGGGCCTATCCGGTTTTACCAGTTTGTTGTAGTATTCATAAACACGCTCAATATCCGGTGTCCAGTCCACAGGGTATATGGTGGAATTGCATTTTTTGCATTTGATCTCGTTGGTGACAACACCGGTAGTTCTATGATAAAGTGCGTTAAAGGTGTGTTTCTGGTAAAACGTAATCGTAAGTTCCTGATTAAAACATTTGGGGCAATTGTTGGTGATATCAGCTTCTTGTATTACGAGTTGCTTTTCTTTGGCCATAATTTCAATTTATAGTGCTCGCAGCGTAATTTGCATGATAGTTCCTTCTCTACTGGACGAAAATACTTTAATTTTTCCTTTATGGTACTCTTCAACAATTCTTTTTACTAACGAAAGGCCTAATCCCCAGCCTCTTTGCTTAGAGGTGACACCTGGGTTAAAAATGTTCTGGAAGTCGCTTTTTGGAATCCCATGGCCCGTATCTGATACCAAAATATGGATGTTCTGGCCTTTCTTTTCAATTTGTATGGCAATATTGCCCTTTCCTTTCATGGCATCGATGCCGTTTTTTACCAAGTTCTCGATACTCCAGTTGTACAAAGGCGGATTCATGAGCACATTGGCCCCATCCACATCGGAACTAAAGGAAAAATGGACCAGTTTGGAACTGCGTTGTTTTAGATAGTCGTATGCTTTTTTGGTCTCTGTAACAATATCGTGTACGCGTAGTTCTGGAACGGAACCGATTTTGGAAAAACGCTCCGTAATGGTTTCCAACCGGTCAATGTCCTTTGCAATCTCTTGGGTCACTTCGGGATTGATGTCCTCGGACTTCAAGAGTTCGTTCCAACCCAACAACGATGTAAGGGGGGTCCCGATTTGATGCGCCGTTTCCTTGGCCATCCCCGCCCAAAGCTTGTTCTGTTCCGAGGCCTTGTTGGTACGGAAGAAAAAGAAGATCACCGCACCGAACAAAAAAATGATCAACAAAAGGGCCAGTGGGTAATACTTCAGCTTGTTGAGCACCTCCGAATTCCCGTAGTACAAAGTTTCGAGCAACTCATCTTCTTGAATGATCTGTATCGGTTCGTTCTCGTTTCTGAACTGAGCTATCTTTTTCTGGATATATACACTGTCGGCCACCTTTTCTTCGGGAATGTTATGGGTCTTGTACGATCCCTCTTCGTTTACCAAGATCATTGGGGTAGAGGTGTTGTTGCCCAGTACTTTAAGGGTGAGGTTCCCCAGTTCCTGATCTACGGAGGATTGGATCAGCTCCAATTGGGCCGTTGCCCAAATTTCCATTTTTAACCGCTCTTCTTCCTTAAATTTTCTGAAGAAACTATTGGTGTTCCATAAAATAAGACTCACAATAATGAAGGCCGCGATCAGCAAGGTAATATTGGAAGTTTTCCGCTTGGTACTAAAGTTCATTGGTGGTCAAATTCTTTTTAAAGATAGGGAATTGGAAAACATGTTGATAGTTAGTTTAAATAACGGCTCTCCATGGAATTCATTTTATGTACTTTTGAGTTTTCAACAAAAATTAACATTGCATGGAAGTTCAGGGAAGAATCAAAATGATAGATGAAACCAAGACCTACGGGAACAATGGTTTTAGAAAAAGAGAGGTGGTCGTAACTACTGAAGAGCAATACCCACAACATATATTGGTCGAGTTTGTTCAAGATAAGTGCGACTTGCTAAATAATTATTCCGTTGGTCAAATGGTGAAGATCAGCATCAATCTAAGAGGTAGGGAGTGGGTCAATCCACAAGGAGAGACCAAATATTTCAACTCTATCCAAGGATGGCGGATTGAGAACCTTCAGTCTGAGCCCGCAGGCGACAATATGCCTCCCGTTCCGCCAATGGAAGCTTTTGAGCCTGCCGACGATTACAATGAAGAGGATCACGACGATCTTCCTTTCTGATAAAGGTTCCGTAACACGATAAATTTTGAAAATCCAGGCTCCATGTCTGGATTTTTTAGTTTTTTGGCCGATTTGTATTTTTAGAAAAAATTGATTGTGGAACATACGCCCCTACATTTTTTGAGCAAGAGGCTGGAATTTCCTCCCGTTGATACCGCCAGTGGGGATGGATTGCTTGCAGTGGGGGGCGATCTATCGCCCGAAAGATTGTTGTTGGCCTATAAAAACGGGATTTTTCCTTGGTTTAACGATGATTCCTTGATTCTTTGGTGGACTCCCGACCCAAGAATGGTACTTTTTCCAGAAAAGGTAAAAGTGTCCAAAAGCATGAGAAAAGTAATCCGGGACAATATATTTACCTTGACCCAGAACACTTGTTTTGAACAGGTGATCGATTATTGTGCCCAAATTGAACGAAAGGGGCAGGACGGAACCTGGATCACGCCCGAAATGAAAACAGCTTATATGAAGCTCTACAAAAATGGGCATGCCAAATCCTTCGAAGTTTGGGAAGACGGGAATTTGGTAGGCGGACTTTACGGAGTTGACCTAGGCCATGTTTTTTGTGGGGAAAGTATGTTCAGTCTGAGGCCCAATGCATCCAAATATGCGTTCATAAAAATGGCACAGCAATGTAATGCCAAAGGCTACCAAATTATTGATTGCCAAGTGCACACCGATCATTTGGAGGGCCTTGGTGCGGAAATGATCTCAAGAAAGCAGTTCGTAAAAATTTTACAGGGACAGTTGCGCACTCGTCAGTAAAAACAAAATGTTCTGTGGCAGGCTGGAGCTGTAATCCTCCATACGGTATTCCACGCCCATTTGAAGTTTCAATCCACGGTTCAATTCCCAACCGATCTGGCCCGATAGGCGTGCATCATATTCTGGCGAATTGTTCTTGGCCACACTCAACAAGTTTTCAAGGCTCCCTACAAAATAAGGCTCTCCGACATTCAATTTTTCTCCCATCAATGGAAAATCCACCGCAAACCTATACCGGAACCTGTGGGTGGTCAATGAGTTGGTGATTCGTTGCTCCGTTCGTACCCTGTGGCCGTATCTTATGGCAAAAGGCTTGTTGGTAATATTGTATTGTTGGGTAAGGCGCAGTTCGTTTTCCCTGCTTTTTTCAAAATTGTTCCTGAACCTGTACTGGATACCGAACGCTATACTTTGGTCATCGCGAACCTTTAGTTTGGAAAAATGGGCAAGGTCCAATTGCCTAACACGTAATGTAAGTGCTTCGTCGTCGTAGATATAGTTACGGCTGGCCAACGAAAAGTTATGGGAATACGTACCCGTTACTTTGTAATTGGCGGCGACTTGCGGTTGCCAATATCCGGTCAGGTTTGTTTGGGCGCCGACCGTGGCCAATGGTAAAAGCAGCAATACGATCAAAAACCACTTAGTACAGTACATGGTCATAACTTGGTGGAAAGGATTTTCGGACCCGGATCGGTTGGCCTTCCGAATCGAATAGGGCCTCATACTCTTGGTAGTCCCTTTTTTCTTTGGCCGAAAAGACCAACTCATAGTTTACTTCGGGCAAAATCAGGTTCTGAAAAGCGTTGTGCAAAGTCTTTTCTTCGGATTGGCCATTTTTCACCGGGTGTTGTTGCTGTATTTTTTTTATCCTGTATTTGGCGTGGTTTTTTTTAAGGTGGGATACAATGGCGTTCCAAGTATCGTTTGGAATGTCCCGTTCCTTGATGATAAATTCCACGTCTTCCAAAGCCCCATTTTTATCGAATTCCACGCTATACCGTAGTCTATCTTTTTTGAACTTGGCCTCGTAACTCAGTTTGGTACTGTCCGTTTCCTTATAAAAACGTACCCTCCTCGCATTTTTCAGGTAATCCTCAATTAGAGAAAATGACCTACTGGGAAACTCTTCTTTATCTATTCTTGACTCCTGCTCGTACTTATCTTGTGCAGCACCTAGTTGCACAATTGCGAATACAAGCAGTAATGTTTGGTTATACTTCATCATATCTAAAACAGTTTACTTCGTGGTCGTTCACCATGCCCGTTGCCTGCATGTGCGCATACATTACGGTACTCCCCACAAACTTGAAGCCACGTTTTTTTAAATCTTTGCTTATCGCATCCGATAATTCGGTCGTTGCCGGAGCATTTTTGTAGTTTTTCAACTCGTTTTTAATGGGCTCATCGTTCACGAACCCCCAGATGTATTTACTGAAACTGCCAAACTCCTTTTGAATTTCCATAAATGCCCTTGCATTGGAAACGGTGGCCTTCACTTTTAATTTATTTCTGATGATTCCCGGGTCCTGTAAGAGTTCGTCAATTTTAATTTGATCGTAATCGGCGATCTTTCTATAATCAAATTGATCGAAAGCGTTCCTGAAGTTTTCCCGTTTTCGCAATACGGTTATCCAGCTTAGGCCAGCTTGAAAGGTCTCCAGGATCAAAAACTCGAAAAGGGTTTCGTCATCTCTGACTGGAACGCCCCATTCCGTATCGTGGTAAGCTTCATACAATGGGTCGCCAATACACCATCCGCATCTATGTTTGTCCATCAAAACAATTTTAATC
The DNA here is from genome assembly GCF_011068285.1 of Flagellimonas oceani. Lineage (NCBI taxonomy): Bacteria > Pseudomonadati > Bacteroidota > Flavobacteriia > Flavobacteriales > Flavobacteriaceae > Flagellimonas > Flagellimonas oceani. The sequence continues at coordinate 3,426,839 of NZ_CP049616.1, read as the reverse complement.
AAAAATAAAGGAAAAACACCAGAGTTAATTGAAAGTTAAAGTGTTAAATGTTAATAGTAATACTTTTATATTCGCGAGGGTAATTTTTAAAAGTGATGTATGATGGACGTATTGATGCAGTCCCTGAAAATAGGGGTAAATGAAAAGCTTTACATTAAAGATCCGGAGTCCTCGGCTTTGGGCAAGAATATTATTGAACACAGTATTTTGATGATCGATGAAATAGGTTTTGATCATTTTAACTTCAAAAAATTGGGTGCTACCATAAATTCCAACGAAAGCTCGATTTATAGGTATTTTGAAAACAAGCATAAATTGTTGCTGTATTTGGCCACATGGTATTGGGGTTGGGTGGAATACAGAATGGTGTTTGCGACCAACGGCATTTCCGATCCGGTTAAAAAGTTGGAGAAAGGCGTTGAGATATTAACGCAGAACGTGGAGGAGGACAGCACCATATCCCACGTTAACGAGGTGGTGCTCAATAGGATCATTATCAACGAATACTCAAAATCATACTTGGTCAAAGAGATTAACCAAGAGGACAAGGATAGTTTTTTTATTGTTTGTAAAAGGTTGGTCAACCGGTTGAGTGAGATGATCACCGCTGTGGATGCCACCTATCCTTATCCGATAAGTTTGGCGAGCAATGTAATGGAGGGATCGCTCCACCAATATTTTTTAAAGGAACATTTCCCAACGCTTACCAACTGCAACAAAACAATTACACCGACCGAGTTTTTTAAAGATCTCATATTCCGCACACTAAATAAAAAATAAATGGCTAAAAAAATACTTACGGCATGGCAGCGCTTAATGGGTCTCCTGACCTTGGATAAAAAAGATGTTTTTCAGATTTTTTACTATGCTATTTTTGCTGGTTTGGTAAACCTGTCCTTGCCACTGGGCATACAGGCGATCATCAACCTCATTCAGGGGGCCAGGGTAAGCACATCCTGGATCGTGCTTGTGGTTTTGGTTACCATGGGGGTCGCTTTTGTGGGAGTGTTACAGCTGATGCAGATACGGATCATTGAGAACCTTCAGCAAAAAATATTTACCAGGTCTTCTTTTGAATTTGCCTATCGGTTTCCAAAGATCAAAATGAGCGAACTCCGCTATTATTACCCGCCAGAGTTGGCAAACCGCTTTTTTGATACCCTCACGGTACAAAAATCTCTGTCCAAGATACTCATCGACTTTCCGGCCGCGTTATTACAGATCATATTCGGATTGTTGCTGTTGTCCTTTTACCACCCCTTCTTCATTATTTATGGGCTGTTGTTGCTCCTGCTCATTTACATAGTGTTCAAGTTTACGGCACAACGCGGGCTCGATACAAGTTTGGAAGAATCCAAGATCAAATACAAAGTGGCACATTGGGTCCAGGAAATCGCACGTTCCATTATCAGTTTCAAGCTTTCAGGAAAAACATCGCATGCCTTGGAGAAGAACGATACTTTGGTGGATGAATATTTAGAGGCCAGGGAGAGTCACTTTAGGGTCCTGGTGATGCAATTTATTCAAATGATAGGCTTTAAGGTGCTGGTAACGGCCGGCCTATTGCTGATCGGTGGATTACTTGTGCTGGAGCAACAGATGAACATTGGTCAATTCGTAGCGGCAGAAATCATCATCCTATTGGTCATAAGCTCTGTGGAGAAAATGATTTTGGGCTTGGAGACTGTGTACGACCTCTTGACATCTTTGGAAAAAATGGGTCAGGTGGTGGATAAGGAATTGGAGCCACAGACCGGGGAAACCCCATTTAAGGAAGGGGAAGGGTTGACCGTGGAACTAGAAGATATCGTTTACAAAGTCCCTGGCTTGGACAAAAAGATCATAGACCATCTCTCGCTCACCATTCGTCCGGATACTAGATTGTTAATACAGGGAAAAAGCGGTTCCGGGAGGTCCACCCTATTGCGGATGATAGCAGGTATCCTAGAACCGGATGAAGGAAAAATATATGTAAACAATGTGGCGCTGCAAGGAATCAAGTTGAGCAAGTACCGTTCTTATCTGGGACACTCGCTCACCGAGGAGTACCCTTTTGAAGGCACCCTGCTGAACAACATCACCTTTGGGAACAAGGACATCCCAATAGAAGATGTGTACTGGGCATTGGACAAAGTGAGCCTTACGCAGTTTGTAAAGGAGCAGCCCCAAGGCCTCAAAACCATTTTGTATCCCGAGGGTAAAAAAATACCCGATTTTATATCCAGAAAAATTGTGCTGGCCCGAAGCATCGTTACAAGGCCCAAACTAATGATATTAAAAGACCCATTGGAACAGTACGGTGAAGATGACACCGAAAAAATGATGGACTTTTTGGCGGATCCCGCCAACGGATGGGCCTTGGTGGTGGTTAGTGAAAACCCCAAATGGGCAAGCCGCTGCAACGAAATCATACGAATGGACAAAGGTAAATTGATCAACATAAAATAAAGTTCATGCTCAATATTTCTTCAAATAATAAATTGAACGAGAAGGTGGACCTTTCCGGTTATGAAGCTGGAAAAAAGGTCTTCCATAAAAGGCATTATAAGCAGTTCAACCGCTTTTTGGCTTCTTTTTCCATTATTGCGGTCTTTATGATGTTTTTGCCATGGACCCAGAATATATCCGGCAGGGGCTACCTTACCACCTTGACCCCGGACCAAAGGCCACAAACCATTCAGTCGCCAATACCCGGGCGGATTGAAAGGTGGTTTGTGAGAGAAGGCGAATATGTGAAAAAAGGGGATACCATTTTGCATATCTCCGAGATAAAGAGCGAGTATTTCGACCCCGATTTGGTAGAGCGTACCGGGAAGCAGATAAAGGCAAAAAATATGTCGGTCACTTCCTACCAAGAAAAGGTAAAGGCCCTGAACCAGCAGATCAATGCCCTCAATAATGAGCTGGGACTCAAACTGGAGCAAGCTCGGAACAAACTCATACAATCCAAATTGAAGGTAAAAAGCGATAGTATTGATTTGGAGGCCGCAAAAACCAATATTATGATTGCGCAGCGCCAATTTGACCGAGTGGACAAGTTACAGGAAGAAGGACTTAAAGCTGTGACCGATGTGGAAGAGAAGCGCCTCAAATTACAAGAAACACAAGCGAAGCTAATTAGTCAAGAAAACAAATTGCTTACCAGTAAAAACGATGTGATCAATGCCCAAGTGGAAATTAACAGGGTCAGGGCCGAGTATGCCGATAAAATATCAAAGGCGCAGAGCGATCTGTATACGGCCCAATCCAATCAGTTCGACTCGGAAGCACAGGTAACCAAACTCGAAAACCAGTACACCAACTACGAAATGCGGAACGATATGCTTTACATAAGAGCGCCGCAAAACGGATATATCACCAAGGCCATACAATCGGGAATCGGGGAAACCTTTAAAGAAGGCGCCCAATTGGTGGGGATAATGCCCTCGGATTACGATATCGCCGTAGAAACTTTTGTGGACCCCATAGACCTTCCCTTGATACATGTGGACGAAAAGGTGCGCATCCAGTTCGATGGTTGGCCCGCAATCGTATTTAGCGGATGGCCCAACGTGTCGTACGGAACTTTTGGCGGTAAGGTAGTTGCCATTGAGAATTTCATCAGCCCCAATGGAAAATATAGGGTGCTCTTGGCGCCGGACGAGGAAGAGGCCCCATGGCCCAAGGATATAAGAGTGGGTTCCGGGGCCAGTACCATGGCCCTATTGGAAGATGTTCCCATTTGGTACGAACTGTGGCGACAGCTCAACGGCTTCCCGCCAAATTATTATCAACCTCAAAATACAAGTGCAAATGCTTCAAAGAAATAGAAGATTACTTTTATGTTGTACCCTCTTTTTCTTTAACATCAGCTTTTTTTACGCGCAGCAAGATTCTTTGGTGCTGGGATTTAAGGAATATTTGGGCTATGTAAAAAAATATCACCCCATAGCAAAGCAGGCGCAGTTGAACATTGCCATGGGGCAGGCGCAGCTTATGAAGGCCCGTGGAGGGTTTGACCCCAAAGTTGAGGTGGATTATAATACCAAAGAGTTCAAGGACACCGAATACTGGGACCGATTGAATGCCACCTTCAAGATTCCGACTTGGTTTGGTATTGAGCTCAAAGGTAATTTTCAGCAAGCTGAAGGAACTTACATCAACCCGGATGAAACCTTGCCCGAAGATGGCCTCTACAGCGCAGGGGTCTCCATGTCCGTTCTGCAGGGATTCTGGATCAACGAACGAATGGCAACCTTGAGGAAGGCCAAGTTTTTTAGGGAACAGACCAAGGCCGATCAAGACCTGCAGGTCAACCAGGTACTGTACAATGCTTCATTGGCCTATTTTGATTGGTTAAAAGCGTACCGGGATGCCGAAGTGTACAAGGATTTTCTGGAAAATGCCGAAATGCGCTTTCAAGGAATCAAAGAAAGTGCCTTGGCAGGCGATATTGCCATAATCGATACCGTAGAAGCAAAAATAGCCGTCCGAAACCGAGACTTGGGTTATCAACAGGCAAAGGTGGAATTGATGAAAAAATCTCTGGAACTGAGCAACTTTTTATGGATCGAGGATGTGCCCGTTGAGCTTCAGGGAGGTATAAGTCCAAATTTGGAGCCCGAAATGGATATCAATACAACCTTGGAGATAGAAGGCGTGCCTTTGGACAGCTTCAATTTGGATACACACCCCAAACTTTTGTCACTGGATTATAAAATAGAAGGGCTTACGGTCGACAAGCGTTTGAAGGCCAATAAATTGCTCCCCAAGTTAAATGCGGAGTATAATTTTGTGACGGAAACCCCCGAATTTATAAACTCGTTCGTTACCGAAAATTATAAAGCGGGATTGAGTTTTCAAATGCCCATATTCTTGAGAAAGGAACGGGGCGACCTCAAACTGGCCAAATTTAAGCTCCGTGATGCCGAATACGAAAGGGACAATGCCCAAGTGGAAATTCAGAACAAGGTCATAGCCATTTATAACGAGTTGGATTCCTTTACCGAGCAAAACCAATTGATAACGGATATTGTAAAGGACTATACCACCATGCTGAACGCAGAAGAGCGAAAGTTTAGTTTTGGGGAAAGTTCCCTGTTCCTTATCAATTCAAGGGAAAGCAAGCTTATTGATGCATATCTCAAACAGAACGAGATGCAGAACAAGTTTTTCTACACCAAGGCAAAACTGTTCAAGAGCTTGGCCATAAATCCAAAAACATTGTAAGGATCTAAATGGTATTTATGATTCAAATTTGTCAGTTTGAGTAATTTTTTGGTGGTTGAGCGAAGTCGAAACCAAAGAAAAATCGTATCGAGAACCAAGATTTCAAGCCAAAACCGATTCCCGATACCTGCCTTTGCCGGCCGGTAGGCAAAATCCCTTAGGAATTTCACTCGAATTGACGGTTTTTGGCATCTAGGAAGCGTTCAAAACCAACAATGGTTTGTAAGGATTCGATCTAACAAACAACCAATGACAAAAGTCACCAAAGCATAAAATACATGGTGCTACTTTTGTAAAAATAGTATTATGGAAATACTTGAGAATAACAAATTGGAAGTGGTCAAGGGGTACTTAGCAAAGGCTATGGATTATCCAAGGTATCGTGCGTTGGTCTCCAAGTTGGCCATGACAGGCGCTTCAACCGGCCCCAATCAATCGGAACTATATGTCAATTACACCAAATTGGGGGATAAACGAATGTCGCGTTGGGAAAAAACATTCCAAATCTCCGAAGAAGTCGAGCGAAAACTGAAATCCTATGATAGGGAATTGGTGTTTCTTGTGCTTACGGAAAGCTGGTGTGGGGATGCCGCAGCGAGTTTACCGGTTATGAATAAAATTGCCGAAGCAAGTCCAAATATTTCCCTAAAAGTGATTTTGCGTGACGAGAGTCTCGATTTAATGGATGCTTTCCTCACCAATGGCGCCCGTTCCATTCCCAAATTGATTGTTTTGGATAAAGCCAAGAATGAGATCATAGGCGAATGGGGCCCAAGACCAAGCATTGCCACACTAATGGTTGAGGACTACAAATGGGAGCACGGTAAATTAAGTGATGAGTTCAAACAAGAACTTCAGGTTTGGTACAATAAGAACAAGGGACAAAATATTCTGGAAGATATAGTGGAACTACTTGCTTTGAAATAGGTATGTAATTGTTCCGATCTGTGAATTTTGAGAATCTGGACTAAAGCGTGCCTTCAAGGCATAAGCAATCGCATTGTCCACTAAACAACCATTACTGGTCCCCGAACTTTTATCGTTAAAGGAAGCCTCGGTAACATAGCCATTATTGTCCACGGTTATGTTTATCACCACTTTACCACCTTCTATACAAGTATAAATGGGCGGGGGGAGGTAATATGCGTTTCGTTCTACCAAGGAATAGGAGATGGAAGTACGTCTATCCTTCAGGTAATTGGTAAACTCCTCTTTTTGTGCATCGCGTTCGCCCAATTTTTCTTTTTTCTCGTCACGTTGGGCCTTTAGCTGTTTTAACTGTTCCTCAAAACCCGAATTGTCTGCATATTCGCCCGTTTCACTGCTAAGGGCTCTTTCTTCAATTAGTTCTTCCAAGGTTTTTAAAGGCTCGGGATTGCCAACGCTGGGTTTTGCAGTTTCGTTCAAGGCCATATGGCTTTTAATGGGGTCGTTGGCAGCTTGCATTTCTTCCAGTCGTTGCTCCTCCTCTTCAAGAAGTTGCTCTATATCCTCATCGGCCAAGCTCATTTCAACGACATACTCTTCCTCTTGTATGCCGCCTAAGTGAATATTGAATAGCAATAATATCACTATGGACATAGCGAAGAAAGTGATCAAAAGTGATAACTGGCTCTTGTTTAAGTTCATGGTTTTATTATAACCGCTTTTTTGCAAAAATATTTTCCCAATCTTTAGGTTGAAGCGTTTACTTCAAGATTTTCCTTGAAAACATTGGGGCTTGTAGCATTATTTACGTTGAAATCACCTATTTTGGTTCTTCTGAGGTTGGATAAATGGGCTCCACAGTCCAAAGCTTTGCCAAAATCGTGCGCCAAGGAACGGATATAGGTCCCTTTGCTGCACACCACCCTGAAATCCACTTCGGGGAGTTCTATTCGGGTAATCTCAAACTCAAGAATTTCTATTTTGCGTGATTTTATTTCGACTTGCTTTCCTTCGCGGGCAAGTTCGTACAATCGTTTGCCATCCTTTTTTAGGGCAGAAAAGATGGGCGGTACTTGATCTATTTCCCCCAAGAATTTTGATGTGGCTGCCTTTATCTGGTCATCAGATAGATGTTCGGTCGGAAAGGTCTCGTTTACTTCGGTTTCTAAATCGTAGGACGGTGTGGTGGCACCAAGTGTAAAAGTTCCCGTGTATTCCTTGACCTGTCCTTGAAGCTCCGGGATTTTTTTGGTGAATTTTCCCGTACAGATAATCAACAGACCTGTGGCCAAGGGGTCCAAGGTGCCTGCGTGACCAATTTTTATCTTTTTAAGGCTGAATTTTTTACGTATGGCCCACTTGAGGGCATTCACTGCTTGGAACGAAGTCCATTCCAGAGGTTTGTCGATCAATAAAATCTGACCGTTCAAAAAATCTTCTTTGGAGTTCAAAAGCTTGGGGTTTTGGACAAATATACTGATCTATCCCCAAATGCTCCACGCGATGGCAATGAGGCCCACAATCAAACAGTAAATGGCAAAATAGGTAAGTTTGCTTTGGCGTACCAGTTTGATCATCCAAGTACAAGCTGCAAGGCCTGCAAGAAATGCAGCCACAAAACCTGCGCCCATGGCTACGGCCTGGTCGCCCTGAAAAGCAATATCGCCACCCATCAAATCTTTGGCGACTTTTCCCAAAATCAACGGAACCACCATCAAAAAGGAAAACCGGGCCGATTTGGTTTTGTCAACGCCCAAAAGCACCGCAGCAGAAATCGTCGCACCACTTCGGGAAATTCCTGGGAGTATGGCCACGGCCTGTGCCATTCCAATGGCAAAAGCACTACGAAAGGATACATTTTTGTCGGTGGTCTTCGCCAAATCTGCCAAATACAGTAAAAATGCGGTGATCACCAGCATGATCCCAACGATGACGATGGCGCCATCAAAAAAGACTTCGATAAAATCTTCGAGAAACAATCCCACCAACGCAGCGGGAATCATAGAAATGATGATTTTTAAAGAAAATTTGGTTTCTTCATTCCATTTGAACTGGAACAGCCCTTTCAATATGTCAAAAACATCTTTGCGGAACACCACCAAGGTGCTCAAGGCAGTTGCAAAGTGCAATACCACGGTAAACAAAAGGCTTTCTTCCGGAACGGCCTGCGCTCCCAAAATAGCTTTTCCCAATTCTAAGTGACCGCTGGAGGATACAGGTAAAAATTCGGTCAATCCTTGAATGATTCCAAGGATGATGGCATCGATCAATTCCAATTATTCCTTGTTTTTCTTGTTCGGATTCAACAAAATCGCATATACTTGAATGCCAAGGCCAATAAGAATCAAGGTAGGCGCAAGGCGAATTCTTCTAAAATTGTATATCTCGGGATTGAACACTTCGGGGTCGTCGCTTCCACCGCCGCTCATCAAAATATATCCAAGGGCTATAAAGGCAATGCCTATAAATAGGAAGAGGTAGTTTTTCTTTTGGAAAACAAACTCTTTGGGTGGTTTTTTGCCGTTGTCGTTTTTCTTGCTCATATCGCAAAGTTAATAATAAAGATCGTCCGTTCTCAGGTTTAAGAAACGTTGTGTTGCAAAATGGGTGCTGGCCCAAGAAATGATGACGCCCAGACCAAAGACACCAACAAACAAAATGATAAGTACCATATAATCTTGCAAAAGATTGAGTTCGGGGAAATTCTTATTGATATAATATACCAAAACCCCTAGCCCGATCAAGGCGACAAAGGCTCCGGCCATCCCCAGTTTAATGTTCGTCCAAATAAATGGCCTTCGGATAAAGGTTTTGGTGGCGCCCACCATTTGCATGGTTTTGATGATGAATCGTTTGGAATAAATGGACAATCGAATGGAACTGTTGATCAGCAAAACGGCGATGACCGTAAAAACGGCACTGGCCACCAATATCCAAAGACTGATTTTTCGAGCATTGTTATTGAGCAGGGAAATCAACGGTTTGTCGTAACTTACTTCGTCCACGTAGGCTTTGGCCGCAAGTTCTTCTGCAATCTCATCAATTTGTTGTGGGGAAACGAAATCGGCCTTCAGGTTTACGTCAATGGAATTTTTTAGGGGATTGTAGCCCAAGAACTCCTCAAAATTTTCACCAATGTCCTCGCTGTATTGTTCCGCGGCATCTTCTTTGGAAATATATTCGGCTGATTTGGTGTATTCGGCAAGCATCAAGCTTTTCTGCAACTGATCTATTTCCACAGGTTTGGCACTGTCCTTCAAAAACACCGAAATGGTGATCTGCTCCTTAAAGTGATCCGCCAATTTTTTTGTATTGAGCACCAAAAGGCCCAAAACACCCAAAAGAAACAGGACTAAGGCAATGCTCAAAGCCACGGAAAAGTAGGAGGAAATCAGTTTTCGACGCTGATATCGTTCAATATATTGGCTCATATAGTAGAATCAGTATGTAAAAATAGAAAAGTAAATTGTATTTAGGGGATTAAACCTATTTTTGCACACGAAATTGAACAAGATTAACAATGAATTACGATTTCCGCGAGATTGAGGCCAAATGGCAGAAGTATTGGGCAGAAAATGAAACGTTTAAGGCATCCAACGATTCCGAAAAACCTAAATTTTATGCATTGTCGATGTTCCCTTACCCATCAGGGGCAGGCTTGCACGTAGGGCACCCATTGGGGTATATTGCCACGGACATCTATTCGCGTTACAAAAGACATAAAGGATTCAATGTGTTGCATCCCATGGGCTACGATTCCTTTGGGTTGCCAGCGGAGCAGTATGCGATTCAAACAGGGCAGCATCCCGCCATAACCACGGAAAACAACATCAACAGATACCGTGAGCAGTTAGATCAGCTCGGTTTTTCTTTTGATTGGAGCCGCGAAGTGCGTACTTCCAACCCGCAATATTATAAATGGACGCAATGGATTTTTATCCAATTGTTCAATGCGTGGTACAACCAGAAATCCGACAAAGCAGAAAACATCTCCAGTTTGATTTCCATTTTTGAAGTAGAAGGAAATGCCAATGTTGAAGCTGCTTGTGATGATGATACTCCAACTTTTGATGCCGCAACTTGGAATGGCTACTCCGATAAGGAAAAGCAAAAAATCCTTTTAAAATACAGACTGACCTATTTGGCCGACACCGAAGTGAACTGGTGTCCCGCCTTGGGAACCGTTTTGGCCAATGATGAAATCGTGAACGGTGTTTCCGAGCGTGGAGGTCATCCCGTGGTGCGTAAAAAAATGACGCAATGGAGTATGCGCATCACCGCTTATGCCCAGCGCTTATTGGACGGATTGGACAAAATTGATTGGCCACAACCTTTAAAGGATTCCCAGACCAACTGGATTGGACGATCTGTTGGGGCCACTGTTAAGTTTAGAGTTATGAGTGAAAAGTTAAGAGTGAGCGAGAGTGAAAACTCTGAACTCAAAACTCAAAACTCATCACTTTTTATAGAAGTCTTCACCACCCGTCCCGACACCATTTTCGGGGTAAGTTTTATGACCTTGGCCCCGGAGCACGAGTTGGTGGCCAAAATCACTACGCCAGAACAAAAAGCTGAGGTCGATGCTTACGTGGAAGCTACGGCAAAACGTTCCGAGCGTGACCGTATGGCGGATGTAAAAACCATTTCAGGAGTATTTACGGGAGCTTATGCAGAGCATCCGTTCACCAAAGAGCCCATTCCTATTTGGATTGGTGACTACGTGTTGGCCAGTTACGGAACGGGAGCGGTTATGGCCGTACCCTGTGGCGACCAACGCGATCATGACTTTGCAACGCACTATCAAATACCTATTCCAAACATTTTTGAAGGGGTAGATATTTCCGAAGAGGCGTTTGCCGACAAGGAAAATACCATCATTGCCAATTCTGATTTTCTAAACGGATTGCCGTATAAAAAGGCGATGAAGAAAATCATCGCTGAATTGGAAAGGATCGGGCACGGCGAAGGCAAAGTGAATTACCGACTACGTGACGCCGTATTTAGCCGTCAGCGGTATTGGGGAGAACCCTTCCCCGTGTATTATGTGGATGGTATGCCGCAGATGATCGATGTAGAGCATTTGCCCTTGCAATTGCCCGAAGTGGAAAAATACCTTCCTACCGAAACGGGCGAGCCACCATTGGGCAACGCTACGGAATGGGCATGGGACCGCCTCAAGGCGGAAGTAGTTAGCAATGAGCTAATCGATAATGAGAATGTATTTCCTTTGGAGTTGAATACAATGCCCGGTTGGGCGGGAAGTTCCCAATACTTTAATAGGTATATGGATCCACGGAACGATGACGCTATTTTCTCCCCTGAGGCCATCAACTATTGGCAAGATGTAGACTTGTATATCGGAGGTAGCGAGCACGCTACGGGCCACTTGCTGTATTCCCGCTTTTGGCAGAAGTTTATGTTTGATATGGGGTATGTGCCCAAAGACGAATTTGCCCAAAAGTTGATCAACCAAGGGATGATTACGGGGACGTCTGAGTTTGCATATGTAACGGGTTACAAATCGGAAAGCGGTTTTGAAGGTGAAAGAGCTTCAAATAATATTTTTCTTTTAAAAGAAGGGGAGAATGGTCAGCTTGGACAATATCAACATTATACTCAAGATGTGAAGTATGTGTTTTTTAGTTCAGACTATGAATATGTAAATGATTATAAAAAAGGTAGCCTAGCAGTTCCTTTTAACGAAATTATTCCTCATAGATTTGATGTAAATCAAGTTGAAGGTGGGGTTCTTCATATAGATGAATATTTGAAGGATAACCCTACCTACAAGGATTCAATTTTTGTGGTGCCTGGTGGATTTTGGTACAAAGGAATGTTTACTGAGCTTTTCAAGGAGAAGTCTAGAGATTTTAGAACTTATTCCGAAGTGGAAAAAATGTCTAAATCCAAATACAATGTTGTCAACCCCGATGCCATTTGTGAGGAGTACGGAGCAGATTCTTTGCGTTTGTACGAAATGTTCTTGGGACCCTTAGAGCAATCCAAGCCTTGGAACACGGCGGGAATCACGGGCGTACATTCCTTCCTAAAGAAACTTTGGAAACTCTATTCCCCCTTCATCGATTCGGACGCTGAGCGTAGTCGAAGCGTCACTGAAGCTGAACCCACCGCCGAAAACCTAAAAACCCTGCACAAGACTATCAAAAAAGTGGAAGAGGATATCGAGAACTTCTCGTTCAATACTTCGGTGTCCACCTTTATGATTTGTGTCAACGAGTTGACAGCTCAAAAATGCACCAGCAAGGCCATTTTGGAACCGTTGGCCATTTTAGTGTCGCCTTATGCACCTCACATTGCCGAGGAGCTTTGGAGTCGTTTGGGGCATTCAGAGTCCATTGCCGAAGCACCTTTCCCTAAATTTGAGGAGAAGTACTTGGTGGAAAGCAGCAAGGAATACCCCATATCCTTTAATGGAAAAATGCGCTTCAAATTGGAGCTGCCTTTGGATATGAGCAAGGATGAAATCGAGGCTGCCGTTATGGCCCACGAGAAAACCAAGGAACAGTTGCAGGGCAGAACTCCCAACAAGGTCATTGTGGTGCCCGGAAGGATTGTGAATATCGTGGGATAGTCTCAAAATAGGATTATTAGAAGAATTATTTAAGAATTTTATAGTAATACCCCCTAAAAAGCATGCCAATCGGCATGCTTTTTTATTATTATACATACATACCCTTTAAAAATTAGGGGTAGTATATATAAAATCTATTTAAAAATATTTTAACCCTATAAAAAACAGGGTGTAAATGTTAAAAAATGGTTATTTTGACTATTTACCCCTGTTTTTTATCGAGTATATGTGTTTTTATTTGATTTTTTTATTCAACTTTGACCCATCAACCATTAAAAACAACAAAATGACTGTTGGGATACCTAAAGAAATCAAAAACAACGAAAGCCGGGTGGGTATGACGCCAGCCGGGGTATTTGAATTGGTAAAGAACAACCACACCGTATATGTGCAATCCGGCGCAGGTGAGGGAAGTGGATTTTTTAATCAGGATTACCAACAGGCTGGGGCCACTATTTTGGACACCATCGGTCAGGTGTATGCCATGAGCGATATGATTGTAAAGGTAAAAGAGCCCATTGCGGAAGAATATAATTTGATTCAGGATGGACAGATCGTCTTCACTTATTTTCACTTTGCATCGAGTGAAGCGTTGACCAAGGCCATGATCAGGAGCAAAGCCATTTGCATTGCGTATGAAACAGTGGAAGACGAAGATGGAAGCTTGCCTTTGCTGACTCCGATGTCCGAGGTGGCAGGCAGAATGGCCATTCAGCAAGGAGCTAAATATTTGGAAAAACCCGTGAGAGGCAAAGGAGTCCTTTTGGGAGGGGTTCCCGGGGTGTCCCCAGGTCGTGTTTTGGTGCTCGGAGCCGGTACCGTGGGTATTCAGGCTGCTAAAATGGCAGCAGGTTTGGGTGCGCAGGTAACCATTCTGGATGTGAACATGAAACGCCTTAGGTATGTGAACGATATCATGCCGAGCCATGTGGTGACCGGTTTTTCCAACGAGTTCAATATCAGAAAACATATAAAAACGAACGATTTAATCATCGGTGGAGTCCTTTTGAAAGGAGCAAAAGCCCCTAACTTGATCACTAGGGACATGCTCAAGGATATGCATCCAGGAACCGTTATTGTAGATGTAGCGGTAGATCAAGGCGGATGCGTGGAGACCACCAAACCAACGACCCATGAGGACCCCATTTATATTATAGATGATGTGGTCCATTACTGTGTAGCCAATATGCCAGGGGCAGTGCCTTATACTTCTACTGTTGCCTTGACGAATGTAACACTGCCCTATGTGCTAAAATTGGCGAACTTGGGATGGCGTAGTGCCTGCAAGTTGGATAGATCCTTGGAAAAAGGATTGAATGTGGTCGAAGGTGAGATCGTTTACAAAGAAATTGCGGAAACCTTTCATTTGGAGCCGGTATTCGCCTAATCAACTAACATTTTGACAGAAAATAGACCCTGCCATTTATTTGGCGGGGTTTTTGCTTTTATGTGGTATATTTATATCTACGTAAAACGATAAAGTTATGATGACATATTATATATTGATCGGTGGTATTGCCCTAGTGAGCTGGTTGGTGAGCAACCGATTGAAGAGTAAGTTCAAAAAATATTCAAAGGTCCATTTGCGAAATGGGATGAGCGGTGCGGAAATTGCACAGAAAATGCTCGATGATCATGGAATTCGGGATGTGAAAGTGATTTCCACCCCCGGTATGCTGACGGACCATTATAATCCGAAAAACAAAACCGTCAACCTTAGTGAAGGGGTTTACAACCAACGCAATGCTTCGGCAGCTGCGGTGGCGGCCCACGAATGCGGACACGCTGTGCAGCATGCACAAGCTTATGAGTGGTTGACGATGCGCTCGAAGTTGGTTCCCGTGGTAAGTGTCACTTCTGGAATGTCCACTTGGGTGGTGTTCGGTGGTATCATGTTGATGGCCGCTACGGGTGCCGCAGGTGGCATTGGCTTTTACATTGCGGTAGCTGGACTTATTATGATGGGCTTTGCCACTTTGTTCAGTTTTATTACACTGCCTGTGGAATACGATGCCAGTAAAAGAGCATTGGTGTGGTTGAAGCAAAAAAATATGGTGACCCAAGAAGAATACTCAGGTGCTGAAGATGCGCTCAAATGGGCGGCAAGAACCTATTTGGTGGCAGCTTTGGGTGCTTTGGCCTCCCTATTGTACTGGGCCGTTCAGGTTTTTGGCGGCAGGGACTAAGAAATATAAATTGCGAAACAAAAAAGGGAGCCATTTGGCTCCCTTTTTTAGTATAACTACGTTTGATAGCTTAATCGATCCAATTGGCAACTTGGTTGTCGATCATTTGAAGGCCCACACCTTCGGTGCCGGTCACTTCGATCATATCCAAGATATCCCTAACGGTGTTTTCCTCCTCAATTTGCTCCAATACAAACCAGTCCAAGAATTTTTCAGTGGCGAAATCTCCAAGTTCACGGGATTTTTTTACAATATTGTGAATGGATTTTGTCACTTTCACCTCGTGCTCCAACGTTGATTCAAAAACATCAACAATGGATGAGTAGTCATGGTTGATTCCAGTGACCTCTGGAGAAATTGGGTTTCCGCCCGTATCCACCAAAAAGTTGAAAATCTTCATCATATGCTCACGTTCTTCCTCGGCTTGTTTGAAGAAAAACTTGGCGCTGGTAAAGAAACCGTTCTGTTCGCACCAAGAGGCCATGGCCAAATAGGTGGCGGAAGCATGGGCCTCCATTTTTATCTGTCCGTTGAGCAAATCCATGGATTCCACTTTAATGCTCATACTTTGTCTTGCTATATCTTTCATAGGTACTATGATTTTTATCCTGTTATGTTAACAAATTTACGGATTTTATGGGCGTATAAAAAGTAACGGCCTAGTTTTAAGACAGTTTAAGATTGAATAAAAATAAGGAACAACTTGGTGTTAGGAATATGCGGTTTCCATAGCGGCGCTTACAGAGAGGCCCAAGGACACGAAACTGTTAGAGACCAATTTCTTAAGATCCAATATTTCCAAAGTGTTCAGGACAAAAAGATGTTCCTTGTTGCATAGCATAAGCACTTCGAATCCATGCGCGTTCAGATCGCTGTCAAAATGGTCCTCAATGGCTATGCTCATCACTTTATGGCGAAGTGCAAGCAATTGGCACAACGACATACGAACTGTTTTCTGACCAAAATCAACATAAAAACAGCGCTCGTTAGCAGCTTGGTATAAGGTGTAATATGTGGATTGAAATATTACATTCATGGGACAAATGTAATGTTTATTTAGATTCAATACAAATATCAAATCTGTATTTGGCGATCAATTTGTTGATCTAAAGAGATGAAGGTCTCGGTACGGGAAACGCCTTCGATCTGTTGTATTTTTTTGTTGAGTACCTGCATCAGGTGCTCGTTGTCCTGGCACAGTACTTTTATAAGAATGGACCAGTTCCCCGTGGTGTAGTGGCACTCCAGTACCTCGGGTATATCTTTCAGCTGTTTTACGGCCTTGGGGTTGGTCATGGCCTTATCCAAATAAATACCGATGTAGGCCATGGTGGAATATCCCAGAACCTTTGGGTTGATCACGAACTTGGAACCTGATATCAGACCTGAACTTTCCAGTTTACGTAACCTTTGGTGAATGGCCGCACCAGAAATACCGATGTTCCTAGCAATCTCGAGGATGGGTTTACGGGCATCCTCCATAAGGTATCTTAGAATTTTCTTGTCGATACCATCAATCTTGACCGAATTGTTATTGTTTTTCACAATACTTGTTTTGATTTGAAGTCAAAGATATTTAAAATATTAAGGAGTCTAACCGGCAACAGAATCTGGATTGTAACCAAGGTAGGGCACTTCAAACTCTTTAAAACGTATTCCGTTGGCTTTTAGCTCCTCTAAAATAGGTTTGTAAACTTCTTTTTTGATTGGAATTTGAACCCCAGGTGTGGTAATCTTTCCGTTCAATATCTGTAATGTGGCCATGGCAACGGGCAACCCTACGGTCTTGGACATGGCGGTGTGGGAACGGTTTTCCCCAATCACCACCATATTGGCATCAATCTGCTTTTTTTCACCATTGAGTTCGTAACCAAATTTGTGGTACATCACGATCATGTCCTTCTCGTGCTCTTTCAAGGTCCAGCTGTCCTCCAGAATATATTGCAGCATTTGGGCGGGAGTTGCATTTTTCAACGGTATTTTCTTGGAGTCATCAAAAAGGTTCAACTCCTGTAGTTTTAGCCACATGATATCATCTTGGTCAATTTTAAGGTAATGCCTCAGCTTTAATTCCACAGAATCCGTTGGGGAATAAGGAAGAAATAGATTTACAAACTCCCGGTACGACATACCTTCGGAGTTTTCCAAGGTATAGCTGTCATCCGTCATCCCCAGAATAACGAACATTTGCCATGCTTTGGAAAAGCCGACCCTTCTCATGGTGCCGCGGTACAAGGTCAGGGCATTCTGTAGGCCATAAGCCTCCCTATATTTTAATGAGTCCCTATTCGCATATACCTCAAAAGTCCCATAGTTCTCCACTTCCAAGAACTCGGTTCTCCTGAAGAGTTTTTGATAGGGAATGTATTTGTATGTTCCTTCCTGAATAAATTTTGCCGTACCCCCCTGTCCCGCTAGGACCACATTTCTGGGGTTCCAAGTAAATTTATAGTTCCAAAGATTGGTGTCGCTCTCGGGTGCCACCAATCCCCCTGTAAAAGATTCGAAAAGAAGCATTTTGCCCCCGGCATCCCGTATCCGGTCTATGACTTCCATGGCGCTCATGTGGTCTATTCCGGGGTCCAGACCGATTTCGTTCATAAAAACAAGGTTGTTTTCTTTTACCTCTTTGTCCAATGCTCTTAGTTCATCGCTAACATAAGACGCTGTGATAAAATGCTTCTTAAACTCGATACAATCGCGGGCAACATTAATGTGCAGACTTGCCGGCAACATGGAAACAACGATGGAGGCATCGGCAACAGCTTTTTTTCTATCCGTTTCGTTGAAAATATCCAACCCGAATACAGTACAGTTCGGATGCTTTGCAACAGTGTCGGGAATATGTTCGGGGCGAAGGTCCCCAATTTTTATATGTAGGTTTTCTTCGTTTGATTTTTTTAGGAAATAATCTAAAAGGTATGAGGTTGATTTACCTGCTCCTATAACTAAAATAGTACGGACCATGTGTTTTGTTTACTTTTGAATTGTATGGTCACTAAGGTATTAAAATGTTATATTTTTAAAAAAATAGTAAGTTAAAGTTATGAACAGAACAATTTTGTTAACAGGAACGATAATGGGTATGGTGGCCATTATTTTGGGTGCATTCGGGGCCCATGGATTGGAAAAGTTAGTGGACGCAGATGCCGTTCAAACCTTCGAGACGGGAGTAAGGTACCAAATGTACCATGCCCTGTTCCTGTTGTTTTTGGGACTATATGCCGGAATAGCCGAAAAGACTAAAAAAACAGTGTTTGTTCTTGTTCTTTTAGGGGTAATCCTATTTTCTTTTTCGATTTATCTGCTCGCGTTGAATAGTTTGACCTCTTTTGATTTTTCCGTAATCGGCTTTTTGACCCCGATAGGCGGAGTCTTCATGATCATGGGCTGGGTACTTTTGGCATTTCGAATACTAAAGTCCTAATAAGATTGTTGGGTGCTATTCCCTCTTTTTGGTGGTATAGTATCCAAAAATCCATCCTTCTTTACCCTTAAAGTTAACTTTGTACCAGCGATCGGTAACCCCATTTACCTTCTGTAAAGATTCCCCTTGTGCCGTTATGTGGCAGATATCACCTTTTTTAACTTGAAATAGAATATCACTTTTGGAATCGGGCTCAGTTCTTACATTGGCCAAGTCGGTCTTAATGCCCAGTTTGTTGGATGAAAGGTTTTCAAAGGAATCAAGTTCTTTGATATAGAAAGCCTCACCTTGACCAGCGTTATCGTAAAGCGCTTTGTTTACGTTTTCTATCAATTTTGACTTTTTAAAGTTGGGATTGGCCAGAATATTTTCCAATAGTTCAAACTTTTTTTCGGCCGACTCTTCCATGGCCCTCCAATATAGGATACCCAATTTCACATCAATTTCATCCTGAATCGCATCAATATCGCCTTGAATCCAGCCTTTCTTCTCCCTTTTCATGCTGGTCACCTCGTGCCATCCCTCTTTTTCTTCATTTTCAAAAAGGACGACCATGTCCATAGGTTCCAGTTTCTTTCCTTCAAAGGTCATAATGTCGGGTCTTTTGTAAAGCTCCGTTCCGGTATCAATAATGGCCAGTTCTCCCCCTATGGCAAAAAGATGTTCATAGACCCATCCCTCGCTTCCATCGGAAAGTTTCACTTTTAAATACTCCTTGTCATCCCCAGCCTTTTCCTTCTCACCAAGAAACGCCACGGTTTCGCCAAAATAGATAGTGGTAAGGTACTTTGCGTCCTTACGCCCGGGTTTGTCTCGCAGCCCCACTTTGGGCCATAGACATATAGCGGTGGAATTTTCATCCGAAAGAATGGTGCCATCAGAATCCACGACTTCAAAAGTGTTGGGTCTATCAGAAGAGCCACCCTTCTTTTCTTGTTTAGAATTACAGCCCAAGCTTAAAAAAAGTACGGTACAGATTAAGGTAATACCTTTTACATTTTGCATATCAGTATAGTTTTGAGCCTGAAATGTATTGGAAACATTCATAAAATGATGGCCCCAATTGACGGATGGGTGTTTTGAATTGACGAACGAGGTAAAAACTAGGATTTACTGCCCATTTTTAACGTATTGATCCTTTTACTTTTATGATTGCACGTTTTTAAGAGAGATGCGGAATAATTTCTTGATAAATGGGCAATTCGTTCGCAAAGTCACATTTTAACCTCAAAAGCAATCAATTAAGCAATTTTTAAAAGGCTAAAAAACTAATATTTTCTAGCTTTGTACCAATCATAAAAATTAAACTATGAAGGATTCCGCTTCAATCACGAAAACGATTTCGTTAAAATCATATGGGATAAGCCATGACAATATCCACTATCAATTGTCCCCAGAAGAGCTCCATGAGACCACTATTGATAGGGACATGGGCCAAGAGGCCTCTTCCGGTGCCTTGGCCGTCAATACCGGAGAGTTTACGGGCAGGTCCCCAAAAGACCGCTTTATCGTGAAGGATGACATTACCAAGGACAAGATCTGGTGGGGCAACATCAACATTCCTTTCGAAAGCGATAGTTTCGATGCGCTGTACGACAAGGTGATCGCCTATTTGGACACCAAAGAGCTCTACGTTCGGGATTCGTATGCCTGCGCCGATGCGGATTACCGGTTGAACATCCGGGTGATCAACGAGTACCCGTGGTCCAACATGTTCGCGTACAATATGTTCCTGCGGCCTTCGGATGAGGAACTGGAAGACTTTGACCCCGAGTGGACGGTGGTCAACGCACCGGGCTTTATGGCGGACCCGGAGGTGGACGGTACACGGCAGCACAACTTTGCCATCCTCAATTTTAGCAGAAAGATCGCCCTTATCGGCGGTACGGGCTACACGGGCGAGATCAAGAAAGGGATATTCTCCGCCCTCAACTTTATATTGCCGGTATACAAGAATACCCTGCCCATGCACTGCTCGGCCAATGTTGGTGAGTCCGGTGACACGGCCATATTCTTCGGACTATCGGGAACGGGGAAGACGACCCTTTCCACGGACCCGGACAGAAAGCTGATCGGCGACGACGAGCACGGCTGGACGCCCGACAATACGGTCTTCAATTTTGAAGGAGGCTGCTATGCCAAGGTAATCGACCTGTCAAAAGAAAAGGAGCCGGAAATCTATGGGGCCATTAAAAAAGGAGCGATATTGGAAAACGTGGTGATGGACGACAAAGGGGATGTTGATTTCACCGATACCTCCATTACGCAGAACACCAGGGTAAGCTACCCCATCCACCATATCGATAATATCCAATGGCCATCGATTGGAAAGAACGTGAAGAACATCTTTTTCCTTACCGCGGATGCCTTTGGGGTATTGCCCCCCATCTCCAAGCTGACCCCGGCCCAGGCGGCCTACCATTTTATCTCTGGCTACACGGCCAAGGTAGCGGGCACGGAAGCAGGTGTTGTGGAGCCACAGCCGTCATTTTCGGCATGTTTCGGAGCTCCGTTCATGCCCTTGCACCCTGCCAAATATGCGGAGATGCTGAGCAAGAAGATGAAGGAGTCCGGCGTGGACGTGTGGTTGGTGAACACGGGCTGGACGGGCGGACCGTACGGAGTGGGCACCCGAATGGAGCTAAAATATACCCGTGCCATGATCAGTGCGGCATTGAGCGGGAAGCTGGGACTGTACAATTACGAGAAGTACCATATCCACTCGGTGTTCGGCGTGGCCCAGCCCAGGGAGTGTCCGGGAGTGCCAACAAAGGTACTGAGCCCAAGGGCAACATGGAACGATGACGAGGCGTACTACAAAACCGCCTTTAAGCTCACCAATGCCTTTAGGGAGAACTTTAAAAAGTTTGAGGAATATGCCAGCGAGGAAATTCGAAGGGGAGGACCACAACGGTATGCCTTCTAAAAAAAAAGACGCCCTCGGATTCCGAGGGCGTTGTTGTTTTAAGACCAGTGTCAAGATTACTTGTTAACGCTGGTAATGTACTTTTGTAATGCCATGGTCATGGAAGGCGTTTCAGGTGTTGGGGCCTGAATGTCTATCCTAAGGCCGGCACTGGTTGCCGCTTTTACCGTACTGTTGCCAAAAACGGCAATTCTGGTATCGTTTTGTTCAAAATCGGGAAAGTTCTTCATTAAAGATTCAATTCCTGATGGGCTGAAGAACACTAAAATGTCGTAATACACATTTCTAAGATCGGAAAGGTCGCTGATTACCGTTTTGTAAAATATTCCTCTTTTCCAGTCGACCCCTAACTCGTCCAATAATTCTGGCACAATGGGTTTTAAGGAGTCGGAAGAAGGTAACAGGAACTTTTCGTCTTTGTACTTCTTGATCAAGGGAATCAGCTCGTTAAAAGTCCTTTTCCCAACATAGATCTTCCTTTTTCTGTACACCACATACTTCTGCAGGTAGTAGGCCACGGCCTCTGACTGACAAAAATATTTCATGGAATCCGGAACTTTGAAGCGCATTTCATCGGCAATTCTAAAAAAATGGTCCACGGAGTTTCTGCTCGTTAGGATGATTGCCGTAAAGTTGTTCAAGTCGATTTTCTGCTGTCTCACATTTTTGGCTTCCACGCCTTCAACGTGTATGAAAGGTCTAAAATCTACTTTAACTTTCTCTTTTTCAATTAATCTTGAATAGGGGGAGTTTTCGACTTTGGGTTCTGGTTGGGAAACCAAAATTGTTTTTACTTTCATAAGTTATCAACCTTTTAAATAGCTTCCAATTATCACCAAGGGTGCAATTTCGAGTGTGCAAAGGTACAAAATAAAATACATAAAATACGGGAACAGTGCTTTTTGATGGTTCTTTAATAGCTTGGTCAGGCCAATGCCATTTATAAGAAAAATCATGGCTAGCGCTACATATATGGTTGTTTTTGAGTTGGTTGTGATGTAAATCAGCAAAATATTGGCCATACAAATTATGATGCTGCTATAGTTGAGGTACGAAATTTTACTGAAAATGAGGCCGCCAACAAAACCTATGTTGTTGAAAACGAATCCCGTAAACATTTGCAGCAAGAATTTTACCAGCTCAAACAGGGCCAAAAAACCCAAAATCAATAAATAATTAATGACCGTGCCCTCTACAGGGAACAAATCAAAGGTAGTAAGTACAAGAAAAATGAACAGGGAAAAGTTGACAAGCTGAAACAAAGTCAACAATAAATAGAACCAATGCGAGAACTGTCCTTTTTTGTTATGCAGTAGGATGTATTTATCGTTAAAGGGAAGTATTATAAAATTGAGGAACTTTTTATGGAACAGATATTTGCCAAGAGCCAAAATTACCAGGCCCACAAAAAGCGTTATGGTCATCCAATCCAGTGAAACGATTGTTTTTTCAATGGGTTCCATTATTCAATTTTAACAGGTTTGCCGTTGAGGCCGGGCAAAAGGCCGTTTTCTGCAATTCCGATCCTAAAGTATGCCGGGCTTTCCATGGTGGACAAAGGTAGGTCAAAGGAATAGTAAATGGTATCTTTAGATTTCAACAAGGCTTGTTGCGGAGAAGTGTTCTCCACTTTTAAAGGTCGCATTTGCTGGACTTGTTTGTGTTTATTGGAATAGGATATGGTATATTTTAATTGCTCCAATGGCACATCAAAAGGATATGGGTTGTACACCTTGAGCGAATATTTGATTCCGGTCTCGGGCTTTTCCACGATGCACTGTAATTTTCGGTAAGATTGAAAATCGTTAATATATATCCCGTGAAAAACTGTGCTGTCCAGATGCATATAACTAATGTCGCCACTTTTTCTGTACTGGGAAACATAGAGTACCCTTTTTCCGCGCACACGCTCCTCGGAATCATCAATGGAATATTGGTTTTTACGGTACATAAAGTTGTTCAGCGATATGGCAGGGACGTCCGAATAAAACTCATACATGGAGGAACGGCGATAGGAGTTTTCAAAAATAACGGGCACACCGCCCGATTTTCTTTTTAGGTCGTTCACCCATTCTTTGTTGCCATGGGTCTCAAAATGCATGGGAAATAACGGATAATACACCATCCAAGCCCTTGCGTACATCAGAAGTACCAAACTTACCAAGCCTATTCGGTACATCCATTTTCTGCTTTTGGCATTATTTAGAAGGTGGCCAAAAGCAATTACGGCCAAAGGAATGGAGATGGCGATGGTCCATTGTGCCTGTACCCTTCGGTTAAAGCTGGAGATAAAAAAGAAAATCAGTATTCCGTAAACCAAATAAATCAATGCTTTTGAGAACTTATCGGTTGATTTATATTTGAAAAAAGCACCATACACCCAGTAAAACAAAAGGCCGATAATCACAATGTTGTTCAAGAAAAAGCCCAAGGTAAACTCATCGAACTTATAGGCTTGGTTGGGGCGTTCGTACAAATGGAAGGTGATGGAAACAAAATCGTTCTGGTAAAGCCATATAAAATGGGGAGCGTAGCAAATTAGGGCCAAAATTACCGCCAACCATGCTTTTTTGTTGAAAATGAGCTTGTAGTTGGACAATAATACGAACACAATAACGAGCACAGCATGGTACTTACTGTACATTAATGCGGCCATGACCAACCCCAATCCGACTGTGGTCAGGATGTCCTCCTTTTTCAGAAAACGCTTGTACAACCAAAGGAAAAGTGCGGTAAAAAATAAAAGGGATGTATCGGGAAGGGTTAAAAAGCCGTAGGCATTCATCAAGGTAAATGAGAACACCAGAATAAAAAAATGAACCACGTAATCCTTTTTCTTTGGGTTGTCCACTAGCAACCAGAGCAACATATAGGTTCCCGCGGACAATACACAGCTCATAAACCGCACTCCGAGCTCACCATCAAAAAGAAAACTGCTGAGCTTTATCAAAAATGCGACCATGGGCGGATGGTCAAAATAGCCCCAGGCCATGTTCTGTGCATAGTACCAATAGTAAGCTTCGTCATAAATAAGTTCCGTTACCGATGATTGCAATAGGTTGAGTACAAATAGAACGGACAAGAGAACAAAAAAAAGTCTGGGAAACTTTTGAGACATCAAATTGTGGTTTTAGACGGGCAAAGTTACAAATATTGGTCAAGTACTGTTTAAGCATGGTTCCCGATACTTGCATGTACAATTTAGAAAACCGTATTTTTGAGCATTCTAATCCAGTGCGAATGGCAGACGGCTTGGTGATTATACCTACATTCAACGAAATCGAGAACATCGAGGCCATAACAAGAACGGTCTTCGACCTTAAAAAGGACTTTAATGTTCTCGTGGTCGACGATAATTCCCCCGATGGTACTGCGGATTGTGTGAGAGCCTTGCAGAACGAATTTCCTGAACGACTTTTTTTAGAGGTTAGGAAGGAGAAATCGGGTCTGGGCACTGCCTATATCCATGGATTTAAATGGGCCTTGGAAAAAGGGTACGAATATATTTTTGAGATGGATGCCGATTTTTCACATCGTCCTGCCGACCTGTCCCGTTTGCACAGGGCATGCATCAACGGTGCCGATGTGGCCGTTGGCTCCCGCTATAAAAAGGGCGTAAACGTGGTCAACTGGCCATTGGCAAGGATCCTGCTTTCTTACGGGGCATCGTTTTATGTGAAATTGATCACGGGCATGAAAGTGCACGATCCCACGGCCGGATTTGTCTGTTACAGAAGAAAAGTGCTGGAAACCATCAATTTGGACAATGTTCGCTTTATCGGTTATGCTTTTCAGATAGAAATGAAGTACAGGGCCTACCTCAGAAAATTCAAGATTGAAGAGGTCTCGATTATTTTTACAGATCGGGTGAACGGAAAATCAAAAATGAACTCCGCAATCATCAGGGAAGCCATTTTTGGGGTGATAGCCATGAAATTTAGGAGTGTGTTTTTTAAAAAGAGCTTTTAGTTATGTCGAAAATACTGTTGAAGAATGCCAAGATCGTGAACGAGAACAGCATTTTTGAATCGGATGTATTGTTGGATGGGGATTTTATATCAAGAATCGATTCGGACATTTCGGATGCCGACGCCAGGGTGATAGATCTGGAAGGTGATCTGTTGTTGCCCGGAATCATAGATGACCAAGTGCATTTTAGGGAGCCCGGACTTACCCATAAGGGTACCATTGCAACGGAAAGTCGAGCGGCGATTGCCGGGGGCATCACCACGTTTATGGAGCAGCCCAATACCATTCCGCAGACCACCACCATTGAAAAATTAGAGGAAAAGTTTGCCATTGCCGCCAAGGATTCATCAGCCAACTATTCATTCCTTTTTGGTGGAACCAATGACAATCTGGAAGAGCTAAAACGATTGGACAAGAATGCATGTTCAGGGGTAAAATTGTTCTTGGGTTCCTCAACAGGGAATATGTTGGTGGACAATGAGGAAGTCCTGGAGAAGATTTTCAGCAATACCGAAATGGTCATCTCCGCCCATTGCGAGGACGAAGGCACCATTAGGGCCAATTTGGCCAAGTACAAAGAAATGTACGGGGACGACATCCCAATAGAAATGCACCCTATTATCCGAAGTGCGGAGGCCTGTTACCTATCTTCTTCAAATGCGATTGCGCTGGCCAAAAAAACAGGGGCAAGGTTGCACGTGTTCCATGTGTCCACAGGAATTGAAACCAATTTGTTTACGAACCAGATTCCATTGGAGGAGAAGAAAATCACCGCTGAGGTATGTATTCACCACCTTTGGTTCTCCGATGAGGATTATACCACAAAGGGAACGCACATCAAATGGAACCCGGCCGTAAAGACGGCATCCGATAGGGATAAGCTTTGGGAAGCACTCTTGGACGACCGTTTTGATGTGATTGCCACCGATCATGCCCCGCATACATTGGAAGAGAAGGACAATCCTTATATGAATGCGCCATCCGGCGGCCCTTTGGTGCAGCATGCCTTGTTGGCCATGCTCCAAAAGCATCGGGAAGGTCTCATCAGTTTGGAAAAAATGGTCGAAAAAATGTGCCATAACCCTGCAAAATTGTTTGATATTGACCGCCGTGGATTTATACGCGAAGGGTATTATGCGGATTTGGTGCAAGTGAAGCAAAACGTTAAAAATAAGGTTGAAAAAGCCAATCTTTTCTATAAATGTGGCTGGTCTCCCTTTGAAGGTGTTACTTTTGATTCCGAAGTAAAACGCACCTTTGTGAATGGTCTGTTGGCCTATGAAAACGGTAATTTTAGCGTAGAAAAGAAGGCGAAGCGGCTTACGTTCAATCGTTAGGGATGAAATACATTTTTACATACATTCTAGGTTTTGTGATTCTGGTTTCCTGTGCCGAAAAGGTAGTGGACGAACCCGAGAACCTTATCCCAAAGGAGAAAATGACCGAGATTCTGCATGATCTGGCCATATTGAATGCGGCAAAATCGGGAGCTTCCCGAAAGTTCAAGGATTCCGGTATCGATGTGATGGAGTTCCTGTATGCGAAATATGATATAGATAGCGCACAATTTTCACAGAGCGACCTTTATTACGCCTCCATTCCCTTGGAATACCAATCCATCTATAAAGATGTAGAAGCAAGATTAAGTAGGCAAAAAGATACTTTGGAAGCTATTGGCAAGCGATTGAACGATAGCATTCGAGAGGCAAATATTAGAAGAACGGATTCCTTAAAGGCCATTAGAGAACAAAAAGAAGAGAAAAACCCGGTCTCTACTTCTCCTGAATAAATTTGTCGCAGCAAAATTTTATTGCCCTGTCCAAATCTTCAAATTTAAAATCCAATTGCGACTTTATTTTTTCGCTGCTGTAGTGTTCCTTGTGGTACAATCCTTTGGCAACGGCTTTGGACAGTTTCCTTCTTTTTCCATATAGGTTGCTTCGGACCCAATCCCACCGCCAGAAAAACTCGATCATAAACCTGGAAACCTTTTTGCTCGGCGGAACCACTCCCAAGTCAGGAGCAATTTTATCGAAAAGCTCTTTGTAGGTCATGTTTTGATTGACCAATATGAAACCCTCTGTTCGGATATTCGAATTCATCAACATGGTCATGGCATTGACCACATCGGTCACAGTTACAAAACCAGTTCCACCGGGAATAAAATATGACTTTCCTTTGGAAGCGTAGGTAAAAAACGTTCCACTGCCCGATTTCCAAAATCCCGGGCCGATCACCACGCCCGGATTCACGATTACAACATTAAGCCCTTCCTGTGAGCCACGCCAAACTTCGAGTTCTGCTTCATATTTGGTAATCCCGTAAACAGAGGCCCTCGCTTCGTTCCACTCATTATCTTCGGTAGCTTCCTTTTGTTTTAAGCTCGCCCCGACCGCTGCAATGGAACTCACATAGCACAACTTTTTTACACCATTTTTTATGGAAAGGTTTACTACATTGGCTGTGCCCTCAACATTGGTGCGCTGTAGTATTTTGTAATCCTTCGGATCAAAGGAAATCAGTGCGGCACAATGGTACACGTAATCAACATCAATAAAAAGGTTGTCCAATCCACCCAGTTCGGTAATATCTGCCTGTACCCAATCGATTTTATCCATTAAAGTGGATGGGTCATCCGTATAATAACCAAAAACCTTGCGGACTTTTTCCAAGGACGCTTTGGTCCTATAATTGCTCCTGACGGTATTCCCACTACGGATCAAATGGAAAAGTAAATGGGAACCGACTAGTCCAGTACCTCCTGTAACCAAAATCATAAGGTAAAAGTACCTATTTGTACCGTAAAAATTGAGTCAAATGCCAACTTCATTTTATATTTGCAGCTATTCCAAAAAACGGATCATGACTAAGAATTTTGTTCAAGAACTACAATGGAGGGGAATGGTGCACGATGTGATGCCAGGAGCCGAGGAACACTTAATGGAACAAATGCGAGGGGCATATGTGGGCATAGACCCAACAGCGGATTCTTTGCACATTGGCCATTTGGTGAGTGTGATGATGTTGCGGCACTTTCAACTGGCAGGTCATAAACCTTACGCTCTAGTGGGCGGTGCCACGGGTATGATCGGTGATCCTTCGGGCAAGTCTGCGGAACGTAATTTGTTGGACGAAGAAACTTTGCGTCACAATCAAGAGGCGATCAAGGCGCAATTGGGCCGTTTTTTGGATTTTGAAAGTGGCGAGGATAATGCGGCCGTATTGGTGAACAACTACGACTGGATGAAAAATTTCTCGTTCTTGGAATTTATCCGTGATGTTGGAAAGCACATCACCGTAAACTACATGATGGCTAAGGATTCGGTTAAAAAACGACTTTCTTCGGATGCGAAAGAGGGCATGTCCTTTACCGAGTTTACCTATCAATTGGTTCAGGGGTACGATTTTCTGTATCTATACCAAAACCATGATTGCAGTCTTCAGATGGGCGGTAGCGATCAGTGGGGCAACATTACCACGGGCACGGAGTTGATCCGTAGGATTGGTGGCGGAAAAGGTTTTGCGCTTACCTGTCCGTTGATCACCAAGGCCGATGGGACCAAATTCGGGAAAACCGAAGGTGGAAATGTATGGTTGGATGCGGAAAGAACATCTCCTTATAAATTTTATCAGTACTGGCTGAACACTTCGGATGAAGATGCCGAGAAGTATATCAAAATCTTTACTTTTTTAAGTCAGACAGAGATTGATGCTTTGGTCTCCGAACATAAGGAAGCTCCCCACCAGAGGGCACTACAAAGGAGGTTGGCCGAGGAAGTCACTATTATGGTGCATTCCCAAGAGGATTTGGACAATGCCATTAAGGCGAGCGATATCCTTTTTGGAAAATCAACTTCGGATGATTTAAAACAACTCAACGAGAAAACATTTTTGGATGTTTTTGAAGGTGTACCGCAAGCAATCGTGGGTAAAGATGAACTTGAACCCGGTTTGGACATGATCGGCGCACTAGCGGCTAAGACAGGATTTTTGGGTTCCAATGGTGAAGCGAGAAGGGAATTGAAGCAAAATTCCATTTCCGTGAACAAGGAAAAGGTGAAAGAGGATTACCTGATAACGGCCTCCGATCTAATCAACGATAAATTTGTGCTGTTGCAACGGGGCAAGAAGAATTATTTTGTTTTGGTCGTGGAGTAGTTTACAGCACCATCAAATTACAGCCTCTTATATCTGAATCATCAAAACGGCCAAGGACTTCAAAAGTTCCATTGGAATGGACCTTGCCTAAATCCTGGGTAGCGATAAACGAACAGGAGTATAGGTTGGCAAGATCTATCACGTTAATGCCACCGGTTTTTCCGTTAGGTTGAATGCTAAGTGGATCTTCGGTGTCACGCGTTATGATTTTCATCCATGGCGGTGTATCAAAAACGCCGTTGCCTTTGGAATATCCTTGTGACAAAAGCTCGGTCATGCCATATTCGGAATGGATATGGTCAACACCCAAACCTTTTTTTAAGATTTGGTGGAGCTCATCGCGAATCAGTTCTTTACGGCGACCTTTCATGCCACCGGTTTCCATGACCATGGTATTTTTTAAGGTGGATGGAAATTGTTCCACCAGATCTAAAAGGGCAAAGGACACCCCAATGAGCAAGGTTTTGGAACCTTTTTGCTCCAATGCCATCAATTTTTGATGGAGTTCCCCGAGATTATGAAGATAAAATCCGCTGCTGGGATGTGCTGAGCGGTCAATCAAGCTTTTTACCATATAGATCAGGGATGATCCGTCTCTTTCCAAATAGGAGGGCAAAAGGGCCAGGATACAAAGTTCTTCGGGTTTCCCGTAGAACGATTCAAATGCTTTTAGAAAGCTTTCTTCGTACAGGCCAATGTCAGCTACAAAGTGTTTGCTGGTGGTGTTTTGAGTGGTTCCGCTACTGGTAAAAATGGTCTCTGCTTTTCTTTGGGTCGATACTATCTGATGGGTTTTAAAGAACGAAATGGGCAGAAAGGGAATCTCCAGATGGTCTGAGACGTGTTTGGGGTTCTTTTTTAAATGGTCACAAAAACTCCTGTAGATCGTATTGTTTTCATACTGAAACCGAAACATATCCAATGCGACCGCTTCAAATTCATCTGCATTGCCAATGCTAAAAATACGATGGGTGTCAAACTGCTTCATTTGACATCAAAAGTACCCAAAATTAAAAAGCCCTTTGGGAAAGGGCCTTAAAAATATTGAGTGGTTTTTATTTTATTTAACGACCAGTTTACGGGTCATGGTTTTTTTATTTTCTGTTACCTGGAGTACATAAACTCCGGGAACTAGTCGGGAAATGTCCAAAGTATTGGTGCTTATTCTTTCTGTGAGTACAACTTCGCCAAAAACATCGTAAACTCTGACTTCTTTGGTGCCGTTGGTTTCCGTGGAGATGTATACTTCATTTCCATAAGCAGGGTTCGGGTACATTTTAAAACCCTTGAGCTCCTGTACTGCGGGCTCGTTGTTAACTGTAACTAGGTCTTGACCGAAAGAAAGTAATGGTAAAGCCATAAGTAAAACAAAGTAGATTTTCTTCATGTATGCTGATTTGGGGTCTATGTGCAGGGTAAAAGTAGGTAAACAGGGGGTTGTAGGCTATTTTATGTTGTGAAAGCACTAAAACGGGTGGTAAAGCGTTGAAAGCTGTGGTTAAGGTATGTGCAAAGAGGGTAAGAATAGATGGGAACTACTTAACAATGAGCTTTCTAGTGGCTACTTTGTTGTGTTCAAAAACCCTTAGGATGTAAACGCCTTTGTTCAATTCGGAAAGGTTGAGTTCCCTTCCTAAAATAGTGGTTTGCAGGACCTGTGTGCCCAGTACATCAAAGACCAATATTTTTTTAGGTCCGTTTAGTTCGGTTTCAATATAGACCTTGCCTTGTGTAACGGGATTGGGGTACAGCTTAAACCCGTCAATATCCGCACTTGAACTGGCGCTTTGCTGAGAAAACCCAAGTGAACAGACAAAAAAGAAGATGACGAAGTAAAAGTGCTTCATACGTTAATGGTTGCAAACGGTATGCCACAAATATATAAAAATAGTGATGCGATTGTTGAACCATTTGACGATTAGGGTATTACTTTTCGATGAAATGCAAAAAAGAAGCCCCCGCGATCGCGGGGGCTCTTAAAATATAAGTGTCTACTAATCTTATTAGTTAGCCCAGTCAAAGATTGTTAGGTCTACTGTAGCAGCGGCATCATATGCTTCAGCTGGATCAGCATCTGCACCTTCAATTTGAACGTTGGCCAATGGACCAGCGTCGCTCATCAAGACAGAAGTGTCATATCCAACCAAAGAAAGTCCTGTAATAGTTGCACCAGATTCTTTTTTGAACTGAAGAGCTGTACCTCCAACTGTGGAAACAGCGGTCAAGTTAACCAAGCTTGGGTTTTCGTTAGCTCCATCGGCCTCAACAACAGTGGAGAAGCCAGAAGTGTGGTATACATAAGCATTGGTCAATGTACCGTTCCATCCTTCTGTCCAGTCGATAGCGTCATCTTCGTTGTTTTCCAAGTAGAAGTTGGAAGCGGAAACGGTTCCACCAAAGAACTCAACACCGTCGTCTGTTCCATTTTTGATGGCAACATTATCGATTGTGGTTCCAGAACCTACTGCATAAAGCGTAAGGCCGTTATACTGAGATTCGGTGCTGATCTGCGCACCGGCATAGTTGATGATCAAGTATTCGATGCTACCTGAATTGTCGTCATCTTCAGTACCACCATAAAGAATACCTCCTACTTCAGCTTCGGCATCCACACCTTCGGTAGTAGTGGCTTTACCGGCAATTACCAAACCGCCCCAGTCACCAGGAGTTGTGTTGGATGAGGTCATAACAACTGGATTTGCAGCAGTACCTTGTACATTGATGGTACCTCCTTTTTGAACCACGATGTAGGTTTTGGTCTCGTCACCATCTTCAACATCGGCAATGATGGTTGTTCCGGCAGGAATGTTCAACGTAGCTCCATCTTCAACACTGAAAGATTGGTTCAAGTAGTAAGTTACATCGGCATCCAATGTAAGTGTAGAGTTAAGAGAACCTGTCAATGTAGCAGATTGTGCTTCAGCATTTCCTGTAGCCCAAATAAACGTATTGATGTCAACAGAGGCAACAGCAGCATAAGTTTCTGCTGGGTCGGCATCGCCACCCTCGATTTGAACGTTGGCCAATGGACCAGCGTCGCTCATCAATACAGATGTATCATATCCATCTAGAGAAAGTCCTGTAATGGTTGCTCCAGATTCTTTTTTGAACTGAAGGGCTGTACCACCAACTGTGGAAACAGCGGTCAAGTTAACCAAGCTTGGGTTACCATTTGCACCATCGGCTTCAACAACAGTGGAGAAACCAGCTGTGTGCAATACGTAAGCATTGGTCAGTGTACCGTTCCATCCTTCTGTCCAGTCGATAGCGTCATCTTCGTTGTTTTCCAAATAGAAGTTGGAAGCGGAAACGGTTCCACCGAAGAACTCAACACCATCATCGGTACCGTTCAAGATGGCAACGTTATCGATTGTAGTAGCAGAACCTACAGCGTAAAGGGTTAGACCATTATACTGAGATTCAGTGCTGATCTGCGCACCAGCGTAGTTAATGATCAAGTATTCAATGCTACCAGAGTTGTCCGCATCGTTTGTTCCACCGTAGATGATACCACCTACTTCGGCTTCGGCATCCACACCTTCGGTAGTGGTTGCATCACCAGCAATTACCAATCCGCCCCAATCACCTGGCTCTTCGTTGGAAGAAGTCATAACAACAGGGTCGGTAGCAGTACCTTGAATATCGATCATACCACCTTTTTGTACTACGATGTATGTTTTGGTTTCAGTGCCTTCCTCAACATCGGCAACGATTCTTGTTCCAGCAGGAATAGTCAATGTAGCACCGGATTCTACGCTAAAGCTTCCTTCTAAAAAGTAGTCTACAGCGGGATCCAAAGTTAAATCGGAAGTTAGGGAACCTGTCAATTTGCTTTCTTCTATCACAAGTGCAGAGTTTACCCATCCAAACATTTCTACATCAACTGTAGCGTCACCAACGTAAGATAGGTTGGGATTGGCATCTGCACCTTCAATTTGAACGTTGGCCAATGGACCAGCGTCGCTCATCAATACAGATGTATCATATCCGTTCAAAGAAAGTCCTGTAATGGTTGCTCCAGATTCTTTTTTAAACTGAAGGGCTGTACCTCCAACTGAAGAAACAGCGGTCAAATTAACCAAACTTGGGTTTTTGTTCTCTCCATCTGCTTCAACAACAGTAGAGAATCCAGAAGTGTGAACTACATAAGCATTTGTCAATGTACCGTTCCATCCTTCAGTCCAGTCGATAGCATCATCTTCGTTGTTTTCCAAATAGAAGTTGGAAGCGGAAACAGTTCCACCGAAGAACTCAACACCATCATCGGTACCGTTAAGTACGGCAACGTTACTTATTGTTGTACCTGAACCAACAGCGTAAAGGGTTAGACCGTTGTACTGAGATTCTGTACTGATCTGCGCACCAGCGTAGTTAATGATCAAGTAATCAATGCTACCAGAGTTGTCGGCATCGTCAGTACCTCCGTAGATGATACCACCTACTTCAGCTTCAGCATCCACACCTTCGGTAGTGGTTGCGTTACCAGCAAGGATTAAACCGCCCCAGTCACCTGGCTCTTCGTTTGCGGAAGTAAGGATAACAGGGTTGCCCTCGGTACCTTGGACATCGATCATACCTCCTTTTTGAACTACGATGTATGTTTTGGTTTCGGTACCTTCCTCAACTTCGGCTGTAATTGTCGTTCCAGCAGGGATGGTCAAAGTAGCTCCGGACTCCACGCTGAAAGAACCTTGTAACACATAGGTCTCAGCTGGGTCTAGGGTCATATCCTCAGACATTGAACCTGTAAGCGTTGTAGCTGGATTTTCACATGGCTCGCAAGAACCACCACAGTCTACACCTGTTTCATCCCCGTTTTGGATGTTGTCATCACAGGTAGGCGTGGTTGGATTGTCCCCGCCATTATCGTCACCACTACAACTGGTAAAAACCAGTGCCATTGTGGCCAGCGATAACATTGAAAGTTTCAAAATTTTCGTTTTCATAAAAGAAATGGATTTAGATTAATTATTAGACTATTGTATTGATTAGCGTTAAAAAATATATTTAAGTCCTAGACTAAATGTTCTGCCCAAAGTATAAGAGCGAACTACATCGGTAATGGTCTCCCTTTGTGGAGCACCAGGTCCCAAACGTACTTCCCGGTCATCTGAAAATGCTTCCAATTCTGCTCTGCTTTCAGAGGTCAAGTAGTTTATGGACTGTTCTATTTTTGGATTTAACAAGTTTTGACCGGATAACGATACTTGAAAGTTTTGTCCGAATTGCTTACTAATTTTCGAATTCAGCACCACGAACCCTTTTTCCAAAATGGCATCGTTGTAACGGGTATCCCAATCTTCTTGAGCTCTTGCAAATCCCATGGCAAAAATCTTGTCCGAAGCATAGCTTGCGGATACGTTGGCCACCCAATCGTTGGAGGTTTCCAAGTTTAAGCTACTGTTCATGATCCAATCGGAAGCACCTTGTAAGGGGGCATTTTTATTGGTTCCGTATCTAAAGGTTTCTATAATTGCACCTTCTTCGGTGGTTCTTTCGATAAGGTCTTGCTCGTGCCACATTCTACTCGCGTTGAGTACCAAGCTTAGTGTTGGTCCCAATGGATTGCCGTCCTCGTCGTTCATTTCAGGAGTTATGATATCTATTTTGGATTCTATCTCGATACCATAGATAGTGGCTTCTTCACCTGTGTTCCTAAACGTGAACAAGGCGCCATCGGAACCACGTGCACGTACTTTGTTGATGGGGTCTTCTATGCTTTTGTAAAACAAGGAAGCAGAGATCAACTGGCCCCTAGTTGGGAAGAACTCCCATTTAAGGTCGAAGTTGTTGGCGAACGAAGCTTCCAATGCATTATCTCCAACAGTACCAAAAACTTGTTGCCCTGTAGGGGAGATGTATCGAAAAGGAGCAATTTCCTTAAACTCTGGAAGTGTAATACTACGGCTGGCAGCAAAACGAAGAGCATGCTCTTCGTTAAGTGCATATTTTATGTTTAAACTAGGATAAACGTTGGTATAATCTCTTGAAACGGAACCAACTTCACCACCAGGGGCATTGGCCACATCATAGTTTACTACGATTTCGTCTTGTTGCGCCCTAAGGCCGGCGTTAAAGTTCCAGTTTCCAAAGCCAACGTTAAAAAGGGCAAACCCTGCAATGGATTCATACTCACCTGTATATTCATCCTTTACTTCTCCAGCTTCGTTGGATTGGAAAGCTATGATTTCCAAAATATTGTTATTGAAGTTGGCATCTGTAAAGATCTGATCAAGATCATCCAATGAAGTGGAGCTTGGTCTATTGTCATCTACGTTGGAAACTCCATAAAAAGTAGATTCAAAATCTCTTGTCTTTTTTCTATAGTTTGCCCCAAGGTCAATGTAAAATCTTTTATTTTCTTCATCAATGATTTTCAGCCTATCTTTTAAAAGACCGTTGTACTCTTCATCATCAATTGTTTGGGAAAGCTTTCTTGATTCAAAGGCACTGTTTTCATAGAGAAAAGCATTTACAGGGTCTGAGGTAAAGTTGATGATGTTACGAATCCTGTTCGGCTCATCGGCGTTAAGTTTGTTGTAACTAACGGCCCAGTCCAATACATTTTTTTTCCCAAACTTGTGGTTACCAATCAACTGGGTAACAAACAAACGGGTCTGCTTGGTGTTTTGATCCCTTAAAAAATCAGAAAAATCTCCAATGGTCTCTTCCTGAATGTTACCAAAACCATTTCTACCTCCTTCTGATACTACATCATTTAAGGTATTTACAAAAAGTGTAACAGATTTTATGATGTTTTTATCATCTTGGTAGGTAAGGTCCAACATGGCATTGTTTACATGCTCTGTTTCCCACTGTTGAAAATCTGTAATGGAGTCTGTAACGGTGACCTGATCATAAATCAAAAATTCGCCAGGGCTGTAATATTTATGATTTTTGGAGTTGGACAATGTACCGAACACCTTGAACTTGTTGTCAAAAAAGGATTTTCCACCACTTATGTTGACACCCATATTGGCCGGAGTTTCAACAGTACTGGCGTCCCATGATTGGTTGGTGATTTGATCTCTGATATCGATATCGGTATCGTAAAACCCGAGAGAGGTATCTTCGTAGTTTGCGGTTACCTTAAAACCTTGCCCGTCCGAACCATCGCCGATGGCGTTGGTGTTGGCACCAACGGAAACACCCACTTCCAGTTCACTGGTTCCGGACAATTCCCTTGAGGCAATATTTATATTACCAGAAGCTTGGTCGGCAGAAGTGGCAGCAGAATAGGTCTTGCTAATACTTACGTTTTGGATTACCCTAGTTGGAAATAAGCCAAGGTCTATGTTCTTTTTTTCGATGTCATCGGATGGAATGGGAAGGCCATTAAAAGTGGTGGTCAAATATCTGTCACCAAGACCACGGACAAATACATCTCCAGAGGCCTCACTTTCGGTAACACCGGATATTTTAGTGGCGGCTGATTTTACATCGGAGATTCCCAAATTCCCCAATTCTACGGCACCAATACTTTCTTTTATCTCAATTGCACGTTTTTGGTCCAAGAGCAAGGCGGTTTCGGAATCTTTTCTGGCTACAGTGGTAACAACTACTTCATCCAGTGCCATTCCTTGCCCCGCACTCATTGGAACGTCTACGCTTGTAACTTTTCCAGCTTCAACCGTTACATCAGGAATTTCTACAGTTTCATACCCTAAATAGCTGTATACTACGGTGTAAGTACCTGGGGCAACACCGGAAATTTCATAAAGGCCATCAAAATCGGAGGTGGTTCCTATGGTGGTTCCCTTAATTACCACATTGGCAAAAGCAAGTGGCTCGTTGTTGTACTCTTGGTCGGTAAGTTTACCGACAATGCTACCCGTGGATTGCTGGGCGCTGCTCAGTGATGTTGCCAACAAGGCAAAAATCAGTAAAAAATATTTCATTATCAGGTATATATTTGGCGCAAAGAACGCCACAGGTTGTAAAAGCCGTGTTAGTTGTATGTTAAGTGTTTATTTCAGTTGTGTTACAATAAGGTTACTAGATTAAATCAACGTTAAGCGTTTATCCCGTAAGTGTATTATCTTTACATTTGGGCGATTAACACAGAAATACCATCCCATGAAAAACAAGGACATTAAGATTCTATTGGTAGACGATGAACCTGATATTCTGGAAATTATAAGCTATAACCTTTCTGCGGAAGGGTATGAGGTCTTCACCGCCAAAAATGGTGTGGAAGGCGTGGCCAAGGCCAAAAAGAAAAGTCCACACCTCATTATTATGGATGTAATGATGCCAGAAATGGATGGGATTGAAGCCTGCGAAATGATTCGAAACACGCCCGGATTGGACCATACCATCATTACTTTCCTAACTGCACGTGGTGAAGATTACTCCCAAGTTGCCGGTTTTGATGCCGGTGCCGACGATTATATTACAAAACCCATAAAGCCAAAGGTGCTGGTCAGCAAGGTGAAGGCATTGCTGCGAAGATTGAAAGACGACAAGAAGGAAGTGGAAGATATCGTTAAAGTTGGGGACATCATTATTAATAGGGAAGAGTACAAAATTGTGAACGATGGCGACGAAATGGTACTCCCAAGAAAGGAATTTGAACTCCTTTCACTTTTAACATCCAAACCAAACAAAGTCTTTAAGCGAGAAGTGATCTTGGATAAGGTTTGGGGCAACGAAGTGGTTGTGGGTGGCCGAACCATAGATGTCCATATTAGGAAACTACGTGAAAAAATCGGCGACCACC
This sequence comes from Flagellimonas oceani, assembly GCF_011068285.1. Lineage (NCBI taxonomy): Bacteria > Pseudomonadati > Bacteroidota > Flavobacteriia > Flavobacteriales > Flavobacteriaceae > Flagellimonas > Flagellimonas oceani. The sequence goes on along the minus strand of NZ_CP049616.1, from coordinate 3,388,727 downwards.
ACTTTAAAACTGTTAAGGGTGTGGGGTATAAGTTTGTACTCTAATGGCCATAAAACTAAAGAAATCATACAAATTTGCGCTTCGATCTTCTTTGGTTATCACCATTTTGATCACTCTGGTATTTATAGGATTTCATATGTATGTTGACCATATAGATTGGTCACACACCCTGTTTTTTGCCTTGATAAGTTTTGGCATTTGCTTTGCCATCATCCAAATACGTGTAGAACGCTTCATTTATCGGCGAATCAAAAGAATTTATGATGATGTTTCCCTTCTGGAATCATCCTCCTTCTCCTCAAAACCTGTAACCACCGATATGCGCACCTTGGTACAGGAAATAGAAAAATTTGCCGAAGGAAAGAAAATAGAGATAGACACCCTTAAAATCCGTGAAGAATACCGAAAGGACTTTCTGGGCAATGTATCCCACGAGTTAAAGACGCCGCTTTTTACCGTACAGGGTTATATTTTGACCTTGCTCGATGGTGCCATGAAGGATAAAAAGCTCCGCAAAAAATACCTGCAACGCGCCAACAAAGGTGTAGAACGACTCATCTACATAGTTAAGGACCTTGATTTGATCACCAAGTTGGAAGCAGGTGAACTAAAGTTGGAAAGGGAAGATTTTGATGTTATCGAGCTTATACAAAACACATTTGACCTTTTGGAAATGAAAGCCGCACGCAAGGAAATATCCCTCACCTTTGATATGGAATACCCAAATCCTATTTACGTAAACGGGGACAAGGAGAAGATACAGCAGGTTATCAGTAATCTATTGGTCAACTCCATAAAATACGGTCTTCCGAAGGGAACCACAGAGGTAAGTGTGGAAAACCTCATTAAAAACAAAGTGATCGTTCGTGTAACCGATAATGGCGGAGGTATTCCCAAGCAGCATATCCCACGACTTTTTGAACGCTTTTACCGTGTGGACCAAAGTGGTAGCCGTGCCGAGGGCGGCTCAGGTCTTGGCCTCTCCATCGTAAAGCACATCGTGGAGGCCCATGGCGAAAAAATCTATGTTGAGAGCGAGGTCGATGTAGGTTCCGAGTTCTCTTTTACGTTGGAAAAGGCTTCGCTTCCAGAGGTGGAGAAGACTTCGAACAAAGAGGAAAAATCGACGCTGGATTCAAATTGAGCCAATCCATCATAATCCATTATTTGGGACAGATCTGCTAATTTAAAATCTTCCTGTTTACTAAAGGGGACAAGCCCTTGCTTTTGCATCCGTTTGGCCAAATATTCCTGCTCATACTGACCGGGGGTCGGAATAAAAAACGCCCTTTTCTCCAGTTTGGCAAGATCCATCACAGTGGTGTAGCCCGATCGGCAGAGGACTTTTGCACTTAGGTTCAGGGCCTTCTCCAATTCGTCGGATTTCATAAAGTTGTAATGCAACACTTTTCCTTTTGGAGTTTGAATCTCTTCCACAACCTGTTCATCTTCGATCTTGCCCTTTACAAAAAGAATGCTGCCTTCGAACCCCTGTAATTCATGCAAAAGTTTCTCCTCTAACATGGTGCGTTGCGGTTCGGGACCAGAGAGCAGAACCATAAGGTCGTTGACAATGGGAAGTTCTTTTTTCTCGAATCGGCTCAAAGGACCCAAATAGGCTATGTTCAATTTGGACTTTTTCAAATGGCCCAATTTTCCGGTCAAATTTGGTTTTTCCTGTACATCGGGAACCCAGCATGCATCAAACTTTTTGATGATCTTTTGATGCGCCTTGGAGCTCATCCACGTCGTGTTTCCTGATAATACATTGAGTTGGTGGGTGATGAATACACAGGGTACTTTCTTATAGTATGCACCGAGTCGATTGTCGGAAATAATTCCGTCCAGCCCATGTTCCTTCACCAATTGCTTGACTGCTTTTTTTTCTTTTGACATCGCCTTGAGTACTTTGGGCGAGTCCCAGATCATTTTTATTTTGAAGTTCTTCCCCTTTTCGGCATACGAAATCTTGTAAGAAGGCAGTTCAAAAGCAGGCAAATTTGGAAATTCCTTTTTAAGTAAGGATAATGCCACCCCGTCCGAAGCCAAATAGGGTTGGTGTCCGTGCCGTAACAATTCATGGATTATGGGGATGCACCTAGTGGCATGTCCCAGGCCCCAGTTCAATGGAGCGACCAGAATACGTTTGGAAGAATTCATAACAACAAAAAAACAAAATGCGAATTGCTTTTAGATTTCCTTAGTTTTGCCAAATCATTAATTTTTTGCTCAATTCAATACGAAAGTGGGAAGTAAGAACAAACTGAAAAGGTTCAAAGAGAACGAAACATTTGCCAATGTGGTGCAGCCCACAAGAGAGGAAGTTTTGGACGGATTCAAGTATAAGGGCGATTGGGCATCTTTTTTTGGCAATGATAATCCCATTGTGCTGGAACTGGGCTGCGGCAAGGGCGAATATACCGTTGGACTTGCCCAAATAAATCCAAACAAAAACCATATCGGAATAGATATAAAGGGAGCCAGGTTTTGGCGCGGTGCAAAAACCGCGTTGGAGGAAAAATTGGACAACGTAGCTTTTTTGCGCACCCAAATTGAATTGGTGGACCATCTTTTTGGTGAAGGCGAGGTTAGCGAAATTTGGATAACCTTTCCAGACCCACAAATTAAGTACAAACGCACCAAGCACCGAATGACGAACCCCGTATTTTTGGAGCGATATAAAAAAATCTTGAAGCCAGGAGGGCTTATCAATCTAAAAACGGATAGCGAGTACATGCACGGCTATACCCTTGGACTTTTGCAAGGTTTGGGGCACGAAATTTTGTACGCCAATCACGATGTGTACAAAAATGAGGGAGCGCCTCGCGAAGTTCTCGATATTCAGACTTTCTACGAAAATCAGTATCTTGAAAAAGGAAAACCAATTACTTACATCCAATTTAGGATCAACTAACCAATGACCCACGTACTCATTCTCTTTTTTGCCACGTTTTCGGCAGCCTTTATGGCCACCGTACCTCCCGGTTTGCTCAATATGAACGCAGCTAAGGTCAGTGTGGAAAAAGGAAAGTTGAACGGGATTATTTTTAGTTTGGGAGTTTCCAGTACCATTATGGTACAGGCCTATATTGCGGTCTATATCTCTAAGTTTTTGTACCGTAACCCTGAGGTGATAGATGTACTCTTCAAAATTGCCGTGGTTGTTTTCGCCTTTTTTGCCATTTACTTTTTTGTGATGGCAAAGCGCAACAAAGCAAAGGCACAAGCCATTAAAGAAGTCAATCTGAGCAAAAAGAACAGTTTTTTCAAGGGAGTTTTGTTGGCCGCTCTCAATCTGCTGACAATCCCCTACTACAGCGGCTTGAACGCCATGTGGAACGAAGCGGGATGGATAAAGTTCGAAGCCAAGGACATCACCACTTTTGTATTTGCCGCAGGGGCCGGAACATTTTCGGTTTTGTACCTCTATACCTTTTATTTTGATAAGATGGAGACCAAGACCAACCGTTTCTCCAAGAACTCCAACTACATTTTGAGCGCGTTGATGCTCTTGTTGCTCATAATTACCCTAATTCGAATTATGTACCGCTGATATGGAAGAAAACTTCTTTGACAAAGTCTACGAAGTCGCCAAACAGATTCCCTACGGCAGGGTAACCTCCTATGGTGCCATAGCCAAATATCTGGGAGCCGCACGCAGTGCCAGAATGGTAGGTTGGGCCATGAACAATTCCTTGGCAAAAGATGTCCCTGCGCACCGCGTAGTGAATCGCGTAGGGGTGTTAACGGGCAAGCATCATTTTGATGGAAGCAACATTATGCAGCAACTTCTGGAAAACGAGGGCATCCCAGTGAAAGACAATCAAATTGTTGACTTCCAGAAATATTTTTGGAATCCTGCCACAGAGCTTTGATCAATAGCCGGGAGGATGTAATTCATCAAAAGAAGTGTTGTCCTGAAATGCTTTGGCCAATAGTAAAATACTTTCTTCACCATACAAATTGCCCACAAAAGTCATGCTTGTAGGATGGTTCTTGTCATCCAGACCCGTCGGAACCGCAATTACGGGATGGCCTGTTAGGTTGGTGGCCAAAAGTTGGTCATTTCCAAATGTGGGCGAAATAAGCACATCGTAATCCTTCATCAAATCGTGCATTTTTTGAATAAGCACTTGGCGCTGCCTGTTTGCCTGAATATATTCCACGGCGGGAATAAACCTGCTTTGCCGCAAGGAATTGGCACGGGAACGTTGGTCCTGTTCCACCATGGTGTCAACGCCGCCCGAACGTACAAGTTCATCAAAAAAAGCACCCGCTTCGGCTCTCAGGATAATGTCAAATCCGCGATAGGGCACATCCTCTGGCATTTCAACCGCGGTGGGTTCAATGCCCAATTTCTTAAGGGATTTCAGTGCATTTCTCAGATTATCGCCTGTTTGTGTCGTGTCTTCTTCGATGTCTTTTTTCAAATAAGCCACTTTTAGTTTTTTGAAATCTTTTTTCCAATCCACGCCAAAAGGCAGATCAACGGTGGTCAGGTCATTCTTGTCCTTTCCCTGAATGGCCTCAAAAACAATGGCACAATCCTCGGCATTTCGTCCCAACGGACCAACCTTGTCCATGGACCAGCTCAAGCTCATCACTCCGTGGCGGCTCACCCTGCCGTAAGTTGGGCGGAGGCCTGTAACCCCGTTTCGCGTACTTGGGGAAGTAATGGAGCCCAAGGTTTCCGTTCCCAATGCAAAAGGAACAAGCCCGGCCGAAGTTGCGGAACCCGAACCTGCCGAAGAACCACTGGCGCCTTGAGTAGTGTCCCAGGGATTTTTGGTTTTCCCATCGAACCAAACATCGCCACGGGCCAACGCGCCTGAAACCAATTTGGCCACTAAAATGGCTCCGGCATCCTCCAGTTTTTTCACAACCGTGGCCGTTTCATCAATAATCTGGTCCTTGTACGGAGCAGCTCCCCAAGTGGTCGGGTAGCCGGGAACCGCCATCAAATCTTTCGTCCCGTAGGGAATGCCGTGCAAGATGCCGCGATACTTACCGTTTTTGATTTCCTCATCGGCACGCTTGGCCTGTGCCAATGCCAAACTATCGGTTATGCTGATGCTGCATTGGAGTGCCGGCTGATATTTTTTGAGTCGGGCCAAGAAAAATTTCGTCAGCTCCGTTGAGGTTATTTTCTGATTTTTAATCAAGGAAGCCAATTGCGGAATGGTGTAAAATGCCAATAAATCGTATGGCTCTGGAATGTCAACATTATCAGGTATTTCCCATTCCGTCCCATTGTGTTGCGTTGGCATGATAAAGCCAAATGGGGTGGGGTCAAAACGGATGGCAGGAAACACATCATTTCCCACAGGATATTTGCGCAATGAATCAAAACCGCTGCGGTTTCTTTTTAAATAGGGGTAAAGGGTATCAATATTTTTGTTCGCAAAATGAAGCCCGATCAATTTTTCCGACTTTTTCACATCCCGTTTGGTGAAAGTGTTTTTATTGGTGGAACATGAGAGCCATGTCAACGAAATAAACAAAAGAAAAATGAGGGAAATTTTGGTTTTTGGTAGCATGTTGGTCGATAATTTCAAATAGCAGCTTCTAAACTACATTTTTTCAAAAAACCAACACAATAATAAAACTCTTTTGTGCCCGGTAACCGTGTTTATTGCATTACCCTTATTTTAAAACTGATTTTTTTGAAATTCAGCACGCTAACTTCTTAATCTAAGACCAACACCGTATCTTTGTAATTTAGAATTGATTTAAACGACTGCATATAAAATCAGGATACATGAAGCTGAAAAAAGTGGACATTCTTAAGGCATTGGAAAAAATATCGGCTCCCGGCGAAGGACAGAACTTGGTGGAGAGTGGTTCGGTTACCAATGTTCAAGTTTTTGGTGATGAGGTTGAGGTGGATGTAACGATAAAAAACCCGAGTCTACAGGCAAAGAAGAAGACCGAGGTGGAAATATTGAAATGTATTCACCGAGAAGTATACGAGAAAGCAAAAATAAAGGTCAACCTAAAAGTTGAAGCCCCCGCAAAACCTAAAGTAAATCAAATAAAGGGAAACCCAATTCCGGGAATCCAGAATATCATAGCCGTAGCATCCGGGAAAGGTGGCGTAGGTAAATCTACCGTAACCGCCAATATCGCTGTTACTTTGGCCAAAATGGGCTTTAAAGTGGGACTGTTGGATACGGATATCTATGGGCCATCCATGCCCATTATGTTCGATGTGGCCACGGAGAAACCATTGTCCATCAATGTGGATGGCAAGGCCAAGATGAAGCCCATCGAAAACTATGGGGTAAAATTACTTTCCATAGGATTTTTCACCCAGCCCAACCAAGCCGTGATTTGGAGAGGGCCCATGGCTGCAAAAGCATTGAACCAAATGATCTTTGATGCTCATTGGGGCGAATTGGACTTCCTGTTGTTGGATTTGCCACCGGGAACCGGGGATATCCATTTGAGCATAATGCAATCCTTGCCCGTAACCGGTGCGGTAGTGGTGAGCACTCCGCAAGAAATCGCTTTGGCCGATGCCAGAAAAGGAGTGGCCATGTTCCAGCAAGAGGCCATTAATGTGCCCGTATTGGGAATCGTGGAGAATATGGCGTATTTTACACCAGCGGAACTGCCAGATAACAAATATCACATCTTTGGAGAGAACGGTGCAAAAAACCTATCAGAAGATTTGGATGTGCCGTTTTTAGGAGAGATTCCATTGGTACAGAGCATTCGAGAGGCCGGAGATGTTGGAAGGCCGGCAGCATTACAGACAGCGACCCCTACCGAAGAAGCCTTTGAGGAGCTTACCAAAAATGTGGTTCAGGAAGTTGTAAGAAGAAATACGGACCTTCCTCCGACCGAAGCAATAAAGATTACAACAATGGCCGGTTGTGCCGCTGTTAAAAAGAAATGAGCATGACAACAATGACATCAGAAGAAACAAGAAGTAATGTAGAAAAGGCGTTGGAAGAAATACGTCCATTTTTACAGAGCGATGGAGGAGATATTACTTTGATATCCATCGAGGACAATACAGTAAAAGTGCGTTTGGAAGGAAACTGCATCGGATGCAGTGTAAACCAAATGACCTTGAAAAGTGGTGTGGAAATGACCATTAAAAAGTACGCGCCACAAATCGAGGAAGTCATCAATATCTCCTAACTGATAAAAATCATAAATCTTTTTTTGGGCATGCACTAAGTTGCGCGCCAAAACCCCTAGTATATGATCAAAACAGATATTCTGATAATTGGAGCGGGACCTACGGGTCTCTTTGCTGTTTTTGAAGCCGGCCTTTTACAACTCAAATGTCATTTAATCGATGCATTGCCGCAAGCAGGCGGACAATGTTCGGAAATATACCCAAAGAAACCCATTTACGACATTCCCGGTTATCCCGAAGTATTGGCGGGCGATTTGGTGGACAATCTCATGGAGCAGATAAAACCGTTTCAGCCCGGTTTTACCCTGGGCGAGCGTGCCGAGACCATTGAGAAATTGGAAGATGGGTCATTTATCGTCACAACCAACAAAGGAACCAAGCATCACGCTCCCGTAGTTGCCATTGCTGGCGGCCTGGGAAGTTTTGAACCACGAAAGCCATTGTTGAAGGACCTGGAAAAGTATGAGGACAACGGAGTGGCCTACATGATCAAAGAACCGGAAATCTACCGAGGCAAAAAAGTGTTGATCGCAGGTGGAGGAGATTCCGCTTTGGACTGGTCCATCTTTTTGGCCGATATTGCCAAAGAAGTGACCTTGGTTCACCGCAGAAACGAATTTAGGGGTGCCTTGGATTCCGTGGAGAAAGTACAACAGCTCAAAAATGAGGGCAAAATCAATTTGATCACCCCCGCCGAAGTGGTTGCGCTCAAGGGAGAAAGCCAATTGGAGAAAGTTACCGTTAAGGACACGGCCACATCCGAAGAAAAGGATGTCGAGGTAGATAACTTTATTCCGTTGTTTGGATTATCACCAAAATTAGGGTCCATTTCCAATTGGGGACTCGAAATAGAGAAAAATGCCATCAAGGTGGATAACACGTACGATTACCAAACCAATATCCCTGGTATCTATGCCATTGGGGATGTCAATACCTACCCTGGGAAATTAAAATTGATCCTTTGCGGTTTCCACGAAGCCACGTTGATGTGCCAAAGTGCCTATCAAAAAATATTCCCCGATAAAAAATATGTCATGAAGTATACCACCGTTGGCGGTGTTACAGGATTTGATGGCAGTAAAAAAGAAGCGCCGAAAGCGGTGGTCAAAGCAATTGATTAATTATTAGTATAAATGTCCCCTTGAGGGGACTTTAGGGGTGTCCCTAGAAAGATTATGAGTGATATAAAGCTAAAGATAACCGACCGTGAAGGTGTTTCGCACGAAGTGGATGCACCAACAGATATGAACATGAACCTGATGGAAGTGGTTCGTTCCTACGAACTTGCTCCGGAGGGAACCATCGGAATTTGTGGTGGGATGGCAATGTGCGCTTCTTGCCAATGCTATGTGCAATCCGACCATGAGCTTCCGGAAAAGTCGGATGACGAGGAAGCAATGTTGGCCGAAGCCTTTTTTGTGAAGGACAACAGTCGCTTGGGTTGCCAAATCCATATTACGGAAGACTTGGATGGTCTTGAAGTTGAACTCGCTCCTGAGGAAGCTTAAATCCTTGCTTGGTAGGTAAACAGATTGTAATATCTTCCTTCGGAAGCAATTAATTTTTCGTGGGTGCCCTGTTCCAGTATGTGACCGTTTTCAATCACTAAAATTTGGTCCGCCTTGCGAATAGTGCTCAGTCGGTGTGCAATTACAAAAGTGGTCCTGCCTTTGGTCAACTCCCCCAAACTTTTTTGAATAAGTGCTTCGGATTCGGTATCCAAGCTTGATGTGGCCTCATCCAAAACCAATATTTTTGGGTCGGCCAAAATGGCCCGTGCAATGGCAATACGCTGGCGCTGACCACCCGAGAGCTTAACGCCACGTTCCCCAATAAGCGTATCCAAACCTTTGTCAAAACGATCGGTAAATTCATCCACGTAGGCGGCTTTCACAGCTTCGCGTAATTTTTCTTCACTGGCATCGGGTCGTGGGAAAAGTATATTTTCCCGAATGCTGCCTTCAAACAAAAAATCATCTTGCAGCACAACGCCCAAATGCTGACGGAAACTGTTCAAATTTACTTTGGAAAGGTCGTGCCCATCAATGGTAATTTTCCCCGAATCTGGGTTTAAAAAACTGGCGGCCAAACCGGCAATGGTGGATTTGCCCGAACCGGAACTCCCGACCAAAGCGATAACCTGCCCGGGTTCCACATCAAAACTGATGCTGTGCAGGACTTGTTTGTCTTCCTCATAGGAAAAAGAGACATCGGAAAAAGACATTTTACCGACCACATTATCCAAAACGATGTTTCGGTTTTCTTCGTCCGATTCTTCTTCCAGATTCATCAATTCCTCGGTGCGGTCCAAGCCGGCCAAGGCCTCCGTCAATTGGCTTCCCACGCTGCTCATTTGCACAATGGGGGCAATCATCAAACCCAACAACACGGTAAACTCCACAAATTGCCCTACGGTAAGGGTGCCTTGAATGATTTTATACCCACCAAAACCCATCACGCTCGTGGTAGCCACACCCAATAAAAAGGTGGAGGAACTGGTCATAAAAGCGGTAGTGGTCAAGCTCTTTTTTACATTTTCATACAAACGTTCCACTCCCACTTCAAACACTTCTTCTTCCTGTTTTTCGGCATTAAAACCTTTAATGACGCGGATTCCGCCCAAGGTTTCCGTCAATCTGCCTTTAACTTCAGCATTGATCTTGCCGCGATTTCTGAAAATGGGGCGGATGATTTTGAATGCTTTTAAAGCGATGATGGCAAAAATGGTCAGCGGAATAAAGGTGAAAAGCGTCATAAACACACTGATTTTCATAAGCAATGTCACAGAAACCACCGCTGTGATGATTCCACCGACCAGTTGCACCAAACCGGTGCCGATTAAATTCCGGACTCCTTCAACATCCGACATAATTCGGGAAACCAAAGCACCCGACTTTGCATTATCAAAAAAGCGAACGGGCAATGCCAGCACTTTTTTCTGCACCTGAGCCCGCAGTTCTGAAATCAGATATTGCGCCTGAACGCTTAAAATTTTGGTCAATAAAAAGGAAGTGACCGCCTGTACCAAAATGGCCAACATAACCCCGGCGACCAGATATTTGAGCATATCCACATCTTTGTTCACGATAACGTTATCGATGAGGTATCTGGAGGCAATCGGCGCCACAAAACTGGCCGCTTTGCTGACGGCAATCAAAAAAAGGCCAATAAAAACGAGCTTGCGTTTGGGCCAAATAATGGTTTTAAATGCGGTGAGGATGCTTACTTTTTTATCGGGCATATTTTTTTTTAGAAAGAGTTTGCAAGTTACATCAATTTAAAAGGATGTTGCACAGATAGTGTTTTGAGTATGGAAAGAATACAAATGCTATATTTAGAGGTTCCAAATTTGAAAAATTATGCTAAAAACGAAATGCTTTGGTCTTATTTTTTTGATTTGCTCGCTGTGCGCGGCACAGCTAGAGTATCCCAAATTGACCGAAATCGTTACGGACAATGCACAGATTTTTACCCCATCACAACTTGAAGAACTTCGCACCAAGTTGTATCAATTTGAATCGGAAACCACCAATCAATTGGTGGTCTTGACCATTGATGATTTAGGGAACGAGACTATTGAACAGTATGCACTGATGGTCTTTAATCAAAATAAATTGGGACAGTCCGGCGATGACAATGGCGTATTGATTCTGTTCTCGGAACTCGATAGGAAAGTGCGAATTGAGGTGGGCTATGGTTTGGAACCTTATATCACCGATGCCGTTGCATCGCGTATTATCCGAAACACCATGATTCCCAGAGTTAAGGAAGAAAATTACTTTGAGGGAATCGATTTGGCCACCGATCAGATCATCGAATTCCTGAACAATCCGGAAGCATTGGACGAGTTTAAAGCGGAGATAGATGCCGAGGCTGAAGTGCCTTGGTGGTTATATATAATTATTGGCTTGTTTTTGATGATGTTCGTAGCCGCAGGGGGATTCGTTTTTTATAAGGGCTATTCCACGGTTATCGAAATAATCCGGGGCATTTTTACTGGAAAACTGGCAGTGGTACGAGGGGTGTTCATGGGAATTTTCATGATGTTTCCATTGATTTTTGGATTGGTCTTTATTGGAATACCCCTGTTTTTTATGGCCATGTTGCTTGGTTATGATGATTTGTTGAATGGAATGGCCAAAGATTTCACTTGGGTTTTTGGGGTCATTTTGACATTTATTGTTATCACCGTACTCTTGGCAATCCTAAAAATCAGGAAGAAAGGGGACAAAGACTTTAAACTGTCGCTTTTTAAATCCGACAAGACCTATATAAAGAAAACCTTTTCCTCTTCGGGCACCCATTCCTTTGGATCCAGTTCCCGGAGCGGTTCGTCCAGCAGCTTCTCTGGCGGAGGCGGGAGCTCTGGTGGTGGTGGCGCCAGTGGAAGTTGGTAATTGTTCCCGATTTCCCGTATTTTCACAAAAACTAACTAAACCGATTCCCTAAATGAGAATTACAATCCTTGCCGTATTATTCCTGTTCATTTCCTGTGCTGAAAAACCCCGTACCGAGGTGGAACAGTGGGAGGCACAAGCGGAAAATATTACCATAATCCGAGACGATTTTGGCGTACCACATATTTATGGAAAAACAGATGCCGATGCCGTTTTTGGTCTGCTATATGCACAATGCGAGGATGATTTTAACAGGGTTGAACAAAATTATATTTGGGCCACGGGGCGATTGGCCGAAGTGGAAGGGGAAGAGGCGCTGTACAGTGACCTTCGTGCCAAATTGTTTATGACGGAAGAAGAGGCCAAGGCCAATTACGAAAACAGTCCAGCGTGGTTAAAGGAACTATGTGATGCCTTTGCGGATGGAATCAATTACTACTTGCACACCCATCCGGAGGTAAAGCCGAAATTATTGACCCGTTTCGAGCCTTGGATGCCCATGTATTTTAGCGAAGGCTCCATTGGAGGGGATATTGAGCGTATATCCACAAGAAAAATCAAGAGTTTTTATGAGAGCGGTATGGAATTGCCCGAAATGGAGGCCCTTCAGCTCAAAAAAGAAGAAGAAATGGCCGAGCCGCAAGGTTCCAATGGCATCGCCATTTCTGGGGAATTGACGGAATCCGGGAATGCGATGCTGCTGATCAATCCGCACACTTCATTTTATTTTAGGGGGGAAGTGCACGTGGTCAGCGAAGAAGGTTTGAATGCCTATGGAGCGGTGACTTGGGGTCAGTTTTTTGTGTATCAGGGCTTCAACGAGAAAACGGGTTGGATGCATACCTCTACCTATACCGATGTGATGGATGAGTTCAAGGAAACCATTGTTAAAAATGATGGCAAACTGTTCTATCAGTACGGGGAGGAATTGCGCCCTGTGGATTCCAGTTCGGTCACCTTAAAATATAAGGACGGGGAAAGTATGAAGCAGAAAACCTTCCCGATGTATCGAACGCATCACGGGCCCATTACCCATCAAGTGGACGACCAATGGACTGCTTCGGCTATGATGTGGGAACCTGTAAAAGCACTGGAGCAATCCTACATCCGTACCAAACAGGATGGTTATGATGGTTTTAGAAAAATGATGGACATCCGGACCAATTCGTCCAACAATACCGTTTATGCCGATGCCGAAGGGAACATTGCCTATTTCCATGGTAATTTTGTGCCAAAACGCGATACCATTTTTGATTATACCGAACCAGTGGATGGGAGCAATCCCAAAACGGATTGGCAAGGTCTACATACCGTCGATGAAAATATTTTGGTGCTGAATCCAGCGAATGGTTGGATTCAAAATTGCAATTCCACGCCCTATACTTCGGCCTTGGAGTTCAGCCCAAAGCGTGAAGATTACCCCAATTATATGTCCAGAGATCAGGAAAATTTTAGGGGCATTCACGCCATTGGGTTGTTGACCGATCGTAGTGGTTATACGTTGGACGGATTGATTGAAATGGCACACGACCCATATCTGCCTGCTTTTGAAGCCTTGATTCCCGGGTTGGTGAGGGCTTATAACGAGAATACAAAAGCGTATCCAGAACTGCAAGAGTCGATTGAAGTGCTACGGGAATGGGATTTTACAACATCCAAAGAGTCCATTGCCATGACCTTGGCTCACTATTATGGTACGCTTTGTTATGCAAAAGCAGAAAGACCCGAAGGGATGTATTCCATGCAATGGGTGCAATATTGGGGCAGTGATTGGCCCGATGCACAAAAACTGGATATGTTTCAAGAAACGTTGACCAAGCTTCAAAAAGATTTCGGTACTTGGAAAATGCCTTGGGGCGAGGTGAATCGCTACCAGCGTTTAAACGGGTATATCCGTCAACCTTTTGATGATGACAAACCCAGTATCCCAATCGGTTTTGCCAGTGGAACATGGGGTGCTTTGGCCGCGTATGGCGCTAGATATGACAACAATACCAAAAAAATCTATGGTACACGGGGCAACAGTTTTGTGGCAGCCGTGGAATTCGGTGATAAGGTAAGGGCAAAAACCATATTGGCAGGGGGTCAGAGCGGCGATCCGGATTCACCACATTTTGATGATCAAGCCCAACGCTACGCCGATATGGAGTTTAAGGATGCCGCGTATTATAAGGATGATGTGTTGAAACGTGCAAAAGCCACCTATTCCCCAGGTGAGAAATACTAAACGAGAAACTTAGTTACTTTTTTTTGACATTGCTATCCTCTTCTTTTACAATAATGAGGCTGGCCTTGGAACCTGTGGATAAATTCCAGCGGTTATTGTGGATAACGACACCTTTATCGTCCGTTACTATAACCTGTGCAGTATTTGGGCCGGAAGAACCTTGGTTGAGGGCTTCGAATTCAATTCGGTTGAAACCTTCAACAAGATCTAGGTTGATTCCTCTATAAGAACCTGAAAGAAGCAAATTGTATTCCGCTACTTCTCCATTGACATAAATTTTGATACGGTCACCGTCCACATACTCATGATCCCTCGCAACAATGCCCACAAATTTTGCAGTGGTCTTAAAATCGCCCAAATATTGATCTCCGAAGTGTTCGTTGGCCCCTTTTTCACGCTTTTCCATCACTTTGGGGTCTATCACCATATCGTGACCGGCCTGCAGGAGTTCCCTGTCCGGCAACATTTTTACGCCGGGCTTTTCGTTTTTGGAGGTAAGGTTTTCGTCGAGTACCGAAGGCATACGAAGTGATGTGCCTTGGTTGCTTGCTTTTATATCGAGTTTGTTGTTGTCGCCAATCTTCAATGGTCGGGTTGTGGGCAAATCGCCCTGTGCAAACATTGGCAAGCTGAACAAAACTGCTCCCAAAACAATGTAAATCTTCTTTTTCATCGCAACGCGGATAAAAATCCAATTATAAATTTAGCAAATACCTTGCCATCAGCATTATAAATTGCCGTTAAATCGATAAAAATAAACGACTCGTTAAAGTCTTGCCAAATAATAATTTTTAGGAAAACGGGGAATAAAACTTGATACTGTTCAGCTTTAACCTTAAAATCCAATTAAAATGAAAAGAGTATTATTTTTTGCCCTATTGCTGGGCTTTGCAACAATTCAAGCCCAAAATTCAGATGAAGACAAACGAACAATCCCCAAAGGGACCTGGAATTTGGGAGTTGATGCCAATCTGAATAGTTACAGTTCCGAATCACAAGGCGATGCATCTTCTATCGAAACGGATAGGTTTTCGGTCGGACTATTTCCTAGAGTGGGCTATGCTTTCTCGGAAAATTGGATGGTCGGCCTAAGGACCGGTTATAATCGAACAAAAGTTGAAAATGATTTGAATCAACAACCAAATTTCAATCAATCAGAAAGTAAAACGGAGGCCTTTACTTTTGCACCTTATGTCCGAAAGTATTATAGTTGGGGAAAAAATTTGTTGTTCTATGCTCAGGGTGAGGCTGGGTATACCGGTTCTTGGTCCGAGAACATTACCGATGAAACCAATAGGTCCACTTCTGAAGCGGATCAGTTTTATGTGGCATTTAGGCCGGGGATTACCTTCTTCGTTTCCCAAAAATTGGCTTTGGAATCTTCCTTTGGCATTCTACAATATTCTACGAGTAAGTCCGAAAACAACGGAGCAGAAACTACCTCAAATGGTTTTGATTTTGGTTTGGATTCGTCCAATGTTTTTTTAGGATTGTCTTATTACTTCTAATAAGTATGAAATGGAATGGCCCGCTACGTTTTAGCGGGCTTTTTCTTTTTAAGTCCAAAGAGCGGATGCAACAACGGAATGCGAAGAATGATCAAGTCATAGATCAACCAACTGACCCCAAATGTCCCTACCACCAAAATGAATGCTTTCGGCACAAAGCTCCAGTTCAAATCCATCAGATAATAGCCAATGGCAACGGTGACCGTCTGGTGCAAAATATAGAAGGGGTAAACGGCCCTGTTCGCATAGGCGAGTTCTTTGCTGGGTTTGTTGAGGTATTGTGCGGCATAGGCAAAGAGCACCAATATCCAAGACCAAATATTCGTGACCTTCAACAATGCTTCCGTAAAATGAATTACGTAGCCATCTTCAAAAAATAGCCAAATAATCAATTGTCCCGAAAAACAGAGGATGCCCAAAGCAAGTGCTTTTTGCTTCATTCTGGCAACTGTTTGCCAAAATACCTCTCCCGTGGCTATCAAAATAAAACCATAGAAGAAAAGGATGATGCTAAAGGTAAAATTGAACCAATCGTCCACCAAAGCGTGAGTGACATCAAAAAAAGGTTCAACCAGGGATTCCACAAAGTAGAGTGGAATCACAAATGCATAGATGCCCCAGGTTTTTTGAGTCAAACGCTTCACCCATTCGATAAAAAGGGTTTGATGCCTTCTCAAATAAACAAATAGCGGCGCCAAAATCCACGAAAAAACCAAAAGGTAAGGCAAGAACCAAAGGTGGTGCCAACTAAGATTTCCTTCGGGGTAGACACCATCAAAAGCGACCGTGGTAAAATATTCCCAGTACGAACCCGAAAATTGCCCTTCCGCCATCCGTTCAAAATATACCTGTGGGGGCACGATCAATATCATACCGGCAACCAAAGGGATGCCCAAGCGAAGGAAACGTTCCCACATAAATTTGCCCATGCTCCGTTTGCCCAAGGCGTAATAGGTCCCCATGCCCGATATCACAAAAAGTATGGGCAAGCGCCATTGGTTCAGGAATAGCATCGGCCAGCGGAGCCAATCGTAAATCTCATTGTTTTTGATATGCCAGCCCCATGGCACAAAAAACATTCCCACGTGGTAAAAAATCAGCAGCGCAAATACAATTACACGTAGCCAATCCAAATCGTAACGCCTGATGGTGGTTTTCATCCTTTTAAATTTTTTTCAAAGATGAAGAGTGTGGTTCAATCGAAGGTGTTTTCTGGTTTGGGAAACGTCCTGAATTGCAATTATGGAGAAATTAGCCTCTTTTTTGCTTCATAAATGCGGAAGGTGATTGTCCGGTATGTTTTTTAAAGGCATTGTAAAAAGCGGACTTGGATTTGAAACCTACGGACTGCCCCACGGCTTCCACGGTAAGCTGTTTGAATTCATCATCCAATAACCTTTCTTGGGCCAAGGCAATTCGTTTTTGATTGATGTAATCGTTGAAGTTGGTTCCAGTTTCGGAATTGATGAGTTTGGACACGGTATTGCCATTGGTGCCCAGTTCGTCCGCTACTTTCTTTAGGCTAATATCTTGGTTGGAATAGTACTGGGATGCCATCACAAAACCTTCAATGGATTCAAATTGAGTGGAGTTGTTGGCAAGGGTCTCATACTTATCCGCAATCCAAGATTTTTCAAAAAAACGGGATTCCGAGAGTATAAAAAACGAGGTAATGAAGATGGTAATGGTTTGCATAATACCGATGATATGATCTCCACCATCATCATCATAATTCAAGTAGATAAGGAACAAGGAAACCATCAACACAAAAAAGAAAATAACGGTGTTTCTGGAAAAAATATACTTGTCCACTTTGATGTGTTTTGGTGATGTCCACCCCCGTTTTCTTGTTTTTAACACCAATAAAAGCGACAAAATCAGATAGAACGCAAAACTGAGCAGTACCAACCATCTGAACTCATCTTTGATATAGTGGTAGGAATAGTCCATATCCCCAGGAACCTCCAAAAAGCCCAAATTCCGATGGTAGGCCCCCAAATAGGCATTAAGTTTTACTTGGACAGGGCTTAAATAATAGTTGATTTGCGAAATCGCGTACAGAAAGGGCAGTACAAAGTGGGGCCAATGTTTTTTTAGGGTAATGGGCTTTCGTTCCAGCAAGGTGTACAAGAAAAAATAGAGCGTCGGGGTGATAAGGAGCACCAAAAATTCAGTGGAATCATTAAATTGGATGGTGTATTTCATCAAACCCGTATAGCAGAGGTACACATCCAAAAAAACCAAGCACTGCACCAAGAGGGACCATCCGAACAACTTGATGGCTGACTTCCTTTTTGCCCTCAAAAAAATGACAAAGGCCAGGAAAAAACCTTGAACAATGCCCAATAGCATGAGGTGGGACGCAAGGTCGTGCCTTATGGGGATTTGATCAAATATGGCCTCAAGACTTTCCATTTTCAAGGCGAGATGTAATCTTGTAATTTTTCTGGACCTTCCAGCAAAACCCGAACAATCTGTAACGTACCATCAGGTTTGGTGTCAATGTGCCATTTGATGAGGGATATTTTTCCTTTTTCAATCTCTATGCCGGTGATACTCCTGGGGTGGACACAACTACCATCGTTAAAAAAAGGGATCTGGCCCGGTTCGGGAAAGCGTGGTCTGTGCGTATGCCCGGCCAAGGTTACGAGCAAATCTTTTTTTAGGATCCATCGTTTGATGCGCTTCTCGATACGGATAAGTTCCTTGTAATTTTTAGCTGGACTTGTCGGGTCGGCAATACCAACGACTTGGAGCGGTTTCCATAACACCCGGACCAAAAACCTGCCTATGCGCCAACAAACATAGTTCCACCAATCCGCTTGGTGGCCGTGCGTGCAAAAAAGCTCTTGCCCAGTTTCCGTATGCTTTAAAATAATGGCTTCGTGATAGGTGATTCCCTCAAAAAGTTCCTTGTCGGAACCATCGATCGGTTCAAAATAATGGGAAAGATGCTCATCTACATAATCGGGGTCGCGGTACACCATATCGTGGTTGCCCCAAATCATGTGCAACCGCTTTTCCAAATGGAACCTTCGTAAAAGTTGGTATACATTTTTATGGGCCTCAAAAATGGACTCAAAACTAATGTTTTCCCAAAGTTCGTCACCATCGCCAAGCTCAATATATTGGAAACCTTCGCGATAATAATGGTTTAGTGCATGGAAATATATGTTGCGATTGTTGGCAAAATCATCGGCAAAACTATTGTCCCCGCGATGGCAATCACTAAAAAAAATAAATTTGGAATCATCATCAAATGGGACGGATTTAGCATTGTTGTAGGCTCTGTCTAATCGGGTTGAGGAGGACATGAAATATTTTTACTGAATATCCTAAAAAATGGTGATTTGTCCATAAAGATATTCATTAATGGGTATGCATTCCTACTTTTTGTAAATTTGCTGTTCAAACCACGACTAATCTGGGTATGAAGCACGACCTCAATTCGGAAAGCCCGCTCGTTCAGTTGGTAAGTTTCAACAAATTGTTGGAGCATTACGATGAGCAGCTCAACAGTTCCCATCCACACATTGCCGCAAGGGCAAAATATGTGTTGGATACACAGGCTCCCTACCCTTTTTTAAGGGATGGGTTTACCGATTTGTCCTTGTTGGAAAAATACAAGGATGTGATCAGTGTGATCTTGGAGGATTCTTTTGCTCCGATTTTGACCAAGAACGAGATCAAAACGGCATCTACACCGTTTGAAAGCCTGGTCTTCAACTCATCGGAACGTTTTCGTAAGATTTTGAGGGACGCAGGCGAGGATTTTGATCTGGAAATCACGAACATACCCACGGAGTTTGGGTATATTATGAGGTGTACCGTAATTTTAATGTTCTATTATGGGTACAATTTAGACTTTAAACGCCCGTTCTTTTACGATATTCCCGATACCAATGGAGTGATGCGCAGGTACCGAATTCTGTACAATGCGGATTTTATGGAGATCATTCCCACCGAAAAGGCCAAGGAACTCACGCAGGATGATGTGGACGAGTTGCTGGACAATTTCTATAATTTAAAAATTTGGAAAGAGAAGATTCCGCCCAACAGCTTTATCGCCAAAGGATTTGTAATTTCCAATATGTTCGATGTGACCGCAGAGCATTCCGTGTCAGAGATCAAATCGACCTTGATCGGCCGTGCCCAAAGGGGCAACGAGACCTTTATGGAAAGTTTTGAGGATACCTTTCGCTCGTTTTTTAACCTTAACGATATTAAGGTAGGTTTTTCCGGATATGACTCCAATGCCAACCGATTTTTCAAAATATACGGCAAGGGCATGGAGAGCTTTATACTTAATGGGAAGGATTTGGAGGAATGTGATTCCATTTTCTGTAACTATACCTACGACAAGTTGTTCAAGGAGAACAAGTATTTTGCCATTTCCAATGTGGAGAAATATTTTAAAAGTTCGAATGGTGAGATCCAACCCTATAAAAGCATGATGGAGCAGGGCATTAAAAGTGCCATCTTGGCTCCGATTGCCGTAAACGGAAACCTTTTGGGCGTATTGGAGCTGGTTTCGGGCAAGGTGAACGAGCTCAACAGTGTCAATGCCAATAAGTTGGATGATGTGATGCCATACATTATCGCCGCTGTGATGCGAACCATAGAGGAAGAAGAAAATTTAATAGATGCCGTGATCCAGCATGAGTGTACCTCGGTCCATCCATCCGTGTATTGGAAATTCCAAGAAGAGGCCAAGCGTTTTATGGCAGACGAACTGGCGGGCAACGAACCTGTGTTCAAGGAGGTGGTTTTCAAGAATGTTTACCCATTGTATGGCCAAATTGACATCAAGGATTCGGCCCAAGAGCGAAATCTAGCCATCCAAAGGGATTTAATGATCCAACTCTCGGAGATCAACGATGTGCTGGATATCGCTTTTCAAAAATATAAACTCCCTATTTACGAAGAATTGATGTTCAGGGTGAACAATTATTTGGGCGAGGTAAAAGAAGCATTGTACACCCATACCGAGCAAGCTGTTTTTGATTTTGTGAAGGAAGAAGTAGACCCAGTATTCAACCACCTTCAAAAAGAAGATAAAGAAATCGCTGGGCTGCTCCAACAATACAATCAAAAAATAGATAAGGCCACCGAAAGCTACTACGATCACCGTAGAAATTACGATAATAGTGTAATGGAAGCCAATATGAAGCTTGCGGCGCTACTCGATAAAAGGCAGGAAGAAGCACAAGAAATGTTCCCGCACTATTTTGAACGCTACAAGACCGATGGGGTGGAGCACAATATGTACATTGGTAGCTCAATTACCAAGGATAAGGAGTTCAGTCAACTGTTTTTGAGCAATTTGAGGTTATGGCAGCTTCAGGTCATGTGCGAAATGGAGAACAAGTACTATAGCTTAAAGCCCCATTTGCCCGTTAAGTTGGATGTGGCATCGTTGGTTTTGGTGTACAGCACATCATTGGCCATACGTTTCCGAATGGATGAAAAACGTTTTGATGTTGACGGTACCTATAATGCCAGGTACGAGGTCATCAAAAAGCGTATCGATAAATCATTCATCAAGGGGACCAACGAACGTTTGACACAAAAGGGCAAATTGGCCATTGTGTACTCCCAGCGCAAGGACGAAAAGGAATACATGCGATACATCAGTTTCCTGAAAGCGAAAGGATACTTTACCAACAATATCGAGATTGTGGAGCTGGAAGGAGTCCAGGGTGTATCCGGCCTAAAGGCCATACGGGCAGAAATCCTTTACCAAAAGGACAAGAAATCGGAGCGTACCTATACTTACGACGATTTAATGGAGGAACTGAACTCCTAAATTAGAAAATCAACCTTTCCGGGCCAAAATACCTAAAGGCAATTATAAAAGAGATTACGGAGATGATCATGCCCAACATAAAAATGTTGTAGGTAATTCGCAGTATTTTGTATTTTTTGTTCAGGACAACGCCCAGGTAGTAGAGGTCTTTGGTCAAGGAGGAATATACATAATCCTTGTCCTTTACCAGCTCTTTCAGTGCCCATTCATATTCGGAAAGTTCCATTTTATGAAAGTTTCCAAAAAACAAGAGATTGACCTTTCTCTTTTCCACGTCTTCTTTGGTGAATTTACCGCTCGTAACATTGGGCCTTGTGGCCAATACCGAAAGTACCATGGAAACAATACTGAACATGATGAAAATCAATGTAGGGTAAATCATGTAGGAGTTGGAAGGGTTATCGAGCTTTGTCAACAAATTGGCCAGCACCAAAGAAATGATTATGGCATTGACCGAAAGTAAGATGTTCGCTTTGGTATCGGCGATATCGCTCAACTTCAAATGATTTTTTAGCGTGACCCGATACAGGGTTTGAACGCTCCTATCGGGGCTCTCATTTTTGTACTTAGCCTTTAAGGCTTCTTTTTTGGCTATCTTTTTTTCTTCTTTCTTTTCTTTCAACAATTTTTTTAGGTTCTGTTGTTTACCTTCTTCCCAATTTTCCTTGGCATAGTCAGTGAAAAAAATATGTTTGGTGCGGAACATTTTAATGTTTTTGTCCCGCCATTCCTTGTTCGAATAATCGGCGACCCCCAATGCTTTCAGTTCTTCCTTTAAAAAATCGGTGGTCTCCCAATAGCTTTTTTTGGCAAAATGCGATGTATCGGCATCTCGGATGATCCCTTCCATAAGGTTGGATGGTTCGTTGCACATTTTGGTGACCATGATCAGCGAACACACCTCCTCGATTCCTTTGGGGTCATAACCGTTTTTTTGGAGAAAGTCCCTTGCAATGATGCAACTGTTTTCTTCGTGGTTTTCCCAGCCTTTGGTATGGCCAACATCATGCAGCCAAGCAGCCAGCAACAACCTTTCGTTTTCAGTCTCGCCAAGGTTATAATAGTTGAGCAATTCTTTAGTACTTTTGACTACTCTTTGGGTATGTCTCAAGTTGTGGTACACAAATCTGGAATCCAATTTTTCTGTAAGTAGTTCAGAAACAAAGTGTTCGGTTTTTTCAACAATTTCTGACATAGTTCTAAATTAGAGCATCCAAATTACAAAATTTTGGAATCAACCTCCTGTATATGAAAAAACATTACTTCTTTGTTATTTTGGCGGTCTTGGCCTCGGCCTGTGCAACCTACGAGACCAAATATGCAGAGCCTTTTTCGGCTTACAATACTTTGGTCGAAAAAGAGGTCGACCATACATTTTATTTGATAGGTGATGCAGGCAAATCGCCCATGGGCGGGTTGAACCCGACCTTGGAAAAATTTAAGAAGGTTCTTGATACGGCAGGACCGAACAGTACCGCAATTTTTTTGGGAGACAATATTTATCCTGCAGGTTTGCCCGATAAAAAGGACTCTACCATAGCCTATTTGGAGGCCAAGAATCATTTGGACGCCCAATTGAGCACTCTGGAAAACTATAAAGGACAAAAACTTTTTATTCCAGGTAACCACGACTGGTATACGGAAGGGCTCAAGGGCCTTAAACGTGAAGAAGAATATATTGAGGATGCATTGGGCGATAAAGATGCATTTCAACCGGAAAATGGTTGTCCTATTGAAGAGATAGAAGTCAATGATGAAATCTTGGTCGTTGTGATCGATACGGAGTGGTACCTCGTAAATTGGGACAAGCACCCCACCATGAACGATGAGTGCGAAATCAAGACCAGAAGCCGCTTTTTTGAGGAACTGGAGAGCATAATCAAAAAGAACAGGGACAGAACAGTGCTCTTGGCCATGCACCATCCCATGTTTTCCTACGGTTCGCACGGGGGGCAATTTTCATTCAAACAGGGAATCTATCCCAATGGTGGCAAAGTTCCCATGCCCTTGTTGGGGTCGGCCATCAACCTGCTCAGAAAAACATCGGGGGCAACAACAGAGGACCTGTCCAATAAAATGTACAACGAACTGAAAAAACGGGTGCTTACCCTTTCCCAATATTCGGACAAAATCATTTTTGCATCTGGGCACGAACACACCCTTCAGTATATCGAGGAATACGGAAAACCGCAAATCGTAAGCGGTTCTGGGGCCAAAACAGGATCGACCCGTTTATTGAACGGCAGTAAATTTTCGACCGGTAAGAACGGATATGCCATCTTAACGGTATATACCGATGGCTCATCCCAAGTGGAATTTCATGGTACGGATACCGACGGACCCTTGTACCGGACAGAGGTTCTCCCACCATCCACATCGACCAAAACCGTTGAACTGGCCGCCGATTTTCCGGCGTTCAAAACAGCGTCGGTATATGCTCCCGAAGAGGTCCAAAAAAGTGGGTTTCACAAATTATTGTGGGGCGATCGGTACAGAAAATACTATGGAACCGAGGTAAAGGCGCCCACCGTTCGGTTGGATACCCTTTTTGGGGGATTGACCGTTGTTCGGAAGGGCGGGGGAAACCAGTCAAATTCCTTGCGATTGGCCGATAAAAAAGGTAGGGAGTACGTGATGCGGGGGTTGAGAAAGAGCGCAGAAAGATACCTGCAGGCCATTGCTTTTCAAGACCAATACATCATTGGACAGTTTCAGGATACCTACACACAGGAATTGTTGTTGGATCTTTACACCGGGGCGCATCCCTATGCCCCATTTACCATAGGTAAACTTTCCGATGCCTTGGGAATGTACCATACCAATCCCAAATTATACTATGTGCCGAAGCAGTCGGTTTTGGGCGATTTTAATACTGAATTTGGTGATGGTCTATACATGATCGAGGAGCATGTCTCGGACGACCATGATAATTTGGAAAGTTTTGGCTATACCAAAAAGATTGAGAGCACATACGACCTCATGGAAAAGTTGAGGGAGGATGAGGAATACAGCATTGATCAAAAAGAATATGTAAAAGCACGGCTTTTCGATATTTTAATAGGTGATTGGGACCGCCACGTTGATCAATGGCGATGGGCCGAATTTGAGACTGAGAACGGAAACAAGGTATATAAGCCCATAGCTCGGGACAGAGATCAGGTGTTTTCGAGATGGGGAGATGGACTTATCATGAACTTTGGCTCCAGGGCAGTTCCGGCACTTCGTATTTTTGAAGGCTTCCATGAAAAGGTCAGAAGTGTCGAGGGGCTCACCTCTTCCCCAAGGACTTTTGCGTTGGATATGGCCTTGCTATCGGCATCTACTTTGGATATGTGGATGGAACAAGCCGAGTTTATTCAGGAAAACCTGAGCGGAGCGATTATTGACGATGCATTTTTAGCCTTCCCTGAAGAGGTCAGGGACGAAACCTTGACCGATATAAAAAGGATAATCCTCGCCAGAAAGGCAAATTTGGTCAAGACTGCTCAGGATTACTATGCCGTTCTCAACAAATACAGTGTGATTACGGGCACGGATAAAGACGATTATTTCAGTATCGTTTCGCTTCCCAATGGTGATGTTGAGGTTAGGGGGTATCGGATCAAAGGGGGGGAGTATACGGATATGTTCTTTAGTAAAATTTATAGCCACGATTATACCAAGGAAATATGGATCTATGGTCTGGATGATGATGATGTGTTCGATGCCCGTACGGCAACCTCAAAAATAAAGGTGCGCATCGTTGGTGGACAGAATAATGATGTCTACCAAATTTCCGAAGACTCCAAAAAGTTGTTGGTGTACGATTTTAAGGCCAAGAAAAACACATTGGACGAAGCGTATGGCGGAAAAATCAAATTGGTGAATGATTACGACACCAACACCTACGAGTTTTTAAACATTAAGGGAAGCAATAACCAGTTGCTGCCTACCATTGGGTTTAATCCGGATGATGGTGTAAGGGTAGGGCTGGCCAATACATACACATTCAACGGTTTCAGAAAAAACCCTTTTACCCAACAACACACGGTAAATGCGGCCTATTACTTTGCGACCGATGGTTTTGATCTAGGATACCGCGGAGAATTTGCCCATGTTTTTAACAAGGTGAATTTGGAGATAAGAGCGAGGTTTACCAGTCCCAATTTTACCCAAAACTTTTTTGGTTTTGGCAACGAAACGGTCAATAATGATGATGCAGAGCCCCTCGGTCTCGATTACAACAGGGTACGTATCCAAACGTTGACATTTGCTCCCTCCTTGGTATGGCGGGGATTTTTGGGATCAAAGGTAAGATTGGGATTGGCCTACGAAAATATCGAGATAGAGGAAACAGAGGATAGGTTTATTAATGAATTTTATCTGGAAAATGGTAAAGAAAACCACCTGAGTTTCTTCGGGGTGGATGGGGAATACACCTATTCCAATACCGATAACGAGGCATTTCCAACTTTGGGAATGGCCTTTGGTCTGGAAGGAGGTTTCAAGACCAATTTGGATGATTCCAAGTCTTTCGGCTATGTCATTCCTTCGTTTTCCGTGGATCATAAGGTTACGGCCGATGGTCGGTTGGTTCTGGCCACAAAGTTCAAGGGCCAATTTATTATTGGAGATGGGTACGAGTTTTATCAGGCGGCCAGTATAGGGGGAAACAATGGGTTGCGCGGGTTCCGTTTTCAACGATTTACTGGAAAAACCGCTTATTATCAAAACACCGATTTAAGGTACAGCTTTAGACGAACCAAAACGGGCATTTTACCGGTGACCCCGGGAATTTATGGAGGGTTTGATTATGGTCGGGTGTGGTTTCCGGGCGAAGACTCGGACAAATGGCACAACTCTTATGGAGGAGGGTTGTTTTTGAACGGCGCCGATGTGCTCTCCGCTAATTTGGGACTTTTTAATAGTTCTGACGGGCTCCGGTTTGCCTTTGGTGTTGGATTTGGATTTTAATCCAATTTTAGTCGGTAAAGCCTTTGCCCACCGTGTTTGTTCCCTTCATCCGCGATCAAAAGTGTGCTATTGTTTTCAAAACAGACTGATTCAACTTGCGTATCAGTGTTCAAGTCCATGATTTTGATGGATGACTTGGTATAATCCGGGACGGTAAAATCTGTCAAAAGAAAAACAAAACCATAGCTCAAGAGGGCTACCGTTTTCCCATCAGGGGAAATATCGGCACTGGTCACCGAACAATGGTCTTTGTCGCCACATAGGAACAAGGATCCCAAAAACTCAGCTTCATATTCCCCTTCCTTGTCCGGTATACGATAAATCAAGGTTTTTCCGGTATAGGGCCTTGTCCGGTTTTTTGTAAAAATGTAGAGATGATCGTTTAGGTGAAAAAATCCTTCGGTATCAAAATACAGGCTATCTTTTTTCGGGGGAAAATCGTTTTGTTGGGGATATTTGAACTCGATTTTTTTAGCATTAGGTTCCTTTTTGTCAAATTCCTCTTGGTTCACTTTGTAGATGACCAGATCTTCTCGAGCATTTTTGTTGTTGCCAAAATCACCAATGTAAAGGTTTCCGTGCATATCGGAGGTCAAATCTTCCCAATCCCTGTTCTTGGCATGGTCAATTTTCAAGGACTCCCTTTCTTTTCCTTCCTTGTCAATTTTATAGATTTTGTCCTTATTGCCACTGTCCTCGATTACCCATAAATTTCCATCGGCCGCTACTTCCATTCCGGAAACTTCCTTAAGGCTGGAAGGCAATTTGCCCAATTCTCGCATAGCGGTCACCTGCACGTTTTGAGCACAAGCTTGTAATACAATTAGAAAAAATAAGGAGAGCGTCTTAATCATAAGGTTCTTTAAGTGGTAGAAATATTTCCGCTTTCCATTTGATTTGATTTCCTTCATTTTGAGGATTGTCGTGAAATATTTCATAAGGAGTATTCTCCACCTCAATATTGTTCTTTTGCGCATAGTCTAACAAAGCATACCAGGCACGGTCCGAGGTAATATAATTTCCGTTGTATTCAGCCTTCAAAGCTTTTTTTCTGAATATTCTTTTGTATTGTATGTCTGTACCAATTGGAAGTTTTTCGGAACGGATAATCGGACGTCCAAAGTTAAAATAAATACTGTCAGTATCTCGATTCCATTTAGTGATTTCAATAATAGGAAATCCATCGAACTCAACTCCACTTTCAATTAGCGTACCCATCAAGTAACTAAAATTTCTCATCATTTCATCCGCTTTTTGCAGTTGGGTCGTCTTTATGGGCAAATATGCAATGTACTTTGTAGAAATCTCTTCTTCACCAACAATTCGAACTTTGAAACTCTCTTTGTGTTTTTTTAATTCTTGCATAAAATCCAGCACGGTTGCTCTGCTTCTTTTTTCAAAGTCGGTATCGTAAAATGGTACTAGTATTTTATTCATCAAACTGTGCTCTTTGTCCCTAATTTTCACTTTTACATGAGATGTTGAATCTGTAATCGATTCAATTTCCCAATTATAAATGTTTGTAGAATCTCCAAACTTAATCTCTTGGGAAAGATGGAATAAATCTTCTTCTTGACTAATTTTTTCCGAATTGGTCAAATTCCTAGACCAATGCTTTAAACTTTGGTTGATTGCACCGGGAAAGGTATGTGCCTTAAAGCGAATGATATAGTCGGATGGCTTGAGCAACAGATACCACAAAATCACTCCTACCACAAGGGCAAGGATCATAGAGATAATCTTCTTCATAACTAAGGACCAAAAATACGGATTAGCCTTTTGTCATATCCAATTTATCGACTATAAATTTTCCTAGGTCCCTACCTTGTTTGATTCCAACCTCTATGGCTGCACGATAATGGATTCCTCCGTACATACGGCTCAATGCAGCTTCGTCTGACGCCTGGTTAAAGGACGTAAAGGAGCGTACGGGCAGACCGTAGGGCACTTCGGTATCATCATCAAAGGTAAAGTTGTCGCCGAATATGTCCGTTAAAGCTATTGCTGCTGCTCCTGATACCACGCTATGCCCGCTCGTGTATTCGGGAAAGGGAGGGGTTTGCAATACGGGCTCCCAGCTGTCATCAATGTATTCGTTGATCACTGTTTCCGGACGAATTAGGTTACTTCTGTATTTTTCGTCCCAACAGCTGATAAAGCCATCCGCAATGGCAATGGAAGTCTTGGTATAAGCATATACCGTTTTTGCAAAATCCGCATTGGTTTTTCTTGCGGCAATTTTAGTGATGCCGATCCAGTGGGCCCCGGGAGTAATCTTTTTAGTGGCAAACATTAAGTGCCCTCGGGTAACGGAAACATAAGGGTTGCAGTCCCAAAACTGTGCAATGGCAATCTCGTCGGATTTATCACCTTTGCCGACCATACTTTTTCTAACCTCGTAAACCTCCATTACTTCTTGGTAAAACTTGGAGTCTTTTTCCATGGAAAATTCTGGAGGCGGAACGGGCTTGAACTGCTGTGCGGAATCAATGGCAAATGGACGTATCTTCATCCAATGTGGTTCAATACCGTTCATGTAAGCTGGGGGAGTGGGCTGCCAGCGGGATGGGTCATCGGAATCCACGGAAAACTTGGGCATTGTTCGCGTCTCTTTGTAGTTGTCCTTGTTCATCCAATCCCCAACAAAGTTGGCGACTTCCAGCCCGTATTCCTTGCTGGCATTAAAAACGGTTTCGTTCTTTTCCTTCCATGTGGTATATAGACTATCCCTGAAGTTTTCCATTCTTTCTTCAGAAAAAATAAGTCTCTTGCTAATGTCCATATGGGCGATCAAGGCGGCCATTTCGTAGTTGATGTTCTCCTTGTTCTTAGGATCAGGGATACTTTTTAAATCGGTTACCTGCCCGGCCAAGGAGTTGTAGTCGTCACTTTTCTTGGCTATAATTTCGTATGCCGCAATGTTGGAGTAGGCAAATATTCTACTGGCAACAGGGGGCGAGAATATATCATGGATCATTATTTCGATCACTTTGTCCACAGAGGCATGGAACTCCTCGGGAGATACTTCAACAGGTTCCTCTTTTTTTTGGCATGATGCCAAAACCAATACTACTGCTACGATCAAACTTAAAATTTTCTTCATGGCCTTAAGAGATTAATCATTGATTTTATAGACTTGTGCTTTATCGTTATTGAATACAGCCAACAAATATTTTTTATTGTTGAGTGTGATTGTGCTTAGATGTCGGATGGATTTTTTGGTAAAATCCAATCCCAATTGGTTGCCCAAAACAACGCTGCCGTTACTTTGTATCAGTGCTCCTGGAAATGAATCCATTCTGCCGTGATATGGCTTCACACCAAAGTAATTGCCCGCTAACAGAACTTCTTTGTCGCCGTCACCATCAAAATCGTCTACAACAAACGAAAGGATAGGAGATACTTGAAGCTCGTTTTTGAACGGGACAAAAACAAAGTTGCCGCCATCATTCCTTAAATAACCGGATTTTAATGTGTTTACCTGTAATTGGGTGGACGCGTCCAGGGCTTTCTCACCAAATATTTCCTCCATGGTGTCGCCGGCAAAGGATTTGTAGGTGGTGTATTTCTTTTTTAAGTACACCAGTTGTGATGCCAGGCCGTCCAAAGTTTCCAAGGGATAGTACTTTCCATCTTTTTCCATGGCGGTGACCGTTTCGGTCTGACCATTATCGTCAAAATCGTTAAAGTATAATTTCATGGGATGCTCTTCGGAGGCCTTGAACCTTGAATTGGTGCCCCAATTTCCAAGAAGATAATCCGTGTCTCCGTCCCCGTCTACGTCAAAGGCTTCAATGGCTTGCCAAAGCCCGGGAATATTTACATGCTCCACTTCGGTAAAAGTACCGTTTTCATATTTTAAGAACTTGGGAGACATCCATTCCCCGACCAAAATAAGGTCGGTAGTGCCATCACCATCAAAATCGCTCCAAATGGCATCGGTTACCATTCCCTTGGAAAATTTTTCAAAATCTTTCTTTGTTTTGAAGACCCCTTTGTCGTTTTCCAGTAAATGGGAATTGGCAGGAGCCCCGAACTGAGCAGTTATTGTGTGTCCGCCGATAAAAACGTCCAAATCACCATCACCATCAAAATCAAAAGGCGCCACAACGGATGAATTTTGATAGGACTCCGGTAATCCCACGCTTTGGAACACGGTATCATTTTTTACGTAATAGGCATCCAGCAAGGGTTCCGACTTTCCAAAAAAGTCACCGCCACCGGAGCTAACGATCAAGTCGTTTTTTCCGTCATTGTTATAGTCGGCGATGCTGGCCGAAATATTTTCCTGGATGGAATCTTTTTGAAGGCTTTCCATGTTTTGGTTTACAAAAAAGGAGTCCTGTTGTACGAATATTTGCGATGGTTCATATTTTGACCCTCCTATAAAAATATCTTCTTTGCCATCATTGTTTAAATCGCCCATGGCGAATGCAGGCCCTCTATCCGATATTTGATACGGAATCAGTTTTTCACGGTTAAAGTCCGTGTAGTTGTCCTCAATATGTTTAAAGACCAACCCTAAATTGTCTTCGACGGGACTGAACAACGGTTTTTTCCTTTTATGAAGCGAATTGTAATCAAAAGGTTTCGTGTTTTTGGGCTCAATGGTCAGTGTTTGATTCACTGGAACATTTTGTAAAACCTGATAGGACTTGTTCGGCCAAATGATTTTGATGGAATCAACTTTGGAGACATTTTTATATCCAAAGTGGACCATGGGTTCGGAGGAGGCCTGAAACCCTCTTGTCGGGAACAGTTCCTTGAATTGAAGCCCTCCGTTGGCATAGGTATATACCTTGGTTCCAATTCCGAACTTATTGTTCTGGGCATAGTTGAACTTTAATTTTAGATAGCTGCCCTCGCCGTTTGTTTTATTGATGTACAAAGTGGCCGGCTGGTCAATATTGTTCGTCACCAAATCCAGATCACCGTCACCATCGAGGTCGCCCATGGCGGTTGCCCCGGAAACCAGGGTATCCTTGGTGATCCATTTGTCGGACATATCCTGAAAGTGGAGGTCCTTTCCACCTTTAAAAACATAGTTGTGAACGCTTCCTGACGGCATTAGGGCCAAAGCTTGTTGATCTACCAGTTTAGTGTTGTCAATCTTGCTCTTGATCTGGTCGTTGGATACAAATTTGATAAAATCAAGATCGTTGGGCCTTTTTGGGATGCCGTTGGAAATAAACACGTCCTGTTGACCATCAAGGTCGTAGTCGCCAAAAAGCGCGCTCCAGCTCCAGTCGGTCGCTGCAATGCCGCTCATTAAAGCGGTTTCCATAAAGTTGCCATCAGGTTGGTTTACATAAAGCATATTGCGCGTAAACTGATAATGGTAACCAAAACGGTCTATCCGCATCTTTTGGGTCTGGATGTTGTCATCTCCTTCGGAAGATTTTAGTGCCACTTCATCTTCTGGGAGCATGTCCAACGACAGAAAATCGGGCCTACCATCGTTGTTGATGTCGGCCACATCGTTGCCCATGGAAAAGCGGGAAGTGTGTCCAAAATATTTTTTCAAGCTTTCGGTGAATGTGCCATTTCCATTGTTTAGGTAGTAATAATCATCTTCATGGAAATCGTTGCCCACATAAATATCCGGATACCCATCTTGATTAAAATCCGCTACGGCCAAACCTAGCCCATAGCCGTTTATGCCACCATAAATGCCGGCTTCTTCACTGACATCGGTAAATTTGCCATTGTCGTTACGCAACAATTTGTCACCAGTTTCATATTGTCGTTCGTACCGTAGATCAAAACGGCCAAAAGAGTTTTGGGTGTGTACGGCATGGTTGAGCAGATACATATCCAGATCGCCGTCCAGATCGTAATCAAAAAAGGCCGCATTGGAACTGTAGGAATCAAAATCCAATCCATATTTGGCGGCACTTTCGGTAAAGGTGTTGTCGCCGTTATTGATGTACAGTTCATTAAAACCATTGAACCCGTTGATACCGACCACGGCACAAACATAAATGTCCAAGAATCCATCCCCGTTTACATCGGCCATGGTAACCCCAGTGTTCCAATCACTGCTCCCTTCGATTCCCGCAGAACTTGATATGTCTTCAAACTTGAGGTTCCCTTTATTGAGGTAGAGTTTGTTTTTGACCTGGTTCCCGGTAAAAAAAATGTCGGGCAAACCGTCATTGTTGATATCACCAATGGATACACCACCTCCATTATAAAAATACAGGTAGTCCAAAATGCTCAAGTCTTTGGTGGGGGTTAGGGCATTGGTGAAATCCAGCCCCGTTTTTTTTGGGTCGGGATTTTCAAAAAGACTGCCTCCCTCGTCGCAGGAAATGGCCAGAACGGCAAGAAACAATATGAAGGGAAACCTATTCATTTAGGGCAAAAATCTTTGGTTTGTTGTTGTTAACGGCGGCAATAACATAAATTTTACCGTTTTTATCCTTGAACTGTTTCAAATATTTTACTTCATCCCTGACTTTGAAACCGCTGGTCTCATAATCTTGCCAAGTAAACCCCATTTTGCCGTCTCCCAGCAACAAGTTTCCTTGGCTTGCATCCAAACGTGAAAACTGTGGTTTAAACTCATAGTTGTTACCGGCCATGATAAGGTCCAGGTTGCCATCGTTGTTTACATCGGTACACGTAATGTCGCAAACACAGGAAAGTTGTACTCTTGGCGGTAAATTTTTAATGGTATACCTGCCGCCACCTTCGTTGATCGCAATTACGGATGCCGAGGTTTCCACTTTTTTCACAATGGATTTATCCATCACTTCTTTGGGAAACAATTGGTGAATGGTGCGGTGGGCGTAATCGGATGCCTTTAAGTTTTGCTTTTTAAGTAGCGGAAGTTGCTCGGTAAGCTCCCTTTTTTGATGGATCGGGTAGTCCCCGCCATTTTCTTGCATGGTCACGATCTGCTCAATGGTCCCGTTATTGTCGTAATCATTGATGTACATCCGCATTGGGGCATATTCCGTTGGTTTGTAATGGAGGTTGAGGCCTTGATTGCCCAAAATCAGGTCTTGGTCGCCATCCCCATCCAAATCTGCGGTTTCCACCGTGTTCCACCAACCGTAAAGACTGTCCAGTGAACTGGTCATCTTGGATAATCTTCTTCCGGTATTCTTGTAGATTTTTGGCGTATCCCATTCCGATGTTACAATCAGGTCTTTTTTACCATCCCCGTCCATATCCTCCCATTTGGAATCGGTGACCATTCCGGCATCTTTTAGGTCGTAGGCCAAACGTTCGGTAACATTGTTAAAGGTTCCGTCCCCGTTGTTCTCCAAAAAGAGGTGGTCTGGCGATACACCGTAAACTCCTACCACGCTTCGGGAGCCGATAAAAAGGTCTACGTCTCCATCATCATCAAAATCCAATGCTGAAATGGTAGAAATGTTCTTAAATGTTGATGGCAGCTCATTTTCTGATCTCGAAAAGTTTCCGTTGCCATCATTTAGGTACAATCGGGCCCTATAGTTGCGTTGCATGGACACGTCGTTTCCGCCCGAGCCTACGACCAGGTCCATATCGCCATCGCCGTCAGCATCAAAAAAAGTTGCTGCCACATCTTCGTATTGTTTGTCTTCTTCAAATACAGTGGATTTTTTTGGTATAACATTACCAGCGCCGCGATGGAGGTAAACTGACCCTGCTTGATCTTTTGCCCCGCCCACAAAAAAATCTTCATGGCCATCTCCGTTAACATCGGCAACGGCAAGGGAGGGCCCCTCTTGTGAGAGTTTATTGGAAATCAAGCCTTCGTAGTCAAAGTCGTTGTAATTGTCTTCCTTATGCTGGACTATTGTGTTGTTGTCCAATTCTTTCAGGTATGATTTTTTGAGTTCTTTTTTGGGAACGGTATACACTCCGGTCGCATTGGCGTGGTCCAAGGCAAGTACCTGATTGGCTTGCACATTTTCCAATTTTTCCGTGCGTTCGTCCGGCCAAACGATTCGGATGGAATCCAATTGCTTGGTTTTGCCGAGTCCAATGGTCATATCGTATTGTATGGAGGATTGAAATCCTCTAGATGGAATCAATTCTTGGTTGATGATGTTGCCATCAAAATAGATTTTGGCCAAGGTGCCCACGGCAAAGGGATTGTTTTCTGGCCCCTTGAACTTTAGTTGGATAAAGTTGTTGTCCAATTGGGAATCCGTGTTGTTTTTATAGATAAAGGCCGGTGTGTTTACATTATTGATCACCAAATCCAAGTCGCCATCGTTGTCCAAGTCCGCATAGGCAGCGCCATTGGAACGGGATGGAAGTTCAAAGCCCCATTCCTTGTTGGCATTTTTAAAGGAGATATCGCCATTGTTCTTGTAGGCGTAGTTGGGTTGTGGCTTTATGGGCATTTTACTGATGATGGAGTCAATGGATTCCTTTTTGCCCGTGAGCGCCATTTTTTGAACAATCTCGTTGGCAAAGAAATCCACGAAGTCCAAATCCGTTAAATCGTGGTTGATGCCGTTGGTGATGAATATGTCCTTTAGGCCATCGTTGTCCATATCGAACATAAGTCCTGCCCAGCTCCAATCTGTGGCATCTATGCCGCTATAATAGGCCACTTCGGAAAAGCTTCCGTTCCCATTGTTGAGCTGTAAGGTGTTCTGTATGTACTGTTGTCCAAAATCCTTGTTCTGTTTTAGGTTGAAAACGTTGTAGCCTTCAAATTCCATTACAGATTTTACCCTCGACTCTTCTTCGGGAAGCATATCGGTAATAAAGATGTCGTTGTGCCCATCGTTGTTAATATCCGCAATATCGATTCCCATGGCGGAAAGGCTCAAGTGCGATGTCCATTCGTTGATTTCTTCGCTAAAAGTGCCATCTTTTTGGTTGATGTACAGGTAATCCCTCTCGTAAAAATCGTTGGATACGTAGATGTCCGGATAGAGGTCGCCGTTAAAGTCCGTGACGAGCACCCCAAGACCAAAACCGATAAGGCTGCCATAGATTCCAGCCTCTTCGCTAACATCCACAAATTTGCCGTTGTCGTTTCTTAGGAGCATATCCCCAACACCCCTGAAAATATGCGGTACTCCTTCCCAATCCTGTGCCCGGACTTCACGCTGTTCGGCATAGCCCAAACTACTAACGGGAATGTTACTGTTGTTAAGGATGTAAGCGTCGAGATCTCCATCCTTGTCGTAATCAAAGAAGGAGGCATGGGTGGTAAAACCGGTCTTGGCCAGGTTATATTCTTCGGCCTTTTCGGTAAAGGTTAAATCTCCATTGTTTATATAAAGGTCGTTATCATGGTTGTTGCCTTCCATGTTCCCTGCATTGCAGACATAAATGTCCATAAGTCCATCGTGGTTGATATCTACCATCACCACTCCGGTTGACCAGGGTTTGTTGCCCAGAACACCAGCGCTTTCGGAGATGTCCTCAAACTTCATGTCACCTTTGTTCAGGTAAAGCCTGTTGGGTTCCATGTTGCCGGTGAGGTAAATATCCTGTAGACCATCGTTATTTATATCGCCAATGGCAACACCGCCACCATTATAGAAATTTCGGTATTTGAAGATGTTGAAGTTTTTCCTGTTTTCAACTTTGTTGATGAAGGTAATGCCTGTTTCTTCCGGTTTCAAAAGGGTGAAAAGTGTCTCGGGTTTCACTTCTTCTTCCGATGGGGCGGCTTCTTTGTTGTTACAAGCGACCAAGCCCATTAAAAGGAGGCCTACGGTTATATTTTTCAGTTTCATTTATCGTTCTGTTTTTGACCAAAAAAACGGGAGCACCATTGTTCATCGTTATGATGAATTCCTCTTTCCCATTAATGATTATTTTTTCAATTTTTCTGGCTGCACCGGAAATTACCAGGTTTTGCTTCAAACTCACATTACCTTTTTCGTCATTTTGCAATAAAAATCCGTGCGAAGCATCCAATCTACCAAGTTGGGTGCTTATCTCAAAATTATTGCCCACCATTAATATTTCATTAATCGTTTGTTTGCTGTTTTTTATTATTGATTGCAAAAAGCAATGCCGCCCTGGTTAAGGACGGCATTTATAGTAAACAGCTTAAACTTTATTCTATTGGTAACCTGGATTTTGAACTAGATTTGGGTTAGCTAAAACATCAGCTCTAGGAATTGGAAATATTAATTTGGTTTCATCACCCGCCTCCTTTAGATTCCAAGCTCTTAGATATTGTCCAAATCTTATCAAATCTTGCCTTCTTACAGATTCTTGGTACAATTCACGTCCTCTTTCGGCCAATAAATCAGCCTCGGTAACAGAAGCAAGAGGAGTTGCACCTCTTGTTTCCCTTAAAGCATTGATCATTGCTAAAGGATTGTTGCCCATTCTTAGCATCGCTTCTGCTTTCATCAAGTATGCGTCGGCAAAACGATATTTTACAACATGCTGTCTTCTATCTCCCCCTTCTTCGTTGGGATGATATTTCAACATTCTTATTCCAGCAGTTTCCAATACTGCATCATCTCCAGGAGAAGTATACTCAGCTTTCTCCGCTTCTCTTGTAAAAACCAATGGTACGCCACCAACATTATCCCTTGCATTCAAAGGTGTCCCATCTTGCTCATACTGTTGGTTAATTAGGAACCCTAGACCAATACCAAGGTTTTCGGCGTTTGCTGTGCTTGGATCATGTACAACACCTCTTCTTTCTTCTTGACCGTCATTTGGATAATTTGTATCCGAAGGTCCTTCGAAAAGATCGTAGAACTCTGCAAGTGTGGTAAATCCGTTCCAACCACCACCATCGTTAAATCCAGGAAAGTTTTGGTTGTAGTGTAGGGTGTGCCAAATTCTTGATCCTGCATCGGCAGGTGACCACCATATGGTTTCTGTGTCGTTTCCTGGTTTGAAGATATCGAAAAACTCTCCTTCTCCTGCAAGGGTATATCCGCTGGCGGCTATTTCATCTACCGCATCGATT
Organism: Flagellimonas oceani; assembly: GCF_011068285.1. NCBI lineage: Bacteria > Pseudomonadati > Bacteroidota > Flavobacteriia > Flavobacteriales > Flavobacteriaceae > Flagellimonas > Flagellimonas oceani. The sequence continues at coordinate 3,351,795 of NZ_CP049616.1, read as the reverse complement.
ACAACTTGCATATCTGCAGCTTGTGGAGTTGTTTCAAGATATACGTGTTTGTTGAGATGAACTTTTGCCAACAAATGCAAGGCAGAAGCTTTTGTTGGATTGGATTTCAACCCAATGGCATCTCCTGCAGTCACATCGGGTAAATCTTGAATCGCGATATTTAGGTCGGCAACAATACTATCAATAGCAACCTGACCTGTCAATACTTCTGGAATTGCACTGTTCGGTAGGTCTACGTCTCTGTAGGGAACCTGTCTCCACATGTCCAAAATCCAGTGCATGGCCCAAGCTCTATAAAAGCGTGCTGCAGCTTTTTGTTCTGTAATGTCACCACTTGCTGTATTCACACTTTTTGGGCTGATTACGCGCGTTGCATTAATTGTAACACTGTTTAATTGTTGCCATGGCACAACTATATCTGAAAGTTCAGCATTCCAAGTTTGCCTATGGATAGATAGCCATCTACCATTGTCCCCCCAGTCGGTACCTCTTGTTGGCACGATATATTCATCTGTGGATACTTCATTTAGAGCGAATAGGCCTTCTTGGTTGCCCAACTGTCCACCTGCAACAATATTTCTGATGTTCGCTACTTCACCTTGTACGTTTGCAACACCGGCAAAGCCTTCTGTTATCAACGAGTCTGTACCTTCAATCTCCAAATCGGTGCAAGAAAACACCAAGGAGACCAAGAGTGTGATATTTAAATATTTAGTTATTCTCTTCATTGTGCAATTTTTTAAAATGTAACATTAATCCCGAGACTAAAAGTCCTTGGTCTTGGGTATTGAAGATAATCAATAGAGGCCGAAGGCAATCCATTAGCAGGAACGTCTGTAGTACTAACTTCTGGATCTAGACCGCTGTAATCGGTAATCAAGAATAGGTTTTGACCGTTTAGGCTAAGACGCATGCTATTAAAAGTACCATCGCCACTTAATGGAACGTTATATGAAATTGAAGCTGACTGAAGCCTTACAAAATCTCCTTTTTCCAAGAAATAAGTGCTTGGGTTTGTTGCGGATAATGTAACGCCGTTATCAACTACACTTTTTAAGTTATTTCTACTCCCAATCTGTGGGGCGGCAAACAAGGCATTGGCAGTATTGTTATATACGTAGTGTCCAAACTGTCCGGAGAAGAACAAGGAAGCATCCCAGTTTTTGTATGAGGCAGAGGTTGAAAATCCTGATATGATTTTTGGAAGCCCTGACTTGTCCAAAATAGTTGGATCAGTATCTACGTTAAAGTCTTCATCTACTAAACGAAGGTTGTAAGTAAAAAGTGGTTTACCATCAGTTAAAATCTGTGATGTGGTACCTGTGAGACCTTGTCCATAAAGATTACCTGCTTGGATATCCGGCCCATCATAATCTGTCAACTCGTTTTGGTTGTAGGAAATATTAAAATTGGCATTCCAAGTAAAATCCTCAGACCTTACAATGTCATAGTCCAATCCCAATTCAATACCTTGGTTGATGATTACACCATCAACATTTTGAAAAACAAATGGAGAGGTTGCAGGCTGAACCGCTGGCAAATTCAATAGAATGTCACTTGTTTCCTTTCTATACAAATCTATGTTTCCAGTAAACCGATCGTTATTAAAACCAAAGTCAATACCGAAAGCATATTGGGCTGTTTCCTCCCATTTAAGATCTGGATTTGCAAATGCAATCTCTGACGTTGCTGGTGGAGTAATCTGAGAGTTGGCTCCAATACCTAATTGATTCCATCTGGTTCTGTTTACAAAACTACCATAACCAAGACCATCTTGGTTACCAGTGATACCCCAGCTTAACCTCATCTTTAATGTAGAGAAGGTGTCACCAGTGAAATCTTCTTCATTTAACTTCCATGCAAATGCAGCAGAAGGGAAGTAACCATATTGATTATTTCCACCAAACCTGGACGAGCCGTCTGCTCTAACCGTTGCAGTGAACAAATATTTGTTGTACAAAGTATAGTTTATCCTGCCAAAGAAAGACTGTAGTTCATCTGTGTTATCAAAAGTATCTACTGTAAAAGCATCAATTGGGATGCTAGGTAAACTTAAAGTCGTTTCATTTACATTAGGGGTCAAACCAAGGATTCTGAATTGATTTCCGGCATCTGGATTATTCTGAAATGTACCGATTCCATAAGCCTGATAATTGCTCGCAAGATTTTTTGTTGATGCATAAGCATCATTTGTTGTAGCAATTATTGTATTCAAATCTTGACTTATATAGCCTTGTCCCAGTAAATTTTGACCTTTTCTGTTAAAATCTTGAAAAGAGAAGCCGATAAGAGCATCAAGATTGGAATTTTCAAATTCTTTATTATAATTCACGGTAAATTCCAATAACCTGTTTTCTGTATCCAAATTGCTTACTGCTGCACGGCCATTGTTTTCGGCACCATTGTTCAAAGCAAGAATTTGAGGGCCAGAAACCTGTCCTCTTGTGGAACTGGACGTATCATACCCCAAATTTAATTTTGCTGAAAATTCATCTGTTATGTCGTATTCAAGCGACAAATTTCCTAGAAATCTATCTGTGTGGGTATTATCGTCATAGTAAGCCAAAAGGTTGGCAGGGTTTCTATCTGGTGCGGCACTAATGTCAGGATTAGCTGGCAAGGTTGGGTTGGCGTAATAAGCAGACGCTAATAAATCACCAGTACTTCCAGATGTTCTACTAATGAACGGAGCTTGATCGTTAATTCTAGAAACGGTTGTTTGAAGATTAACTTTAAACTTGTCATCAAAGAATCTATGAGCTGCGTTTACCCTACCTGTAATTCTTTCCAAATCTGTGTTTTCGATAACTCCAAATTGTTTGGAGTATCCAAAGGTGGCTCTTACGTTACCTTGGCCGTAATTTTGCGAATAGGATAAGTTGTTGTCCGTAGAAGCAGTAGTTCTAAAGATATAGCTTTGCCAATCAGTGGACCCCCCTAAATCGGATCCTCCTCTTTCTACAAATTCATCAGAATTTAACAGATCATAAGTGTCGGCAACTTTTGAAACGTTCAGGGTAGTTGAAAATGCCCATTGGCCCTGTCTTCCGCCACCTTTTCCAGATTTTGTGGTAATAACGACTACACCATTGGCACCTCTAGAACCATATATGGCCGTGGCAGAAGCATCTTTCAAGATACTCATGCTTTCGATATCATTTGGGTTTAAGAAGTTTAACGGGTTTCTAGCACCACTGCTCCCTACCCCAACGTCTGCACCACTTGCAGATACACTTTCATTGGTTACTGGAACTCCATCAATTACAAACAATGGGCTGTTGTTTGATCTGACGGAAGCAGTACCACGAATTCTCAGAGCGATACCTGCTCCTGGTTCACCACTGGATTGCGTAATCTGAACCCCAGAGGTTTTACCTTGAATCAATTGTTCAGGAGAGGAAATTACACCTTGGTTGAAATCCTCCGAAGTAACGGCCGAAACGGCGCCTGTTGCATCTTTTACGGTAGTTTGACCGTAACCAATAATCACAACTTCGTCCAAAGCCTGTGCATCCTCGGATAATGTAACATTAATGTTGGATTGGCCATTGACAGCGATTTCTTGGGTCTTGTACCCAATATAACTGAAAACCAAGGTAGCGGTGTCCTCTACACCATTAAGTGTATAGTTACCGTCAAAATCGGTCTGCGTACCGTTGGTAGTACCTTTTACCAATACGCTTGCCCCTGGCAAAGGTCCGTTTGCATCCGAAACGGTACCTGATACTGTTTGAGCTTTCACCAACCCAAAGCACAGAAATGCCCCGAGCATCAAAAAGCTCCTAAGTAGCGTAATCTTCATAAATAATTAATTTTAAGTTTAGTTAATTTTAATTCAAGTGTTAAACATATATAAAAAAAAGGTTAATGTAAATTTAAGTATATTGCAATGTTTAGCGAAACCGTTTTCGTGTTGAAAACTTTAATAAGTGTGCTTTTCACAAATTTAAATAACCATGTTTGTCTAATTACCAAATAAGTTGGAAGGAATTGCGAAATTGGCAATTACCTCACTAATATAGCAATTTTATTTTTTGAACGATATTTTTGTGCTGACAATCCTTGGAAATGGATTTTTTCGTTTTCTTATAAAAAAAGAAAGTATACATGGTTCCTTAGTCATTATTGAGTACTTTTCGAAGTAGAACCAGATTGCCATAAAAATTTTACAATTGAAAGCCAAGATTACCTTAAAAGATATTGCAAGAGAGCTCGAAGTTTCCATATCTACAGTTTCCAAAGCACTAAAAAACAGCGAGGAAATCAGTAGGGACACCAAAGAGAAAGTACAGGCCTTTGCGAAACTCTACAATTATAAGCCCAACAACATTGCCATTAGCCTTAAAAATAAACGGACCAAGAACATCGGGGTGGTCATTCCGGATATTGTACACCACTTTTTTACAACGGTTATTCGAGGAATCGAGAAGTACGCAAATGCAAGGGGGTACAATGTAATCGTATGTCTTTCCGAAGAATCCTTTGACAAGGAGGTCATCAATATGGAAATGCTGGCCAATGGCAGTATCGACGGTTTTATAATGTCCCTTTCTTCCGAGACCCAACAAAAAGGAGATTACAATCACTTAAAGGAAGTCACGGAACAAGGTATTCCCGTGGTGCTTTTTGATAGGATCACCCACGAAATCGAATGTGATAAAGTAATCATCGACGATGAACTAGGGGCATACCAAGCAACCAAAAAATTTATCGATCAAGGAAAAAAGAAAATAGCCTTGATCACCACGGACGACTATTTGAGCGTAAGCAAAGCGCGCACCATGGGGTATTGGAAAGCGCTCCAAGAAAGTAAATTGGAGGCCGATGAATCCATGATATTGAAGATGCCCTCCATGGAGATGGACGAAGAAGCCATAAAACATTTTTTAAGTACCAAAGAACCCGATGCCGTTTTGTGCGTCAACGAAATCTTTGCAGTATGCGGAATGCGATTTGTGCAGAAAAAAGGGTTGAGGATACCCGAGGATATCGCATTTATCGGCTTTACCGACGGAGTGTTGTCCAAATACGCTAACCCCAGCCTTACCGTTGTGGCCCAGCATGGGGAGAAAATGGGAGAAGAATCCGCGAGATTGCTCATAGATAAGGTGGAGAGCGAAGCCGAGGAGGAATCATATCAGACCAAAATACTGGAGCCGACCTTGGTGATCAGGGATTCCATAGCACATTGAAAACTGTATTTAGATGCTGGGGACAATCGGTAAATTGCTTTTATTCTTGGCAACCATCATCCTGTCTTCATGCAAAGACGAACCCGACCAAAAGACCATTCCTCCTTCCATGAAAAAAAAAGAAGTTGTCTATCAGGTTTTTGCCCGACTGTTTGGAAACACCAATACTACCAACAAGCCATGGGGCACCCTCGAAGAAAACGGAGTTGGTAAGTTTGCCGATTTTACCCATACCGCATTGACCGAAATAAAAGAGCTGGGCGTTACCCATATCTGGTATACCGGGGTGCCGCACCATGCCGTAATTGCCGATTATACATCATACGGAATATCCAACGACGACCCCGATGTGGTCAAGGGAAGGGCAGGTTCTCCCTATGCCGTAAAGGACTATTATAATGTAAACCCTGATTTGGCCATAGATCCATCAAAGAGATTGGAGGAGTTCAAAGAATTGATCAAAAGAACCCACAAGGCAGGTTTAAAGGTCATCATTGATATTGTTCCCAATCACGTCGCCAGGAATTATGAGGGAAAGACAAATCCCGAGGGCGTGGTAGATTTCGGAGCCTCCGACGACACATCCAGGGAATATGATGTCAACAACAATTTCTATTACATTCCCGGAGAAGCCTTTAAAGTCCCAGAGTGGCAGGATGGTTACTTGCCGCTTGGAGGTGACGAAAATAGGTTGGCCGATTCAAAGTTTGAAGAAATACCCGCTAAATGGACGGGCAATGGCTCCCGATTGGCCCAGCCCCATTTTAACGATTGGTATGAAACCGTAAAGATCAACTATGGGGTCCGACCCGATGGCACCAAGGATTTTGAGCAACTGCCCGAAGCATACCGTCAAAAAAAATACAAGGAACACTACGAATTTTGGAAGGATAAACAACTGCCCGATTCGTGGCTCAAGTTTAAGGACATCACCCAGTATTGGTTGGATTTTGGTGTAGATGGCTTCCGTTTTGATATGGCCGAAATGGTACCCGTGGAATTTTGGAGCTATCTCAATTCAAACATCAAAATGAAGAGCCCCGATGCCTTTTTGTTGGCCGAGGTATATAATCCGGCATTGTACCGCGATTATATCCAAAAAGGTAAAATGGATTACCTATATGATAAGGTAGAACTCTACGACAGCATCAAACACATTATGAAAGGGTATGGTTGGACGGACCATATCCCCGTTGTGCAAAAAGGGATGGCGGACATAGAGCACCACATGCTCCACTTTTTGGAAAACCATGACGAGCAGCGTATCGCCAGTCCCGATTTTGTGGGCAACGCCCAATTGGGCAGACCCGCAATGGTCGTTTCCGCTACCATAAGCACATCGCCCACCATGATTTATTTTGGACAGGAGGTAGGGGAGCCGGCAGCAGAAGATGCAGGTTTTGGGAAACCCACACGGACTTCCATTTTTGATTACATCGGGGTGCCGCACCACCAAAGATGGCTCAATTACAAGAAGTTCGATGGAGGCCAGTTATCAGATGAAGAAAAACATCTCAGGGATTTTTATAAAAGGCTCCTAAACTTCACTATAAAAAGTGAAGCCTTGATGGGCGATTATCAAGAAATCCATTTTTATAACAAGGATAATACAGAAGGGTACGACCACCGAGTACTTTCCTATGTTCGCTGGAGCAAAAATGAAAACCTCATTATACTATCCAATTTTGATGAACATAAAAACTATTCCTTCGCCCTTAAAATACCTGAAGATGTAATTGCCAAATGGCAACTTAAGGACGGCAAATACCCATTGACCGAGGAACTCTACGGAACAACCAATGCCAATATGTCCATTGCTAACGGACGGGGGGAAATCCAATTGGATTTGGCTCCACTTCAATCCTACATTTTTAAGGTGGGAAATTGATTCATTTTTTAATTTTCAAATCGTATTTTTAGTTTTTAAAACCAAACCAAAATGAACAAGACCCTACTAAAAGCTCTTGGAGCTTTTCTACTTTTAATCAGTTGTGACATGAAAACATCAAAACCAATGGTCATAGGACACAGAGGGGCCATGGGCCACGAAACGGAGAACACCGTGGCATCCGTTCAAAAAGCATTGGACCTTGGTGTGGACATGATAGAGATTGACGTGTTCAAAATCAAAAGCGGGGAGATTGTGGTTTTTCATGATGAAAAAGTGGACAGATTGGCCAACGGAGGTGGAAATATTGAAGAATATAACATTGTCCAACTTCGACAGCTCATCTTGGATGGCGGACATAAGATTCCCATGCTTCAAGATGTACTAAAAACAATAAATGATCAAGTTGTCCTGAACATAGAACTAAAAGGTGCAGGGACAGCGGACAGGGTCAACCACATTGCAAAGTACTACATCGAAAGTAAAGGTTGGAGCCCAGAAAATTTTGTGATTTCAAGTTTTAATTGGGATGAACTTAGAGATATGAGGTCCCTTAATAAGGATATAAAAATTGCTGTTCTTACCGAAAATGACCCATTGCAAGCCATAGAAGTAGCAAAAGAATTGAATGCTGTCGCCATTAACCCTTATTTTGAAACACTTACTCAAGAAAACACAGCAAAAATTCAGGAAGAAGGGCTAAAAATATACACGTGGACCGTTAACGAACCCGAGGATATTCAAAGAATGACCGATTTCGGTGTCGATGGCATCATTACCAATTACCCGGAACGTGTTAAGTAATGTACGACGTCATAATTGTTGGAGGCGGTGCAGCAGGATTTTATGCGGCAGTTCAAATGGCGGAGCTCTCGCCACAATTGAATATCGCCATTTTTGAAAGGGGCAAAACCGTACTTTCCAAAGTAAAAGTTTCTGGCGGTGGGCGTTGCAACGTAACCCACGGCGAATTTATGCCCAAAGAACTCGCCACAAATTATCCTCGGGGCGAGAAAGAGCTATTAGGCCCTTTTCACAAATATGCCCCAATGGATGTGATGGCCTTTTTCGAAGAACGGGGCGTACCCCTAAAAATAGAAGATGATGGTCGCGTTTTTCCAAAAAGCGACTCTTCCCAAAGCATTATAGACTGTTTGGTGGGCGAAGCGGAAAGATTGGGCGTGCAGGTTTTGAAAAATAGTTCCGTAAAAACAATCGATAAAACGGATAAGGGTTGGCAGGTCACCACCATGAACAAGCATTATCAATGTAAAAAACTGATGCTGGCAACCGGAAGCAACCCTAAAATCTGGAAATTATTGGAAAACCTGGGCCATAATGTAGTTCCGCCCGTGCCCTCGTTGTTCACCTTCAATATCAACGATAAAAGAATTCAGGGCATACAAGGCATCAGTACTTATGCAACCGTTGAGGTGATGCCCAAAAAAACCTTTCATATCGATAAAAAAAGCCTGAACTTGAAGAGTAGCGTAAAAGATGAAGCCGTTCTTTATGCCGATGGCCCACTTTTGATAACCCATTGGGGTCTGAGCGGCCCTGCCATTTTGAAACTTTCCGCATGGGGAGCTAACATATTGCACGATTACAATTATTCTTTTAGAATAGAAGTGAACTGGTTGCCCGATTACACCACAGAATCCATGGAGGCCTACCTCAGGGAATTAAAGGAAGTTGAAGCCAAGAAGACCGTTGTGCGTACCAATGTCACCGAGCTGCCCAAACGTTTATGGAAGCGTTTGGTAGAGGCGGCTGAAATAGCACCGGACGAACGCTGGGGCGACATTAATAAAGAGCAGTTACAAGCATTGGCCGAACAATTGACGGCCTCGTCGTTCAAGGTAGAAGGCAAGAGCACCTTCAAAGAAGAGTTTGTTACCGCTGGCGGTGTGGATTTAAAAGAAATCAATTTTAAGACCTTCGAGAGCAAACTGCACCCCGATCTCTACTTTGCAGGGGAAATCATTAATGTGGATGCCATTACCGGAGGGTTCAATTTCCAAAATGCATGGACAGGTGCCCACATTGCCGCCAAATCCATCACCTTCTAAGAATTATTGCAACGCCAAAGCAATCCATGCGGCTATGGAAGCTCCCAAAATTGGTCCGACAACCGGAATCCAGGCATAGCCCCAACCATTGGAGCCTTTGTTTTTTAGGGGTAATAAGGCATGAACAATTCGTGGGCCCAAATCCCTTGCGGGGTTAATGGCATAGCCAGTGGTTCCGCCCAAGGACAAACCGATGCCCCAAACAATCAACGAAACTGGCAAAGCACCCAACGATCCCAATCCAATAATTGCATCGTCGGTGGATAACACGGCATCCGTAAAATAAAGTACTGCAAATACCAGTACAAACGTGCCCAAAATCTCGGAAAATAGATTTATAAATGTATTCGGGATGGCCGGCGCCGTACAAAAAACACCTCGCTTGGTACCACCGTCCTCGGTGGCATCAAAATGATCTTTGTTTACAAGCCAAATGCAAAATGCAGCGAACATTGCACCAATAAATTGGGCCAAAATATAACTTGGGACCTCGCTCCATGGAAATTCGCCCGCTACGGCCAATCCAATACTAACGGCTGGGTTGATGTGGGCGCCGCTGTATGGGCCAGCGACCACCACACCGGTGTAAACGGCAAAAGCCCACCCCGTGGTGATTACGATCCAACCGGAGCCATTACCGTAGGTTTTTTGAAGGGATACGTTGGCATTAACGCCACATCCGAGCACCATCAGCAAAAAAGTACCTACAATTTCAGATACAAAAGGAGTCATATAAAGGAAATGTTAGTGTTTAAATTATTTAAAATTAGGGGTTCTCCGTCCAGAACTCCAATGCTTTTATGGCCTTGTACCAACGTTTGATGCCCTCGTCAATGGCTTCACGCTTTTCCGTAGGTTCAAAATGGACATCGGTTTGCCAAATATCCTGTATTTCTTCTTGACTTTCCCAATAGCCAACGGCCAACCCTGCCAAATAGGCGGCGCCCATTACTGTAGTCTCCACAATTTTGGGGCGTACGGTAACCGTGTTCAATACATCCGCTTGGAATTGCATCAACATATCGTTTACAGTGGCACCGCCATCCACCCGAAGTTCTTTTATGGAAATTCCGGAATCTGCCTCCATTGCTTTGAGAATATCCATGGTCTGGTAGGCAATCGATTCGAGGGCGGCTCTTGCGATATGTGCGTCGTTACTTCCTCGGGTAAGCCCAAAAATAGTTCCCTGTGCCTTTTGGTTCCAGTGCGGGGCTCCCAATCCAGCAAAGGCGGGAACAAAAACAACACCTTCGGTATTGTCTACCGAACCGGCAAGTTTTTCCACTTCCGAAGAGGTTTTAATGATATTTAGGCTATCACGTAGCCATTGCACTACTGCGCCGGCAATAAAAATGCTTCCCTCAAGGGCATATTGTGTTTTTCCGTTGATTTTCCATGCGACCGTGGTCAGTAGGTTGTTATCGGAGACAATCGGTTTTTCCCCAATGTTCATCAACATAAAACAACCAGTGCCATAAGTGTTTTTTACCATCCCCTTTTTGGTGCACATTTGTCCGAACAAAGCGGCTTGTTGGTCTCCTGCAATGCCCGCGATCGGAATCGGCGTGGCAAATAAATTCGGGGTTGTTTCTCCATAGACCTCACTGGATTGCTTCACTTCGGGGAGCATGCTTTTGGGAATCGTAAGCAATTCCAAAAGCTCATCATCCCAATCCATGGTGTTGATGTTGAACAGCATGGACCGACAAGCATTGGTGACATCTGTGATATGAAGCCCGCCATCGGTCATTTTCCAGATGAGCCAAGAATCTATCGTTCCCATGATTAAATCACCTGCTTCGGCTTTTTCTCGTGCCCCATCCACATTGTCCAGGATCCATTTTACCTTGGTGCCCGAAAAATAGGAATCGATGACCAGACCGGTTTTTTCTCGAATCAAATCGGATTTACCTTCTTTTTTGAGTGCGTCACAATAATCTGCCGTCCGTTTGTCTTGCCAAACTATGGCGTTGTAAACAGGTTCGCTGGTGTTCCTGTCCCACACCACAACCGTTTCCCGCTGATTGGTAATGCCAATGGCGGCCATTTGCGATGCTTTCAATCCTTTTTTGCTCACGGCTTCTGCGGCCATGCCCGCTTGGGTGGACCAGATTTCATCGGGATCATGTTCCACCCAGCCCGGTTTCGGAAATATCTGTGTGAACTCTTTCTGTGCTACGGAAATAATGGTTCCCTTTTTATCGAAGACCACGGCACGGGAACTGGTAGTACCTTGGTCCAGGGCAAGGATATATTGATTCATTTTGTTAATTTAAGCGCGTTTGAATTTACTAAAATTAATCCGGGTTTGGAATCCATTGGTATGGGGAATACATATATAGCTTTATTGAGAGGAATCAACGTAAGTGGTCAAAAAAAGATAAAAATGGCCGATTTGAGGCAGGTTTTGGTGGAAAACGGTCTAAAAAACATCAAAACTTATATCCAAAGTGGCAATATTGTTTTTGATAGTAATCAGACGGACAAGGATAAACTTCAGAAAAAAATAGTAAAAATCATTCATGGCCATTTCGGATTTGACGTGCCGACCTTGGTCGTTCAGCAAGAAGACATCAAATCAATTTTGGAAGCCAATCCGTATTTGAAAAAAGCGGAAGAAAACAAGCTATATTATGTTTTGCTGAAAAGCGCCCCCAAAGAGGAATTGGTGCAACAGTTCAATCAACTTGAGTATGAAAATGAGGGGTTCCGCATTACGAACAAATGCGTCTATTTATTTTGTAAAAATGGCTACGGTAAGGCAAAACTCAATAATAACCTTATTGAAAACAAGCTCAAAGTGGAGGCAACGACCCGTAACCACAAAACCATGTTGAAATTACTGGAAATGGTGTCTTCCTAAGCGTTGAGCTCCCAAATTTTGTAGTTGAGCGCGGAGGCAAAGGCCACCCACAATAAATAGGGAATCATTAATAGTGCTGCAGTTTTGCTGATGACCTTGAACCATTTTATGGTAAGTATGATCATGGTTAACAGGGCCAAAATCACGATCATTCCGCCCAAAGGATTCTTTAGGCCAAAAAAAACGATGCTCCACAACGCATTCAGCAACAATTGAAACGCAAAATGGTATAATGCCGTCTTTACCCAAATATGGTGATAGCCCTTGGACCAAACGATGCCTGCGGCCACACCCATCATAATGTACAATGCGGTCCACACCGGGGCAAAAAGATAGTTCGGGGGCGTAAACGAAGGCTTGTCGAGTGTAACGTACCAATCGTTGACGGAGCTTTGGGTTGCAATACTGGCCAAAAAACCAATGGCAAGGCAGACCAAAACGCTCAGGGTTATGTAGATAATTCTTTTTTTCATGGTTGGCGCAACTTCGACTAAAATAAGAATTTATTTGCATCCGATTTCCAGTAAGTTTGTCGCTGCTTATATTTGTTGAAATAATCCATTCCCAATGACGGAAAATGATTTTTTGCCCGGTAGCTATCAAAATTCGCCCGAGAAAGGCAAGGTGACCTGGAAAGCACCAAGCAACATTGCCCTTGTAAAATACTGGGGAAAACGTCCCGTTCAAATGCCTGCCAATCCGTCCATTAGTTTTACGTTGGATGCATGTGCTACGACCACTTCCGTTTTTTTCGAAAAAAAAGAGGATAGGGAAAATTTTTCGTTCGATTTGTTTTTTGAAGGAAAGCCCAAGGAGGATTTTAAGCCCAAGATCCAAACCTTTTTGGAGCGGATTGCGAAGTACTTGCCCTTTTTAAAGGAATATAATTTTACGATTGAAACCTCTAATTCCTTTCCGCACAGCAGTGGGATTGCTTCGTCGGCGAGTGGTATGGCGGCTCTTTCCCTGTGTTTGATGGATATTGAAAAACAGTTAAATCCATCCATGGATGAAGCATTTTTCCATGCAAAGGCATCCTATTTGGCCCGTTTGGGTTCTGGAAGTGCATGCAGAAGTGTAAAGGGCAGTCTGGTTCAATGGGGACAGCACGCCAACATTCCAGAGAGTTCAGATTTATACGGAATCGAATATCCATTTGATGTGGATTCAGTTTTCAAGAGTTATTGCGATACGATCCTGTTGGTGCACAAAGGCCAAAAGCAGGTGAGCAGTACGGTGGGCCACCAATTGATGCACGGCCACCCATATGCCGAGAACCGATTTCAACAGGCGTTTGATAATCTGGACAAACTAAAACCTATTTTGGGAAGCGGTGATTTGGAGGCGTTCATCAAACTTGTGGAAAGTGAAGCACTTACTTTGCATGCCATGATGATGACCAGCAGCCCCTATTTTATATTGATGAAACCGGATACCTTGGAAATCATCAATAAAATTTGGGAATACCGCGAAACAACCAAAATACCCGTTTGCTTTACCTTGGATGCCGGTGCCAACGTACATTTGCTCTATCCGGAAGCGGAAAAAGAAAAAGTGCACGACTTTATCAAGAACGAATTGGCCGAACATTGCGAAAATGGCCAGTATATCCACGACCAAGTGGGGAAAGGTGCAATCAAAATAAACGACTAAAAATGAACAGTTAAGCTGTTTTTTTACGTTATTTGCCAAGATTTTGAAGGGACGAGAACAGGTTTTTAAAGATAAAATCGGTTTGTTTATCGATGTTTATCAAATATTAAACAAAATTTGTTTGTATCTTAGTACTAGCATATGAAAGGTCCATTATTTTATTCAAAGATTTTATTGTTCGGAGAGTACGGCATTATCAAAGACTCCAAAGGACTATCCATACCCTATAATTTTTTCAAAGGCGCGCTCAAGTGGGACAACGATAATTCCGAAATGGCGCAAAAATCAAACAAAAGCCTCAAAGCCTACGCGGAGTATTTAAAAGTGCTCGAAATGAAGGAAAAAGGTTTGGTCTCTTTTGATATTGAAGCGTTGGAAAAGGACGTGGCCGAGGGAATGTATTTTGACAGTTCCATCCCCCAGGGCTATGGAATTGGCAGCAGTGGTGCATTGGTCGCTGCTATTTATGACCGCTATGCGACCGATAAGATCACGGTCTTGGAAAACCTGACCCGTGAAAAACTGCTTCAATTGAAGAAAATTTTCGGGAAAATGGAATCTTTCTTCCACGGTAAATCCTCCGGGTTGGACCCGTTGAACAGTTATTTGAGTTTGCCCATACTTATCAACTCCAAGGACAATATCGAATCCACCAGCATTCCCTCCCAAAATACCGAAGGAAAAGGCGCTGTGTTCTTGTTGGACAGCGGTATGACCGGGGAAACTGCACCCATGGTGCAACTATTCATGGAAAACATGAAGCAGGAAGGTTTCCGAAATATGATCAAGAACCAGTTCATAAAACACACCGATGCCTGTGTGGAAGATTTTTTGAACGGCAACGTAAAATCCTTGTTCGGGAACTTAAAACAACTCTCGCACGTAGTTTTTGACAACTTTAAGCCAATGATTCCCTCCAAATTTCATCAACTTTGGCAAAAGGGCATCGAAACAAACGATTACTACCTTAAACTTTGTGGTTCCGGTGGCGGCGGTTATATTTTAGGCTTTACCCAAGATTTGGAAAAGGCCAAAAAAGCACTAAAAGGCCACAATCTGGAGGTAGTCTACAACTTCTAAAGGCAAATCCATGCTTAGTAGAAAAAACAAACTCTTGCTGTTTAAGCTGTTGAGTCTGTTTTCCGTGGTACGGGGTTACAATATTTTGGTGATAACCTTGGCGCAATATTTGGCGTCCATTTATATACTCGCCCCCAATGTTCCCTTGCGCAACGTCATATTGGATTTAAACCTGTTCCTCATTGTTACGGCTTCTGCCCTTACGATTGCGAGCGGTTACATCATCAACAATTTTTACGATGCGGAAAAAGATCTGATCAACAAGCCTACCAAAAGTATGTTGGACCGTTTGGTGAGCCAACGTTTTAAGCTCACCACCTATTTTATCCTCAATTTTTTGACCGTTTTTGCGGCAAGTTATATTTCGTTCAGGGCGGTGTTGTTTTTTTCCGCTTACATTTTTGGTATATGGATTTACTCCCATAAGCTCAAGCGCATACCCTTTGTGGGCAACTTGGTGTCTTCCACATTGGCGATAGCTCCATTTTTTGTGGTGTTTGTGTACTATCAGAATTTCCAGACCGTGATTTTTGTGCACGCACTTTTCTTGTTCCTGTTGATATTGGCCCGCGAAATGATCAAGGATTTGGAGAACATGGCTGGCGATTTGGCACAGAACTATAGGACCATTCCCATAATTTATGGTGCCCGTGTCTCAAAATCGATAATTTCTTGTTTGATCGTACTTACCTTGGTTCCCGCACTTTTGTTGATCAAAACCTTTGATGTCGGGTATATGCATTACTATTTTATGGTGTGTGTGGGGCTTTTGATTTTTTTCTTGGTGCTCTTATGGAAAGCCAAGGGGAAAATGCACTACGTTTGGCTGCACAACATCATCAAATTTATTATTGTGCTCGGCGTTTTCAGTATTCTTTTGATTGATGTGGATGTGGTCTTGAACCGAATTTTGTAATTCTTTGTTCTTTAGGATTTTTGGAACTTAAAAAGAGTACATTTGCAAAAAATCCGACTGATGGCGAAATCAGACAACAACAAAGGCAAAAGGCCTTCAAAAAACTTCAAGGGCGGGGACAGAAAGAAACCGTTTGACAAAAAATTTTCCTCCAAACCAAGGCAGAGCGCTCCTAAAAAACCATCCAATCCGGATGAAATTCGGTTGAACCGCTACATTGCCAATGCGGGCATTTGTTCCCGACGGGAAGCGGACACCTTTATTGCGGCAGGGAATGTTACGGTTAACGGGAAAGCCGTGACCGAGATGGGGTACAAGGTAAAGCGCTCCGACGATGTCCGTTTTGATGGAAAACGACTCAGCTTGGAAAAGAAGGAGTACGTACTACTGAACAAACCCAAAAACTTTATCACCACCACAAGTGATGAGAAGGGACGCCGTACCGTAATGGAACTGATTTCAAGCGCCTCGAATAACCGTTTGTTGCCCGTAGGCCGTTTGGACCGGAATACCACAGGTTTGCTGCTTTTTACCAACGATGGCGACCTCACCAAAAAATTGACACATCCCAAGCACAATATCCGTAAGATTTACCACGTGCATTTGGACAATAACCTAAGTTTGGGGGACCTCCATAAAATTGAAGCCGGTCTGGAACTGGAAGATGGCCCTATTACCGTGGATAGCGTAAGTTACATTCAAGGAGCACCAAAGCGAGAGGTCGGAGTGGAAATCCACAGTGGGCGTAACCGTATTGTGCGCCGTATTTTTGAGCACTTGGGCTACAATGTGACCAAACTGGACCGTGTCATCTTTGCTGGACTGACCAAAAAAGATTTGCCACGTGGCCATTGGAGACATTTGACCGAGCAGGAGGTGATCAATTTGAAGAATCTGAAATGATTTAAAAACTAGTTCTTCGATTGGATTTTAGTTTTGAGCTTATTTTCCATTTGTCTAGAGACAATAATTGGGTTTATATGAGAAATAATAAAGTAACCTACACCAAAAGGGACTGAAATTATCATACCATATATTAAAATATCCCGTAATTCAAGAATTTCAAATTGACTGAAATAAGAAGCTCCAAAAATTGATGTTAGAACTAATATAAGACTTAGGATTACGCCAATAATGCTTTGAAGCTTTCCCAGTCTTGTTATTTTGATTTCGATATCGCTCTTCTCAAAATTTAAATAGTTTTGAACCAATTTAATTTCGCGCCAGGTATAGTTGCCATCCAGTTTATCCTTGAATGAAATTAATTTATAAATGGATTTTTCATTAGCCCTGATACCTGTTTCTAAATAGAAATATTTCTCAATTAGGTTAGGCCTTATAAAGTCAGATTCAAATTTAGAATTTGAAAACAGCTCTTTAGAATTAAAGTAGTTCTTGGTCTCAGTCCTTAAAACAGAATATTTGTGCGATGAAAAATTATTATTATAAATTTTTCTGCAGAAACCTAGTATTAGACTGAGTATGGGTAAAACATCAATTTTCATAAAGCTATTTTTCACTTGGTCTTTTATGGCACAGGTAAACTTTTTCTGTACTGTCAAACCCATACTTAAACTGCTCTTCTTTTGTAAAGGAAGAAATATAATCATCCTCTGTTACCTCAAAGCCTGCATTTGCAAGCCGTTCTTTGTAATCTTGGCCGTACCACCGAACATGGTCACGCCTTCCAAAGGCTTTTAACCTTCCTTTTTCCGATGTGATGGAAAAATCTTCATAAGTTTTGCCGCGATCATAATCAATGGGAACTTGGAATATGCCCATGCCATTCGGTTTCATCACTCTAAAGAGTTCTGACATTGCCAGGGCATCGTCTGGAATATGCTCCAGGACATGGTTGCATAAAATAAAATCAAAATAATCGTCCTCGAACGGAATTTGGGTAATATCGGCCTTGCTGACCGAGGTTTTACCCTTGTAATCGTAAATGTTCGGATGCAGATCGCAGGGAAAATAATCTATCTGGGACGATTCCGAAAAAATGTCATAAAAGACTTTTTCGGGCGCAAAATGGAGCAATTTCAGTGGTCTGTTGATCAATTCCTTGTCCTGAATATATTTCCAAACCAGTCTGTGCCTTTCCAACGAACCGCAGTTATGGCATTGCGCGTTCTTTCGTTTGATGTGGCCAAAGGCACCAAACTCCCTGTACTCGGAATGACAAATAGTACAGTGGACAATGTTTCCTTTAAATATTTTTTCTTTTCTCTTTTTTCGGTACTCCCTATGCTTTTGCTTGATGGAAAATTTAAGTAGGCTACTCATTATTTTTCAATAAATTGATAAGATTTGAAAATAAAGATGAGTAAAACTGACCAATGCGGTAGCCACCAATTGATGAATGCCCCTTATGAATTGACGGATGCCTGTTTTTTTAACTATATCTGATTTTTATGCTGCTAAATCCGCCCAAACTATCGTAGCCGCACCAAATGTGCCCCCAATCAAAATCCCGTGTTTCCCCGACCTCTTTTTGGAGCCAAGCTTTACAATATTCCAGATGTTTCATTTCGTCTTCATAGCTCCAACTGTTCCAATCTTGATTGAATTCAAAGGGGACAGGGCTGATAAAAATCTCGCAAAGGTTTAATTTGTTATAGCTGAAACTTAAGCGAAAAATGAAATAGTCATCATCGATCACAATATTCCGAAAAGTTATTTTCTGTTCTTGAGCATCCGAGGTCCCAATGACTTCAAGATTCTCGCCAAGTTGCCAATTTTTTATCCTATTAAAATCAGTATGGGGACCAAATCCTACACCCTCAGCAATGGACAAGGTGCCCGTATGTTTGTCCAATATCACCTGTTTATGGGTATTCGAATCCGAACTTAAACGCTCTCAAATGACCGTTGGAAAACTCATAATCAGCATAATACACCGGCATATTATATCTCTTAAGGAATTTTGAGGTCTCAAAATCATCTATCCTGTAATGTAGAACGGTGACATTATCCATGTTCGTTATACTGTGCGGTTCGCCTTTGATGGCTTTAAGGTCAGCTAATTCGATGCCTAGTTTTATGCCGCTTTCAGTTTTGAATTCATTCTCTTTCATTACCAATTCCTTTTTCTCTGTACCGACGGCATGGGCAACATGAAATTCTGAAAATTCCTTGGCCCCATTTCCTGGGTGGAAATAAATGGTAAGTTGTTGTTCGGAATCTTTTGAAACCACGCTTGTATTTGGTAACCCCTTGTGCACAAGCCTTTCCATTACGTTGTTTCCCAGTATACTATCCACATTTTTGGAATTGAGAAGGACAATGCCCGCAATTGTAGTGTCGGGTTTGAACTTCTTTTTGAGAGAATCCATTTTTGAAAGGTGGTGTTCAACCTTTTTTGGAATTGTGATGGATTCTTCCCTTTCCTTTGGCTCATATTTACAACTTGTGGCAATAGATAGAATACCAATTAGGGTCATTATAAATTGTCTCATTTCATCCGTTATTTTTGATTGTTTCTGCGCATTGGGCAGTATATGGCGGAAGTTAAATGAAATGTAGGGTTAAATTACCCATGAATTGACGAATGCCCCTTTTGGGTTGACGGATTTAGAATATTTGTAATAAGAAAGTCGTTCAAACAAACGTGCTGGAATAAGGTGCTATCATTATTCCAAATCCATGCGATAAAAGTGTTGGTCACGTAACAATTCAGGATTTGGATTTACAAAAGTAGCATTCAAAAACCCATTGTAGTCATATTCATTCAGATGAAAAAAGCTACTTTCATAATTCAATCCTTCTATATCCATTTTGGGGTAGGTTGTTAAAATCTCGTCTGGTAATTTAAAGTCAAAAGTGTAGTAAAATTTACCTTGATTTATAGACCAACTTGTTTCTATGTAATCAGTATTACGTTCACCTGAACTTACCCTCCAAGAATGCATTTGTCTTGAGAACTGATGATGAGAAACCCCATTATAAGCAAAACTATCAACGGAATTATCAATAACCTCAACATTCCAGTTTTCCTTGCTGGTCATTGGTATACCTAACGGAGCTTCACCATACTTTTTAAAGTTAAAGTTGAATCTATCCTTTGAATATGTGAATGAGGTAATGTATTTGTTGAAAGTATTCAGATACCCGAGCTTTATGTATTCGGTAGTTATTTTATCATTTTCGAACGGAAGTAACATGCCTAAAATATATCCACCGCCCTCATCAAACTCTTGATTTTCCTCAAACCCATATACAGATACAAAGAATTCTCCTCCTTCAGGTACTGAGGCCAACACGGTATTGTCGAAAGATTGTAGCTGAGTTCCATCAAAAGTTATATTATCTCCATTGTTTAAGTTGTCCATAAATAGATAATTGACCTCACCGTAGATGTCATAAACAGAAAATAAGTACCTATTTTCTTCGAATAGAGGAATGTTTTCAAAGAAAACACTGGTCAAATCGTTGTTCGAGGTTGTACTTGAACCACCAGAAAGTGCGGATCCATGCTTGTTGGAGATTATCCAAGAGCCGGGTAGGACCAAATTGTTGGCATTAATTGATATTTCACCAATGGCATCCCCTCTTGGGTCAACATAGTTATTATATTGATTACCAAGTTGCCAAACTTCATCTGATTTTACAAAAGTATAGCTGGTAATTCGATAATAGATATTCCCATTATTATTGGAAACATTGATCAAGCTTATATTGTGTTCCAATAGTGTTGAGGAAGCTTGTTTAGTAAAGCTGGTTGTTTTTCCATTTTCCAACTGGCCATAATCCAAGATGTTTCCATTGTTTATATCGTGGCTTACAACCCAGCCTTCACTTCCAGAACTAAAGTAATCGTCGTCGACTTTGATTGTGAAATAAACAACTTCCTCTTCTTTTGGTTCTTCTTGATTTGGGTTTTCAGAATTTGGTTCCGGATTCTCAGTCGAACCTTTGGAGCATGAAAAAAGAGTGAATAAAATCGTAAAGTAAAAAAAGAATAGCTTTTTCATGTTAGTTTTTATGAGATTTTAAAATACCAATTAACTATAATATAAAGGAAAAGACTTAGTTCAAACGTAAGCTTTGTCCGTCAAGGAGAATTCTCCTTCATTATCGATTAAACCAATAGGTAAACTTGAGCGTCAACGACCATAGATTTCCTTCCAGCGGCGATAGTTGTTCATTGTTGTTGAAGACCAAAAATAAATCGGAAGCTGGTGCGTAGCGCCATTGCAATCGGGAGTTGATTCCGAAATTATTGATCTGTTCGTTGTACTGGAACAGCGTGTTCCAAAACAATTTATTCGTAAAAGTAATATCGGCCTCCGTGCCCACCAGCCAAAAATCGGTGGTGTACCATGGTTCGGGCAAATCAAGATTGTTATAGCTCAGTACGGCGCCCAAACTCACATAGGGTTGAAACCTATAACCGAGTTCCGCATTAAGGTTGGTGCGGTATCCCCCGGAAAAATAACGGCCCAACCGGGTGGTGAGATTATAGGTGAACAGGCTTTTGGGTCGCGAATTGTAGTACAAGTACATGCCGTTCCAGTGGTGCGTGGTGCCAGTATCCAATTCTTCCTTTCCCGTGTTGGTGGGGTCGAACGGGGCCAAGAGTTGTACATATTCGTTAAAAACATCCACCCCCAAGGAACTACGATCAATAAAGTTTACCGTATACCCCAAAATGGATACATAATCGGTGGAATTCATGCTTGGGTCGAAATAATAAAAGCCCGTATACTGCGGGCCATGACTCACAACCTTTTCGCTCGCCGGCAAAAATAAATGTCCAACGGAACCTTCCAGTTTGATATAGTTTTTGCGCGGCACAAAACCCACTTCGGATGTAAAATCATCGGAAATATATTCCTGTTGTACCCGCCAGTTCCATTTTCTGCTACTGTATTCCAGGTTGGCACCTTGCGCAAAACCGTTGTAAGAAGAGTCGGGCCCAAACGATTTCAGCATAAAAACCTTTCCGTTGTACTTGTTGTCCGCAGAGGCCAGATTGTATTCCAGCCCAAAGTTCCTGTTGAATTTCGTATACTTTGTTTGAAGGCTATCCGCTAGGGAATTGTAATCCAGCGATTCCTTATTAACGAACATGAGGCCGATATTGGAGCGGGAAAACACTTTTTGCTGCAACGAAAGCACGGCAAAATTTTGACTGGGCAGTCCCGTTTCGTCCAACTTGTCGGTCTGCATGTCCATCATGCCCAAACGAAGGTTGCGGTTCAAGTTGCCACTTACCCTGGCCCCGGCAACAATGGGCACGCCCAATCCGATTCTGCGGGAAAAGAAGGGGCGAATCTCATCGTATCCGAAACTGGCAAAGAGGTCTGCATTTTCTAGGAAAAATTGCCGTCTTTCAGGAAAAAATAGCTCAAATCGGGTCAAATTGGCCACTTGGCGGTCGGCTTCCACCTGCGAAAAATCGGGATTGAGGGTCAAATCCAGATTCAAGGATGACGTAAGCCCCAATTTTACATCGCCCCCCACTTTAAATTCGTTGTCATACGAAATACCTTCAATACTCGAATTGCCAACGGTACCCAAAACATAAGGGATAATGGAGTAGTTGAGCCCCTGTTTGGGTGGTGGATTGTCCCAGACCATGGTGCCCGTATAGGCCAAAGAGGCGGTTGGGAACTGTCGTGGAATCGGTGTCCAGCTGGATTTTTCGTTGGTGCTCAAATCCAATCTCGAAAAATTAACGCCCCACTCGGTCACATCTTTTTCATATCGGATGGACTTAAATGGAATGGCCATTTCAACGACCCATTTGTCTTCGTAGCTCTGTACTTCGGATACCCATTTACTGTCCCAGTTGAGGTCAATGCTACCACCGTTGGACATAGTCCCGTCCCATTGGGCGCCATAAGCGTTTGCCCCAAAACTAAACCCCGTGGTCTGGTTGTTGAACGGGTCCATGAACAATAAAAAATTATCGTTGCCCCCAAAGGAGAAGTCCCTGCGGAGCGATTCGACTACATAGGTGTTGCCAGGGGTCTTAAAAAAGGTGGCCAAGAGATAGAGCTGTCTGTCATCGTAGGCCATTTTTACTTCGGAGGGTTGTGTGGCCTTGCGGTCGTCCATGGGCAAAACCATAAAGAAGTCCTTGGCGGCCTCAGCTTTTTGCCAAGTGGCCTCATCACCAATACCATCAATGGTAAAGGTTTCGTCGGTTTTATACAGATGGATTTTGTAATCGACATTTTTCTTTTGGGCAAATGAAAATGCACAAAGGAATATAGCAAAAGCTATAAAAGCGGGGGTGGGGTTGGTTGGGTTGATCATTGTTTGTTTAGTGAAGTAAATGTAATAATTTACTTTGTTTTTTAACAATGAATTAAAACTAGTGCGGCTATACTATCAAATAACTAAGTTCAATCAATATTGGTGGATTTAGGATATAGTGGTTGGGAGCGATTTAGGTGTTGCAGTATTGGCCCTGTGTATGCCACGTTGCCGTCTCGAAAGGCGGCTATCTGCTATACACGATGTCGTAGTCAGTTTTTTTATTTCTGTCCAAATATGAATGGAATCTCATCTGTTATCATCTTTATGTCGCGGGGAACTTCAAGTCTCTCGAAATTCAATTCCTTATAAATTCCCATTACATACTCTTTGTCTGATTCTTTTTGTTTCGTTCCAAGTCTGATAGAGTAGTTATACCAGCCATTGAGAAAAGCAAAAGCTGTCTGGTTTATTTTTTTATCTGCTTCATTAATTCCTTTTAGAAAGTCACCCACAATATTCCAACCTCCGTATTTGCTAATTATTTTCAAGGCAAATCGTTTTGTCTCAATGGTTCCTTTGTCATAAATGCTTCTCAACTTTGACAAATCATCGAAAGACTTTTCTTTTGAAATAATGTTGAGGCAAGTCTTTTTTACAGTATTTGATGAATCGTTGAGTAATTCAAACGCCTGTACTCTTGCTTTGGTATAATCCAAATTTGAAATAGCAAAAAGTCCAGCAGCCCTTTGTTTTGGAGAATCTGAATTTAGGAATTTACTGAGCCTGCCTAGGTCAGATTTGTCGCCAACTTCTGACAGTCCAATGATACTTCCTGGTTTGGGATTACTCGTAATTTCTTCTCGGTATCTTTCGGCAAAATTTGGTTTACTGAGTTTCGAAAGAAGTGAACGACAAGTCGTTCGTATTGCTGTTGAATTGTCAAATAGAAGGTTATTCAAATCAGTTTGGAATTCATCTAATTGGGATTCGGGAATTTTATTGATAGCGTAATGTCTGATTTTTTGACTTCTATCGTTTAGTAGTCTTTTTAAGATTTCTGGTCGTTCAATTAGGTCTGTATTCCGAACTGCCAACAGACGAATCAAATAGTTGTTGTCGGTCAGAATTTTCTCAAATATTTGATTATCCAGTTTGTTGCGAGCGATTAAGTTTCTGAATATGAAATAGCGGTCTCCTTCTTCATAGTCTTTAAGGCTTTGGATTATTTGTTCAATATTTCTGTCAGAAAAAATGAACTCAGTTACTTCTTTGTGAATTTCTTGAAGGTCAGCTCTTTCAACTTTTAGTAACCAGTCAATGATTTTGTGATGGCGAATAAGAAATCGCGGTTCCTGCTGTTGGATAAGTTGTCTCACCCCATTTTCGGCAGTCTGTCTGATTGTAGGAACCCAGTCTGCCAATCGAAAAAGTATGAAAGGGAAAGTCTTTTGAGTTGGGGAATTAATCAGAAAAGTTAGGGCTTCTTCTCGAACGTATCCGTCACCGTTCATTGAAGCTACACAGAACAAGCTATTTTGAACATCTGTTTCAAAGTCGCAGAATTTCAATAGGTCTTTTTTCTTTAAGTAGATATGTCTTAGGGAATGATATAAGGATTTATTTTTGAATGCTGTCTGAGAAGTAAGAAGTCTATGAATCGCTACGGCACAGTCCTGAGATGTTTTTGGGTCTGGATTAAATATCCATTCGAAGATGCTTGAAATCTGACCTAATTGGAGCAACGACTCAAAGTAAGGTCGATCGTTTGAGAACTTTTGAGTCCTTGGTTTTCCGAATATGTCTTTTAAGATTCCCATTCATTTAATTGGCTATAACGTCAAAGATATGATTCGTTTTAATACTTCGACTAAGCTCAGTACAAGGTGAATTATATCCACCGATAAGTGAAGTTAGTAGATTTCCTGTTAAATCTCGAGTGGAAATTGACCAATGTCCCGTTTCAATTGACGGATGTACATTTTTCCCAAAAAAAGAGCTTTTGTGTTAGAACAATTCCTCCATTTTCTCCTTTATCTGCTCCAAGCACAGATTGCCCAAACTGCCCTCGTGGGTATGCTCGATATCGCGTTTGGGTTTAAAATTGCCATTTTCTATGGCCTTGCCCATGGT
This sequence comes from Flagellimonas oceani, assembly GCF_011068285.1. Classification (NCBI taxonomy): domain Bacteria; kingdom Pseudomonadati; phylum Bacteroidota; class Flavobacteriia; order Flavobacteriales; family Flavobacteriaceae; genus Flagellimonas; species Flagellimonas oceani. The sequence continues at coordinate 3,326,801 of NZ_CP049616.1, read as the reverse complement.
CTTGTAGGCATCACGGAACGGCATGCCGCTTTTTACAAGTTCGTTCAAGGTGTCCACACTAAAGAGGTAATCGTATTTGGGGTCTTCTAAAATGTTTTTGTTGATCTTGATTTCCTTTAGGCTGAAGGTCATGATTTCCAAACAGGCGTGCATGTCCTGCAAAGCGGGCACGATCACTTCTTTCACCAATTGAAGGTCCCGATGATAACCACTGGGTAAATTGTTCATAATCATGATCAATTGATTGGGCACTGCTTGAATCTTATTGCACTTGCCCCTGATCAATTCGAACACATCCGGGTTTTTCTTGTGCGGCATAATGCTGCTCCCCGTTGTGAGTTCGTTGGGGAAAGAGATAAAATCAAAATTCTGGCTCATGTACAGGCAAATGTCCATCGCCATTTTGGAAAGCGTAGCCGCCACGCTGGATATTCCGAAGGCCGTTGCCTTTTCAACTTTGCCACGACCCATCTGGGCGGCCACCACATTATATTTTTGAGTAGCAAACTCCATTTCTTCCGTAGTAAAACTTCGGTCGATAGGGAAAGAGCTTCCATAGCCCGCTGCGCTACCCAACGGATTCTGGTCCGCAACTTTATGGGCGGCCTGTACAAAGTACAGATCGTCCACCAAACTCTCGGCATAGGCAGAAAACCAAAGCCCAAAAGAGGAAGGCATCGCAATTTGCAAGTGGGTGTATCCCGGCAGCAAAACATTTTTATGCTTTTCCGCAAGTTTCATCAACAGATCAAACAGGGTTTTTACCTGACTTTTTATTTCGGACAACTCATCTTTCAGGAACAATTGCATAGCCACCAAAACTTGATCGTTTCTGGAACGTGCGGAATGTATTTTTTTTCCGGTATCGCCCAATTTTTCCGTCAACATAAACTCGATTTTGGAGTGCATGTCCTCAAAATCATCCTCAATGGTAAACTTGCCCTTATCAATGTCTTTGGCGATTTCATCCAATGCTTTTACCAAATCTTTGGCCTCTTCTTCGGACAACAGTCCCACTTTGCCCAGCATTTTGGCGTGCGCTTTGGAGGCGATCACGTCATATTTGGCCAAAACCAAATCCAGTTCGCGGTCGTTGCCCACGGTAAAATGGTCTATTTTTTTATCGGTACTGAATCCTTTGTCCCAGAGTTTCATAGCTTTTCTTTTGTAATTCCCCTGAAAACGGGAATCTCATGATTACGTTGTCTATTGCCCTTCGACTATGCTCAGGGCCCAAATTTCGTTTGCTTTATTGCAAAAATCCCGTTAGGGTTTTGATGTAAATATCTATTCCTTCTTCAATTTCCCTTACAAAGATAAATTCGTTGGCCGAATGCGAACGTGTGCTGTCGCCGGGCCCCAATTTCACGGATTGACAAGTCAGGGCTGCTTGGTCCGATAAGGTTGGCGAGCCATAGGTTTTTCGGCCGAGGGCCAATCCACTCTTCACCAGATCATGATTTGGGTCAATGGAAGACGAATTTAAACGTAGCGAGCGAGGTGTCATTTTGCAGGGCGCTTCTTTTTGAAGGATATCCGCAATTTCCTGATTGGAGTAGCAATCGTTCACACGAACGTCCACTACCAAATCCACTTGGGCTGGTACCACATTGTGTTGTTTGCCCGCATTGATCTGCGTCACGGTAAGTTTTACTTCACCCAAAGCATCGGATACCTTTTCAAAAGAATAATCCTTGAACCACTGCAAAGTTTCAATGGCGTTATAGATGCAGTTGTCATCATTCGGGTGCGCTGCGTGCGATGGGGTTCCTTCCACAACAGCATCAAAGACCACCAATCCCTTTTCTGCAATGGCCAAATCCATTAAAGTGGGTTCGCCCACGATGGCCACATCAATTTGGGGTAGAATAGGGAGCAAAGCCCTTATGCTTTTTTCTCCTGCATCCTCTTCTTCGCCGGTGGCGGCCATAATAATGTTATGGCTGAGCCCTTCTTTTTCATAAAAATGAACGAAAGTGGCCAATAACGATACCAAACATCCTCCCGCATCATTACTCCCGAGCCCGTAGAGTTTACCATCTTCAATATGTGCATCAAAAGGGTCTTTGGTATAGGCGCTGTTCGGTTTTACAGTATCGTGGTGGGAGTTGAGCAACAAGGTCGGTTTGCTTTCATCAAAATATTTGTTGAAAGCGTAAATGTTGTTGTGCTGTCTTTTGGTATCAACCCCAAAGCTCTGCAAAAACTCTTGTATGGCATCCCCTGTTTTGTCCTCTTCACCTGAAAATGACGGTGTGCTGATGAGTTTTTTAAGCAGTTCAATGGCTTTTTCCGTTAATATGTCTTGGGTAATGTTCATAAAGTCAAGGTAGTATATTCTGAATTGTCGGCTTCGAGCATGTTGGTGTTGCCCACACAGACCTTGGATACGTTGTTGCGCAGCGCGTAAAAGCAATTGTGCATTTTTGGCAACATGCCATCAGCTATGATGCCGTAGGCCAGTAGCTCGTCGTATCCTTTTGAATCGATATGCTTGATCACGGAATTTTCATCCTCAATATCTTGAAGCACTCCTTTTTTCTCGAAACAATAATAAAGAGTGGTCTCAAATTGGTCGGACATGGCAATGGCCAATTCAGCTGCAATGGTATCGGCGTTGGTGTTCAACATTTGTCCTTTTCCATCGTGGGTGAGGGCACAAAATATAGGAGTGAAACCTGCTTGGAGCAGTTTAAAAATTCCGTAGGTATTTACTGTGTCCACATCGCCCACAAATCCAAAGTCTACATTTTTTTTGGGTCTTTTATGAGCACGGATGGCATCGGCGTCCGCTCCGCTCATTCCTATGGCATCGGTGCCCAAGGATTGCAGTTTGGCCACTATTTTTTTACTGTACAGACCTCCATAGACCATTAGGGCAATATCCAAGGTTTCGGCATTGGTGATACGTCTTCCATTGACCATTTTGGATTCCACCCCCATTAGGTTGGCCAGTTCGGTGGCCTTGTTGCCTCCGCCATGGACCAAAATTTTGTTGTCGGTCATTTTAGAGAACAGTTCCAATACCTGCTTACATCCCTCGGCGTCTTCAATAAGGTTGCCGCCAATTTTTACTACGGATAATCTTTGTTTCATCTGTTTTTGTGTTGTTTGTAAATGTGTCAGATGTCATTCACATTTTAAGGTTGGGTTGGTTGAACAATAATACTTCATTTTAGGTACTTTCCAGTATCTTTTTAAGGACAATCTGAGCGGAAAAAATCCGGTTTTTGGCCTGCTGCACCACTAAAGACTGCTCTCCGTCCAATACGGCATCCTCCACGATCATATTTCTTCGAACGGGTAGGCAGTGCATGAATTTTGCATTGCCCAATTTCTCTTTGGTGATGGTCCAGTTTTTATCCTTGTTCAACACTTTTCCATAATCCGAATAACTGCTCCAGTTTTTTACGTATACAAAATCGGCACCTTCCAAAGCTTTGTCCTGGTCATATTCGATGGTGCAGCCTTGGGTCAATTCCGGATTGAGCTCATATCCTTCGGGATGGGCGATCACAAAATCCGCATCTTGCCTTTTCATCATTTGTATAAATGAATTGGCAACCGCATGCGGTAAAGCCTTGGGATGTGGAGCCCACGACAAAACCACTTTGGGCTTCTTCTTCGTTTCATTTTCCTTTAAGGTAATGGCATCTGCCAACGCCTGAAGCGGATGACCTACGGAACTTTCCATATTTACCACTGGGATTGTGGCATATTTGGCAAATCCATTGATGACCTCCTCGGCTTCGTCCTTTTCCTTGTCCACCAATCCGGCAAATGCTCGAATGGCAACGATGTCGGAATATTGTGAAACCACTTGTGCGGCCTCTTTGATATGTTCCGAGGTACCTTGGTCCATTACGGTGCCATCACCATATTCCAAGGCCCAGCCTTCATTGCCAAAATTCATGATCATTACTTCCATGCCAAGGTGCATGGCCGCCTTTTGTGTGCTTAAACGGGTTCTCAGGCTATTGTTGAAAAACAATAAACAGATGGTTTTCCGCTTGCCCAAATCTTCGAACCGATATGGGTCTTTTTTCAGGGTTATGGCTTCATCTACCCAATCGGGCAGGGATTCTATATCGTTAACAGTTAAATAATGCTTCATTATAATGCTTTTTTAAGCGCTTCAAAAAATAGGTCAATGTCGTTTTTGGTGATGTTCAGTGCTGGTAAAAAGCGCAACAATTTCTTGTTTTTGGCACTTCCGGTAAACATGTGCTGCTCCATGATCATTTTTTTACGCAGCTCGGCCACTTCAAAATCAAATTCCAGACCTATCATCAATCCTTTGCCCTTCACTTTTTTGATTTCAGGTATTTCGGCCGCTTTTTCCTTGAAATACGTCCCAAGTGTTTCGGCGTTCTCGATGAGGTTCTCGTCTTCCAAAACTTCCAATACGGCCAAACTGGCTGCGCATGCCAAATGGTTGCCGCCGAAGGTGGTTCCCAACAGACCGTATGATGGCTTAAATTTTTCATGTATCAATATGCCGCCCACGGGAAAACCGTTGCCCATTCCCTTGGCAATGGATATGATATCCGGTTCGATGCCATGGTGCTGAAACGCAAAGAACTTGCCACTGCGTCCGTAGCCCGATTGTACTTCGTCAGCAATTAGCACCACATGATGTTCCTTGCACTTATCGGCGATAAATTGAAAGAACTCCGTTGTCGGTTCGTCCAATCCGCCCACACCTTGAATGGCCTCTAAAATAACGGCACAATAGGTGCCAGTTTCAATGGCCTTTTCAAAGGCATCAAAATCGTTCAATGTCAAGAAAGTGACCTCCTGTTGCCTGTTGATGGGAGCATTGATGCTTGGGTTGTCCGTAGCGGCCACGGCTGCAGAGGTTCTCCCGTGAAAACTATTGGAAAAAGCAATTACTTTGGATTTACCGGTGTGAAAGGACGCCATTTTCAGGGCATTTTCATTGGCTTCCGCCCCCGAATTGCACATAAAAAGGTCGTAGTTTGCACAGTCTGACATATCACCTAACTTTTCGGCCAATGCTTCTTGCAAAGGGTTTTGTACGGAGTTGCTGTAAAAAGCCATATTGTCCAATTGGTCCTTGATGCGCTTTACATAATGAGGATGTGTATGTCCAATAGATATTACGGCATGCCCGCCATAAAAATCCAAATATTTCTCCCCTTTGTCATCCCATACCTCGATTCCCTTGGCTTTTACGGGCGTGACGTCATATAATGGGTATACGTCGAATAATTTCATTTTTTTGCTTTTACACCTTTAAGGTCCCTTTAAGGGGACAATGAAGGACTATCCTTTTCTGATTTGGCTGATTTTTTCAAACGAGGATACAATTCCCCTGATCAATGATGAGCTCAATCCCTGATGTTCCATTTCGTTCAAACCTTCAATGGTACATCCCTTTGGAGTGGTCACTCTGTCTATCTCCTCTTCTGGATGACTGCCCGATTCTATCAGCAGACTTGCCGCTCCGTTACAGGTGTGCATGGCCAGTTCTTGTGCTTCCTTGGCATCAAACCCCAATTGAATGGCTCCTTGGGTCGTGGCACGAATCAAACGCATCCAAAACGCGATTCCGCTCGCGCAGATTACGGTGGCCGCCTGCATTTGGTCCTCTGGGATTTCCATGGTATGTCCCATTCGGTTAAAAATGGCCTTGGCGAGGTCAATCCGTTTTTTGCCCAATTCGTTACTACAAATACAGGTCATTGATTTGCCCACTGAAATCGCGGTGTTGGGCATACTTCGGATGATAAACTTGTCCGATCCGATGATTTCTTCAATCCTGGGAATTTTAAAACCCGTAATTGTGCTGATGATCACGTGTTTTTCGGAAAGCAGGTCTTTGGTTTCGTTCAATATCTTCTCAAAATGGCCCGGTTGCACCGCGAATATGAGAATGTCGGAGTTCGTTACCGCTTCTTTATTGTCAGAGGTAACGGTAACTATCCCATATTTTTCAAACTCCTGAATAGATTTGGTGTTTCGTTTGGTGAGGTACATGGTAGTGGCCCCGTTGCTGTGCAAAATGCCCTTTGCAATGGCCAGACCCAAGTTTCCCGCTCCTATAATGGCTATTTTCATTTGTTCTTTTATTTGTCATTCCTACGTAGGCAGGAATCTGGTTTAGTTGTACTCTTTGACTCCGCTCAGGGTACCTGTTTTAAAATACTCCTGCTTTTAACAACAGACCTTCGGTTTCTGGGAAACCGAACATCAAATTCATATTTTGAACTGCTTGTCCGGATGCCCCTTTTAATAGATTGTCGATGGCCGATGTTACTAAAAGGAGGTCATCATGTTTATGTAAATGGATATGGCATTGATTGGTGTTCACCACTTGTTTCAGATGAAGTTCATCTTCCGACATGTGGGTAAAAGCCGCGTCTTTGTAAAAATCGTTGAACAATTTCTTGGCATCTTCCAAGCTACCCGAAAATTTGGTGTAGGATGTTGCCAAAATACCTCGGGTAAAGTTTCCTCGATTTGGAAGAAAAATCAGTTTTCCGACAGATCTTCCGAAGGAATTCAAACTTTCTCCAATTTCTCCCAAATGTTGATGGGTAAAGGGTTTGTACCAAGAAACGTTGTTGTTCCTCCAGCTAAAATGGGACGTTTCCGATAATCCCACCCCCGCTCCGGTGCTACCGGTGACCGCGTTTATGTGGACGTCGTCCCCAAGCAAACCTGCCTTTGCCAAAGGTAATAGCCCCAATTGTATGGCCGTGGCAAAACAACCTGGATTGGCAATGGCCTCGGCAGATTGAATGGCTGACTTGTTCAGTTCGGGAAGCCCATAGATAAACCGTTGGCCGTTAAAAACAGAATCGGCTTGTAATCTAAAATCATTGCTGAGGTCAATGACCTTTGTTGAGGCCGAAAAATGGTTCTCTTTCAAAAATGAAGTGGAATTGCCATGGCCCAGACAAAGAAAAACCACATCGACCTCCGGGTCGATTTCACCGGAAAATTGCAGATCGGTAAGTCCTAATAAATCCTGATGGGCGGAACTGATGGGCTTTCCCGCTCTTGTGGTACTATATACAAAATCGATTTGGGCCTGCGGATGGTTGAGCAGAATCCTGATCAATTCCCCACCGGTATAGCCCGAACCTCCTATGATTCCTGTTTTGATCATGAATCTTGGTTTACATGGTTTGCAATTTTACCTGCGTTGGACAAAATTTTGATGAATCCTTTGGCATCATCGGCCGTCCATCCTTTGTTTATTTCGCCATAACTTCCAAAGGAAGCATTCATCAAATCGTGTTCGGAAGTAATTCCGTTCAACTCAAATCGGTATGGATGTAAGGTAATGAACACATCCCCCGAAACATGTTTCTGGGTATCGGTCAAAAATGCTTCGATGTTTCGCATTACTTCGTCCAGATAGTTTCCTTCATGCAGTAACATGCCATAAAAATTGCCCATTTGCTCTTTTTGGAATTGCTGCCATTTGCTCAAGGTATGTTTTTCCAACAGGTGGTGTGCCTTGATGATGATCAACGGGGCTGCGGCTTCAAAGCCGACCCTTCCCTTGATTCCTATGATGGTGTCGCCCACGTGGATGTCCCTGCCAATGGCATATTTGGATGCTATGGCCGACAATTTTTCGATATTGGCCACGGGTGTGTCCTGTTCGCCGTCCAAAGCGACCAATTCCCCTTTTTTAAAGGTCAACCTCAACTCTTTGGACAATTCTTTTTCCAACTGGCTTGGATAGGCGCTTTCGGGCAGAGATAGATGGGAGGTCAACGTTTCGTCACCCCCAACGGATGTTCCCCATAATCCTCGGTTAACGGAGTATTTGGCTTTTTCCCAAGAGTAATCGATACCGTTTTGTTGTAGGTAATTGATTTCCTCTTCCCTGGCCAATTTTTTGTCCCTGATCGGCGTGATGATCTTAATTTCCGGGGCCAAGATTTGAAATATCATATCGAACCTTACTTGATCGTTACCTGCGCCGGTACTTCCGTGTGCGATGTATTTTGCGCCAATTTTCTTTGCATGGGTTACAATTTCGATGGCCTGTACAATACGTTCGGCACTTACAGAAAGTGGGTATGTATTGTTTCGCAGCACATTTCCGAAAATCAGAAATTTTACTACTTTTTCATAAAACGTGGCCACGGCATCTATGGAGGTGTAACTGGATGCACCAAGGGCAAGGGCCTTTTCTTCGATTTCCTCAATTTCAGCTTTGCTGAAACCTCCGGTGTTCACGCTTACTGCATGCACTTCATAACCTTCATCCTGCGATAGGTATTTGGCACAGTATGAAGTATCCAATCCGCCGCTATATGCTAAAACTAATTTTTCCATTTTTTGATTCTTTATATGGTTGTCGTCGAACCGACGCTTATTTGTCTTTCTTTTTTAGAAACAGTTGTTCCTTTATGCTTTTGAGGCGTTGAAATGCCTTGTTGTTCAATTTTTTTGGTTCCTGCTTTTTGGATGCTGGATCGTACAGCATTCCAGTGCAAAGGCACATTTTTTTCTCGGTACGGGTCAGGATGTCAAAGTTTTTGCAGGTCTGGCAACCTTTCCAGAATTCAGGGTCATCCGTAAGTTCGGAAAAGGTTACGGGTCTATAGCCCAGTTCGTAGTTCATCTTCATAACGGCGAGTCCTGTGGTGATGCCAAATATTTTGGCATCGGGGAATTTTTTTCTGGATAGGTCAAAAACGGCCTTTTTAATCTGTTTGGCCAATCCTTGGTTTCTGTAGTCGGGATGCACGATCAAACCGGAGTTGGCCACAAAATCCTTGTTTCCCCATACTTCGATGTAACAAAAACCTGCAAATTTATCACCGTCCAAGGCAATGATGGCGTTACCGTTCTGAAGACGTTTTATGATGTACTCGGGCGTACGTCTGGCGATACCTGTGCCGCGGACCTTGGCGGATTCGGTTATGGTATCACTTATGATCTGTGCGTATTTAAAATGAGATTCGTTAGCAACAATAATTTCCATTGCAAGCGATTATTCTGAAAAAATTAAAAAAATAGATTTGGTCGTTCTGCGGAAATGGACTCACCTATTCCCAATTGATATGATGCACCCTTACGGGCGACGACGACGGGGGGTAAATGGACTGATGGGAGCAGCTATGCTCAAAGAAGAAAATATGTACTCTTGTCCTTTCATTATGATAGCTAAAGTACAAATTAATTCGAATTGTACTAAAGTTGTGATTACTTTTTGAAGAAATATAACTTTTTAGGCCTGCTTCCTATCATTTCATAAATAAAAAAGCCGATGACCAAAATATATTCAATGGCCAACAATCCTAAATTCTCTTTGAAATCGGGATTTGAGTAGGCGTAGTAGCTAAGAATAATGGTGAAGGACCAAACCAAGGGAAACCTATAGTCCGTGAAGATGGCGAAGCCCAAAAGGAACACCACGTACCATGGATGTACGGTGCTGGAGAGGAAATAGTAACACGCCAAAGCGAACACCATTGAGGTGATTGCACTTTCCAGTTTTTGGTTTTTCCGTAACAAGGCTATCAGTACTACAATGGCCACCATGGCTTTTTTGAGCATAGATCCGTAGGAGTCAATCAATTTCCAAGGTTTGGCTTCGTAATAGGTTACGGCAATCTTTTTTACGACATTGTACATGCTGGCATTGAATTCAAAGTTGGAGAACCACAATCCTACGGTCTCTGAATAATTTTCTATAAAAACCGAAGAGTAAAAGGGAAGAAGCAATGCAGCACAACTAAGCAGGACAAGCGTATAAAAAGCTGTACTTTTTTTAAACCCAAAATACTTTATGAAGATGGGTAAAAACAGCAACGGCATTAGTTTAACCATTATGGATACGGCATAAACCGGTGTTGCCCACAACCATTTGTTTTTTGAGATCATATAAAGTGCCCAAACAAAAAAGAAGAGCATTACGCCTTCAAAATGGAGGTTTCCCGTGAGTTCGATAATGACCAATGGATTCAAAAAGTACCAAAAGGCCAAATGGTTGGCCTTGTTCAGGTTTTGCAGCAGCTTCCGCCCAAAATAAAGCACGCCCAAATCGGCAAGGATTATGATCAATCGCATGGCAATGGTGGAGCCCAAAACACTTCCACCTCCCAAAAGGGCGGCAAAAGCAAAAAGTATCTGGTTGATGGGTGGGTAGTTGCTGTAATGTTTTGCATTGAGGTCGGTCATCCCATCACGTAGTTCCTTCATGTTGGGGAATGATATGGTTCCTTGCTCCATGATCTGGTCGGGGGTGTACAAATACGGGTTGATTCCGTTCTTTATAAGCTCACCGTCCCAAATAAACCTGTAGATATCTTGTGAGAGATTAGGTTCGGCTATCAGGAATACCAACCGAAACAATATTCCGACGACCAATAGAAACTTAAAGTTCCATTTCTCGAACTGTATAAGTTTGTAACACAGAAAAAATAGAGCTCCAAAGAGCATAAATAGCTTTACAAAATCGGTGCGTACCAGATTGTAAGCGAAGCTCCAGTAGAATAAAATACAGGCGACAGCAAACAATATCGGGTATCTGTGCAGTCGCCAATAAGATTGCATGGTGTTTTTTTATGCCTTGGAAGTTAAGGATTTAAAGAATACAAATCCAAAACCTAGGAACAACATGAGGTGGAAAGGGAACAATCCGTAATCGTTCAATGGTATGGCGCTGTACATACCAAAGAGGAAATAGATCATCAGGGCAAACTCCAAGATCATGTTGGGCGATAATTTGTTGGTCAAATATTTGTTGCCCTTCCAGGTGTCCTTAATACTGTTGATGTTGAACTTTGGTGTACGTACAAACTCGCTTCGTTTGCCCAAATGTCCTTCCAAAACAGCTACGGTATTGTGCAAAGAGAAGCCCAATGCCACCGAGAAGAAGGTAAAGAAGAGTTTAATATAGTCCACAAAATTGTCGAAACTGCTGCCCTGAATGCTTTTGTAGGTAAACCAATAACAAACAAACAGAATGATGGTGCTCAAAATAAAGAAGCTCGTCACCTCAAATATCCAACCTAAATGGGCATAAGTGTTTTTAATATAGAGCATGGGAATGCTCAACAAGGCCACGATGAATACACAAAGGAACATGGAACTGTTCAACAAGTGCATTACTCCGTGGAATTTGGTTTTAAAGGGTATATTTTTGGCCGTAATAACGCTCAATACGGTTTTCCTGAAGTTTTCGGCCCCACCTTTGTTCCAACGGAACTGTTGTGAGCGTGCGGCACTGATCACAACGGGAAGCTCTGCTGGGGTCTCCACGTCTTCCAAATACTTGAACTTCCAGTTTTTCAATTGGGCACGGTAGCTCAAATCTAAGTCTTCGGTCAAGGTGTCGCCTTCCCAGTTTCCTGCGTCCAGTATACAATCTTTTCTCCAAATACCTGCGGTACCGTTGAAATTGATGAAGTGTCCTTTTGAGTTTCTTCCTACTTGCTCCAGGGTAAAGTGTGCATCCAAGGCAAAGGCCTGGATACGGGTAAGGGTGGAGTAGTCTCTGTTGATATGCCCCCAGCGGGTCTGTACCACACCGATTTCCTGATCTTTGAAATAGGGAACGGTTTTCTTGAGCCAATCGGCTTCGGGCAAAAAGTCGGCATCAAAAATGGCGATAAAGTCGCCTTTGGCGATTTCCAGTCCTTCTTTTAAAGCACCTGCTTTAAAACCTTGTCTATTTTCCCGGCGGATATGTTGTATGTCCAACCCGGTTTCCTGAAGCTCTTGTACCCTTCGGGCCGTTTCTACCACGGAATCGTCTGTGGAATCGTCCAATACCTGGATTTCCAATTTACTTTTTGGATATTCAATTTTGGATATGTTCTCCAACAAACGTTCCATCACATATTCCTCGTTGTAGATGGGAAGTTGAATGGTAACGAATGGAATTTCCTTGGGATCGAGAAGATTGAATTTTGGGGCTTCCTCGTTTCGTTTTTTATAGCCGAGGTAGTTGATCAAAAGATTCAACTGGGCAAGACTGTAAAAGAATATCAATATTAAGGCCGTACTGTAAATAGCAATGATGATGTAAACGATAGCGAGTCCCATTATTTTAAACTGTATTTAAAGATCCAACCTAATATTTTTATGCCCGCAAATATAGTACCTTTTACCGTACCTGAAACTTTTGACTCACCAATTCTTCGTTTGTAACGCACTGGAACTTCGATATATGACATTTTTTTTCTTAAAATTTTTAACTGCATTTCCACTGTCCAGCCATAAGTGGTATCCTGCATCTTCAATTCTTTGAGCTTTTCGTATTTTATCGCCCTAAAAGGTCCTAAATCCGTAAATCTCGATGTGAAAAATAATCGCATTAAAAATGTGGCCAATTTGTTGCCAAAAACCTGCTGTGGGGTCATTGATCCCGGTTCGCGAAGTGATTTTTTTCGCGCCCCGACCACAAAATCGATGTCATTTTCCAAAATTGGGGCAACAATCTTATCCAATTCTTCTGGATAATCTGAATAATCCCCGTCGATAAATACGATAATGTCGGGTGTTTTAGATCGTTCCGATATGTAATTTAATCCCTTCAAACAGGCAAACCCATAGCCCTTGCGGTTTTCTGAGATTACGGTTGCTCCCGCTTTCTTGGCATTTGCTACGGTATCGTCCTCGGAACCGTTGTCGACGACCACGATTTCGGATACATGTTTTGGGATTTCCGAGACTACCAAGCCAATGGAATTTCCTTCGTTGATTGCTGGGATAATGACCCTGATATCCGCCATTGGCTGGGAATGAATTTTAGTTGGTGTTAACAGGTGCCAAAACTAAAATTTTCAATCGATATGTGACCGGGAATGTTCAAAAAAGAACGATGGTTTACTTTTTGTTGACGAGTGACATCAAATCCACATCATTGCCCAACAGCACTTGGTTGCTATCTATTCTTCCTTCCAAAGGACCGTTCTCCAATTTGAGTACTCCACGTGGACAAACGGCCGAGCAAATTCCACAACCAACACAGCTTGAACGGACTATGTTCTCGCCTTTTTGAGCATAGGCACGTACATCGATGCCCATTTCGCAGTAAACCGAACAATTGCCGCAAGAGATGCACTGTCCGCCGTTGGTGGTAATTCTGAACCGGGAGAACAGTTTTTGTTGAAAACCGAGGATGGCGGCCATGGGACAGCCGAATCGGCACCATACCCTACTGCCAAAAATGGGATAGAAGCCCGTTCCGATCACTCCGGAAAATATGCTCCCGATCAAAAAGGAGTACGATTTGCGTAGCGTACCCGATTTGAAAAGGAAAACCTCGCCATCACCGCTAAAAAAGTGGAATCCAATCAGGGCTATGATAATTACAAAGTAACCAATGGCCCCATATTGGGCATCTTTTTGAAGTTGGTCCCGTTTAAAGATCATGGCCCAACCAAAAACCAACGTGAGTAAAACGGCCACGCCAATCAAAAAGGAGCTTTTCGTCAACCAGTATTTGCTCGTATCGGTACCTAAATAGGAATAAATCACCGCAGTGGTCATCAAAGTAACAAATACCACTACGCTGTGCACTACCCAGCGTTCCACTTTCCATGCAAAAGTGGACTTATCGCTCAATTGCCTGAATGAATCCCCGGCAGTTTCCGCCAATCCGCCACAACCACAGACCCAAGAGCAGTACCATCTTTTACCATATTTGTAGGTGAGGATGGGAGTGATGACAAAAATGGAGAGGATGCCAAAAATCAATAGGGCAAAACCGATTTCCCCCGAACTTAAAAACGCTTTGATGCGATAGCCTTCAAAATTGTAATAGTTGAGCGGCCAAATATTTTTGAGGTCATAATAGGGCAGACTGCCCCCGTTCAAAATTTTATCACCGTTCAAACGGGCCATTAATTCCGGGATGATGAATGCAAAGGCCAACTGAAAAAACATGACGCTCCACGTTCGCAATCTCTCATATCGGTTATGGCGGTATTTCCACAGGAACTTGATGCCGAAAACTAAAATGGCAACGGTGTAGAGCGTTCCGTAAACAAACCATTGACTGGCCGGGTTACCGCTCAAGAATTTGCTGAGCGGGTCAAAAAGGCCGATTACACCTTTGTTGTCCCCTTCGCTGACAAGGCCAAGATATTCCGGATAAAAATAGAGCACGATATAAAAGCCAGTCAGGGCCAAGCCTGCTATCCATGCCCAGAGCCCACGGCTGGAAATGGACTTGAACCAAACACCATCATTTTTAATGCCCGGATTTTTTTTGGAATACGCATCCCAAGAAAACCAAATGGTTCCCATGCTGATCGCCGATAAGGACAAGGTCATCCACAAGGTCTTGTTCGGGAAATTGACATTAAAAACGGCCAAAAGCAAAATGCCCAGTCCTGACATTCCTAAAAAAACAGCAAGTTTCTGACCGATGCTCAAACTTTTTGGTGGTTCGCCCGTTAAGGCCATACTCGGACTATGTGTTTGGTTGTTCATTGTTTGTTTTTCCTTTGTTCTGATATTTTCCAATAGACCATAAACCAATCAACCCAATTGGAAGATGCGTTTTAGGTTTTTCTTTTTCAGTTTGATGGATTTTCCAAAATCGGAATTGTATTTGGATACGATCTGCGATTCAAAGTTCTTATAGAATTCTGGGTCAAAATTGGCGTCGATAAGATGTTCCATTACAAAATCGATAGTTTTATTTTCACTGAGCCATCTGTCAAAAATTTCGTGGCGTAAACGAATGCCAAAGGTGTTGATGCCCAATAGCGTTTCGGAATGCTTATCAAAAGCAATGGTGATGCAAATTTTTTCTTTGGGATGCCTCCAATGGAAATGGGCTTCGTTTTCTTTTTTCTTTCTCTCTGGGAACACCCAACCATAGGTTTGGTACTCAATGTCCAGAAATTTGGCGGAGTTGAACCAGTGTCCGGGATTGTATGCCATACGGTTGCCGCAAATGGTTTGGGCCAGCGCTTCGCCCATCATCCGCCCCGTGTACCAAACCGCTTCAACGGGTCTTCTGTTACCGATAGCTTTGTGCTGTTCCGCACAATCACCAATGGCATACACATCTTCAACGTTGGTCTCTAAAAAACGATTCACTTTTACGCCACGGCCCAAATCGATGCCCGAATCTTTGAGAAAATCAATATTCGGTGTAACGCCGGCCGTCAACCCGACCAAATTACATTCAATTTCTTCTTCAGTTTCCAATGTCACGGATCTTACCCTTCCGTTTTCATCGGGGTTGATTTCCTTCAGCGAAACCCCCAAGCGCAAATCAATATGATGTTCCCGAATATGTTCGTTGATCATTTCCGATTCGCCCGAAGGCAACACGCTGTTCCAAAAACTCTTCTCTCGAACCAAAAAAGTAACGGGAATATTTCTGGTTCGGAGCATTTCTGCCAATTCAATCCCAATCAATCCACCACCTACTATGACGGCACGTTTGCAAACGGTGTTGTTTGGGGCATTTTCTTCCAACAATTCCAAATCCTGTTTGGAGTAGAGTCCTTGAACGCCATCCAAATCCTGCCCCGGCCATCCGAATTTGTTGGGTTTGGAGCCTGTGGCAATGATCAGTTTATCGTAGTTGAGGTCTGGCGCACCATTAATGTGAAGCAGTTTTTCTTCCGTATTTACCTTGGTGACGTAGCCATGAACCAATGCTATCCGGTTCTTCTTCCAAAAATGGTTCTCGTAGGGCTGGGTGTGCTCAAACTTCATGTGGCCCATGTACACGTACATCAAAGCCGTTCTGGAAAAAAAGTATTCAGATTCTGCCGAAACAATGGTGATTCTTTTGTCGGAAAGCTTTCGGATGTGCCTTGAAGCGGTAACACCTGCAATTCCATTTCCGATAATAACGATGTGTTCCATGGGTTGGGTTTGATTGTTTGATGTGTCGATTTTTTGGGTAAAAACTTAACATCAAAATGAAATTTAGTAAGAATTATGCAGCTTATTGCTTTTTTAAAATGATTATTTTAGAGGGGTTCACGATGATTATGAAGCAGCTGATTTTTTTAGGGGCCCTTGTTTTTGTCTCTTGTGCCAGTAGCAAGTTTGATAAGGTCAACGGCGTTAGTTTTGTGTCCTCTGGAGAAGAAGTGGCCCAGCATCATATCGACCCGGTTCTTGAGGTGCAGGCCAACTATGCCGCAATAATGCCTTTTGGGTTTATTCAGGATGTGGATTCACCCGAACTTATTTTTAATACGGACAGACAATGGTATGGTGAACGCAGGGAAGGAGCCAGGCAATACATAGAAAAGTTGCATCAAAATGGTATAAAGGTGATGGTGAAGCCCCAAATTTGGATTTGGGACGGGAAATTTACCGGTAATATGAAAATGCCATCCGAAGAAGAGTGGGAAAAACTGGAAGCTTCCTACGAAGATTTTATTCTGCTTTATGCCGAAATGGCCGAAGAAACCCAAAGTGATATTTTTTGTATAGGTACAGAGTTAAAGACATTCGTGGACGAAAGGCCTGAGTTTTGGAATGATTTGATTCAAAAAGTAAGAACGGTCTATAATGGAAAAGTGACTTATGCGGCCAATTGGGACGAATATGAAAAAACTCCTTTTTGGGCAGATTTGGATTATATAGGCGTAAACGCGTATTTCCCATTATGCGAAAAGCAAAACCCAACTGTTGAAACGCTCACCAAAGGCTGGCAACCTTGGAAAAGTAAGATGCGGGAATTGGCCGAACGGGTTGACAGACCGGTTTTATTCACGGAGTTTGGATACCGAAGCATGGATTTTACAGGAAAAAAACCTTGGTTGGTGGACCGTAACCAAGAGCGTGTAAACCTTGAGGCCCAAGCTAGGGCCACCCAGGTACTTTTCGACGAGTTTTGGAACGAGGACTGGTTCGCCGGAGGTTTTGTTTGGAAATGGTTTATGCAACACGACCAAGTCGGAGGCCGTGGGGACAACCGTTTTACGCCCCAGAACAAACCTGCCGAATCGGTGATACGAAGACAGTATGCGCAAGTAAAGAAATCGAGTATTTAGCATTAAGAAAAAGATTTGTCAGAAATTTTGTCAAGGATAAGACCAATCGTTTCTGTTTTTTCGCCATATTTGCAGTACATCCCACCCAAAATCATACAGTTATGAAATTTAGATTATCCCTTCTTTTTTGGGTTTGGGCCACTATATTCATTTTTGCACAGGAACATACATTTTACAATGTGGTTGCCGAGCAAGGAGACGGCATTTTTTCCCTATTGCGCAAACAAGGATTAGATCCTGCAAAACACTACGGAGAATTTTTAGAACTGAATTCGGACAAAATAACAGAAGGAACCGCCCTTAAACTTGGTGAGGAATACAAGGTTCCCTATGCCAGTGATTCATTTAAAAAAACAGGTGTTCTGGTAGAGGCCGATAAAGATGCCGAAGTTCCGATTTTTGATAAGGAACTGGGGCAAATGTCGCTGAAGAGCGAGAAACTAAAGGAAGCTGTTTATTACCTGATAGCCGACAATTCTTCGGTAGGGGAAGAGATGTTCGTGAACGATGTTACCAAACGTTTGGCGGCCGACCTAATGGTCAATGGAGCCAAGGTTTACATTATGGGAGAAAATACAAGCGATGGACAATCTTATGAAACTAGTGCGGAACTTATGGGCGATTACATCAAAGTGATCAACAAATGGTTTATTCAGAACAGGGGAAAATACCAAAGAGTGCTCATCATTCAATCAGAGAATGTAACCGATAGCGGAAATATGGAGGTGGCGGTTTATCATTACAACAAGAGCAGCCAAGGACAAAGGTTTGCTCAGAACATTCAGAACGTATTTAAGGAAAAAAGTATTTCCAATAGGACATCGGAGGAACCCAGCTTGATTTTTGAGGACAAGAATACCCTGTTTTTGGCTAAGAACATGCTGCCCGCCATTAGTTTGCTTACCGTAAAGGGCGCCGCCAAGACTTCCGAAAACAAAATATTCATCAAACCGGATAAAAAAGAATTTGCCAATTTGATTAGCAATGGCATTATTAATGATTATGCTGATGTAGAATTTGAGAATTAAATGAAGTTTTATTGGTCCGCCACATTTTTCAGCTTTTTATTTTTAGCCCAGTCCATGCTTTGGTCCCAAGAGGAATTTCCCAAAGTCATGGCACAAGAGGGCGACGGTATTTATTCGCTGCTTCGAAGACATGGAATAAGTCCCACAAAGCATTATAACAAATTTGTAAAACTAAATGAGGATGATTTGGGAGAGGATGAATCCTTGATTTTGGGCAGGCACTATCTTTTGCCGGATACTTTGGAGACGACAACGGTCGAAGTGAGGGATGAAGGCATTGCCTATTCCATTTTTGGGGAGGATTTTAAAAGGGTGGATGTCTCAAGCAATCGTTTGGACAATACCGTCTATTATTTGATTTCGGGACATGGTGGTCCGGACCCGGGGGCGGTAGAAAACCATAATGGCAAGTTGATCGCCGAAGATGAGTACGCCTACGATGTTACCCTCAGATTGGCCCGTGAGCTCATATCGCACGGTGCAGAAGTACATATCATTGTTGAAGATGAAAACGATGGTATTCGGGATAAAAGAATACTTGAGCTGGATACGGATGAAACCGTACAATCCAAACCTATTCCCTTAGATCATTTGGAACGTTTAAAACAGCGTACCAAGGCCGTAAACAATTTGTATGTGAAGAATTCCGGTAAATACCAACGCCTTTTGGTCACCCATGTGGATAGTAGGGGCGAGGGTACCAATATCGATGTGTTCTTTTACCATCACGAAAAGAGCACCAACGGGAAAAAGTTGGCCGAGAGCATCCATCAGACATTTTTGAGGAAGTACAAAAAATTTCAGCCCAACCGATTGTACAATGGCACTTTTATGGGGCGTAGCAGTTTGTACGTGGTCAAAAACACGCTGCCGGCCATGGCCTATATCGAAATTGGCAACATCAGAAACAAAAAGGACCAACGCAGAATTTTAGACCCTGATAACCGACAGGCACTGGCCAAATGGATTTCCGAGGGAATTTTGTTGGATTATGAATCTTCCAAGACGGAAATTTCAAAATAATTCAGCTAGCAGCATCCGCCACCATTATAGTGGTAGGTACTTTCACTGATAAAGATTTCATCCGAAGCATTGGCCAAAGCCGCCGCAGTTTTATCGCATACGGCCAATGGTTGGTTTTGTTGTAGCACGTGTCCTTTTTTATCATCAAAATAATCTTCGTTGCCAAAATAGATGGCCGTTTTGCCTGTAAAAACACAAGGTCCGTCTTCGGGCATGGGATCCTTTATGGCCGCAATTTCAATAGATTCGATATGGATGAGTTCTTTGGTAGGGTAATGGTTTGGAGATAACACCCTGTACGATCGTTTCCCACGAATCTCAATGGTGCCAAAACCCGCATCCGTCAAGACTTTCACGTAATCTTTCAATGGGATGCTGCCGCTCAGGCATTGGGCCCGGAGTCTATCATCGTTACGGAGCTCATCGCTCATGGGTTGCTCGCAAATGGGGTCGCTCATCACCAATCTACCATGGGGCTTCAATACCCGGTACATTTCGGAAACGGCTTTCTTCAGATCTTCTATTTTAAAAATATTGAAGAGACAGTTTTGGGCGGCCACATCCATACTTTCATCATCAACAGGTAGGTTTAAGGCATCTCCTTTGACCAAGTTGACATATTCACTTTTGAACCAATCGTTTTCTTCTTCCGCTATTTTGAAGTTTTTTCGGGAAGCTTCCAGCATTTCATCCACGGAATCCACCCCGGTAACACCCCCTGTTTGTCTGGAAAAGTAGGAGAACTGAAGCAGTTCCATTCCACCGCCGACCCCTACGTACAATACTTTTGGACTGTTCACCAGATCCTGTGCGGAAACGGTGCTGCCGCAACCATAGTTCATCTCCTGCATGATCTTGGGAATGGACAGCCCCGGAAATTGCCAAATGGGGTTGGTGGTGCAGCAAAGTCCAACATCTGGGGTCAATGCAGCCTCTTTGTAAAGGTTTTGGGTGGCATCTAAATAGCTCATAGTTCTTTGATCAGTTCTTTGAATAGTTTAATCATTTTTGGCTCCGTTTGCCCTGCGATCTTTAAAATCTCCTCAACTTCAACGGGTTCTAGGTTATCTGGGTCGCATTCATCGGTCAACACGGATACCGCTACAATGGGTAGTCGTAAATGATTGGCAACTATTACTTCGGGAACCGTGCTCATTCCCACGGCATCAGCACCCATGATCTTGAGCATCCGGTATTCGGCCTTGGTTTCCAGTTGCGGGCCTACCACGGATGCATATACTCCTTTTTTCAAAGAAATTTGCTCGCGATCGGCAATGGCTTCGACTTTTTTGCGCATTTCTGGATCGTAGGGCTCGCTCATATCCACAAAACGGTTACCGAATTCCGAAACATTTTTGAAGGCCAAAGGTGAACCTCCTTGCAGGTTGATGTGATCCTCGATCAACATGATATCCCCTTTTTTAAAGTCAAGATTCACCGCCCCGGCAGCATTGGAGACAAACAGATTTTTTATGCCGAGTTCGTGCATAACACGGATGGGATAGGTGATATCCAAAAAATCATACCCTTCGTAAAGGTGAAAGCGTCCTTGCATTACGACCACCTTTTTGCCCTCGATGGTGCCGTAGATCAGTTTGCCCGTGTGGAATTCCACCGTGGCCAAAGGAAAATAGGGGATGTGATTATAATGTGCCTCGATGGGCTCTTGAATGTCATCCACCAGTTGCCCCAGCCCAGTACCTAGCACAATACCGATTTCGGGGGTTTCAAAACCTCTTTTTTTAAGGTATTCAACGGATTCCGCTATCTGTTTTTTTGTCATTTTCTTATATGTTTTAAAAATGGCGCAAAGGCCTTAATGTCCTTGATATCTTCGTAATGGTCAACGTCGTTTTTTTCTTGGAGAAGGGCTGTTTTTTCACCTTTAATATCGGAAAGCGTGTCCGCTAGTACCGAATCGGTGCCCCATTTTTTGTTTTGGAACAAAGCTGTCCTTAAAGATTTCATTCCCAAAAGATAGTAGCCGCCATCTTCTGCTGGCCCTACAACATAGTTGTGGTCTTTTAATTTTGAAAAAGCTTCCTCCAAATCAGATTGGTTTAAATGATACATATCGCTCCCGATAATGATAATGTTTTTGAACCCTGCATCGAAGCCTTCCTTAAAAGCGTTCAGCATCCGTTCGCCAAGATCATTGCCGACCTGAAGCTTTTTCTGATACACATCGCTCGTCCAAATGTCATCTTCCCAAATCTCTTCCGAATAGTAGACCCATTTTTCAACTTCTAGATCTTTGGTGAACGACAGGGTCTTCTCCAACAAAAATGTATAAATGTCCAAAGCGGCCCGGTCGCCCACTTTGGCGGCCAATCGGGTCTTGCATTTACCAAGTTCGGGATTTCGCGTAAGGATTAAAAGTAGGTTTTTGCTCAACTTTTTTGGATTTAGCTAAGATTGAAAAACGCTGTTTAAAGATAGAGAGTAATTTTGAGGGTAAGGTATTTTCCCGGGCGATTTTTTTATCCGGGGCATCAACCGGCCCAAGTGTTTTAAGTATGGGGAACAAAACAAAAAGGACCCCTAAAAAGGGATCCCGCTGAGACATATTACCAATGGTGATGATTTTTGATTGATGGGTCGGTGTTTAGTATGGCTAATTAATGTAGAAGTATATACTGCTTAAAAGAAAGTAAACGGACAAGGCAATTGCTACATACCAAAAAAGGTATCCCAATTTTGCTTCGATTGTGTTCATTTTTTTGAGTGTTTGTTATTTAGCTGAGTTAAAACTACACACCTAAATTATCCAAAACAAACGCCTCTACAATCCATATTTTTATTGGTTGCAGTAATTGGGACATAATTGGTCGGAAAAGTTATGTAAATGGGAAAAGTATATTTTTTGGCAATAAGAAAAACTGCCTAAAAAATCTTATTCGTTGAAATACAGTGGTTTATAAGTGTTTGGAGGGAGGGGAAATAGAGTTTATGGAAGGATGTTTGCTTCTGGACGAACCATGCATCCTCCCATAAAATTTGGTTTATGCCAAAGGCGAACCTTTGAGCCGTTTTTCTATTTTGCGCTTTTTAGCGGTAATATTCTTCATGGTTTCCATTAATTTGGAATCCTTGGTCTTTTTATAAATCTCGTTGATGGAAAGAATCAAGCTCTTTGCTTCTCTGGAGGCCTTAACCCTATCGCTGGTGGACATGTGGCTCATTGGCCTTTTTTCAAACTCTTCCGCCTTTTCTAGTAATTCGTGGGTCATTTTTTGTTTTTAAAATTATTCGCAATCGGCTAAATATAAGAGTTAGTTTGATATTTTTTGCCTATACAACCATTTGATTTTCATATTTATGAAAACATTAAGAAGTCTTTTGTTGAAGTGTTGGAAAAATCTAAATGAGAGGGCGATAAGAGTGTTAATCTATTGATATCCTGTGTTAACAAGCACTGGTTAAAATGTTCAATACTATAGAATAAAAAATTCAATGTTAATTTAACGTTTCGTAATTGTAAATTAAACATTGTTTGTGCTATTTTTGTTCAAAATTTTGACTTGGAAATAATCTGGAACAATTCAGGGACCGAAAGGAGCATGAGCCATCAGCGCAGGATCAATTTGGAGTATGCGGTGCGGCTTCAGGTGGTAAAGATATTGATAAAAGAGGCCGAACACCTCATGAATTATCTTTCTTTGGTGACGATTGAAATAAACTCGTCCAACGGTAATGTTTCGGTGCATAAGGAAACACCGGAGCCCCTTTATTCCAAAATTGCCATCAACTTGGAGCAGCCTTCTTGCAAGAAAGTCCCCGATACCTCGTCACCCGTACTTGCAGCCGTAAATTTTTAAGATCATTTAAGTCGATCAAAAAATGGATTGAGTGAATCCCAATGTACAGATGTGGGTAATTTTACATGACTAAAATTATTCGATATGGCTATTATTGGGAACATTATTAAGGGAGTTATAGAGGCTAGGGAAGCCTTGAGCGGGGACCCCAGTCCTGTTGAAGAACAAAAAAAGGTGCTCATAGAATTATTGGAGAGCGCCAAGGATACCCAATTTGGAAAGCACTATGGGTTTGCGTCCATTTTAAAGTCCGATGACGTTCAAGAAGCATTTAGCGAGGCCATACCGTACCACGATTACAAAAAAATTACAGAGGAGTGGTGGAGCAAGACGATTGCCGGTGAGCCTGACGTGACTTGGCCCGGAAGCCCCGATTTTTTTGCCCTCAGCTCCGGAACCACGGGCAAGAAATCCAAAAGGATACCCGTTACCGAAGATATGGTCGATTCCATTACCCGGGCTGGAAGGCACCAGGTATATGCGATGAGCAATTTTGATATGCCCGCCGACTTTTTTGAGAAAGAGATCATGATGCTGGGAAGTTCCACCAACTTGCAGGAACGCGATGGCAAAAAGGAAGGGGAGATCAGTGGGATCAGTGCCAGCAATATTCCGTTCTGGTTCAAAAAGTACTACAAGCCCGGAGACCAAATTGCCAAAATAGACGATTGGGACGAACGGGTACTGTCCATAGCCAAAAATGCCAAAAATTGGGACATAGGCGCCTTGAGCGGTATCCCATCGTGGATGGAGCTGATGCTCAAAAAAGTAATCGACTATCATAATGTGGACAATATTCATCAAATATGGCCCAATTTGCGGGCCTATACGTCCGGGGGCGTTGCATTTGATCCTTACGAGAAAAGTTTCAATGCCCTGTTGGCACATCCCATTCAAATAATCGATACCTATTTGGCCTCCGAAGGATTCTTTGCCTGCCAGAACAGGCCCGAGACCACGGCAATGAAATTGATTACGGACAATGGAATCTATTTTGAGTTTGTTCCCTTTGAGCCCAAATATGTTAACCAAGATGGTTCGTTGACAGATGATGCTCCTTCAATTACCTTGGATAATGTAGAGGAAGATGTGGATTATGTTCTGATCATATCTACCGTTTCAGGTGCTTGGCGTTACATTATTGGCGATACGATTGCCTTTACGGATGTGGAAAGAGCAGAAATAAAGATTACCGGGCGTACCAAATTTTTCCTGAACACGGTGGGCTCCCAGCTTTCCGTGAACAAACTGAACGATGCCGTGAAGCACTTGGAAGAGGAACTCGATATTAAGGTGCCGGAATACACGCTCTGCGCCAAACGTTTTGATGATGGCTTTTACCACTCATGGTATCTGGGTTCCGACAGTAAATTGGATGAAGGGAAAACGGCAGATGTTCTGGACAAATACCTCAAGGAAGCGAATAAAAACTATAAAGTGGCCCGTAGCAAGGCCCTGGAAGGGGTAAAGGTGAACTTTGTGCCCAAGCAAATGTTCGCTGACTGGAACGGAGCCAACAAGAAAAAAGGCGGACAGGTAAAAATGGAACGTGTTATGGGAGAGGAACGTTTTAAGGAATGGGAGGATTTTGTGTCGCAAAAGGCTTAACCGTTCCCTTGTATTGAATCCAGTTCCTTGACCATTTCCATGATCTCATCGGGAGAAAGGTAATATTGCTTGATGCGTGCCTTGTAGGTCTCGTCGATTTCCGAGTTGTCGAGGATAAACCGTTTTGTTTTCAGAATGTATTCGGACATGCCTCTGGAAACGGCAAAGGAGTCGGCGGCGCGTTCGGCCTTCTTTACAAATTCTTTCAAAAGCACGTATCTGATGCCAAACCCTATCAGGTTGAGGTTGCCCCGTTGTTGGTAGTCCATAACGTGCCCAAGTTCGTGGCCTATCCATCCGATCAAAACATCTTTTGGTACATCAACGGTCTTGAATTCTTCGCCGGATATCTTAAAGTTTTCGCTGATCAAAATCACGTAGCTGCGCTTGCTCTTGGGCTTAAGAAGTCCGCTCCAAGTGGGCTGGGCCTGCATCACCGATTTTTTGATGTTCTTTTTAAACTTGAACTCAATGGGAATGCCATCGAGGTCGGGAAAGTACCCCATGGCGATCAGTACCTCTTGTTCAATGCTTTTTGGTATGGTATTTTTTGGTTCTTTCAAAATAATGACAACTAAAAATACCGATATAAATAGTAGGAAGAGTAATTTTAGTTTTCTTTTCAAAATTAAAGGGTTAAAAAAAGGGCAAATTATAATTTGCCCTTTTTATGTAAGTTATGTTCTTCTTAAAATTGGTACCTGAGCCCAAGTGCTATATCTAGGTCAAGGTCATCGGAATAATTATCGTTGAAACCGATTTCCGGCCTCATGTCCAGCGAAATCAACAATGGAATATTGAAATCGTATTCGATACCAATATCTCCGGCGATCAGGGCAAATGCCCCATCATTTTCACCGGCGTCAAAAGATCCTACTCCACCACCGGCACCTACGTACCAGTTAAAGCCTCCATCTATGGGCATTACCCATTGGTACAGGCCTACCAATTTAAAGGCTTCTACATTATCGGAATCCCTCCAGCCAAGGTCGAACTCCAATCGGTTGTTCTCGTGCAGGTAGCGTTGATAGGAGATTTCCCCACCAAAACCGTCGTTGTCGCCCACTCTGATACCCAATGCATTTTTTGATATGCTCTGCGCGCTAAGGGCTGTAGCTCCGATAAAAAATAGAAATAAAATTGCGTTTTTCATGATAGTTTTATTTTGATACAAAGGTAGTTTTGTCCCAAAAATCTACTTAGCGCAAATGAATCAATGATTGATTCAAATCAAGAGAAAAATCAAATGACCGGTTTAAAGAACTTGAAAAGGCCCTCGAGAAACCTGAGCCATATTGTTCTGTTGCGATAGCGTTCCAAGGTGACCAGGTCGGCCCTATCGCAAAGTTTTTTGAACTCACTGATCATTTCGGAAGTGATTTTTTTGTCGTAGATAAGAATATTGGTCTCGTAATTGAGCTCAAAACTGCGAATATCAAAGTTTCCGGAACCTATGGAGACCAGGTCGTCGTCCACGACCATGATCTTGCTATGGGAAAAGTCTTCCCGTAAATAAATTTTGATCCCTACTTCCAATAATTCTTCAAAATGGGAGAACATGGCGAATTTTGCTGCTTGGGAATCCGATTTTTTGGGCACCAAAAGGCTAATTTCAACTCCCTCCATGGCTACGATTTTCATGCTTTCCAAAAAGGCCTCGCCCGGAACAAAATAGGGGTTGGCTATGTAAATCGATTTTTGGGCCTGGTTCATCATCCCAATATATTGCTGCATTATGGTCGGGTGCTTGGAATCCGGTCCACCGGCCACTACCTGTGCATCCACATCACCTGCCCTTTGCTGTTCGGAAAGATAATTGGAGATATGGAAGTCCTCTTTGTTGCTCGCAAAAAAATAATCCTTAAGAAAAACCATGTGCAGATCGTTCACAATGGGGCCGTGCAGCATTAAGTGGATGTCTTTCCATTTGCCCAGTCCATTCTGCCGTGTTATGTATTTGTCGGATACGTTCACGCCCCCGGTAAAGGCGATTTCGTTGTCGATGATTACGATTTTTCGGTGGTTCCTAAAATTCAACGAGAACAGGAGGTTCTTCAGTCGGATGGGCATAATGGGGTATATTTTTACACCAATGTCCTCAAACTTTTTTCGGGGCCGGCCGCGTAATTTGTAGCTTCCCAACGAGTCGTAGATAATGCGCACCTCCACACCTTCCTCGATTTTTCTTTTGAAGAGCTCCAGCATTTTGTCCAATAGGGTGCCTCTTTCCAAAATATAATATTGGACATGTATAAATTTTTGGGCCTTTTCCATGGCCTTGAACAGTGTGTTAAAGGTTTCGCCGCCATCTTGTAGCGCGGTGATCTTGTTGCCCGTTGTTGCCTTGGTGTTGGAACTGGTGTTGATGAGCCTGCTCAATCTTTTTTTTCGGATATCGTCCTCAAAATTTGTAGTATGCTTTTTTTGTGACGATGTTGTTGGAAGGCCGTACTTTTTTCTTTTCTCGAATTCCTTGGGGTTGAAGAATTTGAATTTACGGCGGTTGACCCCAAAGAGGTAGTAGAGTACTGCGCCAAGTATGGGCAGGGCGATTATGGTCAACGCCCAACTAATGGATCTGGACGGCCTTCTTCCGTGGTAGATTATTGCGCCTATGGCCCAGATGGAAGATAGCACATAAACAATGGTGAAGGTTGTTTTCAAAGAAAAATGGCGGTGTTAGTTTCTTCTAAGGTAGAATGAATTACCCTATTATTCACATGTTTTTTTGGAAACTTGCCCAATCAAAAAAACCCTGACAAATATTTGCCAGAGTTTTTCTTAGTGTGTGTCAATGGTATTTTTATTGAGGGCTGTCGTCCGTAGCATCCTCCACTTCGTCCTCAACATCTTCGGCGGCATCTTCTATGCCATCCCCAACGTCTTCAGCGGCATCCTCTACCTCTTCGATAGCCTCTTCTGCTTTATCTTCTTTGGTCTCTCTGCAACTGGTCATACTCAAGGTAAGTGCCATTGCTATTAAAATTCCGAATAAACTTATTGATTTTCTCATGGGTCTCTATTTAAGGGTTAATGATCTTATTTGTGTGTGTATATTTTATAGTCTCTTTCTTCCTGTGATCAACGAAATGATGAACAGGACGATGAATATGAAGAATAAAATCTTGGCTATGCTTGCCGCTCCTGCAGCGATTCCACCAAAACCGAATACACCGGCTATAATGGCCAAGATGATAAAGATGATTGTCCAACGTAACATAATAGTCGTGTTTTTAAGTTAGTGCCCGATTATCCTTTAACCAGTACATTACAAATGTCGCTTACTTTTTGTTGCATGTTTGCCGCTTTCCGATCATATATTGACTCAAAAAGGTGGAAATGTTAAAATGCTGTTGCAGAGGCGATTTTGCTGCGGTCGTAAATTGTTTTAAAATAAAGAACCCATCTGCATGTTGGAGGCAAGGTTCCTTAAAAAGAACTCATTGGATATACGTTTTGCCTTCAAGGGCGTTTTATGGGGTTCTTTAATGATGCGGTAAAGACTTTCAGTATCGGAATCCTCGCCCAACCAAGTGGAGGCTCTTTCCTTGGGAACGATAACCGGGGCCAGATTGCTTATGTTGTGGTAGTTGGAAATAAACGGGTCGGTTTTGCCGACGATCAAGGCGGTGCACAAAAAGCCATCGTCCAAAATGTTGTAGGTGCCCGCCAAATAAAATGGCCTTTCCGATGGCTGGCAGATATAATAACTGCAGGTATTGCCGTTCTCCAGCAAGTGTGTGTAAAAACCGGTAACAATGATCAAACAGCGCCGTTGTGTAAAGGAGTCCCTCATCCACGAAACGCTTTCCAGTTCCTCCATTTTAACGTTCAGCGTGTTGGCATTGTCCTGGAAAATCTGCCAATCCTCTTTAAAATCCTGGGGCATTAGGCCCCATATGGCAAAGGTTATCTCATTTTTGTTTTCCATGGTCACCACACTTATATTGGTTTCGTGAAAACCATTTATCAACGGGTTTGGGGTATAGAGGTTCGGGTATCTGAAGGGGATTTCAAACTCATTTTCAATCCCATCCTTGCTCGCTTCATTTGAAAGTTTGTAGATCATATCTTCTGGAATATGACTTCAAGTAAAAAAAAGATGCGCAAAATGGTTGACTCAAACAATTTTAATCGTGTTGCTTTTGATAAATGCGGCCGTTCTTGAACAACGGTTCTTGTGCAAAGGCCAACAAAGAGTATATTTATAGGATTTACACCGATAACCGAACATAAAGTCAGTTTACACCCAATGATACAAATTAAGGTACAAGCCCAAGATACTGCCGAGTCCGTGGAGCAGATCAAAAATGTTTTGGGCGGAGAGATAGAGGAGCAGTGGGGGCAGCATGCACTAAAGGTATCCAACAGCAAGGCAAAGGGCAGCATACGTTTTATAACTTTTGACTGGGGCGTGAGCCTGTTGGAGCTGGACATTGTTTTTTTTGATGAGGTTTTGATAGAGGTGGACACATCGGATTACAACCCGATAAACTTTTATTACTGTCTGGAGGGCTATTGCGGCCATAAGTTCGGGTACCAGCCCGAGGATAAGATCAAGATCATGGAACAGTTCCAGTCCGTTATACTTACCAATAGGGACGGTGGGGTCATGGACCGGTATTTCCCCAAGGATGTAAAAATTTCCCAGACCGTGATCCAGGTGCGCAGAAAACCGTTTTTGCGCAAAAGGTTGAACCAAGGCGAAGAACTGAATAAAAAACTGTACGAGGTTTTTTTGGATACCGACCACGAAAAGGTATTTGCCTACTACGGCTCCTATAACCTAAAAATGGCAGAGGTGGTAACGGCCATAAAAAAGGTAAAGACCAAGGGCATGATCCGCATTATGATGATCGAGGGGTTGGTGTACCAAATCCTATCCATGCACATGGTACAGCACAATAAGGAGGTGCTGGACAAACGGCCGCAGACCAGTTTGTTGAAGAGGGAATTAAAGGTTGTCCGCAACTTTGCCAAAAAAATAGAGAAGAACATCGCCAAGGATTTCTCGTTGGAGGATATTTCGGCCGAGACCGGGCTCACCCAGGCCAAACTACAGGAAGGGTTTAAGCTGCTCTACAACAAAACGGTAACGGAATACATACGGCATGCCCGTTTGGAGCTGGCAAGGAACTACATTGCCACCACCGAAATGAACATCTCCGAAGTGGTCTACTCCATTGGGTTTACCAGTAGAAGTTATTTTTCCAAGATTTTTAAGGAGAAGTTTGGGCTGAGCCCCAGTGAATTCAAGAACAACAAAAAAAGTGCCCAGGTGGGGGGCTAGCCTTTGTTGTGCAGCTTCAACGATTTTTCTGGAACGGGCGCACAGAGCTCTTTTAGGTCACAAATGCCTAGGTAGGTGTGCGTAACCTCCACCCTAAGCGAAGGGTCCGGGGCATCTATCCTAAAGGATAGCACCAATTTTTCTTCATCTATAAACAGTTTGCCGTGGTCCAAGGGGCGTGGCAGGGACAGCATTTCCACATGATGGAATTTTTGGGTTTTGGGTATCCGGAACTGAAAGGAAAAGCTGAACACTAGATTGTCCGGTACGGTTAGTTCCGCCAAACTTTGGCAAGGCATTTTTTTAAGGACAATGCGGCTATGCGGGCGATGCACATGGTTTAGGAACTGCCCGTTTTGGGAGTTGTGGATTGCTAGGGTTGCAAAAGTGATCTGCAACGGGGCAGGGGAGGTTTGGTGGAGGTGGTTGGTTAATGTGGATGAAATAGGATGTGATGGCATGGTAGGTAATTTTAATGATTGGGAATCTTCAAATTTAGACAAAATGACGTTTACGTCATTAATTTCGATACCTAAAATTTTGACATTGCTGTCGTATGATGGACAACGACGACCAAAATGTTGATTTTTTAAAGGACTTAGCTAGCCGGATTAAGGGCTTGAGAGAAGCTAAAAATCTTACCCAAGAAGACGCCTACAATGATACTGGAATCCATTTTGGACGAATTGAAACTGGCAAATGGGACCCAAAATTCAGTACCATCAAAAGAATTTCCACTTATTTTAACTTGAGCATCACTGAGTTTTTTGCTGAGGGTTTTGATGGGTAAATCAGTTTGATTGTGAGTTTTATTCCTAATTTGTGGGGTATATGGATGTATTTTGCATCCATATAAATAAGTTGTAAAGTGCTTTGACTAACCATATGAATCAAACGTTATTAATGGCAATTCTATCACCAATTCTAATTACAGTAGGCGGAATTGTATCTTGGATTCTAAAATCGAAAAAAGAGGAGGTTTTAAATTCGGAGTCTATATCTCGGGAATTCAAAATTGAGTTAAGAATACGATGAAAAAAAAGTATGCTCTAAAAGAATATTTACCTGTAATTCTCCTATTCCTCTTTCTAATTGGGTTTATTATTTATACAATTATTAAAAAAGGGAAATATGAAGAAATCTACTTAAGTGAAGAATTTGACGAGAGAGTAATAGATGTTTTCGAAGAAAAAGGAAACACATATTTATTCCTGACAAATAGAAATGACCGAATTAAAATCGAAAACAGTCGGAATTATGACTACGAACCTGCGTTTCTATATGATTTTATAAAAGAGAACGACCGAGTGCTTAAAAACAAATGTTCTGATACTCTTTACATAGAAAGAAGCTCAAAAAACTATCATTTTCTTATTGGAAGCACAGTGTACAATCGGGAAGGAAAATCAAAGGAATTTATCCAAAATTCTCTGAGCGAAAGAGCAATAATGAATGAAAGAAATGATTGTAATTAAAAATAGAACTTAATAAAAAACGAACACGTAACAAAGAACTGAGTTAAAAAACAAGTTCTTTTAAGTCAATTTCGAGACGTAGTTCTCAATGGAACAGCACTGGCTTATATAGGCCATGCTCGCTTCGCATGAAATTTGGGTGGTGAAATCTTGGGTGTGACCATTTTACGTCAGCTAAAAACTAAACTAACAAACTAAATTATTGAACTCGATAGAAACGGAATAGAATGGAACATAAAAATAATAATGCAGACCCATTAATATTGGAAGAAGGACAAGGACGGGTTTATAACTGTGGTACAATGACTGCAATTTTTAAGGCGGACGAAAACGAGACCAACGAAAAGTACAGCGTTTCGGAATGGTGGCTGGAACCGAATTCTGACGGACCAGGTGCACACCGGCACGAAGAAAACGATGAAATTTTTTATGTTCTTGAAGGTACGACTTCCATATTGATCGGAGAAAACTGGATAGACGCCATAAAAGGAACATTTATAAGAATTCCGGCCAAAACCATTCATGATTTTAAAAACAGAACCGACCGTAAAACAGGGGTTCTGAACTTTTTTATTCCCGGCGGATTTGAACGGAATATGCCCTCAATCGTGAAATGGTTTGAAGAAAATAAATGAAAAGCCTACCGCACAACATGGTTTATGAGTAATAGCGGTTTAAGATAGCAAGTGGGTGTAAACAAAAAACCCGCAAACACAGTTTGCGGGTTTTTTTGTGGTACCTCCAGGAATCGAACCAGGGACACACGGATTTTCAGTCTGTTGCTCTACCAACTGAGCTAAGGTACCAAGCTTTATTAAGCGGGTGCAAATATAATTTCAAAATTAGGATATACAAACAAAAACCCGAAAAAAAGGTTTTGATTTTTTTCAATTCCCGACCTTTGTAGCATGAATCTGGTAATCGACATAGGCAATACGTTGATCAAATACGCTGTTTTTGAGAACGGAAGCATGATCTATAACCATAGTTTCGAATCCGTATTGTTCCTATCCAAAATAAAGGAACTGTTCGAGAAATACCCTAGGATAAACAAGGCCATACTGTCCTCCGTAGGTAAATTGGACCGTAAGGAACGGGACGTTGTGGCCCTTTTTTGCAAGGTGCACGTGCTCTCCAGCGATTCCAAAATGCCCTTTAAGAACAGTTATGCCACTCCGCAGACCTTGGGCGTGGACCGCTTGGCGCTCGCTGCCGCAGCGTATTACCAAAATCCTCGGGGCAACACCTTGGTGATCGATGCCGGTACCTGCATTACCTACGATATGGTGAACAATGCGGGCGAATATGTGGGCGGCGCCATTTCTCCCGGCATTCGGATGAGGTACCGTGCCATGCACGAACAAACGGCCGGGCTTCCGCTCTTGTCGCCGGACGAGCTTTTGGATTTTATTGGCAACAGTACTGAAACGTGCATGCACAGCGGCGTTATAAACGGAGTGGCCCAAGAAGTTGATGGGGTGATCGGCCAATATCGATCTCGTTTTCAACATTTAACAGTTATTTTAACAGGTGGGGACTCCCATTTTTTTGCCAAAAGGCTAAAAAACACCATATTTGCGAACTCCAAATTTCTCTTGGAAGGTCTAAATTGCCTACTGGAATACAATACAAATTGAATGATTAAAAAGATTCTGATTGCTTTTCTCTGCGTGGTTGCACATGGAGTGTTTGCACAAAATGGAACCATTTCGCCATATTCCTACTTTGGTATAGGCGACCACAGGGACAACGGGGCAGTGGATACCCAAATGATGGGTGGCGTGAGTATGTATGGGGATAGTATCCATATCAACCTTTCAAATCCGGCCGCATATTCCAAACTTAGATTAACCGCTTACACGGCAGGAATATCCCATAAAGAGTACAGGCTTAAAAGCTGGGACGAGCAACAAAATGCCTCCGTCACAAATTTGGATTACCTCTCCATAGGTTTTCCATTGGCCAGAAACGTTGGGTTTGGGTTTGGTTTAATGCCCTTTTCATCGGTTGGTTACAGTTTGACATCCACCTCCGCAAACGGAGAGATCACCAATGTTTTTGAAGGGGAAGGAGGGCTTAACCGTGTGTATGCCTCCATAGGGTTTGAACCTATTAAAAACCTCAGCCTCGGGGTCACCGCAAACTTTAACTTTGGAAACTTGGAATATCAAAGAGTGCAAAGTGTGGAAGGAGTGCAGTTCGGGACCCTGGATAATCGTGAATCCAGCGTTAATGGCTACGATTTTAATTATGCCCTGAACTATACCCCCACGATCAAGGATAAATATACACTATACACATCCGTACTCATCAATACACAGGGAAACCTTGTTTCCAAGAATAACCAGACTTTGGGGTCGTTTTCACTCTCGAACGGTAATAATGTTGAAGTAGTGGATGTGGACTTGGATGCATCCAATCTCAGAAACACCGAATTAAAGATACCTACAAGGACCACCATGGGGCTTGGTTTTGGTGAGAACAAAAAATGGTTTTTAGGGGCAGAGTACAGTTTTCAAAAAATGAGCGATTTTGAAAACACCTTCCTTGGGTTGGACAATGTAGACTATTCCGATGCCAGTACCTATGCGTTAGGAGGGTACTGGATACCCGACTACCGTGCCCTTACAGGCTATCTTAACCGAATCACATATAGGGCCGGATTACGATATGACGTAACCGGAATGGTCGTGAACAATAAAGAAATAAACAACTTTGGCATAACTTTTGGATTGGGTTTACCGTTGGGTGCGGACTTCTCTAACCTAAACGTAGGTTTTGAACTGGGAAGGCGCGGAACAACAGATGCAAACCTTATTGAAGAGAGTTATTTTAAAATTAACCTTGGTTTATCGCTAAATGCTAGATGGTTTGTTAAAACAAAAATAAATTGATAGGCCTTTTTTTAAAAATTTGATAAATAACCACCCATATAAGGTCCTTAAAAAGGATTTTTTAATGAAAATTTGTACTTTAACAGCTTTAAAATTAGAAAGATGAAAAAGAGACACTACTTAACAATGATAATGGTCACTATGTTGACGGGATTAAGTATGGCCCAAGCACAGAACCCCGAGTGTATGACCAATCTGTCGATTTACGCAGAACACGTAAAGGTGAAAAACTATGATGCAGCTTACGAACCATGGAAAATGGTGTACGAAAGTTGCCCGGACATCAACAAGGCAAACTTCTCTTATGGGGAAAGAATCCTGAAGGCAAAGATAGAGAGTTCCACAGGAGCCGACAAAGATGCATATTTACAAGATTTGTTGTCCTTGTACGATAATAGTCTAAAGTATTTCCCCACCAAATACACCAAAGCGGGAGTGGCCATCGACAAAGCATTGTTGATGTACGAGAATAAAATGGCTTCCGATGAAGAATTGTTCAATATGTTGGACAAAGCTTTCCAAGAAGACCAAGAAAACTTTAAAAACCCGAGGGCATTGTACCTATACTTCTCAAGTTTGGTAGACTTGCACGGAGCTGGTAAAAAAGATCTTCAGGATGTATTCAACACATACGATGACGTAACGGGAAAAATCGAGGAAGAGAACAAGCAATTGACGGGTGTTGTGACCAAATTGTTGCCAAAGGATTCATTGGGAACCTTGACTTCCAAAGAAAAAAGTACACTTAGGGCAGCAACCGTAAACTCCGAGTCCTACGGTAAAGTGGCCAGCAGTGTGGATTCCAAATTGGGAGCACTTGCCGATTGTGATAACCTTATCCCATTGTACGAAAAAAGTTTCGAAGAAAAGAAAGGCGATGTTAAATGGGTAAAACGTGCCGTGGGAAGAATGTTCTCCAAAGAATGTACGGACGACCCAATGTTCAGAAAATTGTTCGAGGCCCAATTGGCTTTGGATCCATCTGCCGATGCATATATGTACGGTGGTGTGCTCAAGCAAAAGTCCGGTGATATGAACGGGGCCCTTGCAGATTTCAACAAAGCAGTAGAGTTGGAAACCGACTCCTACAAAAAATCTGAAATCCTATACAAGATCGCAACAACCGTTAGGAACAGTAGTTCTTCACAAGCAAGGAGCTATGCGATGAAAGCTATCGATGCCAACCCTGCCAACGGGAAAGCATACTTGTTGATAGCCACACTTTACGGAAACAGTGCCAATGCCTGTGGGGATACCCCATTTGAGAAAAGGGCAATTTATTGGAAGGCAGCCGCCATGGCAAGAAAAGCGGCAACCGTGGATCCTGCTTTGAGTGGTCGCGCAAGCCAACTAGCAGCCAATTATGATGCCAAAGCCCCTTCTAAAGAAATGATCTTTAGCTCAGGAAAAGCAGGTCAGACCATTTCTTTCAGCTGTTGGGTAGGAGGTAGCGTTACCGTACCTAATCTATAAGGTGAAACAAAAATTAAAACATATTTTAAAGAGCTTTGCCACGGTTTTTACCGTGGCAATCCTTTTTATGTCCTGTGGTGACGATTACGAAAGAGTGGGCGAAGAAGCCGTAAAACCACTATTTCCGCAAGGCATTGCCCAAAACTTTACCCTTACCTACACAGAGACAGTGGAAGCGATGAGTTCCCAAGACTCGGCAAATACCAGGGTAATTGCAGTGTTGACCAGCCCACTGTCCGAGGACTTTGACAACCAAACCTTTAAATTCCGTACCTTCCCGGAAGGATTACAGGTTGATTTTTACGATGAAAAAAACAACAAAAGTGTGATCGTTGCCGATTATGGTATCGTATATTCACAGACCAATTTGATAGATTTGCGGGGAAATGTGGTGATCAATAGTCATGATGGTAAAAAATTGGAGACCGATCAGTTATATTTCGACCGAAAGAACAATTGGATATTTACCGAAGCCTCCTTTAAATATACAAACCCAGAGGACGGCACCGTAATGGATGGTGAGGGTATGGATTTTAATAAGGATTTTACCTTTTTTAAGGCCCATAAAACCTACGGGTTAATGACGATTAAAGAAGAAGAATAGGATGATCAAAATTTTAAGATACACGGAATACCTTTATTTGGCAGTGGCCGCCATATCCGTTTACAAGATTGCAACACTTTGGAGCATTGATCCAAAGGAAACCTACATATTTATCTTCTTTGCCGTGGTATCCATAGCCATGTTCGTTTTTAGGAGAAGATATCGGAAGCGCTTTGAGCAACGAAACAAGGATAATCAACAATAACATTGGATTCCTCCGTGATCATCATAATTCTTTCTCTGCTGTTTTCGGCGTTTTTTTCGGGAATGGAGATAGCCTTCGTTTCCGCCAATAAGATCCATATTGAGATTGAAAAAAAGCAAGAAGGATTTTTGGCGAAGGTACTCACCTTACTTACCGATAAGCCTTCAAAATTTATTGCCACCATGCTTATCGGCAACAATATCGCACTGGTAATTTATGGGCTATTTATGGGAGATATGCTCATGGAATGGTTCCAGAGCTTGGTCCCCACCAATTTGCAGTTCATTAATATACTGCTAACGGATTTTAGCTTGTTGGCACAGACCATAATCTCCACCCTGGTTATTTTATTGACGGCCGAGTTTTTGCCAAAGGTTTTTTTTCAGATATATGCCAATGTGCTGATCAAGGTGTTTGCGGTGCCGGCCTATATCTTCTATCTCTTGTTCTCCGTAATCTCTTGGTTCGTTATCAAGGTATCCGACTTTATACTAAGGATATTCTTCAAAACGGAAGGGGATGAGGTGCAGTTGTCCTTTACCAAGCTGGAATTGGGAGACTATATCAACGAACAGATGGAAACCGTACAGGAAGAGGACGACGTGGATTCCGAAATACAGATATTTCAGAATGCATTGGAATTCTCGACCGTAAAAGCGAGGGAAGTAATGGTGCCCAGAACCGAAATTACGGCGGTGGAACTCAATGAAACCCCTAAAAACCTAACAAAACTCTTTACTGAAACAGGCTATTCAAAAATTCTGATTTTTAAGGATAGCATCGACGAAATTATAGGTTATGTACACTCTTACGAACTGTTCAAAAAACCAAAGACCATCAAGAGTATATTGCTTCCTGTGGAGTTTGTTCCGGAAACCATGCTCATTCAGGACATCTTGAACGTATTGACCAAAAAGCGTAAGAGTATGGCGGTTGTTCTCGATGAATATGGTGGTACCTCCGGTATTTTGACCGTCGAGGACATTATCGAGGAACTTTTTGGTGAAATTGAGGACGAGCACGATTCCACAGACCTGCATGAAGAGCAAATCGGCGAGAACGAGTACAAGTTCTCTGCCCGGATGGAGGTGGACTACATCAACGAGCAGTACAAATTAGAGCTTCCTGAAGGAGAAGAATACGAAACATTGGGCGGTCTCATCGTAAATCAGACAGGAGAAATCCCGGAACAGGATTCAGAGGTGACCGTGGACAACTTCACCTTCAAAATTTTGGAGGTGTCCAACACCAAAATAGACCTGGTAAGTGTGCGCGTTCATACTGAAGATTAATAATTTCCACCCTGTTTTTAGCTTTCCTATTTGAAAAGAAAGTGGTATTTTCGCCCACTGAATTCAAAAAAAACAAGCAGTAAAATGGCAATATTAGAGAATATTAGAAAACGGACAACAGTTCTTATTCTAATTATTGGTTTGGCGTTGTTCGCATTCGTAATATCGGGAGTATTCAGCAGCAATAATTTTTCTGGTGGAAAAGTAGGCTCCTCGGTTGCAGAAGTAAATGGGGAAAATATTCCAATTGACGAGTTTAGAGCTCAGGTGGAAACGGCCTCCCGAAGATACGGTCCGTCCGTTACCTCCACCCAGTTGGTGAACATGGTTTACGATCAAGAAGTGAGAAGGGCCATCTTGAACCAACAGTTCGAGGATTTGGGCATTGATGTGGAAAGCGATCAAATCGTTGATTTTGTCAGAACTTCAGGTTATGCGCAGATTCCAGATTTCCAGGATGAGAACGGTGTGTTCAACGAACAAGTCTTTAAAAGTGCCATTGCCGACTGGAAGGCCAACGACCCTTTGCGTTACGATGCATGGTTGCAGGATGAGGAATCCATCATTCAGGCCGCTAAGGAGCGCATGTATTTCAATTTGGTTAAAGGAGGGGTTACTGCTACCCTGACCGAAGGTGAGTTGAACTACGACATGGCCAACAACAAGGTGGACATGCAATATGTTCGTATTCCTTACACCTCAATTCCAGATAGCACTATCGAAGTTTCCAAAAGTGATATCCAAGCCTATATCAACAATCACAAAGCCTTGTTCAAGCAAGATAAAGCGCGTGATATCCGTTTCGTTTATTTTGAAGAAAAGCCATCAGCCGAAGATGAGAACAGTGTAAAAACCGCAATAACTTCGCTAATGGACAGCTCTGTGGAGTATTCAGAGGCAAAAGATGCCAACGATACCATCCTAGGATTTAGGAACACTACGGACATGGCCGCTTTCTTGGACAGACATTCCGATACCAAGTTCGATACCATTTATAAGGCCAAAAAAGACCTTCCTTCCGTAGTTGCCGATACATTGATGGCGATGAGCGTTGGGGAGATATACGGCCCCTATAAAGATGGAGATGCTTACAAAGTATCCAAAGTAATGGACAGAAAAGAAAATGGAACCGTAAAAGCAAGCCATATTTTGATTACTTGGGAAGGTGCAGAACGTGCCAACCCATCCATTACCAGAACCAAGGAGGAAGCCGAAGCCGAAGCAAAAAGATTATTGGCCGAAGCCAAGAAAGAAGATGCTGTTTTTACGGCACTTGCACGGGATAATTCAGACGGACCATCCGCTCCACGTGGAGGTGACCTAGGGTATTTCCAAGAAGGCGTAATGGCCGATGAATTCAATGATTTCTGTTTTGGAAACCCAACAGGGACAGTTGGTTTGGTGGAAACCCAATTTGGATACCACGTAATCAAGGTTGATGACAAGCAAGATGTGATTCAGGTAGCAACATTGTCGAGAGAAATTGAGCCATCGGAAGAAACAATCAATACCTTGTTCACCGATGCCACCAAGTACGAAATGGCAGTTATGGATGCAGAGCCGGAAGACTTTGGCGACATTGCAAGAGAAAGTAGCTACACCGTTCGTCCAGTGAACAAAATCAAGGAAATGGAAGAGAACCTTCCGGGCCTTGGTTCCCAGCGTAGCATTGTACAGTGGGCATTTAACGAGGATACCAATGTTGGTGACATCCGACGTTTTAATGTAAACAACGGTTACGCCGTGGTGCAGTTGACCAAGAAGTACAAAAAAGGGCTAATGGCACCCGAAGATGCCTCGGCAACCGCGTTGCCGGCCATCAGAAAGGAGCGCAAAGCAGAACAAATTATTGCTGCCAACAAAGGCAAGGCGATGGATGCGATTGCTTCGGATAATGGCGTAAGCGTAAGCACTGCTTCTGCGGTTACATTGTCCTCTCCAACATTGCCAGGGGCAGGGAGAGAGCCATTTGTTGTTGGAAAAGCGTTTGCCATGGAAAAGGATCAGACTTCTGATTTGCTCGAGGGAAGTACCGGTGTTTACATGATCAAAGTAACCAATAAAACGGAAGCTGCCGATGTGGAGAACTATAGCACCTATGCACAAAACCTACAAACAAGTGCTGCTGCCAGAGTAAATGGGTCAGTGTACAATGCTTTAAAAGATAAGGCAGAAATAGAAGACAAGAGGGCTACATTCTACTAGGATTGGCCAAAAAGATAACAAAAAGCCTCCCGATCGGGAGGCTTTTTTGTTGCCTATTTACTTTCGTATTCGTCCCATTTCATCTTGTAGCAGATATGGGTTATTTT
This sequence comes from Flagellimonas oceani, assembly GCF_011068285.1. Classification (NCBI taxonomy): domain Bacteria; kingdom Pseudomonadati; phylum Bacteroidota; class Flavobacteriia; order Flavobacteriales; family Flavobacteriaceae; genus Flagellimonas; species Flagellimonas oceani. The sequence goes on along the minus strand of NZ_CP049616.1, from coordinate 3,286,809 downwards.
TCCTTTTGGGCTTACAGTGATCTCAAAACCTTGTTTGGTACGGAAATATGCATCCCGAAGGAAATACCATTTGCCGTTTTTAAAAAAGAATTCCCGTTTATCCGGTTTCCAATCGGCAATGGGGTATATGTAGTCCAAGAGCGCTTGAAAATTTGGAGCGGATTCTTCGTTGAGTACAAAGTCTTCACGAATGTAACTGGTGAGTTCTGGAAGGGGAGTGTCGGTTTTTATCCTTTCAAACCGTTTTACTTCCGCACCATTGTCCACCACAATAAACTCATGGACCTCTTTTTCCTTTTCACCATAGATATTCATAGTCTCCTGAGTGATATAGTACACATCGTGTTTTAGAATGTTCTGAACTATTTCCGAGGTGATTTGATTGTAGCTGGTGGTGCAGCTTTTGTTGATGAAGTTATCAAGTCTCAGGATTGTTTCCGTGTCATTTTGACTGAACAAAATTGTAGTGGATTGAAAGAGTAATCCAGCCAATAGATTGCCAATTGTTTTATTGTTGATTCGGGCCATATTATCAATAATTTGATGAATATGTGTCAAACATAAGAGCAATTGATTAAATTTTAGGGCACCAATTGACGGATGGCCTGTTTGGGTTGATGGATGAGGTGGTTGGTTGAAATAAAAGCATCCTGATTGGTAATCAGGATGCTTTTATATCTTAGGTTATTAGTTATTTACTCCAATGATATTACTGAGCGCAAAAATCGATTTCTATCGGGCCAGCTGGTGTGCCTGGATTTCCCTGAGCGACTATGTTTCCATTTGGAGCCACTATACTGAAAGATATCTCTTCCCAATTGTCTCCAGGGAAATACCATTCCGCAGACTCGATACCATCAGGGATTTCAATCGTAGCTGAACCACTGGTCCAATCAGGAGCATCAGAATCGAATACGGTATCGAAACCAGTACAATCATAGCTATTTTCCTCATATGGAGTGCAGAGACCTACCTCAAATACGGTGCCGTCACTCAATGTAATAGAGATACCTGGCCCTCCGTTTCCAGTGGTTGTTTGCCATCCATCTCCATAGATATCCTCCATATTAATGATCCATTCACCAGGGGTCGGAGCCTCATCACACTTTCTGAACAAAGTAATGGTTACGGTTTCATTACCAAAAGTCAAATCATTTGAATCGGACACATCTTTAAGGTTAAGAACTAACATAGTAGCGCCTTCTTCTGGTAAAGCGTCAAAGTTGCCCTCAACTGTTATTGTTCCTACAAATTTACCTGCAGCGATACCAGGGTTACTGATTGTGTATTGATCAGGGGTAGCTGTCGAAGTGGGGTCCACTTCGACCGAAATAGTTCTTGCTACATCAGATTCAGTACTAGCAGTTATATCGATATTTACTGAATTACCCTCCGCAGGTACTGGCAAGTTTTTGGCTGAAGTACTGAACGATGCAAGCGTCTGACCGGATACTGGATTGTAAACAATCTGTTCTTCTTCACATGATGAGAAAAACAACGTAAGACCCACAAAAAGAACTCCAAATGCTTTAAATATATTTTTCATCTTTTAAGCAGTTACAAATTAATAATCTGGATTTTGTGCCATATTCGGGTTGGCATTGATCTCATCAATAGGTATAGGAAACTGGAATCTGTGGTCCCCAACAGGCAATGTCAAAATCTCAGGAGGTGTTCCTGATCCATCGGCTAAATCTCCATTATTTGAACGTTGTACAGCCTCTCCTCTACGTTTTAGGTCGAAAAATCTGTGACCCTCAAAACTAAGTTCCACCCTTCTTTCATATTGAATGGCATCTTCCAATGCCTGACCTGTTTCTCCACCTGTGTAAGAGGTATATCTAGCATCCCTCAATATGTTCAAAGTTGTAAGTGCAGCTGCTGGGTCGATTTCAAATTGAGCCTCAGCCTTGTTCAGCAAAACCTCTGCGGCCCTAAGAACTTTAATGTCCACACGTCCGTTTACCTGATTAGGTTCACCCAAGAACTTTCTTATAGCATTGTAATTGTTACCTTGGTTAGTGGCATCATATTGAATCACTTCTCTCCTTAAATCGTTTGGATCTAAATTATTGAAGAATTCATATTCAACTGCATATTCAAGCACGGTATTGGGAGGCGTAGTTTGACTGTAAAGTACGCCAACATTGTTAAATCTTGATTCCGAAGAAGTATTTACAGACCACTCTATAATAACGCCTTTATTAGTAGTGTCCTCATAGACAGCCATTAGAGCTCCTTCAACTTTGGCATCAATTATGTCAGTTGTCACCTGATCTGCGGCATTTATCGCCAATTGATAATCACCATTGTAAAGATAAACCCTTGACAACATGGCGTACACAGCATTTCTATTCAATCGTCCTTCGCCGTTGGAAGTCCCGATCAACTGGGCAGCCTGCTCCAAATCTCCAATTATCTCACTATAATTGCTTGCAACAGTTTCTCTGGAAGGCTGAGCCAAAGGATCATCAGTATCACCATCTTCTACTTTAATATAAACAATACCGGGCGAGTTGGCCGCATCGGTACTTTGCGTTGGAATCATGGCATATATTCTTGCAAGGTCAAAATGTGCAATAGCACGAGCAGCAAGGGCCTGACCAAGAATATTGTCCTTTTCAGGACCACTGGCCAAGTTATCTATCTGCCCAATTATCAAGTTAGCGGCATTTACTGCTTCATAAGCTTCACTCCAATAAAGTGGAATTGCCCCTAACGTATTTGGATTATATCTGTAGTCGTAATAAACCTCGTTAGACCTACGACCAGTCTGTGCAAGAATTACATTGTCCGATAAGATATCGGGAATACCTTGCAGACCGGAGCCCGGCGCAGAATAATAATTCCAAAACTGGCTATATATACCATCCACTCCATTCTGGAAACTGGAAACCGTATTAAAAAATGTTTCTGGATTACCTTCTGTAAATGGATCGACGTCCAGTTCGTCATCACAAGACACCAACAAGGTTGCTGCTACAAATGATGCTAAACAATATTTATATAATCTATTTTTCATGTTAATTTCTTTTTTTAAAATCCGATTTCTACTCCGAATGTATAAGACCTAGTCTGTGGATAACTGAACAAAGAGAAAGCTCCAGGAATAAATCCAGCACTACCTGCTGCAGAGCTTTCACCCGAACCAATTCCTATTTCTGGATCTCCGTTGTATTCAGTAATGGTAAATAAGTTCTGACCTGTGGCAAAAACTCGGAGCCTGTCAATACCTGTTCCATGAATAATCTTTCCAGTTAAATTATAGTCAACTGTCAAGGTTCTCAAACGTATATAATCTCCTTTTTCCAACCATCGGTCACTATCTTGGTCTGCCGTACCTCCAAATATTGGACTAGGCAACACGTTAGTATCACCAGGCTGTTTCCAGTAGTTGAAAGCTTCAACTCTTTGGTTACTATCAATATTTCCGATAGAAATACCAGCTTGTCTCTGGAAGTTCATAATATAGTTTCCTCCTTTACCAACAAAATCGGCACGCACTCCAAATCCACCCCATCGGATGGAAGTGAAGAATCCGCCCTCAACATTGGCATAGGGGGATTTGCCTTCCAAAATTGTATTAAAGCTAGCGCTATATTCGTTGGTGATATTACCATCGAGATCATAGTACAAAGGCTCACCGTTGGCCGGATTGACCCCAGCGTATTTAACTGTGTAGAAAGAGTTGATTTCCTCTCCTTCCCTCAAAATGTTGTAACCAAAAGTTCCATTGATGATGTCATCACCATTAACCAAGCTAACCACCTTGTTGTCTAGAAAAGATATATTACCTCCAACTCTCCAAACAAAATCTTGGGCTCGAATAACATCTGCGTTCAAGGAAACTTCGATACCGCTGTTCTCAACCTCACCGATATTTGCAACAATGGAGTTGTCCTCATCACCCACTGTTTGGGACAACGGTTGGTTCAACAATAAATCCCTTGAATTCTTTTTGAAATAATCAACTACACCATTTACTCTATTGTTGAACAACCCAAACTCAAGACCTATATCCAAAATAGCCTGAGACTCCCATTTGATATTTGTGTTTCCCACTCCAATTGGAATAGCAGTGGTATTACCATTATATGTTCCGAACTCCAACAAGTTCAAGAAGTTAAAGTCCCCTATGTTCTGGTTACCAGAAGTACCATAAGAAGCCCTAAGCTTTAAATCGTTGACTGCAGTACCCTCTAAGAAAGATTCCCTTGCAATGTTCCAAGCGGCACTACCACTGTAGAAATATCCGTACTGGTTTTCAGGTCCAAATCTTGAAGAACCATCGCGTCTAATTGACCCGGAAAGGATGTACTTTCCATCATAGTCATAATCCACGAAAAGACCTTGTGAAAACAGAACTCTTCTAGCCTCTTCTGAACCAGATGCAGTGGCTTCGGCAGCTACATCCTGATAAGGAATTTCTGGAGAAGGAAACCCTCTTGCACTGGCAAAAAGATCCGTGTAGATATTCTCGTTGTATTCCAACAGGAAACTTGCTGATAAATTATGATAATCTCCATAGGTATCACTGTAGGAAAATAGGTTGTTCACATTGTATTGCAATGTATTGGAAAAATTATCCGTCTGTGTTCCAGGGAAATTAGCATCCCCTACAATACCATCCAAAACACCTCCTGGCAATGATCTCACTGTTCTATTAAATCTATTGTTTGTAGCACCAACCGAGAATCTGTTGGAGAACTTGTCGGAAAACTTAATATCGGCAAACAAGCTACCAACGATAAGGAAGTTTCTATTGTCCTCTGGCTCTGTAATCAAGGCCCTTGCAATTGAATACCCTTGTGTTGTTGGATTGAAAATTGGATCACCTTGCTCATCAAGTTGTATACTTCCGTCAGCATTCCTCAAATACAAAGGATCCCATGGGTTGTAATCGTACATCGCTCTAAATGGGTTCTGCACGTTGTTACGGTCCCTAGGTAAATCAGTAGTACTTCTTGAAAGAGATATATTAGTACCTACATTCAACCACTCTTTGGCCTGGTATGTTGTGTTCAAGCGAGCCGTTACCCTTTCAAAACCATCAATTCTATCAATGATACCTGTGTTCTTATCATAACCCAAAGAAAGGAAATATGTCATTTTTTCATCACCCCCGGAAATAGAAAGAGAGTTGGACTGTATCTGACCCTTTCTCAACAATTCTTCCTCCCAATTGGTATCCAGACCTATCAACCTTGCTCTTTCAGCATCATCTGCTGTTGCACCAGGCAAAGACTGAGCTGCATTGACACCCAATTCAGCAAATTGTCTTTCAAGTTCAAGCTTCTGAGAAGTGTTCATCAAATCAAATGGGTCAGGAATTCTTTCCGAAAAGCCAAAGGAAGATCTAAAAGTGATGCGTGCATCCCCTGTCTTACCTTGTTTGGTAGTAATCAATACAACACCGTTAGAACCACGGGAACCATATTTTGAAACTGTGGCCGCATCTTTAAGAATGGAAAAAGACTCAATGTCATTCGGGTTCAGGTTGTTGATGAAATCAGAGTTAACCGGAACACCATCTACCACATATAAAGGCGTTGTACTCGCGTTAAGCGAACCAACACCCCTAATGGTAACGAAAGCAGTTTGACCTGGCCTACCATTCGCTGCCGTTACCTGAACACCAGCAGCCTGACCTTGAAGTATATTATCCACGCTAGTGGAAGGAACGAATGCCTCAATCTTTTCGGTGGATACCGTTGAAATTGCCGATGTCGACAACTCCTTTGAACGAGAACCATAACCCGTCACAACAACTTCTTCCAAAGCTTGCGCATCCTCCTCCATCTGCACATTAATGGTAGAGGAAGCTCCTACAGTTCTATCAACAGTTTTTTGACCAATGTAGCTAAAACGAAGGGTTTGTCCAGTACTGGCTGTGATGGAATAGTTCCCATCAAAATCGGTTTGTGTACCATTGGATGTCCCCACAACCACAATGGAAACACCAGGGAGCGGAAGACCAGACTGGTCCGTCACGTTACCTGAAATGTTTTTTTCCTGTGCCAAAGATGCTGTGATTACACATATAAACAGCATCAGCACCATCCAACATTTTTTTGTTTTCATAAAAATTGATTAAGAGTTAGTTAATGAATCCAAGCAAGGCAGGGGTAAATCTTTTTTGTAGGCTAATTCAAAAAATTCAATACAATGAAAACTTTGTCATTGATATGAAGTAAGATTTAGGGACCCCACCTTGTGGATTGCGGAACAAAAAAAGGGAAAGTAAAAGTCAAGGCTGTAAACTCTTATTAACCTTTACGTATTTGCCGATTTAAGTTAACATTAACAAGTAGGGAAATGTTTTAAGCGGCACTTTGGATGAATTCTTTTGGAGTAATATGGGTAATCTTTTTAAAAGCTTTGTAAAAAGAAACCCTGTTGTTGAACCCGCACTGGTAAGCAATATCAGAAATGGATTCCGGAGAGCTCTCAAAGTCCGAACATAACCTATTTTTAGCCTCCTCAATTCGATATGAATTTACGAAGTCGTAAAAACTAAGGTTGAAATTTTCGTTGATTACCTGTGACGCATGATGCCTCGAAATGCCTAATAGTTCGGCGATATTATCAAGTCTAAGTTCATGATCTAAATAAAGTTTTTCCTCATTCATCAAGTGCTCCAATTTATTTTTGAGCTCTAATGAAAAGGCTTCCGACAATCCTGTTTTTTCGTATTTGTCTTTTTTGTTCAGAGAAGATTTCGCATACTCCTTTCTGCTCAAGTCTTTTAGATTTTTAAATAAAAGATACATGACCGCCAAATATATAACCAGTGGTATGAGTTGAGCATAAATAATTATTGTATTAAACCCATTGTTGGGATTTGACCAACTATATATGGTAATGAGTACCGTATAAAAAAATAGAAATGAAAAAAGCGAAAATAGTTTTTTTGTGAAAAGGCCTACTTTGCTTTTTGTGAACAATTGTGTGTTTTCCCAGAACGACATAGCTATCAATTTTGTCTTCTGGTTTCAAAATGCAAAAAAGAATAGTTTTAGGAGGTTGCCAATTGACGAATGCCCCATTTGAGTTTACGGATGAGCGAAAATCACGAAAATTACCCTCATTTGTAAGAAAAATCACAATGTCATTTTAGCGTAGGGAATCACCGTTTCAAAACCTTTTGACTTAAAATAGGAGTGCGTTTTGTCATCTCCAGTGGCCAAAACAAAATCCCCGCCCCAAGCACCAAGACTTTTTATCGCACCAAAATAGTCGGGGAAAAGACGCTGTTTTACCGGTGGGGTTTTCAAAACTTTGGAAAGGATATTTTCATGCTCATCCATCAAAGTCTCGAACCCGGCCAGAGTAGAAGCGTGAATCATTTTTTTGGTAATGTCGGACACCTGCCGAACTAGTTCCGATTGGTCAAATTCTTGCTCTCTGTAATTGGCAATGGCCTCTTTGCTGCTCTGTTTTTGGTTGAGATGGACAAAATAAAGCGAGTCCTTGAAAATGGGATCAAAATCAATTTGCTCCACTTCTGGATTGCCATCCTTTAATTGATAGGTCAGCGGTGAATTGTATTGTGCACAGGCAATATCGTATCCACTTCCGCCGAAAGCATTCCATAAAAGTTGAAAGGCATCCACCCGTGCCCATTGCGCCACATTGTTTATTAGTGTCGAAGAAGTTCCGAGTCCCCACGAATTTGGAAAGGTTAAATGGGTCTCAATCTGTAAACCTTGACTATCCGTCAATAATAATGGGTTTTGGGCATTCGCCTCCAAAAGTAAATCCATCAAAGTCTTTGCCATTGCGGCATCCGATGAGGAAACCACATTTAAATTGGTAAGGTCAAACCTGGCCGAGAACCAGATTTTATCGTTTTCGTCAAAACTGGTCCACTCCAAAAAACCGGATGTTGTTGGGGTTATGTGAAGCGATTGCCCATAACTGGTGGGAATGGCCAACCCCAAGGCGCCATCCAAAATGGCATACTCGCCGGAAAGCAATAATTTGCCGTTGCTGTAAAACTCCTTCTCCATTATTCTGATTTAATTTTTTCCAAAGCTTCCTTCACCGCGGCATTGGTTACGGTTTGATCCTTAAAAAAAGTGACCAGTTGTTGTTTTTCAGATTCGGTGGCTCCAAGTTGATTCAACATGTTCAACAAGTGCATTTTCATATGTCCTTTTTGAATCCCCGTGGTCACCAAACTGCGAACGGCCGCAAAATTTTGGGCCAATCCGGCCACGGCGACTACCTGCATCAACTCTTTTGCAGTTGGATTTTGAAGTATTTCCAGCGCAAGTTTCACCAACGGATGCAATGTGGTCAATCCGCCCACGGTGCCAAGGGCCAGTGGAACCTCGATCCAAAATTTAAAAATACCGTCTTCGATTTTGGCATGTGTCAAGCTGGAGTAGTGCCCCGTTTTGGAAGCGTAGGCATGCACACCGGCCTCCACGGCCCTAAAATCATTTCCTGTGGCAAGAACCACGGCATCGATACCGTTCATGATGCCCTTATTGTGCGTAACCGCCCTGTAAGGTTCCGCTTTGGCAATATTTACGGCCTGTACAAACTTTTCGGCAAATGCCTTGGCTGGCATATCCGTATTGCCCAATTCCGAAATGGGACAGCTCACTTCAGCTTTCACCAAACAATTCGGCACATAGTTGGATAGGATGCTCATCACCACTTCAATGTCTTTTTCCTCTTCCGTAAAAGCATCAAAAGCAAGTGCTTGCTCTTTTAATGTTTTGGCAAATTCTTCCAAACAGGAATTGATGAAATTGGCTCCCATGGCATCCAGAGTCTCAAAAGTGCAGTGGAGCTGATGGTAGCCTTCAATTGTATCGCTCAAATCCCTTAACTCAATATTGTTGATGCCACCGCCCCGTTTTTCCATGTTTTTTGTGATGGAAGCAACACTTTTTAATAATTCGGGTTTGGCCGCAGCAAAGAAATCGGATAGCTTTTCTTTGGCACCTTTATATATAAAGTGTACCTGCCCGACTTTTTCCGTTCCAATAATTTCAGCCTTAAAACCACCGCGCTCCAACCAAAATTTGGCCGCTTTGCTTGCTGCTGCCACCACCGAACTTTCTTCAATCGCCATGGGGATGGCATATAGTTCGCCGTTGATCAAAAAATTGGGGGCAATGGCGAAGGGCAGATAGTAGTTGGATACAGTATTTTCTATAAACTCATCGTGCAATTGCTGTACCCTTGGGTCCGAGTTCCAATACTGCTGCAATAGCTGTTTGGTTTTTTTGGGGTCCTTGGTGCAATGGGTGGCTATCCAATCAATTTTTTGGGTTTTGGTGAGTTTGGAAAATCCTTCAACGGGCGTGTTCATAAAGCTGGCTTAAAGCAATCAAATATACGGATATTGACCATTTAGGCGAGCCTTGTCGTTATTTTGAAAACTTAACAGTGTTTCAAAGGTTAAAATTTGTTGCAAACGCAACATCAAAATTTATTTTTCCGATAAATATTAGTAAACTTGGGAGTTTTTAATCAATTTTTTCACTTCATGAACAAGCAGTCTTTTCTATTCCTATTCTTTTTGGGAGTTGTTACTTTTTCCACAGCGCAAAAGCAAAAAATAACCCTTGAAGAGATTTGGGGAGGAGAGTTCAGGACAGAATACATGGATGTCCTACGATCCATGAACAACGGTACACAATACACCATTTTAAATACCGAACGTTCCCCGCGTTCCAGCAGTTTGGACAAGTACGATTATGAAACTTTGGAAAAGGTGGAGACCATCGTGGCATCATCCGATGCCGTTCCATACTTTTCATCCTATACGTTTAGCGATGATGAATCGAAAGTGCTCTTGGCAACAGAAGTGGAGCCCGTTTTCAGACGATCTCGTCTGGGTATTTATTATGTATATGATATTTCCTCCAAAGAATTGGTGAAAATCGCCGAGACGAAAATTCAAGAACCCACGCTTTCTCCTGATGGAAGCAAGGTGGCCTATGTGCTCGACAACAACATTTACATATTGGATTTGGCGTCCAGAACCACCAAACAAGTGACCACCGATGGAAGCAAAGGCACCATTATCAATGGAGTGACGGATTGGGTGTACGAGGAAGAGTTTGCGTTCGTCCGAGCTTTTGAATGGAACAGTGATGGGACCAAAATTGCATTTTTGCGATTTGACGAGACAGAAGTCCCACACTTTTCCATGGATTTTTACGGAACTGAACTGTATCCTTATCAGCATGAATTCAAATATCCGAAGGCAGGGGAGAAAAATTCCATAGTTACTTTGCATATGTTTGATGTGGCCTCTGGCAATATTTCCGATGTGGATTTAAACGACCCCTACTACATTCCAAGAATAAAGTGGATGCACAATCCCAACCACTTGAGTGTCCAGACCCTGAACAGGCATCAAAACGAATTGAAACTTAACGATGTTGATGCCGAGGATAATTCAGTAACCCTATTATTGGAAGAAACCGATAAGGCTTATGTGGATATTGATGATGACCTTACTTTTTTGGATGATGATAGCTTTATCTGGACCAGCGAGGCGGATGGGTACAATCACCTGTATCTCTACGGAAGCAACGGAAAACTAAAGAATCAGATTACCGAAGGCCCTTGGGAAGTCACAAGATATTACGGTTATGATGAAAAGCACGACCGTATTTTTTATCAGTCCGTGGAGAATGGTTCGATCAATAGAGGTGTTTACAGCATATCCACCAAAGGGAAACGCAAAAAGGAACTTTCCGTGGAGGAGGGAACCAATTCAGCAGCTTTCAGCAGCGATTTCACCTATTACATCAACACCTATTCCAGCGCGACCACCCCATATAAATTTACATTGCACGATGCATCCGATGGTAAATTGTTGAAAGAGATCAAGGACAACTCGGCTTTGCTGAACAAATTGGAAGGTTATGAGATAGCACCCAAAGAGTTCTCCACCATCAATGTAAATGGGTACGACCTCAATATGTACATCATCAAGCCGGCTGATTTTGACCCAAATAAGAAATACCCCTTGTTCATGTTCCAGTACAGTGGACCGGGTTCCCAACAAGTTTCCAATTCATGGATGGGCAGCAACGATTATTGGCACCAGCATTTGGCATCACAAGGCTATATTGTGGCCTGTGTGGATGGCAGGGGAACCGGGCTAAAAGGCCGCGATTTTAAAAAAATGACCCAAAAAGAGTTGGGCAAATTTGAAGTTGAAGATCAAATTGACGTTGCCAAAAAGTTGAGCGAGCGCCCCTATATCGATGAAAACCGAACCGGAATCTGGGGGTGGAGCTACGGAGGCTTTATGTCCACAAATGCGCTGCTAAAAGGCAACGATACCTTTGAAATGGCCATTGCCGTGGCACCCGTTACCTCATGGCGTTTTTATGACACCATCTATACGGAGCGCTATATGCAGACCCCTCAGGAAAATCCGACCGGCTATGACGATAACTCACCGTTCAACTATCCAGAATTGTTGAAAGGAAAATACCTGTTGGTGCACGGTTCCGGGGACGATAATGTTCATGTACAGAACACGATGCGAATGATCGAGGCATTGGTCCAGGCCAACAAACAGTTTGATTGGGCCATTTACCCCGATAAAAACCACGGGATATACGGTGGCAATACCAGATTGCATCTCTATACCAAGATGACCAACTTCGTTAAAGAGAACTTATAATCAAACAATAAACTTATGTCAACAGTAACCAAACCAGCCCACAAAAAAGAATTATTTGGACATCCGGTAGGATTGTATGTATTGTTCTTCACCGAAATGTGGGAACGATTTTCCTACTACGGTATGAGGGCTCTGCTTACCCTGTATATGACAGCGGAAACGTTGAAAAGTGATCCCCAGAGTGGATTGGGATGGACCACTACCGAAGCTTTGGCACTCTACGGCTGGTACACCATGTTAGTTTATGTAATGAGCATACCTGGTGGATTTTTGGCCGATAGGTACCTTGGACAGAAAAAAGCAGTGACCATAGGAGCCATTCTTTTGACCATAGGACATGGAGTTTTGGCAATTGACTCCCTTTGGGCTTACTACACAGGTCTGGGCTTTGTTATTTTGGGAGTTGGAATGCTGAAGCCCAACATTTCCACTATGGTAGGTGGGCTTTATAAACCTAATGACATTCGAAGGGACAAGGGCTTTAGTATTTTTTATGTAGGGATAAATCTTGGGTCATTTCTCGCTTCTATTACGGTAGGTATCGTAGCGGCAGTGTACGGTTGGCATTATGGATTTGGTCTTGCAGGTATCGGGATGTTTGTGGGATTGTTGGTGTATCTCTACGGACAACGGTTTTTAGTGCATGTTGGTAATCAGCCTACAATGGAAGAAAAAGCCACAGATATAAGTTTGGGGCAATTGTTTTTGCAACTGCTTAAATCCCCATTGCAGTTGGCCATTGTTGGAGTTTTGCTTGCCTATTCGGTTTATGCAGGGTTTACATATGATGGTCCCGACAATTGGGGGTATGGTATACTGTTCATCTTTTTATCCTTGATTACAGGAATGATGATGATGATTTACAAAAACTTGAATGGAAAAGTAGAAAAGGACAGGTACGTTGTGCTCCTTATATCGCTTTTGATGGTGATCGTTTTTTGGGGAAGTTTTGAGCAAATGGGAGGCCTTATGAATTTGTATGCCCAAGAAAAAACCAATAGAATGTTTATGGGGTGGGAAGTGCCCGCTGCTTGGTTTCAAGCTGCCAATGCTGGCTTTATTATCCTTTTTGCCGTCGCGGTGGCAAATTTTTGGGCCAAAAGAAAATTAAAAGGAAAGGAAGCTACTTCTTTGTTTAAAATGGCAACTGGTGTTATTATCATGGGCGTAGGATTTATTTATATGGTTTTTGCCTCATTGCAATACGAAAGTTCAGGTTCTTCTGCCATGTACTGGTTGGTTTTGACCTATCTCTTTCACACCATTGGCGAGTTATGCCTTTCACCGGTATCATTGTCATTCTTCACAAAATTGGCACCAGGAAGGTATATGGCCTTGATGATGGGGGTATACTGGGCCGCCACAGGTTTGGGAAACAAAGTTGCAGGTATCGTTGGAGAGAGTTCGGTGCAAGCAGGTGAATTGAAGGTCTTTGGAGGGCTCTTCATTTTTGCTGTGCTTTTTGGAACATTGGTGTTGTTTCTTTTGAAACCACTGAAGCGGTTGACCCACGGAGCAGAAGACAACGAAACGGAAGTTACTGTTGAAGATAAAGTAGAAACTATCGAAAGGGGTTAATTTATGCTTAAAACATAAAATCCCTTTTCACCGGTGTAGTGGAAGGGGATTTCTTTTTGGATGCATGTTTGTTCCCATTTTTTGATCAAGCTGGGGTAATTGCTTCTGTCAGCAAATATTTTTTTGGGTTTGATGGAATCCAGAACCCGCTCCAGATTGATTTCGGGCGATTGGGTGAGCAACAAGTAATCCAAATCACCTTCCAAAGGAAGAATGCCCAAACTGTCCAAAACAAATAACTTTTTCTCACCGATTTGATAGCTATTTTGAAGTCGAAAGGTGTCCAATTTTTGAATCCGTTCCGCTACGACATAATCAGTGCCAATGGTCCCAATATTGGTGCTATCCGAAGTGATCACCGAAAGTGAGCTCCCCGATTGATGCAACAAAACCGTGTTTCTGGAACGGTGAGCCAGTATAACGGTTTCCTTTTGACGCACTTGAAATTGGTTCCAAATCATCCAACCTTGAAAAACAATGATTCCTCCAAACAGTGGCAATACAGTTTTCCATTTGGGCTTGGAGAGGAATATCACCAATGTAATGATGATGAGGTACCCCAATAGCAGCTGAACCGAATCAAACGAAATATTTTTGATGATGAAGCCTTCCTGCTGGGCCACCCAACCAACAACGGAATTCATCAGTTGAATCACCCAATTAAAACCATCCACCATAAATTGGGGTAGGAAGTCGACCAAAGCCAAAATGATGACCAAGATTCCAAAGCCCAGAATCAACCCTAAAAATGGAATAATGAGTAGATTGGAAATAAAAAACAGCGCCGGAAACTGATGAAAATAGAACAAACTAATCGGCACTACGCCCAATTGTGCTGCAATGCTGACCGATAACAATTGCCACGCTTTTCGAATAATGATATGCTCGGGAAGCCAAAACTTTTGCAGTTTCGGGTAAATCCAAACAATGGCAAATACGGCGGCATAGCTCATTTGAAATCCAACCTGAAATACGAACAAGGGCTTTACTAGGAGGATGAACAACATCGATAGGGCAATAATGTTGAACGAGTTGGTGGGACGGTTCAGGTAAAGCGCATAGGCCACAAAGGAAAACATGGTGACCGCACGGACAATGGAAGGGGAGAGCCCCGCAATAAAGGCATAGCTCCAAAGCAACAGCACCACCAATATAAGTTTGATGCTTTTACCTTTAGGTAAACGAGCCAATGGCGCCAAAATAAACTCCAGCAAGAAGAGGATAATGCCCACGTGAAGTCCGGAAACGGCCAGTATATGAACGGCACCTGCATTTTTGTAATTGTTGTAGGTGCTCTCGGAAATATCGTCCCGTTTCCCCAAAATCAAAGCTTCTATAACGCCCAATTCTTCTGTGCCAAAATTCTTTTCCTTCAATTTGGAAATAATGTGTTCCCTAAAGTTGTTTGCTGCACCAAACAAGGTTTTGGGAGCACCTTGCTTTTTTATGATGGCCGCGTAATTGGTTCTGATTTGATGCTGAATGCCCTGCTTTTCGAGATAGCTACGGTAATCAAATTGATATGGGTTTAATGGCGGATGGATATCTTCAGGTTTGGCGTAAATCAAAAATTCATCGTCGACCTGTAATCGCTTCAAAGAGGAGTCCACCGAGAGACTGAAAAGCAATTTTCCGGAGGCTACATCTCCGTCCGCAGCAATAATTTGGGTGATATATCGGTGGGAGAAGGCATTTGGTTTAAGTGCTTCGCTTACTTTGAGATGCCATACCGTTTCTTGGAGGTGCCCCTGCTTGGTATAATGCCGTGGCATATCGCGGTTGATGGAAATACCAACAACGAAAATGCCCAAGCAAAGTGTGATAAGTGAAGTCAGCATCTCAAAATACGGGACCCCTTTTCTATCCTGCTTTTTACCGACCCAATACATTATGGGCAGCAATACGAACATGGCAATTAAGGGCAAAAGCGGAGCAACTTCAAAATAAAAACCGATAACAATGCCCAAAACAACCCAAAAAGTGAGTTTTATGGACACAAAATTAAGTTGGCGCACTTTATAGGATGCGCATGGCCTTTACAAAGGCGCTGTTCCAATACCCTTCCCGTAAAGAGGATACCAGCACTCCTCTAGAGGTTGTGGAGTGAATAAACTTAATGTCCCGACCGTTGACATCGACCACCAATCCAACATGATTGATGCGCCTGCCCGTTTTGCTGGTCTGAAAAAACAACAAATCGCCTTTTTCAATGTCGCCCACCCTTATCTTTTGACCTTCCAATGCCATTTGGTAGGAGGTACGCGGAAACAAAATGTCGTTTTCTTTTAATGAAACATAGACCAATCCGGAGCAGTCCATTCCTTTTTTGGTGGTTCCCCCGTACTTGTACCGGGTTCCGGAATAGGTCATTGCAGTGGAAACAATGGCATCGGCCTTGTCATTTTTACGCCCCTCTTTTTTGGGTTTGGGTAAGCGTTCAGGGGAAGTGTCGTTTGTGGACCCCTCTACCGTAACGGTTCGGGTCTTGCTGTAGGTACGTCGCTTTTTGCCCGGGCCGCATGCGGTGATGGCAAAAAACAATAGTAAGATTATGGTTTTTCGTAACATCCAAGAATAGATTTACATTCTTGGAAGATAAAACTACGCATTTTTCACAATTAATCGAGCAGTCATTTCACTGGCACCTTTTCCGCCCAATTTTTCTTTCAACGATTTATAGTCGGATAGCATGCGCTCCCGCTCGCTTCCGGCCACAATTTTTGATAACTCGGTTTTTAGGTTTTTTGTGGTCAAATCGTTTTGGATGAGCTCTTTTACAACTTCCCTTTTCATGATGAGGTTCACCAGGGAAATGTAATCCAACGTGATGATGCGCTTCGCGATTTGATAGGAAATCCAATTTCCTTTGTAGCACACCACTTGGGGGATGCCAAAAAGAGCGGTTTCCAAAGTTGCCGTCCCGCTGGTGACCATGGCGGCATGGGAATGCTTTAAAAGCGTGTAGGTTTTATTCGAAACATACTCCACTTTGTCGCCTTTTAGGAAAGGTGCGTAAAACGCATCGGGAAGGCTAGGCGCTCCCGCAATTACGAATTGGTAATCGGAAAAATCCTTTTTTACGGAAAGCATCACCTCCAACATTTTTTGAACCTCTTGTTTTCTGCTCCCGGGCAGCAAGGCGATAATGGGTTTGTCAGGGTCCAGTCCATTTTCTTTTCGGAACGTGTCATTATCCTGAAGCGGTGTGTTTTCTATGGCATCAATCAAGGGGTGACCAACAAACTGTACAGGAAAACCGTGTTTTTTCTCGTAAAAATCCTTTTCAAAAGGCAGGATGACATACATGTTGTCGATATCCCGTTTTATTTTTTCGATTCTACTTTCTCTTGATGCCCAAATTTGAGGTGAAATATAATAGTTGGTCTTAAAGCCCTGCTCCTTGGCCCATTTGGCAATCCGCAGGTTGAAGCCGGAGAAATCGATAAAAATAATCTGATCGGGGTTGAACTTTTGAATATCCTCTTTACAATAGGAAATATTCTTAAATATGGTGGGAATGTTCATCAGCACCTCCAGAAAACCCATAAAGGCCATATCCTTGTAATGTTTGGCCAATTCGCCGCCGGCTTGCTGCATCAAATCGCCGCCCCAGCAACGGATTTGTGCTGAGGCATCCTCT
This sequence comes from Flagellimonas oceani, assembly GCF_011068285.1. Taxonomy (NCBI): domain Bacteria; kingdom Pseudomonadati; phylum Bacteroidota; class Flavobacteriia; order Flavobacteriales; family Flavobacteriaceae; genus Flagellimonas; species Flagellimonas oceani. Next base: position 3,269,929 of record NZ_CP049616.1, on the reverse strand, counting down.
TTTTTTAGGGCCTTTATCAAATTGGAACCGTGCAGGTCTCCCGATGCTTCACCAGCTATGATGTAATATTTCATTCTACAGTGTCAAGTTCTAACTCAAAACCCAAGTTCAAAAGTGATTTTATCGAAAACCGTTTAATTTTAAACTTGCCTTTTGTTTGTGTTTTAGATGTTACGACATCACTTTATATAAAAGGATTACCAATGCAGTGACAAGCGTTGCCAACATTACTCCTTTTGCGCGTTGGTCTCTTTTGATCCGTAGAAAACCAAAAAAGGCCACCAAATTTAGAATGGCACCCAAGGCCAGCAAACTGCCAATATGCCCTTGTTCTATCGCGGCATTAAATGTTTCTACGATGCCCAGATCGGAAAATAGCAGGATGTATAGCAGCGTCCCAAAGGTGTTTGCTATGATCCCCACTATAAAACCGATGATGATTTCTTTTCTATTGTTCATTTAAGTTCCAGTTGTTTATTCGTGGTATGGCGTGGTGCGCGGTAAGGTCGAATTGGGTGGGAACTACCGAAATATAGCCTTGCGCCAATGCCCACTCATCGGTATCCTCGCCTTTGTCCAAAAGTTCAAATTCTCCGGTAAGCCAGTAGTAATCTTTTCCGGAAGGACTGGTCCGCTTATCGAATTCCTCTTTCCAATTACCTCTGGCCTGCCTGCAAATTTTTACGCCCTTGGGCTGTTCCTTGGTTTTTGGGATATTAACGTTTAGCACGGTTCCCTTGGGTATTCCGTTGGCCAAAGCCTCGGACACGATTTTTTTTACGGAACCCAAAGCTGGCTCAAAATTGGCATCCCAAGAATAGTCGCACAATGAAAAACCGATGGCGGGAATACCTTCGATTCCTGCCTCGATGGCAGCGCTCATGGTTCCCGAATATATCACGTTTATGGAGGAATTGGATCCATGGTTGATACCGCTCACGCAAATGTCAGGTTTGCGGTCCAAAATTACACGGAGTGCCAATTTTACACAATCGACCGGTGTTCCGCTACAACTATATTCGCTCGGCGCACCTTCTTTATGGTCCACCACTACCTTCTTGGAAAACAAGGTGCTGTCCACGGTAATGGCATGTCCCATTCCACTTTGCGGGCTGTCGGGCGCCACCACGACCACATCCCCGAGCTCCTTCATGGTGCGTATCAATGCCCTAAGGCCAGGTGCCGTTATGCCGTCGTCATTGGTGACCAAAATAAGCGGTTTTTCCATGGTGGATAATTTTAGGCATAAAAATACGTTTTTCATTAGGATATGGAGACTTGGCCGTTTAACAAAAAATTAAATCCGGCTGTCGGGACTGGCACGGTTTTTTCTGTATCTTAGAGAATTCATACAAGTAGAAACGATGGGTGACATAATGAAGATTTGACAGTATGAGGTCAGATTGTTTCGCTCTAGAAAAATCACACTATGAAAAAGAATTTTATTTTGGCGCTTTTGGTTATTCTTGTCGCAGTTGCTTCCTGCAGCTTTACCAATAAGTCTTTCGATAACGATGACAAGGATAAATTTTTATTGGAATTGATTTCCTATGTTTTGGAAAGGGGGCATTATGAGCCCAAAGACATCAACGATAGTTTCAGTTCAAATGTTTTTGATGATTTTATAGAAGTCATTGACCCGACCAAGCGTTACTTTTTGGAAAGCGACATCAAGGAATTCGAGAAGTACCGTTTTATGATCGATGATGAAATGAGGAATACCGATATTGAATTTTTCAATACGGTATACCAGCGATTAATGGTACGTATGCAAGAGGCAAAGGAAATTTACACCGAAGTACTTTCCCAGCCTTTCGATTACAGCATCGACGAGACCATTGAAATCGATTATGACAAACAACAATTCGCTTCCAGCAAAAAGGAACTCAAGGAACGTTGGAGAAAGCAATTAAAATACAATACACTCAATGTTTTTGACAATAAAGTAGATAACCAGATTGCCGATTCGGAAGCAGGTTTGGATGACGATGTCGCCTACGCCTTCAACGAAATCCCGAGTTCCATAGATAAACAACTTACGGAAGAAGAAGCCAGAGAAGTGACCAAGAACACTTTGGACGAGTTTTTTGATTTTGTAGACGACCTGGAGCGCAAAGATTGGTTTGTACAGTACTTGAACACCATTGTAGAGGAGTTTGATCCCCACACATTCTACTTTGCACCAGAGGAAAAGGAAAAGTTTGATATTGGAATGTCCGGTAAATTTGAAGGTATCGGCGCCAGGTTGCAGAAAAAGCCCGAAGGAGCGAAAATCGTGGAAATTATTTCCGGTGGACCCGTTTGGAGAGATCAGAGCCTCGAGGTCGGCGATCAAATCCTTAAAGTTGGACAAGAAGGTGAAGAGCCCATCAATATTGTGGGAATGCGCTTGGAAGATGCCATCAAATTGATCAAAGGCCCCGAAGGTACTGTTGTGGACCTTACCGTTAGGAAAGTAGATGGTACCATTGAAACAGTTTCCATCACCAGAGATGTAGTGGAACTGGAAGAGTCCTATGCAAAATCGGCCACGATTGATGCACAAAATCAAAAATTTGGATTGATAAACCTTCCAAAGTTCTATGTGGACTTTGAAGATTATAGTGAAAGAAATGCAGCAACGGATGTTGCCAAAGAACTGGAGCGACTTAAAGCTGCTGGTGCAGAAGGAATTATTCTGGATTTGCGCGACAACGGAGGAGGTTCCCTGAAAACGGTTGTGGAAATGGCCGGATTGTTCATTAAGGACGGACCCATTGTCCAGGTAAGGTCTGCCGGTGAACGTAAAGAAGTACATGAGGACAAGGACGAGCGCATTCAGTGGGATGGGCCATTGGTAATCCTGGTGAACGAACTGTCCGCATCCGCATCGGAAATCTTGGCAGCTGCCATGCAAGATTATAAAAGAGCCGTAATCATCGGTAGTAAGCAAACTTTCGGAAAAGGAACCGTGCAAAATGTAATTCCTTTGGATGGAATAGTCAGGGGAAATCAGCATGGCGACTTGGGTGCCATTAAATTGACCACGCAAAAGTTTTACAGAATCAATGGAGGCTCCACCCAATTGGAAGGTGTAAAAAGCGATATCGTTGTTCCGGACAGGTACAGTTATATCGATTTGGGCGAACGAGATCAGCAAAACCCGCTGGGCTGGGATAAGATCACCGCTGCCGACTATAAAGTTTGGGACGGTTACATTGATTTTGATGATGCCGTGAAAAAGAGCAAGGAGCGCATGGCCAACAGTGAACAGATTAAACTCATTGAGGAAAATGCCAAATGGTTGAAGGAACAACAGGATGAAAATACCATTTCGCTCAACTACGATGCTTATGTAAGCAAGGAAAAAGAAGCCAAAAAGCGTGCGGAAAAGTTCAAAAGCCTAAAGGATTACGATTCCAAACTTACGTTTAGCTCTTTGCAATATGAGAAGGATTTGTTCACCCAAGATTCTGTGCTTCGCGAAAAAAGAGACAGATGGCACAAGGACCTGGCCCGCGACATTTATGTGGAAGAGGCCGTAAACGTTCTTAAGGACCTTCACAAAAACAATATTAAAAAAGAAGATGATAAATTGGCCAGTGTAAATAAAGGATAGCCAATGTCATAACAAGTTATAAAAGCCAACCTAAAATAGGTTGGCTTTTTTTTTAACTAAATCACTTCAATGAAGGTTTTTCTATCTTACCAATAAAAAATGTATTCCATGGGGGTTTTATTTTTTTAAGAGGTTATTATTTGCAAAATTGACCCATCAAATCAAATAGTATGATGGATGAGGAACAAGACCCTATATGCAGTTCTGATGTTTGTTTGCATCGTTGGCTTTTGGTTGTTCAATAACTTTTATACCCCAGCAACCTATTCCGGGCCCGACGGGTCGAACAGTAAGAGGGTTGAGGCCAATTTTTTGCCGAGTTCCACGACAGGGGAAATAGTCGGGCACAGTTATTATGTTCTCTCTTATAGCGAACCCCACGAGCAGGCCGAATGGGTGGCATACACTCTAAAACGGGAACATTTGACCTATGATGATAGGAAACGGCCTTATTTTATTGAAGACCCCAAGGTGAGCACAAAATCTGCCGATTGGAGAAATTATCGCGGGTCCGGATATGACAGGGGACATTTGCTGCCTGCCGGTGATCGACGGTTTTCCGAACAGGCCTATAACGAGACCTTTTACACGAGCAATATTAGTCCACAGGATAAATATTTCAATGCGGGCATCTGGAACCGTTTGGAGCAACAGGTGCGCTATTGGTGCAAAAGAAATGGGGAGCTCTTTGTTGTTACCGGTGGCGTTCTGGAAGATGGCCTACCGGAGATAGGGGATGAGGATGTGGATGTGCCGCGGGCTTACTATAAAATTGTGATGAAAGGCTCTGGCGATAATGCAAAGGTGATTGCATTTTTGATTCCGGCCAAGGAGAGCCAACAGCCTTTAGAGGATTTTTTAGTGCCTGTTGATGAGGTTGAAGAAAGAACCGGAATCGATTTTTTTGAAAAACAGTCCAAGGCTTGGCAATCAAAGATAGAGTCCAAGGTGAATGCGGGGGGTTGGAAGTTCTAAATACCGTCCTTCAATCTGTTGGAGTCCAGTTTTAGGAAGATGAACAACAACATCGTGAAGAAAATCAAACCGGAACCACCATAACTAAAAAAGGGCAGGGGAACGCCAATGGTGGGCAAGAGACCGATCACCATTCCAATATTGATGAAGTAGTGGAACACCAAAATGGATATTACACCATAGCCGTACATGCGGCTAAAGTCGCTTTTTTGCCGTTCCGCAATATAAATCAAGCGTAAAAAGAACAGCGAGAACAACAGGATAACCGTCGAAGTTCCCAAAAATCCCCATTCTTCGCCAACCGAACTAAAAATGTAATCGGTGTGCTGCTCTGGAACAAAATCTCCCTTGGTCCGTGTGCCTTCCAAAAACCCTTTTCCCGTAAATCCACCGGATTCAATGGCCTTTTCGGACTGGTAAGTATTGTAACCGATCGTTTTACGGATCTCGTCCAATTTATCCTCATCCTTTTCCAGGCTCAACCAAAGGGCAAAACGGTCTCTGTGGCGTTGTTCAAAAACGTTTTCGAACACAAAATTTACAGATAGGGAAAACAGTATGGAAATTGCAATGACCCCCATAACCGGAAGTAAGGGAATCTTGACGGAAGCTTTTTTAAAGGTATAGACCAGTAAGGTGAGGATGATCAATCCAATTGCGACCCAGACCGTACCAAACATTAAAGTAGTGGCAAACAGTACCACGGCAAAGATGAGGATTCCCAAATAATATATGGGAAATCCTTCCCTAAAGAGCACAAAGAACAGTGAAAAATAAATGAGCGAGCTTCCGGGGTCGGGCTGTGGCAATATCAATAAAGCGGGCAATAGGATGATGACCAATGCGTACAATTGGTGCTTGCGGGTGCGTATATCGGTTTGGATGTCGCTCAAAAATTTGGCCAAGGCCAATGCAGCGCCCACTTTTGCCAGTTCCGAGGGCTGAAGGTTAAAAAAACCAAGGTCGTACCACGAGGTTGCACCTGCAATGGTTTTTCCAAATACAAATAAACCCAATAAGAGCACAATGGATACCAAATAGAAAATAGAGGCAAATCGTTCAAAAAACTGGGATTCCACAAAAAGCACGAATATGATGCCCAATGCGGCAAGACCGATAAAAAAAAACTGTTTTCCGTACAGGGTAGAAAAATCGAATATCGAAGTGTTGGTCTCCCCTACCGAAGTGGAATAAATATTGACCCAGCCAATAAAAACCAAAAGCGCATAGAGGATTACGGTAATCCAATCCAACCTGCCAAACGGCCCTTTACCAGACATACTCGTTTATCTTGAATGGTTCCCCGCTGTATGGTTTGGCGTACTCGTGTTCCAATGTTTTTTCCAGCATGCGTTTTTCCAGATCTGTTCTTGTAATCTCCCCTTTTATATATTTTTCGATCAAAAGTGAAGCGATATGTCCAGCATAGCGTGCTCCGTAATATCCATTTTCAATATAAACGGCCAAAGCAATTTGTGGATTTTCAACAGGGGCGAAAGCGACAAAAACAGAATGGTCCGTCAACTGCATACGCTCTCCATCGACCCGGACATAATTTTCCACTGTACCTGTTTTTCCTGCGATATCAATACCTGGAATTTTTACCCATCTGGCGGTTCCATAGTTGTATACATTGGCCATTCCCTCAATTACCGGGTCAAAATGTTTTCTGTCGATAGTGGTATATCTTGGTTCGGTGTATCTAGGGTCAATTTTTCCATTGTTCCCGATACTTTTAATTACATGCGGGGTATAAAAATATCCGCGGTTGGCAATGGCGGCGGTCATATTGGCCAATTGTAAAGGGGTGGCGGCAATTTCACCTTGTCCAATAGAATTGGAAATAATGGTAGAAGCGGCCCATCTACCGTCTCCATACCATTTGTCGTAATAAGCTACATCTGGTATTCTGCCCGGGGCCCCTGTGGGAAGATCGGTGCCCAGAAAACCACCCAAGCCAAAACTTTTCATATGTTTTTCCCACATCTCCATACCTTCGTCGGTGGTTTCGTATTTATCAAAAATCCGCCTGAAAACCCCAGCAAAATAGGCGTTGCAGGATTGGTAAATCCCGGAGTTCAAATCCCTTACACCTCCACCGCAGTGACATCCCCTGAGCGTGTTGCCTACATAAAAACCGTGGTAGCATTTAAATTTTGTATCGGTATTGATCACGCCTTCTTGAAGACCCACCAATGCGTTTAGGGTTTTGAAAGGAGACCCTGGTGAAGGCTGTGCCAAAATGGAACGGTCCCAAGTGGGCTTGGATATGGTGTCGTAATGTAACTTGCTGTAATTTTTGGAGCGTTCCCTCCCTACCAACAGCGCGGGGTCGTAGGTTGGTCCGGATATCATGGTGAGTATCTCGCCCGTTTTGGGCTCGATGGCCACAATGCCCCCGCGTTTTCCATGCATCAATTTTTCGCCGTACTCTTGGAGGGTCTTGTCCAAGGTAATCTGAATTTCCTTCCCTTGTTTGGGCAATGTATCCAACTTACCATCTTTGTAAGGTCCAATGTCCCTGTTAAAACGGTCTTTTTGAATATGCTTTACCCCTTTTTGTCCTCTCAGGATTTCTTCGTATTGCTGTTCGATTCCTGTTCGCCCCTTTAATTCACCGGCAACGTAATACGGGTTGTTCTTAAGGTCCCATTCGTTGACCTCGCTAATGTAGCCAAGCACATTGGCCGCACTTTTGGTGTTGTAGTAACGCAAGGAACGTTTTTGAATATAAAAGCCATTAAAGTGGCGCATTTTTTCTTGAAGCTTCGCGTAATCCTCTTTGGAAAGCTGGGGCACCAAAACAGATGGCAATCTTGGGGAGTAGATCCTTGCTTTCTCCATTTTGGAAATGAATTCCTCCTTTTCAATGCCCAGTAGGCCACAAAACTCCAAAGTGTCCAATGGTTTAACCTCACGGGGAATCACCATAACATCGTATGCAGGTTGATTGCCCACCAAGAGCTTGCCATTGCGATCATAAATGTAACCCCTTTCAGGATAGTCGTACACTTTTTTTATGGCAGGATCATCCAGTATTTGATCGGGCGAAAAACGGAACAATTGTAAATAGGATAACCTACCAATAAAGGTAAACCCTATGAGCACGACAACGGATGAAAGCAATAATTTCTTCATGATCAACCTAAATTCTTGGGTTTCATTTATATCCCAACGATAAAAAGTACGTTTTTATTCGCTTTTTGGACTAAAAAGTGAACTGAACAATACACAAAGTAGTAAAGTTACGGTGCCTATGGCAAAAACTTTTTTCAAAATTAACAGGATATGGGCGATACTTAAAATTTCAAACGAAAAGAATATCAAATGATGAAAAAATACGAGCATGGCCATAAAGGTAATCCGCTGTACTTTGGTGGTGTTCTTAAAGCTAAAACTTTGAAAATCGTAGTTCACGCCAAAACAAAAACGCATAATGGCCGGACGGGCGTAGGCGATGGTCACCGATGCCAAAGCATTTAGGGCAAGTGTATCGGAAAAAATATCGATGGCCAACCCCAATAAAAAAGCCGTGAGCATAAAAATGGCCCTGTTTCCTTTGATGGGATACCAATAAAAGAAAACGACATACACGAACGGATTGATAAAACCTAAAAAATTCAGGTTGTTGAAGATCAATACCTGTGTGATGACCAACAACACAAAACGTAAAATATTTATGATCAAGGTGTTGTTCATTCTATGGTTCTGGATTCTAGTTCCTCGATTTCCTCTTTGTCCTTGTTCTCGATCAAGTACACATTTTTAATGTTGGCCATGTCCGAAAAAAGTTCCACATCAATATTGTAAAAGCTTTTGGATGCGTTCAGGTCGTATTTTTTAATGGTTCCAATCGGCACGTTTTCTGGAAAAATACTGGACATGCCTCCCGTTACGATGGTATCGCCCACGACCAATGGCACCAAGCGGGGTATGTCTATGAGCTGTACCACCTTATAATTTTTAGTGTCCCAGATCAAGGAACCAAAATATTCGGTACCCTTTATTTTTGCGTTTATGTTGGATTTGGTGTTGAGTACGCTCTGTACCGTGGCAAATTTGTTGGAAACATTTTCCACAATGCCCAAAATACCATCTGTGGTGATCACGCCCATATCTTGATGCACTCCGTCTTTTTCCCCTTTGTCGATCAAAACATAATTTCTGGGGGAGGTAAAACTGTTCTTGATGAGCTTCGCATCCAGAACTTGGTAGACCGCAAGGGTGGAATCCAAGGGCTTAATGCTATCATATTGGCTGTTGAAGAGCATTTTCCGTAATCGTTGATTTTCCTCCACCAATCGTTGGTTTTCTTCTTGCAGGCTAAAATAGGAGGAGACATCGGAACCGGCACCATAAATACTTCCAGAGACCCATCGGGAGGAGTTAAAAAATTTGGATTGGTGGTAGGAATGCGACCGAATCGTCATCACCAAGGCGATAAACGCAAAAAACACATACAAAAATGCATTTCGATAGCGTAAAACAAAATTGATGATGCGTTGCATGCAATCGTAACGTTAAGAAGGTTTTTCAACTCCTTGAAGGTAATGGAACTGCAAGGATTACAGCACTATTTTATTAAAATACTTTTATAGCGTTCCAAGTTTTTAAGCGCAATACCTGTACCTCGAACTACTGCCCTCAAAGGATCTTCGGCAATATATACGGGCAAATCGGTTTTTTGGGAAAGCCTTCTGTCCAACCCTCGAAGCATGGAACCACCACCGGCCAAATAAATACCGGTGTTGTAAATATCGGCAGCCAACTCTGGAGGAGTTTGCGATAGGGTTTCCATAACGGCGTCTTCCACCCGTAAAATACTTTTGTCCAAAGCTTTTGCGATCTCGCGGTAAGAAACTTGCACCTGTTTTGGTTTTCCCGTCAAAAGATCACGGCCCTGAATGGATTTATCATCTGGAGGGGATTTCAAATCCTCGGTGGCCGAACCAATCTCTATTTTGATGGCCTCCGCAGTACTCTCGCCCACGTACAAGTTGTGCTGGGTACGCATATAATAAATAATGTCGTTCGTGAACACATCACCCGCAATTTTTACGGATTTGTCACAAACAATACCGCCAAGAGCAATTACGGCAATCTCCGTAGTACCCCCACCTATGTCCACGATCATGTTTCCTTTCGGCTGCATAATATCCAAACCGATACCAATGGCCGCGGCCATAGGCTCGTGAATAAGATATACTTCTTTGCCGTTTACGCGTTCCGCGGACTCACGCACCGCACGCATTTCCACTTCTGTGATCCCAGATGGAATACAAATGACCATGCGAAGGGCGGGTGGGAACCACTTTTTCTTGAGTGCCGGAATATTTTTGATGAACATGCTGATCATCTTTTCCGAAGCATCAAAATCGGCGATTACCCCATCTTTCAACGGTCGGATGGTTTTGATGTTTTCATGGGTCTTCCCCTGCATCATATTGGCTTCGCGGCCCACCGCGATTATTTTCCCTGATATACGGTCTCTTGCCACAATGGAAGGACTGTCAACCACCACTTTGTCCAAGTGGATGATCAGGGTGTTTGCAGTACCAAGGTCGATGGCTATCTCCTCGGTCATGAAATCAAAAAATCCCATACAAATCGTGTGTTTTTCGGATTAACGGTAAAATTTAACGGCTAAAGTACTAAAATTAATGTTTAAAATGTCGAGTACCTGTCATCACCATCGCCAATCCGTTTTCATTGCAATAATCAATGCTCAATTGGTCCTTGATGGAACCTCCTGGCTGAATCACACTTTTAATGCCCGCTTTGTCCGCAATCTCCACGCAATCGGGGAAGGGGAAGAAGGCATCGCTGGCCATTACGGCACCTTCCAAGTCAAATTCGAAAGACTTTGCTTTATGAATTGCTTGGTTCAAGGCATCCACACGTGAGGTTTGCCCAGTTCCACTGGCGCACAATTGCTTGTTCTTGGCCAAAACAATGGTATTGCTTTTGGTGTGCTTGCACAATTTGGAGGCAAAAATCAAATCTTCAATTTCCGCTGAAGTCGGCTTTTTGTCCGTTACGGGGTTGAGGTCTTCTTTGCTGTCAGTTTTAAAATCTTTGTCCTGAACCAAAACACCGTTCAAGCAAGTTCTGACCAAAGTATCCGGCAAAGCGGTTTCGTTTTGGATCAAAATGATTCTGTTCTTTTTGCCTTTCAGGATTTCCAACGCTTCATCGGAATAGCTCGGAGCAATGACCACTTCGCAGAACAGTTTGTGAATTTCTTCTGCCGTAGGCTTGTCGATTTCAACATTGGAAATCAAAATACCGCCAAATGCCGAAACGGGGTCACCCGCCAAAGCATCCACATACGCTTGATGGATAGTGCTTCGGGTGGCCAAACCACAAGCATTATTGTGTTTTAATATGGCAAAGGTTGGGTCGTCGTTTTTAAATTCACCCATCAAATTTACGGCAGCATCCACATCCAAAAGGTTATTGTATGATAGCTCTTTCCCGTGCAATTTGGAGAACATCGCATCAAAATCGCCGAAGAAGAATCCTCTTTGGTGTGGGTTTTCCCCGTAGCGCAACACCTGACCTTTGGTCTCGCTGATTTTTAAAACAGCTTCTTCATGGTTCTGATTGAAGTAGTTGAAGATGGCCGTATCGTAATGTGATGAAATATTGAAGGCTTTTGTGGCAAAACGTTTGCGGTCTTCCATGGTCGTGGTTCCGTTTCCTTCCGAAATCACGTTCAAAAAGTCCTCGTAATCTTCCATGGACGATACACAGAGCACATCCTTGAAGTTTTTGGCAGCAGCCCTGATCAGGGAAATGCCGCCGATATCGATTTTCTCGATAATATCTTGTTCCGATGCGCCGCTGGCAACGGTTTTTTCAAATGGATATAGGTCCACGATCACAATGTCCAACTGCGGAATATCGAATTCCTTCATTTGGGACACATCGCTATCATTGTCCTGCCTGTTCAAAATTCCTCCAAAAACCTTGGGGTGCAATGTTTTTACGCGGCCGCCCAAAATAGATGGGTAGCTGGTCACATCTTCCACGGGGACGACATCGATGCCCAAATCACGGATAAATTTTTCGGTTCCCCCTGTGGAATAGAGGGTTACACCTAGTTCGTCTAATTTTTTCACGATGGGTTCCAGTCCATCTTTATGAAATACGGAAATTAACGCGGCAGAGGCTTTTTTAGCAGTCATCTTCTGTGTCTTAAAATCAATTTATTAAGGGCACAAAAGTACTTTATTTGTGACTAAAAAGCAGTACGGGTTATCAACAAAATGGGAGAAGTTTTACAGGATCTCCGCCACTTTTTGGTTGATGAATTCCAAAAAACGTTCATCCTCTTCGGTAAATGGATCGGGCGTATTGGAATCGATATCGATTTGACCCACATTTTCCCCATTGATGAACAAAGGAACCACGATCTCTGCTTTTACGGTAATGCTGCAAGCAATGTAATTGTCCTGGGCGGCCACATCGGGCACCACAAAATTCTGATTGCTTACGGCAACCTGACCGCAAATACCTTTGCCGAATGGGATAATGGTATGGTCGGTGGGAGCACCGGCGTAGGGCCCCAATTTCAACTCTTCCTTGTCACCATTTTTAAAATAAAACCCGACCCAATCGTAATATTCGACATTGCTTCGCAAAAGCTCGCAGATTTCGCCCAAACGGGTGTCCACTGATTTGCGGTCGTTTTCTACGATTTCAAGTATCTTGGGTTCCAATGATTTTAACATGAGATAATTTTTTTTGCAAAGGTATTGAATCGGGATTTTGTTCGACAAAAGAAATCAAACTTACAGCACGAAAAGAATAAATTTATGTTAAGCCCGGCCCTTCAACTTGATATTTTGTAATTTTGCTGTTCAATGAAACGGATTTTTCATCAAATACTATCCTTTTTGATGGCCCTTTTGGTCCTGGCCTCCACAGTTTCGTGGACGGTTGACAAGCATTTTTGTATGGGTCGCGTAATGGATATCTCCTTTTTTGCCCATGCCGAAGATTGTGGTATGAAAGCAGGATTGGCATTGATGGAAAATGAAGATTTGAGGAAAAGTTGCTGTGAGGATGAATCCTTTACAATGCAAGGGCAGGATGAACTCAATCTTAGCTGGTCTGATTTGGATTTGGAGCATCAACTGTTTTTGGTGGCTTTTACCAAATCCTATGTTGAGCTTTTTGTTCCGTTGGATGAACTTCCTGTTCCGCACGAACAATATCCACCACCCAAATTGGTCAAGGACATTCAAATTCTGGACCAAGTCTTTTTAATTTGATTTTTTGGATTAGAACCGTAAACCCGTCTCAAGTTTGATTCGGGCAACACCTTTTATTTAAATAATTCTAATTCAAATTATCATTTCAATGCGAAATTTTTTAATCATATTATTTTGCCTTCCGTTTTTGGCGAGTGCCCAAGATACCGTTGAAGGTATGGTGATGGAATCCAACCCCGACAATAAACATTTGGGTCTTCCGGGAGCAAACGTTTATTGGGAAGGTTCCCCAATTGGCACCATGACCAAAGAAGACGGGACTTTTTCCATACCTTATTCCAAAGAATACAACAAGTTGATCATCAGCTTTGTTGGTTTTAAATCGGACACCTTGACCATTGATGAACCCAAGATGGTCCATCATTGGTTAAAGCCTTCCAACGAGTTGGATGAGGTCGTGGTGGAACAGAAAAAAGAAGCGGTTCAAAAAACCTTTTTTTCCGCTCAAAACGTGGTTACCGTAAATAGTGCCGAACTTTTGAAGGCGGCTTGCTGCAACCTTTCGGAAAGTTTTGAGACCAACCCGGCCATCGACGTTAATTTCAATGATGCTTTAACGGGGACCAAGCAAATCGAAATGCTCGGGCTTACCAGTCCCTATCTGTTGATCACACAAGAGAACATTCCTATGGTGCGTGGGGCATCGCAGGCCTTTGGGCTTACGTTTACCCCGGGCACTTGGGTGGAGAGCATTCAGATTACAAAAGGGGCCGGGAGTGTCGTTAATGGCTACGAAAGTATCTCGGGACAAATCAATACGGAGCTTCAAAAGCCGCTCACCGATGCGCCCATTTTTGTGAATGGTTACGCAAATCTCAACGGGAGGTTGGAGTTGAACACCCATTTAAATACTAAGCTGTCCGATAAATGGAGCACGGGTCTATTTGTTCACGGGAACCGCAGGGATTCCGAAGTGGACAACAACGACGACAATTTTTTGGATATGCCTTTGTCCAATCAGGTAAATATAATGAACCGTTGGCAATATCAAAACCCTGAAACCGGATGGGTCAGTTTTTTCAACGTACGCTATTTGAATGATGAAAAGCAAGTGGGAGAGACAGGCTTCAACCCGGAAACAGATAAATTTACCACCAATGCTTGGGGGAGTGAAATCGACACGGAACGGTTTGATGGTTCTGTGAAACTTGGCTATGTATTCCCCGATTTACCGTTCCAGAGTTTTGGTTTTCAGGCATCCTACAGTCATCATGCGCAAGATTCGTACTTTGGGTTCAACACCTATGATATTGATCACGAAAGCGTCTATTCCAACCTTTTGTTCAATTCGATCATAGGGAATACCAAACATAAGTTCAAGACAGGGATATCCTTTGCCTATGACGGTTACGATGAGTTGGTCAATGGAACCATCTTTACGAGGTCGGACAGGTCGGCAGGAGCATTTTTTGAATATAGTTACACCAATTTGGAGAAGTTGAGTCTTACCGCAGGTGCCCGTTTCGATACCCACAATCGTTTGGGTAATTTCTTCACTCCTCGATTGCACCTTCGCTATACCCCTTGGGAAAACGGAAGTTTCCGTGGCTCTTTTGGATTGGGTAGGAGAGCGGCCAATATTTTTGCTGAAAACCAACGGATGTTTGCTTCTTCCAGGACCATACAATTAAATGGCAACGGAGGAAACATTTATGGTTTCGATGCAGAAAAAGCGGTAAATTATGGGGTCAGTTTTATTCAAAAGTTTAAGTTGTTTGATAGACCTGGTGATTTCAGTGTTGATTTTTACCGCACCGATTTCGAAAATCAAATTGTGGTGGATTGGGAAAATCCTCGGGAAGTTGTGTTTTCCAATTTGGATGGGGATAGTTATGCCAACAGCTTGCAGGTGGAACTGAATCATAGGGTCCTGCCCAATGTGGAAGTACGCACCGCCTATAAATTTTACGATGTAAAAACGGAATATCAAACCGGATTGCTCCAAAAGCCTTTGCAGGCCAAGCATCGTTTTTTCACCAACATCGGGTACAATACGGAGCCCAAAGAAAATGGTGCCCAATGGCGATTCGATTATACCTTCAATCTATTGGGGGAACAGCGATTGCCGAGCACTGCTGCCAACCCTGCCGAATATCGATTGGGGGACTTTGCAGATGGCTATAGTTTGATGAACACCCAGATTACCAAAGTGTTCTCCAACAAGTTCGAAGTTTATGTTGGAGGGGAGAATTTGACTAATTTTAGACAATATAACGCCGTTTTGGGCGCGGATGACCCGTTTGGCGATTATTTTGATACGACCATTGTATACGCACCAATTTTCGGAAGAATGCTCTATATGGGCTTTAGATTTAAAATTTAACTTATTAAAAATTCATATGATGATAAAAAGAATAGCAATACTCGCAGTTATGTTCGTTTCCGTAGTGGGAATGGCACAGGACAAAAACAAAAAAATGACCTTTGAGGTGGATGGCAAATGCGAAATGTGCAAAATGCGCATCGAGAAAGCCGCTTTGGGTGTAACGGGCGTTAAATATGCGACTTGGGACATTCCTACCCATCAATTGTCCTTGGTTATGGATGAAGGGAAGACCAATTCAATGGAAATTAAATCGGCCATTGCAGCAGTAGGACATGATACCAAAGAGCTAAAAGCTACCCAAGAAGCCTACGATGCCGTGCATCCGTGTTGTAAATACAGAGAGGACAATACAGATGATAGCGCCAACCACAAAAAGGACAATCGCTAATGCAACATACATATTCCATAGAGGGAATGACTTGTGGCGGTTGTGCTTCTTCAGTGGAGGAGCAACTGGCCAAAGTGGATGGAGTGCAAGATGTGCAGGTAAACTTGGAAAAGGCGGAAGCAAACATAACCATGTCCCAGCACATCTCCTTGGAAAAATTAAAAGCAGCGCTTTCCGAAAAATATACCATCGGGACCAAGGAAGAGCATCGTGTGCAGGCAAACGTACCTGCTGAAAAATCAAAATTTGAACAGTTGAAACCTCTTTTTTTGATATTCGGGTATTTATTTGCCGCAGCTTTGCTGTTGAATTACCGTGACTGGGATTATGCCAGTGCAATGCTGGATTTTATGGGGCTTTTTTATATCGTGTTCAGCTTTTTTAAATTTTTGGATTTGAAAGGTTTTCCGCAAAGTTTTAGCATGTACGATCCATTGGCCAAAGCAGTTCCAGTTTATGGTAAGATCTATCCATTTTTGGAACTTGCCCTGGGCTTGCTTTTTTTGATGAGGTTCCAAATACCCTTGGCTTTGATTTTAACCATTGTTATTTTGGGTATTACCACGTATGGGGTCACCAAGTCCCTGCTGGATAAAAAGAGCATCCGTTGTGCCTGTTTGGGGACAGCTCTGAACCTGCCCATGACCGAGGCTACTTTTATCGAAAATGCCATTATGTTGGTGATGGCGCTGCTTATGCTTTTTCTGTTTTGAGATGAACGTTTTTTATTTTAGTTAATTTTTAGCCAAATAAAATCTACGGATTCAAATCTGAAATACATTTACTTCAGTTTTTAATTTATTGACTGATGAAACAAGCAAAGTCAAACGGAAAGTCATCTCCTGCAAAAGCTGTAAAACCAGCTGCAAAGAAGACTGCCCAAGCTACTGGTAAGAAGAAGTAACTTGTGGTCTTGGTTCTCACGGAGAGCCTTACAAACTTAAGAGAAAAGAAAACGCCCCGATGCAAATCGGGGCGTTCCTATTTTTAATCCGAATAAGATTGTTTGTTACATCATGCCTGGCATGCCGCCGCCACCTCCCATTGGAGGCATTGATGGGGCATCTTCCTTAATGTCGGTCAATGCACATTCTGTGGTCAAGATCATTCCTGAAACAGAAGCTGCGTTCTCCAAGGCAATACGGGTCACTTTTTTAGGATCAATGATTCCTGTTTTAAGCATATCCACATATTGGTCGGACTTGGCATCATAACCAAAGTCTTTTTTACCTTCAAGTACTTTGGCGATGACTACGGAACCTTCGCCACCTGCATTCTCCACGATGGTTCGCAAAGGAGCTTCGATGGCCTTGGCCACGATCTGTACACCTGTTGTTTCGTCCAAAGAGTCGGTTGCCAATTTTTCAAGCACTTTTTTCGCTCTTACCAAGGCAACGCCACCACCGGCAACAATACCTTCTTCAACAGCGGCACGGGTTGCGTGCAAGGCATCGTCCACACGGTCTTTTTTCTCTTTCATTTCTACTTCAGAAGCTGCACCTACGTAAAGTACGGCAACACCACCGGCCAATTTGGCCAAACGTTCCTGAAGTTTTTCTTTATCATAATCAGATGTCGTAGTCTCGATTTGAGCTTTAATCTGGTTCACTCTCGCTTTGATGTCGGAAGCATTTCCGCTACCGTTCACGATAGTTGTGTTGTCCTTATCGATGGTCACGGTCTCAGCAGTACCCAACATATCCAAAGAAGCATTTTCCAAAGAGAAACCTCTTTCTTCAGAGATTACGGTACCACCGGTCAAGATAGCAATGTCTTCCAACATAGCTTTTCTTCTGTCACCGAAACCTGGAGCTTTTACAGCGGCAATCTTAAGCCCACCTCTCAATTTATTCACTACCAATGTAGCCAAGGCTTGGCCCTCTACGTCTTCGGCAATGATCAAAAGAGGTCTTCCTGATTGTGCTACCGGCTCAAGGATAGGAAGGATTTCCTGAAGGTTCGAAATTTTCTTGTCGAAAAGAAGAATGTAAGGATTCTCCAAATCGGCGATCATTTTATCCGTGTCGGTCACAAAGTAAGGGGAAAGGTATCCTCTGTCGAACTGCATACCTTCCACTACGTCAACGTAAGTATCGGTACCTTTGGCTTCTTCCACAGTGATTACGCCCTCTTTTCCAACTTTGGCGAATGCTTTGGCGATCAAATCACCGATAGCGTCGTCGTTGTTGGCGGAAATAGAGGCAACTTGTTTGATCTTATCAGAGTCATTGCCCACTTTTTTGGCCTGTTTTTCCAAATCGGCCACCAAAGCTTCAACAGCTTTGTCGATACCGCGTTTCAAATCCATTGGATTTGCTCCGGCAGCAACGTTTTTAAGACCTTCTTTTACGATGGCCTGTGCCAATACGGTGGCGGTAGTGGTACCATCACCGGCTTGATCGTTGGTTTTGGAAGCAACTTCCTTCACCATTTGCGCACCCATATCTTCCAGTGCGTCTTCCAATTCGATTTCTTTTGCTACAGATACACCATCTTTGGTTACTTGTGGTGCTCCAAATGATTTGCTGATGATAACGTTTCTACCTTTTGGTCCCAAGGTCACTTTTACTGCCTCGGCCAACTTGTCAACGCCTCTTTTCAGTCCGTCACGTGCATCTATGTCAAACTTAATATCTTTTGCCATTTCTTTCTAGTTGATTTTTAGTTATACAATTGCCAAAATATCGCTTTCGCGCATCATCAAATAGTCGGTGCCATCGAACTTAAGCTCGGTACCGGCATATTTTCCATAAAGAACGGTATCACCTACTTTAACGGTCACTTTTTCGTCCTTGGTTCCAGGTCCAACGGCCACAACGGTTCCTTTTTGCGGTTTTTCTTTTGCGTTGTCCGGGATGATGATACCGGAGGCAGTTTTGGTCTCGGCCTGTAGCGGCTCGATCAAAACCCTGTCTGCCAATGGTTTGATATTAATTTTAGCCATATTTTAATTTTTAGGTGTTTGTTTTAAAAATTCTTGAAGATAAGTGACAGAAATTGTGCCAATGCACAAAAACTGACATTCTGTAAAACAAAAATGCCAGCTTGTCATTTCAAACTGGCATTTTTCTATGCTTTGTCACTTCGTATTATCCAATAGTGTCTACTGGACTTGTAGTGTTGGCCGGTGGAAGTTGCTCTGGTACTTCCTCTGGAACCGTTTCTGGTATTTCGGTATCGTCGCCTTGGAGTATTTTGGAATCTGCTTGACTGTAGTTTCCTTTAAGTGAAACATTGGAAAGCAATATCAAAACAATCAATAAGGTGGCAAGGGTCCAAGTACTCTTATCCAAAAAGTCCCCGGTTTTCTTTACACCACCAACAACTTGGTTGCCACTTCCTCCGAAGGAAGAGGACAATCCACCTCCTTTAGGATTCTGGACCATAATGACCAAGACCAACAAAAGGCACACGATAATGATCAGTACCAAAAAAATTGTAAACGTGCTCATTTCTTATCTTTTTCTTTCTGCAGCTTCTTCACCGCCTGAATTTGATCTGCAAAGAAACCACTTTTTTCTGGATATTTCAAACTCAATATTTTAAACGCTTGTATGGCTTTTTTATACTTTTTCTGTTCCAAATAAACCTTGGCCAAAGTCTCCGTCATCAATTCATTTTTGTCGATTTTTGTCGACTCTTTTATATTGATTTTTGGGTTGGATTCCTTTGGAACTATCTTGGGGTTGTTCTCGATGAACTTGTCCAAGAGGTCAAATTTCTTCTTCCGCTCCAATTCATCCAGTACATCTTCGTCCCGATTCTCATTGACCGTATCTTGCTGCTCAACGGTTTCATCGTGGGCGGTTGTCAACTGGAGCCACTCGGTAAAGGAGTGTTTTTCTTTTTTTGTGAACGGAATGGGTTTGCCCAAGTTTAAATTGCCATCCGGTCGGTTTTTGGGCTCTTCAATTTTATCGGCTTCTTTTTGAGGGACCTTGGATTCAAAAAGTTTTGGGTTTAAAATCTGCTCGGCATCGGTCAAATTTTGGGGCAGGGCGGGCTCATTGGATTCGGTGAGCATGCTTGCCGTATTTGGATTGGGCTTGATCTCTTCCGAAACAGCTTCTTGGTCCTCGAGCTTGGAGCCCCTACCGGCAATAGCGTCCGCAATATTGTTCTGAACAAACTCTTTGGAGGTGATGTAATCGAAAAGTACGTCCCTGTCCGCGGTGTGTGCGGCGGTCACTTTTAAGGCGTTGTTGTATTTATAGCTGTCCAGATTTTTTAGTCCCTTTAAATGCAAGGCACGTGCAGCCTGAAAATAGGGGTATTCCTCAATAATATCCTCCAGCTCCCTCGTTTGTTTGGGAGACAGAATGGTATTTGAGTTTTGTAGAATATGTATAAAATCTGAAACGTTCATAAATTATTACCAGTTCCCCAAGGAGGCATTAAAAATGTCCTGGGTAAGTCGTTCAAAAATTTCCTCGTGCGCAGCGGCCTGTACAGATGGTAGAGGGGCGGCGGCATCAAAATCGTAAAAGAAGGAAAACCGTTTTTCAAAATCGGAATCCTCTTTTGTTGTATTAAAGAACCTAACATTTACGCTTATCGTAAGTCGGTTTTGTGCTGTACGTTGGTCGGCAGTGGCCGTCATGGGAATCACTTTGTATTCTACAATTTCGCCTTCGTACACCAGATCACCGTTGCTTCCAGTAAGGGAAAGGCTGGTAAGGTTGTTGATCATATCCTGGAGCGCCAAGGTAAAATCCCTACCCAACCCCGGTACAATTACCGAGCCCGGCGTTTGATCGGCATAGTTCTGGAAAAAATTGACCTGAAAACTTTGTGCGGTACCGATATCGGCGCCGGAAAAGTTATAGGCTCCACAACTTTGTAGAAAGAGTGCTATCCCCAGCAATCCGATCTTTGTCCTATTTTTTTTCATTATTGTCATCAAGCGTTTATGTATAAATTAAAGATCGTACTGCTTTATTTTTCTGTAGAGCGTTCTTTCCGAAATACCGAGTTCGGCTGCTGCCGCTTTGCGTTTTCCTTTGTTGCGCTCCAACGATTTTTTGATCAATTCGATTTCCTTTTCCTGTAAAGATAGGGTTTCTTCTTCTTCGATTTCTTCTGCGAAATGATATCTATCTTCCGGGGGCAACTGGGACGGGGCCGGAGGTGTTGGTTCCAAAACTGGTTCTGGCAAATGCAGCAATTCGGCAGGTGTTTCTTCGTGCTCTATTTCTTCTTCTTGCTCTTGATTGCCATAAATTTTACGGATCAGTCCTTCGTTTTCCCGTTGCACTTTATTGGAATCATTGTCCTTCAACAGTTCCAAAGTGAGTTTTTTGAGGTCGTTCAGGTCTCCTTTCATATCAAAGAGCACTTTGTACAAAATCTCCCGCTCGTTGCTAAAATCCCCTTCTTTTTTGGACTGGCCCACAACGGCAGGTAAATTGGAACCGGTGGAATTGGGAAGGTAGCTGTTCAACGTTGAAGCGGTGATGTTCCTATTTTCTTCCAGAACAGATACTTGTTCCGCTATGTTTCTTAGCTGACGGATATTTCCGGGCCAACGGTATTTCAACAACAGGTTTACCGCATCGTCCTCCAACCGAATGGTGGGCATTTTGTACTTCTGACCAAAATCCGAAGCAAACTTTCTGAACAGCAGATGGATATCGTCCCTTCTATCGCGGAGCGGGGGCAAATTGATTTCGACCGTGCTCAAACGGTAATAAAGGTCTTCACGAAATTTTTCTTTTTCAATGGCCTCGAACATGTTCACATTGGTAGCGGCCACGATCCGAACATTGGTTTTTTGTACTTGGGATGACCCAACTTTTAGGAATTCTCCATTTTCGAGTACCCTTAGCAAACGTACTTGTGTGGTCAACGGAAGTTCCCCTACCTCGTCCAAGAAGATGGTCCCGCCATCGGCAACCTCAAAGTAACCGCTTCTGGTCTGTGTGGCACCTGTAAAGGCACCTTTTTCGTGCCCGAACAATTCACTGTCTATGGTTCCCTCGGGAATGGCACCGCAGTTTACCGCAATGTATTTGGCATGTTTTCGGTGCGAGAGCGAGTGGATGATCTTTGGGATGGATTCCTTTCCCACACCACTTTCTCCCGTCACCAATACCGAAATATCGGTGGGGGCTACCTGAATCGCTTTTTCTATTGCCCGGTTGAGCTTTACATCGTTTCCGATAAGCTCGAACCGTTGTTTTATGGATTGTACACTTTCCATATATTGTTATTCCTGCGAATACAGGAATCTTTTTTTAATTCGGCATTGTGCTTCGGCATCCGAACACAATGCAAAAGATTACTAATTGTTTTCTGAATACCCGACTGCTTCTCCGATAAGGGTGGCCGAGGTGCATTCGTTGATTTTTACATTGACAAAATCGCCCACTTTGTAGTGTTCTTTGGGGAAAACGGCTACTGTGTTCTGTGAATTTCGTCCCATCCAATGGGCGTCCGATTTTTTGGATGTTCCCTCAATCAAGATTTCCTCCGTTTTTCCGACATGTTGTTGTGTACGGTAATGACTGTGTTTTTGCTGTAGGTCGATGATTTCTGTCAGCCTCCTTTTTTTGATCGCTTCGGGAACGTCGTCATCCATTTTACGCTCTGCCAATGTGCCGGGACGTTCGGAATAGGCAAACATGAATCCAAAATCGTACTTCACATATTCCATCAAACTTAGGGTATCCTGATGGTCTTCTTCGGTTTCCGTAGGGAAGCCGGTTATCATATCCTGACTGATGGCACAATCGGGAATTATTTTTTTGATGTTATCGATCAATTCAAAATATTCCTCACGGGTGTGCAAACGGTTCATTGCCTTTAAAATACGGTTGCTTCCGCTTTGTACGGGCAGGTGAATGTACTTGCAAATATTTCTGTACTTGGCCATGGCCTCGATGACGTCCAAGGTCATATCCTGGGGGTTGGATGTGGAGAAACGGATGCGCATTTTTGGCTGTGCCTGTGCTACCAGTTCCAACAGTCCGGCAAAGTTCACGGAAGTTGCTTTTTGCATGTCCGAAGCTTTGTCAAAATCCTTTTTCAATCCGCCACCGTACCAAAGGTAACTGTCCACATTCTGTCCCAATAAGGTGATTTCTTTGAAGCCTCTTTCCCATAAATCGTTCACTTCTTCCAAAATGGATTGTGGGTCGCGGCTACGTTCCCTTCCTCTTGTAAATGGAACCACGCAGAACGTGCACATATTGTCGCAGCCTCGGGTAATGGAGACAAATGCGGAGACTCCGTTGGTGTTCAATCGAACGGGGGCCACATCGCCATAGGTTTCATCTTTGGAGAGAATAACGTTCACGGCGTTCCTACCTTCGTCAATTTCTTGGATAAGGTTGGGCAGGTCCTTGTAGGCATCGGGTCCTACGACCATGTCCACGATTTTCTCTTCTTCCAGGAACTTGCTTTTCAAACGTTCGGCCATGCACCCCAGAACACCTACTTTCATGTTGGGCTTGGTTCGCTTTACGGCATTGAACTTTTCCAAACGTTTGCGCACCGTTTGTTCGGCCTTTTCCCGAATGGAACAGGTGTTCACCAAAACCAAATCTGCATCGTTCAGGTCCTGGGTGGTATTGAAACCCTCTTTTGCCAAAATCGATGCAACGATTTCGCTATCCGAAAAGTTCATTTGGCAACCGTAGCTTTCTATGTAGAGCTTTCGGCCGTTCTTTTCGTTGCTTTCCAGCGATAGGGTGCTTCCCTGTTGGCTTTCGTCTATTATCTTTTCCACGCTATTTTCCTCTATCATAAATGTTTCAATGGGGTGCAAAGATAATGCTTATTACAGTTTAGTGACAATTTGGCAGTATTTTTTAATAATATATTGCGATATCCCCTGTTAGTATTACCTTCAAACCAAAATATAACTCAAACTATTATAATGAATTTCACTAACCTGTCCGAAAGAATCAAACAAAGTGCACCTATAGAGTTCGGGTCTGTTTTTAATGACTCTTTTGAGCTCTTTAAAAAGGTATGGTTGCAAGGTTTTATCACACTTGTTTTGACATTTGCAGGGATACTCCCTTTATATCTCTTGATTTACTTGCCGATGATTGCCATGGGCATTAGCGACCCCGATGTGTTCGACCAACAGGAAATGCCACCGGCTATAGGGGGATTGATGATTTTGATAATGCCAATTTTTATGATCGGGGTAATGACGGTGGCCATTTGTTTGAACGCTGCTTTTTTACGGATTTGTAGAAAATATGACCTGAACGAATCCGGGAAGGACGACTACTTTTATTATTTTAAAAAGGATTATTTGGCAAAGGCCTTGGTTCTTTCCTTGATCATGGTAGGTCTTACCTTTTTGGGTGTTTTGGCCTGTGGTTTGGGAATCATCTATTTAATGGTGCCCATGTCCTTGTTTCCCGCATTTTTTGCTTTTGACAAGGAACTTACCGCTTTGGAAATCGTGAAAGCTGGATTTGCCCTTGGCAACAAAAACTGGTTGATGATTTTTCTTTTAATAGTTGTGGCCGGATTGGTCGGTCAACTTGGAGCGATCCTGTGCTTGGTCGGGATATTGTTCACGGCCATGTTCAGTAAAATACCAATTTACTTTATTCATAAAGATACCGTGGGCATTTCGATGGATGTATAATTTTTTTTGCGTAACCGCGCAACGTAATGCCTTGGTTTGCATCTAGGTAAGTAAAACACAAACCGCTATGAAAACCAAGGTCCTCTTACTTTTATGCATCAATTTTTTGTTGTTCACCTCTTGCTCCGATGATGATGCCAACGGCAAATTTGAGGAATATTTAGTGGCCCGTCCTTTGACAATGAGCCGGGCCGAGTTTGCCAACAGTGTTGATATTATCGCTCCTCGCCCCGTAGAGGAATCGGGCAAAGTTTATACGTATCAAGATTATATCTTCATCAATGATAAGTATAAAGGGGTGCATGTCATAGACAATAGCAATCCGAACCAACCCGTTAAGGTGGCCTTTATTCAGATTCCCGGGAATGTGGATATTTCCGTCAAGAACGATTATCTATTTGCCGACAGTTTAATGGATTTGGTGGTGCTGGATATTTCCGACCTGGAGAACATCACCATAGTAAATAGATTGGAAGATGTACTGCAAAGCTATGTGGCCGCTCCATTTGAGGCCGATTTGGTGGATTATGGCGACTACGGTTACAATGATGAGGAAATTTTGATCGGATGGGAAATGGTTTCAGAGCGATTGACATCGGAACAGTACCAATCACGTTTCGGGGATTTTGGGATTGCTTTTGCCGAAGCAGCGAACGATGCCAGTGGGGGAACTGGTCAGGGCGGTTCGTTGGCAAGGTTCAAAATTGTGGAAGATTATTTGTACGCTGTAGATAGTCACAACATCAACATCTTTAACATTTCTGATTTGGACAATCCACAGGTTTTGGATGATGTTTATGCAGGTTTTGATATTGAGACCATTTTTAATCGCGACAATTATCTGTTTTTGGGCAGCATGAGGGGTATGTACATTTATGATATTTCATCTCCTGCCACGCCTACATTGGTCTCGGAATTTGAACATGGCACGGCCTGCGACCCTGTTGTGGTAGATGGTGATTATGCCTACGTAACCTTAAGGGGCGGAAATATGTGCGGTGCTACCGAGAGCGGCTTGTTCATTGTGGATATTTCAGATATTGAAAACCCGGAGTTGGCCATTTCCTACCCGATGGACGGACCTTATGGTTTGGGAATCAAGGATGAAAAAATATTTATCTGCGATGGGGAATCGGGCCTAAAGGTTTATGATAAGACCGATATAAATGATTTAATTGAACTGAACCATTTTGAAGACATCGTCCACCTATGATGTGATTCCTATGGAAAATCATCTGATCATGGTCGGTGATGGCATACTCTACCAATATGAGTATCAGAATGATGGAATAAAATTAATGAGTCAGATAGGTCTTGATTAAATAAAAAAGCGCCCTTTTTTGAGGGCGCTTCTATTTTTAAACCATCCGTTTTACTGCGTGGAGATCAATTTAATCTGGTTTTGCTCCACTTTTTGGTTGATCATGTTGGCTTGCTTCTCAACCAGAGAATTTAGATCATTGATCTCTTTGTCCAATTCCTTGGTGAGTTCTACAAAAAACTCTTGGGCCTGTTGGGTGGGTTTTTGATCTCCGCGTTGCGAGTCTACCATTAAAAATGCCATCCTATTATTTATTCGGATACCATAGTTCAAAGGATCCTGCCTACTTTGGTTTTTCGTCATGTGGATGTTGTTCTCGATAACGGAAAGTTCCTTTTCAAAATCCTTGGCCATTTTCTGGATTTCGGGATTGCCCTTGGTCTTTTGCATTAAATAGTCCAAGTCCTTTTTAATGTTCCCAATGTTTATAATGGCATTGTTGGCACGGGAAACTTGGTCACGTACTTTCATCACAAAATCAAACTGATCCTGAAAATCTTTTTGGCTCAACGATACCCTTGGGTCCTTTACAATGGTGAACATCTGTTCCATAGAGTTTCCGTTCACGGTGAGCCTTGCTTTATAATTTCCGGGCACGGCCTTTGGGCCTATGTTGGGTGATGAGTAAAATACCATTCCCTTGAATTCTTGGTAACCCGGATACCTCATGTTCCAGATAAATCGGTTGCCTCCTTCGGTCACTTCCAATTTTTGTGTTGAGGCTGGGTCCAATCTATCAGGTGTTGCATGATTGGAAAAGGTTTGAATGACGCTGCCGTCTGCTTCCAAGATTTCCATGGTGATGGTATCGGTTTCCTTCAAACTTTTTAAATAATAGTTGATGATGGCACCATCGGGATGGTTTTCGCCCACCAACTTGGTGTTGGGTTCTTGCCAAGAGCGGTCTTGGTGCATTCTATAGGCCATATCGGGTTTGTACAGATAAAAGTCGCTATTGGCAACCTCTTCGGACAATTGATGTAATGGGGTTAAATCATCTATCATCCAAAAACTTCTTCCATGTGTGGCTACGATCAAATCGTTGTCCCGCACATGAAGGTCGCGTATGGCAGTAATGGGCAAATTCAACTGGAATGGTTCCCAGTTTTTGCCATCGTCAAAAGAAATATACATGCCCCATTCGGTGCCGGCATACAGCAGGCCTTTGCGAACTTTATCGGTACGAACCACCCGAGTGTAATAATTCTCTTTGATGCCATCAGTGATCAGTTGCCATGTTTTTCCGTAATCTTCTGTTTTGTACAAGTAAGGGGTGTAGTCGCCAAATTTGTAGGATGTTGCGGCAACGTACACGGTTCCTTTATCAAACGGACTGGCATCTATCGAGTTGATCATATTCAATTTTGGGGACATGGATGACGGGGGCGTTACATCTTCCCATGTGGTGCCATTATCTCGCGTTACATGAATCAATCCATCATCACTACCTGTCCAAATCACCCCTTTTTCCAGGATGGATTCCGTAATCACAAAAACATTGGAATAGAATTCCGCTCCCGTGTTGTCCTGTGTAATGGGGCCGCCCGATGATTCAATGGTTTCAGGGATGCCCCTTGCCAATTCCGGGGATATGGTTTTCCATGATTGACCTCCATCGGTGGTGGCGTGCAGATAATTGGAACCTGCATAAAGTACATTGGAATCATGTCTGCTAAAGGTCAAGGGATAATTCCAATTAAAGCGGTATTTCATGACCTCCGCGCCGGAACCGGCCGGGTTGTCGGGCCACACGTTTGTGGAAGTGGTTTGTCCGGTCGTATGGTCCAAACGGTTCATATATCCTTTATAGGTGCCCCCATACACTATTTGGTTGTTTTTTGGGTCGGGTGCCAAGTGGGCACTTTCCCCGCCCGCAGTGGGTTCCCAATCATCTTCGGTAATGGCGTCGCCCGAAGAACGGTGCGAAATGCGCAAAGCGGTATTGTCCTGTTGCGCCCCATAGATTCTGTAAGGGAAAATACTATCTGTTGCAATGCGATAAAATTGCATGGTGGGCTGGTTATAGTAGGTGGTCCAGTTATTACCGCCATCGTTGGATATTTGTGCACCGCCATCATCGGCAATGATCATTCTTTGATTGTTGTTGGGGTCTATCCACAGATCATGGTGGTCGCTATGTCCAGCTGTTTTAAGAGTGAATGTGTTCCCGCCATCAGTGGATACGCCGTAGCTAACGTTCATCACCCAAACTTTGTCCTTGTTCTGGGTATCGGCATAAATTCTACTGTAGTACCAAGCACGTTGTCTTAATCCACGGTTCTCATTTACTTTTTTCCATGTTGTTCCACCGTCATCCGAACGGAAAACACCACCATTTTCGGCTTCGATAATGGCCCAGACCCGATCGGAATCCAAAGGAGAAATGGCAATGCCCACGATTCCCCATGGAAAACCGGGCAAACCGGAATTTTCTGAAATATCTTTCCAAGTATCGCCTCCGTCAGTACTTTTGAACATTTTACTGTCAGGGCCGCCACTATCCATTCGATAGCCGTTTCGTTTCATTTCCCAAGTGGCCGCATATAGGATTCTGCTGTTGTTGGGATCCATGATCAAATCTCCGGCACCGGCCTTGTCGCTTACGTACAAAATCTTTTCCCAATTTTTTCCGCCATCGGTAGAGCGGAAAACCCCACGGGTCTCATTGGGTTTCCACAGGTTTCCAATGGCGGCGACATACACAAGGTCGGGGTTTTTGGGGTGTATGCCGATACGGGCAATATGTTCGGAGTCTTTGAGTCCGATGAATTCCCAGGTCTCACCGGCGTCCATACTTTTCCAAAGTCCTTTCCCCGAAGAAACATTTCCCCGAAGTGTTTGTTCCCCTTCACCTACATATATAATGTTCGGGTCGGATTCCGCGACCGCAACGGCTCCGATGGAACCGCCAAAATATCCATCGGAAATACATTCCCAAGAATTACCGGCATCGGTGGTCTTCCACATACCTCCACCGGCGGTGCCCATATAATATAGGTTGGGGTCGTTGGCGACGCCTGCAACGGTGCCGGCGCGTCCACCTCTGTGCGGCCCCACCATGCGGTATTCCATCCCGTTATAAAGGGACTCTTTAAATTGTGGTGGATTTTCTTTGTTCTTTTTTCGCTGTGCGTTCGAAGGATAAAAACATAGTACGGCTAGTACCATGATCAAGTAGCGGTTGGTCATTTTTAATTGAGTATTGAGTTAGTTTCACTAAAAATAACAATTATTTCAACCATACTTATCAGTGAATCAGCATTAATGAAGGTTTAGTGGTTTTAAAGTTCTTTTTTTGAAGTTTTCGGCCTAAATACGAGGTTGTAACTGCTGATGTTTAAATTTTAATATACTTTTGTTGTGACAAAAACCAGTGCATGCCAAAAAATTTAGTTATTGTAGAGTCCCCCGCCAAAGCTAAGACCATTGAAAAATTTCTGGGTAAGGAGTTTCAAGTTGAGTCGAGTTTTGGGCACATTGCCGACCTTCCCTCAAAAGAGCTCGGTGTTGATGTGGAGAATGATTTTAAGCCAAAATATACTGTAGATAAAGAGAAAAAAGCCTTGGTTAAAAAGCTCAAGGACTTGGCCAATAAAGCTGAAACCATTTGGCTGGCAAGTGATGAGGACCGCGAGGGGGAGGCCATATCTTGGCACTTGGCAGAAGAGTTGGGATTGGATAAGGACAAGACCAAACGTATCGTATTCAACTCCATTACCAAATCGGCCATCCAAAAGGCCATTGAGAATCCAAGGGACATCAACTATAATTTGGTAAATGCACAACAGGCCCGTAGGGTGTTGGACCGATTGGTGGGTTACGAGCTATCGCCTGTGCTTTGGAAAAAAATAAAGCCGGGACTTTCGGCAGGGCGTGTGCAGTCCGTTGCAGTACGCTTGATCGTTGAGCGGGAGAGGGAAATTGAAGGATTTACGCCCGAAGCTTCTTTTCGAATCAAAGCTGAGTTCAAAACTCATGAGGGCAATACATTTGGTGCAAAGCTGAATACCACGTTCCCAACAAAGCAAGCGGCCGAATCATTTTTAAAGGAGAATATTGGAGCTGATTTTTCGGTTTCCGATTTGGCCCAGAAGCCGGCAAAAAAATCTCCGGCAGCCCCGTTTACCACTTCCACTTTGCAACAGGAAGCTTCAAGAAAGCTTTATTTTTCGGTTAGCCGTACCATGCAGGTGGCCCAGCGGTTGTACGAAGCCGGTCTCATCACCTATATGAGAACGGATAGCGTTAACCTGTCCAACGAAGCATTGGCAGCCGCAAAAGATGCCATTCTGGACAACTATGGCGAAAAATATAGTCAAACCAGAAACTTTACAGGGAAATCCAAAGGGGCACAAGAGGCGCACGAGGCCATTCGCCCTACCGATATGAAATTACAGTCGCCCCAATTGGAGCGCGACCAAGCAAAATTATACGAGTTGATTTGGAAACGAACCCTTGCCTCGCAGATGAGCGATGCACAGTTGGAACGTACCAATGTTAAAATAAAAGCGAGCACCCATAGCGAAGAATTCTCCGCAAACGGGGAAGTAGTGAAGTTCGATGGTTTCCTCAAAGTGTATCTGGAAGGTACCGATGATGAAGACGGGGAGGAGCAAGATGGAATGCTTCCGGCCATGAAAGTAGGGGAGCCGCTTCAAAATGTATTTATTTCTGCAACCGAAAGATTTTCAAGGCCTCCTTACCGCTATTCGGAAGCATCTTTGGTGAAGAAACTGGAGGAGTTGGGCATTGGTAGGCCATCTACCTACGCACCTACCATATCCACCATTCAAAATAGGGGATATGTGGAAAAAGGTACCGTTGAAGGTTCCGAGCGCAAATATGCACAACTGGTTTTGGAAGGCGGAAAAGTGTCCGACAGCCAACTGAGCGAAATGGTAGGTTCCGAAAAAGGGAAAATTGTCCCTACGGATATCGGGATGATCGTAAATGACTTTTTGGTGACGCACTTCACACAGATTCTGGATTATAATTTCACGGCCCAGGTCGAAGAGGATTTTGATGAAATCGCATCAGGTGATGAGGATTGGCAGGATATGATGAAGAATTTCTACAAGGATTTTCATCCGAATGTCTTGGAGGTGGAGGAAAATGCCGAACGTGCCAGCGGAGAACGTGTTCTGGGAACCGACCCAAAATCGGGCAGACAGGTATCGGTACGATTGGGACGTTTTGGCCCCATGGTTCAAATAGGTACGGTGGATGATGAGGAAAAACCTGAGTTTGCCAGTTTGTTGCCAGATCAGTCCATCGGAACCATCACATTTGAAGAGGCAATGACCCTTTTTGAGCTTCCGCGCAAGTTGGGGGTTTACGAAGGTGAAGAGGTTGAGGCCAATGTTGGGCGATATGGCCCTTATGTTCGATTTGGAAAAAAATTCATTTCCTTGGCACAGGGCGAAAGCGCCTTTGATGTGGACATGGACCGTGCCATTGAGCTCATCAAGGAAAAACAAAAGGCAGATGCTCCCATTGGCACCTACGAAGGAAAGGACGTTACCAAAGGTAAAGGTAGGTTCGGGCCATTTATTAAATGGGACGGTATGTTCATCAACGTGAACAAGAAATATGATTTTGACAATCTATCCGACGGTGATATTGCTGAATTGATCGAGACCAAAAAGAAGAAAGAGGCCGAGAAACTGATTCAGGAATGGCCCAAAGAAAAGATACGGATAGAAAAGGCCCGTTGGGGAAGACATAATATAATAAAAGGTAAGGTTAAGGTGGAACTTTCCAAAGATGTGGACGCCACAAAAATCACTTTGGAAGAAGCACAGGCCCTACTGGAAAAGAAATCACCAAAGAAAAAAGCCAAGACAAAATCAAAAGCTAAGAAGTAGTATGAATAAAGTAAGAATCATTGGCCTACTAATCCTGCTTGTCGGAATTGTTATTCGTTTTGTACTTAAAAATGACACTTTGGATTTTCTTTCTGGACTATTTGTAGGACTTGGAATTGGACTTATTATAGTTGGGAGAATTTGGGGGATAAGTGCTAAGAAATAATATTACTGCTCATAGCATCGATTTATATTTCGGAATTGAATCCAAAACAATATCATAAAGTTCAAATAAAAGATGGCATTTGATTTTCTGGTTCCGGTCAAGGACAAGGTATTGGCACATTGCGAATTGTTGCCAGAACAAGCATTGGGCAAAAACGTTCATATGCATACCGAAAAAGAGGGGCTCCCCGTATTCGCCCATGCCGATGTGGCTATTTTTGGTGTTTTGGAATCCCGAAATGCCTTTGAGAAAAAGCCCGAGAAATTGGATTTGGACGAAGTGCGTATCCAGTTGTACCGTTTAATGATGGGCAATTGGAACTCCACCATTATTGATATTGGCGATGTAGAGGAAGGCGATACCGTCGAGGATACCTATTTTGTAGTAAAGGAAATTGTGGCGGGTCTGCTGGAAGAAAACATCATACCTATTGTGTTGGGGCTTACCCAAGATATTACTTTCCCTACCTACCGCGCTTTCGACAAAATAAAGAATATGGTGAACCTGGTCTCCATCGATAGTCGTTTTGACTTTGGTGAGGA
Organism: Flagellimonas oceani; assembly: GCF_011068285.1. NCBI lineage: Bacteria > Pseudomonadati > Bacteroidota > Flavobacteriia > Flavobacteriales > Flavobacteriaceae > Flagellimonas > Flagellimonas oceani. The sequence continues at coordinate 3,237,868 of NZ_CP049616.1, read as the reverse complement.
CGACGAGCTGATTTCATCACATTCGTACATGAGCAAGATCATTACGGACAAGCCCAACAATCTTTTCAACTTTTCCAATATTGGCTACCAAAGTTACTTCAATGCCCAAGAGGAAAAGGATTTAATGGAGCGTCTATTTTTCGATGCCTACCGATTGGGAGAGATTGCCGCCAATATAGAGTTGGCGGAACCGGTATTGCGCAGCAGCGATATCGTAAGCCTTGACCTAAGGGCGATCAGGGCCAGTGAGATGGGCGGCTCAAGAAATTTTTCTCCCAACGGGTTTACCGGAAGGGAGATATGTGCCATTGCCCGTTACGCCGGCATCAGCGATAAAGTAACCCTGTTCGGTATTTACGAGGGAGAGAATTCATACCAAGCTTTTCAGATGATCGCCCAGATCATCTGGTACTTTATAGAGGGGTTGAGTTTTAGAATAAAAGAATACCCAAGCTCTAAGAGCGAAGACTTCACAAAGTTTACCGTGCCCACGGACACCGAGGAATTGGTCTTCTTCAAAAGTCATGTTACAGAAAGATGGTGGGTAGAAGTACCAACAATTTTAGCTGAACATACTAAAACAAATTCGGTGGCGTTATTACCATGCACCGAAGAGGACTATCTGGATGCTTGCAACCAGAACATTCCCGAAAGGTGGTTCAAAGCCTACAGAAAAGGGCTGAACTAAATAAATTAAATTTTGACCATTAATTGTTTTTACACAATAATTCATTCAAAAATCAGTTTTGAAAATAATGAACCTGTGTAGAACAGTTAAAAATCTTGAATCGAATAATTTAACCTAAAGTATGAGAAAGCTATTCTTTTCATCTATAGCACTTGTTTTTTTGCTTACCAGTTGTGGCTCTAAATCAAGATCAAAAGGTGAACTAGTTGGGGTCAGTGGTAAAAAATGGCATCCAGAAAAACCCTATGGAATGGAACTGATTCCCCGCGGCGCCTTTGTTATGGGTAAAGCCGAAGAGGATCAGGCGAAAGTATTGAACGCTCCCACAAGAACGGTTACCGTACGTTCCTTTTATATGGACGACACGGAAATCACCAATAGTGAGTACCGACAGTTTGTGGAGTGGGTCAAGGATTCCATAGTAAGAACACGGTTGGCCATCTTGGCCGACGAGCTGGGAATAAGCCCAGAGGATGAAGGTATCGGGGAGTATGCTTTTAAGGATACGGACACTACCGAACTTTCGGTTTATGACAAATACATGCTCGACAACTACGCGGGTCTTGGAGCAACAGGCTACGAAGGAAGGGCATTGAACAAAGATGTGGACTTGGTATGGGATACTTCCGAATACCCGGATGAGTACTATGCTGAGGTAATGGACTCCATTTACCTTCCTGAAGAGGAGAGCTACAACGGGTTGAGAAGTGTGGATGTAACCAAATTAAAGTACAAGTACAGCTGGATGGATATTGAAGCTGCTGCCAGGGCAAGAACCGGTAACAGAAAGGATTTCATCAAGCATGAAGAATTGGAAATCTATCCTGATACCACCGTTTGGATACGAGATTTTGAATACAGCTACAACGAGCCAATGCACAACGACTATTTCTGGCACGATGCCTACAGCGATTATCCTGTGGTAGGTGTTAACTGGATGCAGGCCAAAGCTTTCTGTAACTGGAGAACCAAGTTCAAGAACGACGATCAAAAAAGTCGAGGCAAACAGTTTGTGAACCAATTTAGGTTGCCAACGGAGGCAGAGTGGGAATACGCTGCAAGAGGAGGAATCGAAGGCGGAACATATCCTTGGGGCGGTCCGTATGTGATCAGTGATACAGGATGTTTCATGGCAAACTTTAAACCACAACGTGGTGATTATGCAGCCGATGCGGCACTTTATACTGTAGAAGCAAAATCTTTCGAACCAAACGATTACAACCTCTACAATATGGCCGGTAACGTATCCGAATGGACCAATTCAAGTTTTGACCAGGGTGCATACGAATACCTGTCCACCATGAACCCGAACATCGGTTCACAGGACAACCAGCGTAAAGTGATCCGTGGAGGGTCTTGGAAAGATGTTGCATACTTCCTGCAAGTAAGTACACGTGATTACGAATACCAAGATTCCGCAAGAAGCTACATCGGTTTCAGAACCGTTCAAGATTACATGGGAGAGGAAGACTCTACCAACGGTAGCAGAAGCGGACTATAAACAATACAACGAGAGAACATTATATAAACAAGTAAGAGTAGTAACCAAATACTTATTTTTTATATAACTTAATTAAAACTAGAATTATGGCGCAGTCAAAATCAACAAAAAAGCTGTTTAACATGGCCTACGGGCTTGGAGCATCGGTGGTAATTATCGGTGCATTGTTCAAGATCCTTCACTGGGAGTTTGGACCACTTACCGGTGGACTTCTTCTTGCGGTTGGACTTATTACCGAAGCATTGATCTTTGCTATCTCTGCATTTGAACCAGTAGACGACGAGTACGATTGGTCCTTGGTATACCCAGAATTGTCCGGAGGTCAGCAATCTGCTTCCAGAAAACAAGAAGCTAAAGATGCTCAAGAAGCTGAAGGCCTTCTTTCCAAGAAATTGGACAACCTACTTAAAGAAGCCAAAATCGATTCTGATCTTTTTGCCAACTTGGGCGAAAGCATCAAGAGTTTTGAAGGTGCCGCTAAGAATATCACTCCTACAACAGATGCTATCCAACACACTAAGAAGTACTCTGAGGAGTTGTCTCACGCAGCAGCTCAAATGGAATCATTGAACAGCTTGTACAAAGTACAATTGGAAAGTGCCAGCAGACAAGCTTCCATCAACGAGGAAGTTGTACAGAACGCAGGTGCTTTGAAAGACCAAATGCAATCATTGGCCACTAACCTTTCTTCTTTGAACGGTGTTTACGGTGGTATGCTTACAGCCATGGGCGGAAGAAACTAATTAGAGTTTGATCAACAAAAAACAAACCAAATCAAATTAATTATTAAATCTAATTAGAAAAACATGGCAGGAGGAAAACAAACACCACGTCAGAAGATGATCAACCTTATGTACTTGATCTTCATCGCGATGTTGGCACTTAATATGAGCAAGGAAGTACTTGCAGCTTTCGGGCTTATGAACGAAAAGCTGGAAACTTCCAACACCAACATGGACGCCAATAACTCCAATTTTATGGCCAGCTTGGAAACAAAGGCCAGTGAAAACGAGGAGGAATACGGCGAACTGTACCAAAATGCTCAAGAGATTAAACAACTTTCCGATAGCTACTACAGCTATTTGGAAGGATTGAAAAAAGAAATGACCGCAGATTTGGAAGATCCAACGGACTATGTGGTTATGGACAAGTCTGACTACTTGGACCAAAAATTCTTTCAGGGCGACAATTTGGGCCCAGAAGGGAAAAAGTTCATGGATCAGATTCAAAATTACCGAGAAGGCGTTGTAAATGCATTGCCGGCAGATGGTTTCGAATCTTTGAAATCAGCAGTTAAGGCACGTTTTGCCACTGGTGGTGAAGATGGTAAGGTTGAGAAGAGAGACGGAACCCGTCAAGATTGGATCAACTATCACTACGAAGGATTCCCATTGGTAGCTTCTTTGACCAAGATGACCCAATTGCAGGCTGACATCAAAACTACCGAGCAAGAGGTATTGAAAACCCTTTTGGAAGGTGAGTTGACCGAAGCTGTATCGTTGACAAACTTTGCAAGTTCATTGTCTGCTCCTAAAACAGCCTACTACGCAGGTGAAAAGTATGATGGAAAAATCATTGTTAGCAAAACTGACAAGACTTCCACACCTGTAAAAGCTGAGTTGACCTTGGACGGAAGACCAATGACAGAAGGTAAAGATTACGAATTGGAAGCTGGTGGCATCAAAATGTTGATCAGTGCCGGTACTCCTGGTGATCACACAATCAAAGGAACCATGACCTTTATGCAGGATGGTGAAGAAGTTCCTGTAGAAGTGAACAACACTTTTGCTACGATTTCCATGCCCAATGCAGCGGTTATCTCCGCAGATAAGATGAACGTGGTATATCGTGGCGTTGCCAACCCAATGACTATCTCTATCCCTGGAATTCCAGATAACAAGGTGTCTGCAAATGCTCCTGGTTTGAGCAGAAGAAGCGGAAGCCAGTACGTTATGAACCCCGGAACAGGTAGGTCTGTGACCATTACCGCTTCCGGTACATTGCCAGATGGTAAAGGAATCAGCACCAAGTCCGAGTTCCGTATCAAGGATATTCCAAGACCGAGCGGTACCGTTCGTGGTGAGTCTGGTAGCGTTAAGATGCCAAGAAACAACCTGGAAATTTCCACTGTTAGTGCTATGTTGGAAGACTTTGATTTTGACTTGAACCTTGCTGTAAGCCAGTTTAAGTTCAAAGTTCCCGGTCAGCCTACCGTAGTCGTAAACGGAAACAAATTGGATGCGAGAGCCAAATCTGCACTTAAGAGAGCGGATAGAGGTGAATCTGTCCAGATATTCGATATCCAAGCTTACATCACAAACAACAAGAGCTACAAGTTGAAAAAAGTATCTCCTGTAGTGGTTGAGCTTACAAACTAAGAAGTATAAAAAGTATACAAGTGATCATGAATTGGAAAAACGCATTATTAATTGGATTGTTAGGCATATTGCCAGTATCAATCATGGCACAGGCAAACATTTTGAATGCCAAGCTGCCCGAAGATATAGGTAAGAAAACCCAAGCTCAAATAGAGCAAGATGCCGATGAGCCCTTGGAATACGGTTATGTGGATGATAGGGATATCCTTTGGTCCAAGACCGTTTGGGAAATCATCGATCTTGACGAGCGAGTCAACTTTCCATTGTATTACCCGACCGATACCATAGGTATTGGTGCCGATAGAAGGTCTTTATACCACGTTTTGATGAAAAACATCAGAAACGGTAACCTTACCGAGGTATATGCAGACTCTTACTTTACAGAGAAGAGAAAGTTGGAGGATCTTTCGGCAACCTTGCGTAAAGTGGATACCACTGACCTTGGATATGAACAATTGAATGCCGGTGAGCAAATATCCCCTGAATTTATCAACAGAAGGGATTTGACAGCCGCTGATATTGAGGAATTCCGAATTAAAGGAATGTGGTATTTCGATAAGCGCCAAGGTGAGCTTAAGTATCGCTTATTGGGAATTGCCCCGGTTGCTCCCGATGTAAACTTTATAGACGATGAATCTATGGGAACGGGGGAGAACAAAGTAGAGTTGTTCTGGGTATGGTATCCGGCGGCACGTCAAATTTTGCACGATGCCAAGGTGTACAACCAGCAAAACTCCGCAAGACCCATTTCTTTTGATATGTTGTTGAACGCGCGTCGATTCAATGGTGTGATCTATAAAGAAGAAAACGTTCACGAAGATCGTGAGATAAGCGATTACATTTTTGATAATGCCTTGTTCCAGCTCTTGGAGGCCCAAAGAATTAAAGAGGGAATTCGAGACAGGGAGCAAGATATGTGGGCGTATTAATATCGTTCATAGAATATTTCCAATTCAATAAAGCAAAACGCCGCACTCAGTGCGGCGTTTTTTTTGGTTTAAAGTCAAATGAAAATGTCAGGGATTCGCTCAGTTCGCTAATTTTGCGGTATGGTTGATTATATTGTAGTAGGGCTAGGTTTGGCAGGAATCTCTTTTTGCGAGGTTCTGGAAGAAAATGGGAAAACCTTCAAAGTGATTACCGATGGATCCCAACAGGCGTCCCAAGTTGCAGGAGGCCTGTACAACCCAGTTATTTTGAAGCGGTTTACCATGGCCTGGAAAGCCAAAATGCAGCTGCAGGGAGCAAAACCGTTTTATCAAAAATTGGAACAAAAACTGGGTGTTACATTGGATTATGAACTTCCGGTTCTACGAAAATTCGCGTCGATAGAAGAACAAAACCTATGGTTCGAAGCTTCGGACCGCCCGGATTTGGATTATTTCCTCTCCACTAAGATTATCCCGAACAACAATCCTTCAATAAATGCCCCTCATGGATTTGGAGAGGTGAAACATACTGGTAGGATTGACACCAGAGCTTTGATCCGTTCATATAAAAGCTATCTCAAAAATAGTGGTGCATTTGTAGAGGAAACTTTTGACTTTGATGCATTGTCCATTTCAAGCGATACCGTGTCATATAAGGATATAATCGCAAAAAAATTAGTTTTTGCCACTGGCTTTGGCCTAAAACAGAATCCATACTTTGGGTATCTGCCCTTGAACGGGACCAAAGGGGAATTGCTCATCATCCATGCCCCTGATTACAAAGAGAACAACGTCATCAAATCGTCCGTTTTTACCATTCCCATGGAAAATGACAGGTATTTGGTGGGAGCTACGTATAAGTGGCAGGATAAGACCAACCAACCCACAGAGGAATCCAAGAACGAACTCCTAAGAAAACTCAGTACTTTTTTACAATGCGATTTTGAGGTTGTGGACCATGTGGCGGGCATAAGACCAACCGTTGTAGATCGTAGGCCACTCGTGGGAAGGCATCCAGAACACCAAAACCTTTATGTCCTGAATGGATTTGGTTCAAGGGGAGTGATGATCGGGCCGTACGCCTCCAAACAATTGTTCGATTTTATAGAAAAACAAAGCGAGCTAGACCCCGAAATGGACATTCAACGATTTACCAAAAAATACTACTCCAATTAGCGCTACGCGGTTTCGTGCTTTTTGGCCGAAGTTCCATCGTACTTCACAAAAAAATTGATCCAAATATTTCTGGAAAGTCTAATTATGACCGGCATAAAAACCACTAAAGTGCCCACAATGGCAATAAAAGTCGTGGGTAATGAAGCGTCCAGAAACAAGAATGAAATCACAAAAGCCGCGACCGCAAAGGCAATGCCCACTGCATAGCTTACGTACATCGCTCCGTAAAAAAAAGAAGGCTCAATCTTATACCTTAAACCGCAATGGGAACATCGTTCGTTCATGCTGAAAATTTTGGAAAGTACATAGGGATTGGACTTTTCATACATGCTCTCCTCTTGGCATCTTGGACAGTTTCCTGTTAAAATGCTGTACATTTTGGTTCCTTTTTTTAACATTTGCACGGCTTTTGTACAAAAGTACATATTCGCCGATTAATGTTTTGTAATCAAGGTCACATATAATGCTAAATGTTCATAATCTATCCGTAGCCTTTGGAGGGGAATATCTGTTCGAGGAAATATCGTTTCGTCTTAATGGGGGCGATCGGGTAGGGCTTATCGGAAAGAATGGTGCAGGAAAATCAACAATGCTCAAACTCTTGGCCAAGGAAATGCCCTTGGACGAAGGTGCCATAGCAACCGAAAAAAACATCAAAATAGGTTTTCTAAAACAGGATATCGACTTTGAGGAAGGTAGAACGGTCCTGGAAGAGTCCTATCAGGCATTTTCGGAGATCAAGGAAATGGAGCTGAAACTAGACGAGATAAACACAGCATTGGCGGAGCGCACCGATTATGAAAGCGAGGGGTATCATCAATTGATGGTGGACCTGAACGATGTGACCCACAGATATGAAATTTTGGGCGGGTATAACTACCAGGGCGATACCGAAAAAGTATTGCTTGGATTAGGTTTTAAGCGGGAAGATTTCAACAAACTCACTGATACATTTTCCGGCGGTTGGCGTATGCGGATCGAACTTGCCAAACTGTTGCTCCAGAGCAACGATGTACTTTTGCTGGATGAGCCTACCAACCACTTGGATATCGAATCCATAATTTGGTTGGAGCAATTCTTGCGCAACTTTACCGGAGCCGTTGTAATTGTCTCCCACGATAAAATGTTCCTGGACAATGTGACCAACCGTACCATTGAGATTTCCTTGGGAAGGATTTACGATTACAGCAAACCCTATTCCCAGTTTTTGGTGCACCGCAAGGAAATCAAGGAGCAGCAATTGAGTGCGCAGAAAAACCAAGAAAAGCAAATTCAGCAGACCGAAAGGCTGATAGAAAAGTTCAGGGCCAAGTCCAGCAAGGCCTCCATGGCCCAATCCTTGATCAAGAAGTTGGATAAAATGGAGCGTATCGAGGTGGACGAGGAGGACAACAGTGTGATGAACCTTAGATTTCCTGTCTCTGTTACTCCCGGAAAGGTAGTTGCCGAACTGGAAGGAATCTCTAAAAGTTATGGCCCTAAAAAAGTGCTTCAAGATATCGATCTCATGGTCGACCGAGGGAGCAAGACCGCATTTGTAGGTCAAAATGGCCAAGGAAAAACGACGCTTGCCAAAATTATGGTAGGTGAACTGGAATATAAGGGGGATTTAAAGATTGGCCATAATGTGCAATTGGGCTATTTTGCCCAAAACCAGGCCGAATATCTGGATGGCAGCAAAACCATTCTGGATACCATGATCGATGCCGCCAATGAAAAAAACCGTAGCAAGGTGCGGGATATCCTCGGGTCATTTTTGTTCAGGGGAGATGAGGTGGACAAGTATGTAAAGGTGCTGTCCGGAGGTGAGCGCAACCGCTTGGCCTTGGCCAAAATGCTCTTGCAGCCCTTCAATGTTTTGGTGATGGACGAACCTACCAACCACTTGGACATCAAATCCAAGAACGTTTTAAAGCAAGCCTTGCAAAATTTTGAAGGAACATTGATTCTGGTATCTCACGACCGTGATTTTCTTCAAGGGTTGACCGATAGGGTCTACGAGTTTAAAGATGGGGGAATCAAAGAATATTTGGGTGATATTGATTTTTACCTTGAACAACGAAAGATGGAAGATTTCCGAAGCGTTGAGAAAGGAGATCAAAAGAAAGAAGAAAAATCCCAAGAAAGGGCAAAGGAGAGCGACTACCATACCCAGAAAAAGCAAAAATCACTCAAAAACCGACTCAGCGGAGTAGAGAAGAGAATTTCACAATTGGAAAAGGAAATTGCCGATATTGACCATGATTTGCTCATGGACTACGATGCCACTATAGCAAAGCCTAACTTTTTTGATAAATACGAGGGTAAAAAGCAAGAATTGGAAGGTCTTATGGAAGATTGGGAATCGCTGTCCCATAAGCTTGAAGCCTTGGATTAAAGATTATTCCCACTTCTCACAACGCTTTTTCACGAATTCACAACATATTGCAGGGAGTTTGTCGATAAAACTTGTAGGATGTTTCGTATTTTTATTATTTTGTCTGTAAATTTCCTACAACTAAATAAGAAAAGATGCTTCGTATTACGATTTTTCTCTTTTGCTTGATGTCCTCGGCCAGCATATCGTTCGCCAATGGACAGGTTTCCCCCAAGGAAAAATCTGCATTGGTAGACTTTTACAACAGTACCAACGGCAAGGAATGGAATTCTTCTTGGGATTTAAACGCTCCGGTAAACACATGGAAGGGCGTACAGGTGCATAAAGGCCATGTGGTGGGCCTCACACTTTTTATGAATAATTTAAGTGGCACGCTCCCTGAAAGTTTAGGTAACTTAAAGCACCTTTCTACATTGAATTTGGCGTTTAACCAGATTACGGGCGTACTTCCAAAGGACATTGTAAAATTGGAAAACTTAAAGACTCTACGTTTGGAGATGAACCGAATCAAAGGTGAAATCCCGGAAGGAGTAGACAATCTTAAAGAATTGGAAGTGTTCTCCATGTTCAATAATTTTTTGACCGGAAATATACCGGAGAGCTTCGGAGAACTTAAAAATTTACGAGAGTTGAATTTATCGAGCAACAACCTTAAAGGAATCATACCCAAATCCATTGGGAACCTTTCAAACTTGGAGGCCTTAGGTCTTTTTGAGAACAAATTGGAAGGACAGATACCTGCGGAGATTGGAAACTTGGCTCAGTTAAAGGAGTTGGTCCTGTCCAACAATCAATTGGGCGGTGAGATTCCGGCCGAGTTCGGACAATTGGCAAGCTTAAGGATATTGCAACTCCAAAACAATAGATTTAACTCTTTCAATACTCTGCACGGAATGGACTCCAAGCAGTTTTTGGTCTTTGATACCGATGATAAAACTTTGAGTCCAAAATTCAATGAAATTAATATAGACCGAACTCGAATGGCAGATACCAAGTTCGAGGACGAAAACGAAAACGAGTAGTTAGTATTACTTTAGTTTGTTTGGTTTGGGGATACAGGCGTGTATCCCCATTTTTTTTGCATCAAAATTTGTGGGAGATTTTATGAAATATTTAACCATTGTAAAAAATGTAGGGGATAGATTTGCACCGATTAAACCAACTAACACATGCGAAAGCTTATAATATCTGCTGTAGTCGGAGGTGTGATTATTTTTGCCTCGCTATATTTTGCAGGATTGATTGCGGATAGTAAGGAGAACAATAGGCCGCCATCACAAAAAATAGTCAAGACTGTTTTTGTGGATACGGTTCAGAATACCACCATACCCATAATGGTGCCGGCAAATGGAAATCTTCAGGCCAAAAAAAGGGTCGAGCTTTACTCCGAAGTGCAGGGTGTTTTTAGGCCAGGAAGCAAATTGTTTCGTACCGGACAGGAATATGCCGCGGGACAAACATTGATTCGAATCGATGCAAGTGAGTATTATGCCACCGTGCAATCCGCCAAAAGTAATCTATACAATTTGCTCACTTCCATAATGCCGGACCTTAGGCTGGATTATCCGGAGATTTACCCCAAATGGCAGCAATATCTCAATGGTTTTGATTTGGAGAAGACCACTCCGGAGCTGCCGAAACTGGATTCGGAAAAGGAAAAATTCTTTATAACCGGAAGGGAAATCATCACAACGTACTACAATGTTAAGAATTTGGAACAGCGTTTGTCCAAATATACCATAACGGCCCCATTTACGGGAGTGTTGACCGAAGCTTTGGTCACCGAAGGAACGCTGGTAAGATCAGGGCAAAAACTTGGTGAGTTTATCGATACGGGATTGTATGAATTGGGAGTTTCTGTAAGCAAAACTTATGGCGATTTTTTGAGAGTTGGCCGCAAGGTGGAACTTACCAATTTGGAAAAGACCCAATCCTACATGGGCGAAGTGACCCGTGTAAACAGCCGGGTGGACCAAAATTCGCAGACGATAATGGTTTATATCGAAGTGAGCGGGGATAACTTAAAGGAAGGCCAATACCTTGAAGCCAACCTGGAGGCGAAGGAAGAACCAAATGCCATAGAGATCAATCGCTCCCTGTTGTTGGAAAACAATCAGATTTTTGTGGTTCGCGACTCCATTTTGGATCTGATGGATGTTAAACCTGTGTTCTTTACGGACAGGACCGTTGTACTAAAAAATGTTCCCGACGGTGAAGTAATCGTGGCCAAACCGATGACAGGTGCCTATGCCGGCATGTTGGTGCGCACTTTTGACGAAAGTAAATCTTAAAAACCCCTGCCATGAGAAAGCTCATCTCGTATTTTATTAAATACCACATGGCAGTAAATGTCTTTATTCTGGCATTTTTTGTTTTTGGGGTCGTGGGGATTCTTTCCTTAAAATCATCATTTTTTCCACTCAACGAAGCTCGGAACATTACCATCACCATAGCATATCCTGGAGCATCTCCCCAAGAAATAGAGGAAGGAATTGTCCTAAAGATTGAGGACAACCTCAAAGGGCTCGAAGGGGTAGAGCGAGTAACCTCCACTTCAAGGGAGAACAGCGGTACCATCAATGTAGAGATAGAGAAAGAACGGAATGTGGATTTTATGCTGTTGGAGGTTAAAAATGCGGTGGACCGTGTGCCTACCTTCCCAACAGGAATGGAACCTTTGATCGTGGCCAAGCAGGAGCCTGTAAGGCCCACGATAAGCTTTGCAGTGAGCGGAAAGGATATTCCCTTGGCAACGTTAAAACAAATTGCCCGTCAGATAGAGAACGATCTAAGGGCCATTGACGGTATCTCACAAATACAAATAGACGGTTATCCGGACGAGGAAATCGAGATTGCAGTAGATGAAAACAGCCTCTTGGCATACAATCTTTCTTTTACAGATGTGGCCCAAGCTGTTTCCAATGCAAACATTCTGGTCACCGGAGGGAACATTAAGACCGTTACCGAAGAATATCTGATCAGGGCAAACAACCGTTCCTATTATGGGGACGAGCTCTCCAATATTGTAGTTAGGGGCGATGCTGCCGGACGGGCGGTACGTTTAAAGGACGTAGCCGTTATCCGTGATAGATTCTCCGAAACGCCAAATGCCTCTTATTTTAATGGAGAGCTGGCGGTGAATATTACCATAACCAGTACCAACACAGAAGATTTGATGGGTTCTGCAGAGAATGTGAGGCAGTACATCGAGGACTTCAACGAAAAATATACCAATGTACGGTTGGATGTGATCGACGATCGCTCTACAACATTGACGCAGCGAACCCAACTCTTGACCGAGAACGCTATCGTGGGAATGATATTGGTATTGGTCTTCCTATCGCTGTTTTTGAACACAAGACTGGCATTTTGGGTGGCCTTCGGACTCCCGATTGCATTTTTGGGGATGTTCGTGTTTGCCCCAATGTTCAATGTTACCATTAATGTACTTTCCCTTTTTGGGATGATTATCGTGATCGGTATTCTGGTGGATGACGGAATCGTGATAGCCGAAAACATCTATCAACATTACGAAGACGGAAAATCACCAGTGCAAGCCGCTCTTGATGGTACCATGGAAGTGATTCCACCAATTATATCGGCCATTATCACCACCATATTGGCCTTTTCGATATTCCTGTTCTTGGATAGCCGAATAGGTGAGTTTTTTAGTGAAGTATCCGTTATCGTGATTCTCACCTTGGTCGTATCCTTGGTAGAGGCATTGATCATATTGCCGGCCCACTTGGCCCATTCCAAGGCTTTGCATCCTAAGGACGATAAGCCCAAAACAAGTATAGCGCAAATATTTGCGAAGCTAAGGGTCATCAACAGAATAGGCGACAGGATAATGAACTACATGCGGGACAATTGGTACAGTCCTGCGCTCCGGTTTATGTTGAACTATAAGTTTTTGACCTTTGCGCTATTCTTTATGGCATTGGTGCTAACATTGGGTTCCATAGGTGGAGGCGTAGTCCGTACCGCATTTTTTCCAAGAATTGCGAGTGATCAAGTATCCATAGATCTTACAATGCCCAACGGAACCAATGAAAAAGTCACCGATTCCATCATAAGCCTCATTCAAGAGAAAGCACATATCGTCAATCAGGAGTTAACAGATGAGTATTTACAGGGCACTGACAAAATGCTTTTTGTGAACATGATCAAGAATCTTGGTCCCGGTTCATCAACGGCAACACTGGAAATCAATTTGTTGCCCGGTGAAGAGCGTCCGGATGGCATACGTGCCGATATGGTAACCACACGCCTTCGCGAGCTTATGGGTCCTGTAATCGGAGTGGAGAGCTTGATTTACGGCTCGGGCGGTAACTTTGGTGGAAATCCAGTGTCCGTATCCCTTTTGGGAAATAATATTGAAGAGCTAAAAGCTGCAAAAATAGAGCTTAAGCAAGCCATGGAAGCCAATTCCAATCTAAAGGACGTAACGGACAATGATCCCGCAGGAATCAAGGAAATACGCCTGGAACTCAAGGAAAATGCCTATTTGCTCGGTTTGGACCTCCGCACGGTAATGAACCAAGTTCGAGGCGGTTTCTTTGGTGCCCAGGCGCAGCGTTTCCAAAGGGGACAGGACGAAATCAGGGTATGGGTGCGTTACGATAGGGAAAACAGGTCTTCCATATCCGATTTGGACGAAATGCGGATATTGGCCCCGAGCGGCGACCGCATCCCATTAAAAGAAATAGCAACCTATACCATTGAAAGAGGAGATGTGGCCATCAACCATTTGGAAGGTAGAAGGGAAATACAGGTGTCCTCGGATTTGACCGACCCGGAAACCACGAGCGGAACCGATGCCATGTTGTGGATACGTAACGAAGTGTTGCCAGACATATTGGCAAAGTATCCGTCAATCAGTCCGTCTTATGAAGGACAGAACAGGGAGGCCAACAAACTCATTGGCTCACTTGGATTTGTGGGTCCCATTGTATTGTTCCTCATTTTTATAACCATTGCCTTTACGTTTAGGAGTATCAGTCAACCTTTGTTGTTGATTTTTATGGTGCCCTTCAGTTTAACCGCCGTGGCATGGGGACATTGGTTGCACGGTTTCCCTATCAATATTCTTTCCATGTTGGGAATTATAGCGTTGATAGGTATTATGGTAAACGATGGATTGGTACTTATAGGTAAATTCAATATCAATCTAAGAAACGGGATGAAGTTCGATGATGCCCTTTACGAAGCGGGCCGTTCCCGTTTTAGGGCCATTTTCTTGACATCGGTAACCACTATTGCCGGTTTGGCGCCCTTGCTTTTGGAAAAAAGTCGTCAGGCCCAGTTCTTAAAGCCCATGGCCATTTCCATTGCCTACGGAATTGGCTTTGCCACTATTTTGACATTGCTCATGCTCCCTTTGTTGCTTTCCTTTGGAAACAATATGAAAGTTTTGGCAAAACGCCTGTGGACAGGAGAAGAAGTTACACCGGAAGAGGTGGAACGAGCCATCCGCGAACAGCATGAAGAAGAAGATATGCAATCGAAAAGTGTGAGCCTGAACGGAACCGACAGTAGCGATATGTCACAAAACGGAGAAAAAACCTCAAACGTTGCAGAAGAGACCAGATAATGAAAAGCTTTTTGTATAAAATACCCCTGATTTTAATGTTGATTGGCTCATTCGTCCATGCACAGGATGAGGTGCTTACCAAAGAGGAGGCCATCAACTTGATTTTGGAGAACAACTTGGATATCAAAGTCGCCCGAAATACCAAGCTTATCGATGAGAACAATGCCGACATCCTGAATTCGGGCTATTTGCCGTCGGTGACGGGAAATGCCAGTGGTAGTATCGACAAGCAAAACTCCGAAGGTGTCTTGGCCAACGGGGATACAAGAAGAGCGGAAGGGGCGGAGACAAGAAGGTACAATGCTGCAGTGAACGTAAATTATACCTTGTTCGACGGTCTTGGCAGATATTACAATTATAAGAGTTTTCAGGAAAGGTCGGAACAATCGGAATTGGAGGTCAGACAGACCATCGAAAATACCATTTTACAATTGTTCACCGTGTATTACGAAGCGGCCCGCCTTACCGAAAATACGGCTACGTTGGAACAGGCCCTGGAGATTTCCAAGGATAGGCTCAAAAGGGCACAGTACCAATTTGAATTTGGACAAAATACAGGGTTGGATGTGTTGAACGCCGAGGTGGACATTAATACGGACAGCATCAATTTATTGAACTCCAAACAGCAGCTAAGAAATACCATGCGGGATTTGAACTTGATACTGAACCGGGATTTATCCGCTCAGTTTACTGCCGACACCACGGTGACCTTTGTTCCCGGCCTTCAAATGGAAAATATGTACAACGAGGCCCAAATAAACAATGTGAGGCTTCAAATTGTGGAAAAGGACATCAACATGGGCCTTAATGATATCAGAATAGCCAAAAGCGGTTATTTGCCCACTGTTGGACTTACGGGAGCCTATGGTTGGAACGAGTCCAGTAACAACAGTCCATTGGCCTTTGCTTTGCAAAACACCTCTACAGGGGTAACGGGGACCGTGAACCTTACCTGGAACTTGTTTGATGGGGGAACCACGATTACCGGTATCAAGAATGCCAAGATTGCCTATCAGAATCAGGAAATTGCAAAAAAACAGATTCAGTTGGAAGTGGAAAGGGATATTCGCAATGCATGGGATAGTTATACCAATGCGCTCTACGTGTTGCAAGTTCAGGAGAAAAACCTACAGACCAACCAAAACAACTTTACCCGTACCGATGAGCGATACAAGCTTGGCCAGGTGACTTCCATAGAGTTCCGGCAGGCCCAATTGAATCTTTTGAATGCCGAATTGGCTAAAAGTCAGGCCAAGTACAACGCAAAATTGGCGGAAATCCAAATGCTTCAGGTCAGTGGTCAGTTACTCAACGTAGATTTCTAAACGATGTTCGAGCACTTTTTTCAATGTCCTTACTGTTGGGAGGAAATTTCCTTTTTATTGGATAGTTCCGTTCCCCAGCAAACCTATGTAGAGGATTGCGAAGTATGTTGTAATCCCATCGAGGCCACGGCAAGGTTCAGTAACCAAGAGTTGGTCTCTTTTGAGGCAAAGGAACTCGGCCAATAAAAAAAGCCGAAGTCATTGCTCCGGCTTTTGGTTGGTTGGAATAAGTTAAAGTTACTTTTCCAAAATCTTGAAATTGAAGTGTTCAGTATCTAACTCCTTTGCACTGGAATTGTGTTTTACTGATATATTCTTACGTAATCAATCTCAAAGATATCTTCGGTAAAATTTGCCGGTACATCACCACCTAAATTTCCACCTATTGCTATGTTAAGAAGCAAGTAATGTTCGTGGTTGAAAGGTTTGTTGGTACCATTCTGGAATTCGTATACCAAAGTGTCGTCCACGTACGTTTTGATGCTTTCGCTGTCCCACTCCATGGAATATACGTGGTATTCCGATGATGCATCAGCAACGGCTGTTTCGCCGCCTTCATCACTGTACACTTCCGTATTCAAATCTGCCCAATGAAAATGTGAAATGGTGCTGTTTTTGTCCCAGCCTGTTTGTTCCATAATATCGATTTCGCCGCAAAGAGGCCAACCTACATTTCCATATTGATCGCCAAAATAGTTGCCCGTTTCATTGGAATTGGCACCCAAGGTCCAAATGGCGGGCCATGTGCCCGCTGTGCTCGGGAGTTTTGCCCTAACTTCTACACGTCCGTAGGTAAAGGCGAACTTGGCGTTCAATCTGGCCGAGGTATATTCTTTTGTGCTTCCATTGTACGAGTACTGCTCTTTAACTGCCCTGATTTTTAAGCTTCCCTCGTTTACATAGGAGTTATCCTCCCTGTCGGTATAGTGTTGGAGCTCATCATTGTGCCAACTGCCATTGTTGGGGGGAATTATTTGATGGTGCCATTTTTGCCCATCGGGTCTTCCTTCATTGTCAAACTCATCAGAAAAAACGAGGGTGGCAAATGCCTCGTCGGATTTGTAAACATCCACGATATAGGTCTCGTTGATAAATTCGCCCGATTCAGCGTAAGCCCAAACAGTGATGTTATGGGTATTGGTCCCAGTTTGAAGGAACGTATGCTCTATGCTACCTGTTTGGCTGTCAATCTGGTCTCCTGTTCCAAAGCGGAAGGCGTACCTATCGGCATTGTTGGCGGAAGCAGTTATCTGCACCGTTCCGGAACCATCACCATCGGGATTATTGTCGTTTGAACCTACCACTGAAATGACGACATTAAGATCGGTGGGTGCGCTATTGGAATCGGAATCTCCTGAACTGCAAGAAATCGTCAATAGAAGGGATAATATTGAGATATTGAAAATGCTCATTTTAACTATTTGATATATGGATACTTTGTTTTTCATAGAAAACCTTGGTTGGATTTGGCCCCTTTCTTTTTGGGAAAGGAGCTCATCCGTTTGCTTAATTAACTAACTCAATTCAATTTATGATTTGTTTTTCAATTACTCCTGATAGAAATATACATTATCCACAAAAATTGTGGCAGAACCAACGGGTTGACCTGCATAGATTAATTGTGCAATGTGGCCCTTGGTAGTTAGACCTGTAAAATCCGTAAGGGGAATGTCCAGAGAAATCCAAGTGTCCTGTTCGGGGTTTTCGATCGTAATCTCGTGTTCTACATCATCACCACCATCATAGGCGCCATCAGCTCCAAAATCCACCAGTTTAATTCGAATCTGGGTAGCATCAGCAGTCCATATATTGGTATGGAAATGAGTCATGCTAGTGGCATCGATTGGTGAGGCCACGGTCTCAATGCCAACAAAATTCAAATTGCTGTATTTTTTCACGTCGTCACCCTCAACCAGAATATCTTCAAGAGTGGCATCGGACCAATCAGTCCTCCATGTGTCAACAGCGACATTGGTATATGTATTGCTGAAAAGCGATATTACGTTTGATTCGTCAACTGATGGTGTTGGCGCGGCAGCAAGCGGTGCAGCATCGTTATAAAAGAGTACGTTGTCCACAAAAACCGTATTGGCGCCTGTTGGAGCTCCAACAAAAATTAATTGAGCAATATGTTCTTTGGTTGTTAGTCCGGTAAAGTCGGATAACGGAATGTCGAGTGTCACCCATTCTTGCTGAGCGGGAGCTTCGAACACAAGTTCGTGCTCTACATCGTCACCTCCATCGAAAGCACCATCAGCTCCAAAATCCACCAATTTTATTCTGAATTCCGTAGCATCCCCTGTCCAGATATCCGTTCTAAAATGCGTCATTCCAGAAGCATCAATTGGACTGGAAGTGGCTTCTACTCCTACAAAGTTGAGCTCACTGTACTTTTTGACTGCATTTCCATCAATTTCGATGTCCTCCAAAGTTCCGTTGGACCAATCTGTCCTCCACGTATCCACTGTAACGTTGGTATACACATCGCTGAACAACGAGATCACTTCTGTTGGGTCGATGGTCGGGTCGGGAGCGGGAGCGGTAGGTTCACCCGTTTCAACGGGCTCTTCCACTTCACCGCCTTCGCTCATAAAGATGTCGTCAAAATAGTGCGTGGTCTCGGCGCTCTTTTCTCCGTTGAAGTCAAAGAACAGAATCATTCTATCGAATTTGTCGGAATCACTGGGCGAGAAAACAAATGAAAGTTCTTCCCATTCGCCTGCGACGGTTGTGGTCGCCTGAACTTCTTTTGCAATGGAGTTATCGGTTTTGTCCTCAAACTTCATTAACACGATTTGGTCCGCAGCGGGCGAATACACTTTAATTTTTACGGTCTGCATTTCATTGAAATCCACTTTGCTGGCCAAATCAAAAAAGAAGCCTGCCCATGGTTCTATATCGGCTGTTTGTGTGTATTCCACCACGGTTTCCGAGGTATTTATGCCCGAAGGGTCCGGGTTTTCTATAAAGTCAAGAGTAAAGGAACCGTCTTTTTCCCCAAAGAAGGTTACCTCAGGTCCCCCGCACTCAAAATCCATTCCTTCGGACAATTCGGGAACAATGGTAGAAAAGGTGCAGTCTTCACCTGGTTCGGGCTCTGGTTCCGGCGTTGGCGGAACATAGGCGGAAGGAGGCGGAATGTCGTCCTCCGTTTCGCAAGAAATGATAGTGCCCAAAACTCCAATTGCCAATAGGACAACCACTAACGGTAGTCTGGAACTGGATTTGTCCATGTTATTATTATGCTTTTTCATCTTTCAATGTTATAAGTTAATTCTAGTTTGTGCAGGTTTAGTTATACCCATCGTTTTGTGGGTAGTTAGGTCCCAAAAGGTCCATTTGTTGTTGTGGTATGGGCCAATTCTGCATGTATTCCCTAAGAATATCTTTTGGATTTCCTTCGGGATAGGATTCGTTCATGTTGTCGTTGTTCATATGGTCCAAAAGATAATCGTACAACAATCCGGTACGTTTCAGGGTAAACCAACGTTGCCCTTCGAAGGCAAGTTCACGTGCCCGTTCTTCCAAAATGGTTTCCAGGTCAATGCTGTTAACTGGAGCGGTATTCGCTCTGGTTCGCACGGCATTAAGGTATTCCAATGCCTTGGCGGAATTGTTCAGCATCATATGGGCCTCGGCGCCGATTAAATAGGTCTCTGCCAAACGATAGATCATAATGTTCTTAAAATGATTTCTATCGGTAGGCTCTACGGTCTCATCGAGGAACTTGATGATCCCAGGGTTTTGCCTTCTGTAGTAGAGCATAAACTCGTTCTGATCGTCCTCGCTGTTCTCGTAGAGGTCCAATGGGTCGCCCAATTCACTTCCGGCAGGTACTGCGGTCTCATCGTTGTAGAGATATTCGAAAATATAGTAGGTGCCATTTTTTCTGGTATCGTTGGGATCTTCATTGAGCAGGTCGATGGTGTATTGGTTCAAGGAAATAAATCCAGCTCCGGCGCCACCATTTTCCACGGACTGAATCAAACCTGGGGCATCCGCATAGGACGATACCATGTTCCAGTTCATGATGTGGGGATTTCCACCTCCGATAGTTTGTCTTTCAAAATTGATGGCAAATAGGGTCTCGGAATGATCAAGTTCTCCGGCAAAAACTTCCGCCGTGGTCTCGGTCAAACTATGACTGCCACTTGTGATGATGGCATCAGTCTGAGCGGCTGCTTCGGTCCAATCGTTCTCCCACATGGCCACTTTGGCTCTCAGGTGTCTTGCCGCGCCTTGGGCCCAACGTCCAAATTGAGGGGTGGCGTAGTCCAAGTTTGCGATGGCGAAGTCCAAATCGGAACGTAGAAGTGAAAAGATTTCTTCTTCGGAGGATTTGTCCTGGGGTACATCAAACGCATTTTGGGGCGTAGTGGGCTCGGTGGTAATAAAAATGTTGTTGAAAAGTCGGTACAAAGTGAAGTAGGCATGTGCTCGCATACATTTGGCCTCGGCAAGAATCTGGTTTTTTCTACCTTCTTCAATATCTTCCAAATTTTCGGCGCCTTGGATCACGGCATTGGCCCTGTCTACTATTTTATAGTAGTTGACCCAGTAGGCATTGATGCCCGAGGTGGTACCGAAATCACCTAAGCTGGCTCCCCACAACAAACGGCTGTACAGGGAAACCTCTCCGGTGATGCCTACGCCCAAATCACTTTTTGCCTGTGGGATAAGTGGATAGGTTCCGTTCAAACTTAAATCTTGGTATAGGTTCCTGTTGAGCGTGTACAGGCCTACAACGGCATTTTCCAATCCCTCTGGTGTGGAGTAAAGAAACTCAACTGAATCTTCAGATAAAAGTTTATCTTCTAAAAAATCTTTTTCGCAAGAGGTTAGTGTGGTAATGGCAATTAATACTACCAGTACTTTTTGTGATATTAAATGTTGAAATATATTTTTCATGACAATTTTTTTAGAATCCTAATTTTACACCCACGGTTATGTTTCTGGTCTCTGGGAAAGCCGATCTATTCGGGTCGTCTGCATCCAATGGTGTTTGTTCCGGGCTGTACGATTTAAAATCGGTAAAGGTGAACAGGTTGGTTCCCGTTAGGTATATCTTGGCACTCTGCAATCCAAGCTTGGAGAAAGTATCCCTAGGAATGTTGTAGCCCAATGTAAGGGTGCGTAATCTCACATAGGATGCATCCCTTACGGCAAAAGGGAACAGGTGCAAGTGCGTGTCGGGTTTTGGCCTTGGATATTCTGTCGATGGATATTCTGGGGTGTAATATTTGGTCCTGATACCGTTTATGGCCCCTTTCCAAAGCTCTCCGTTGGCAAGGACGGGATTTAACCTTGTTGCGTTTTGTACTATGTAGATATCGGCAAACAGGTCAAAGTTTTTGTAAGTGATGGTATTGGTGATGGAACCGTACCAATCGGGATCGGTATTTGTGAACACGTTATCGCGATTGTCTATCTGTCCATTGCCGTCCTGATCCACCACGCGAACATCACCTGGCTGGGCCAATGGGTTTCCGGAACCGGCAATGTCATCGCCTTCTTGGTAAATGCCATCATATTTTGGCAACCAGATATTGTTGATGGACTGTCCTACCGATAAACGTCTTCCTGAATTGGCATCGGTTATATCGATGGGATTACCTTGATCATCAAGCTCTCCTGTTAAGGAGATTACCTCATTTCTGTTTCTGGAGAAAACAAGGCCCAAAGACCAACTAAAATCTTCTTTTCGGATAATATTAGAGGTCAAGGACGCTTCAATACCTTGGTTCTGTATTTCACCAGTATTAAATCTAATGATATCGTAACCTGTAGACCCGGCTATCACTCTGTCCAATAAAAGGTCTTTCGTGTTGGCTTTGTAATATTCAAAAGTTCCTTGGAAAAGGTTGTTGAACAACCTAAAATCCACACCGGCGTTCAATGTGGTCGTGGTCTCCCATTTTAGTTCAGGATTGGGCAATCTTGCGGAAGCAGTACCACCTGCTACTGTCTCAGATTCGCCTGTATCTGTTACAAATATATAAGGTAAATTATCGGAAACACCCAAAGATTCTAAAGGGTTGATTCCTTGGTTGCCTGTAGTACCGTAGCTTACCCTAAGCTTCATTTCGTTGATGGCATCCATATCTTGCATAAAGGGTTCCATGTGCATTTTCCATGCTAGGGATGCTGCAGGGAAGAAGCCCCATTTGTTGTTTTTGGCAAATACCGAGGCACCATCCGCACGTGCGGTTGCTTCTAAAAGGTATTTGTCCATATAACCATATCTCACCCTTCCCAAGAAAGAAAGGAGCCTACGTTGGGAAACATCCCTAACGCTGTTCAAAAGTTCGGTGGCGTTGCCATTGAAACCAAGGGCATCGTTGTTGAATCCGGATTTATCCAGTTGTGTATATTCGTTACGGCGTTCATCGAATGCCTGTACGGCTGTCAAATCAAGACTGTGCTTATCGTTGATTTGAGGGGTGTAGTTTAGGATGTTTTCCACAAGCACTTGTTTGAACAAGGTGTTGGACAATATTCCCAATCCATTATAGCCTTCATCACCTGCGGAGTGCAATGATGTGCGATATATACCTCTGTTGGTGTTCCTGTTCCTTAAGAAGGTTTTTAGCGTGTAACTTAGGTTGGGTGCTATATCGTAGATAAGGCTCAAGTTGACATCCGTAAGGTTGATTTTGGTCTCATCTACAGATTCTCTCTGGTCCCACAAGGGGTTTACAGATGTGTTCGATGGCCCCAGATAAAACTTCTGTAGCTCACCATCCGCAGTATAGGGCTGCGCAAGTGGTGTTATTGTGGTAAAGTTTATTCCTCCTGTTTCGCGGTCCTGTTTTGCGTTCTGATAATTGATGATTCCAAGGAACGTTAATTTATCAGATATTTTTTGTTCTAAGTTTAGTTTGAATGTGCCTCTGTCAAAACCTGAATTTGGAATAATACCTTCTTGTGAAAAATAGTTGACGCTGGAAAAAATCTTGGTTTTTTCGCTACCAGCGGAAAAGCTTAGCGCGTGGCTCTGAATCACTGCATCCCTGAGTACCAAATCTTCCCAATCCACGAAGTTCTGGTTCTCAATGGCCTCTAGTTCAAAAGGTGTAAAGATGTTCTCATCGCTCAAATAATCGCCAGTGAACCTGTTCCTGTTGGCCTCCCTTCTTAGGTCTATAAATTGGGAACCGGTATATTGATTGAAATTTTTGGTCAGTGTTTGTACGGTGGTATAACCATGGTAGTCAATAGTAGCTTTGCCTGCTTTACCTCTTTTGGTCGTTACCAAGATTACACCATTGGATGCTCTGGACCCATAAATGGCGGTTGAGGATGCATCTTTAAGAATCTCGATATTGGCAATATCGTCTGGTGCCACATCATTAAGGTCGTCAAAAGGGAGACCGTCCACAATAATTAATGGAGAGTTTCCTCCATCAACGGATACGTTACCCCTGATTATAATGTTGGAGCTTCCCCCGGGTCGTGCATCACCAAGATTTACCTGTACACCAGCGGCTCTACCCCGCAGCATTTCGGAAACGTTCGTGGTGGGCACGTTGGTTGCTTCATCCACCTCCACACTGGTCACGGAGCCGATAACGTTACTTTTCTTTTGGGTACCATAACCTACAACAATTACTTCTTCCAAGGATTGTGTATCCTCGCTCAGTGTAATGTTGATTTCAGTTTGTGCGCCAACCGGCACTTCTTGCGATACAAACCCAATGTAGCTGAACACTAGGGTGTCATCATTGGAAACATCGTCAATGGTGAATTCACCATCGAAATCGGTAACGACCCCATTGGTCGTTCCCTTTACAAGTACGTTTACACCCGGCATGGGTCCCATGTTGTCGGATACCGTACCTGTTACGGTTTTAGTTTGTGAATAACCATAGACGGTGCACAAAAGCACTATCCATGTTAAGATTCCATATCTCATTTTTGAGTAAATTTAGTTTGACGTAAATGTAGATCGCTTAACGTCTTCTTAACAAAGGAGCTACCTCTATAAAAAACCTACATCGTCAATTTTACAGGGAAAAAATTGATGTTTTGCTATTTAAACCCCTTGAAATATGAGGATTTGGAAAAAATAAGCCCATCATTATGCTGCCTAGCAAATCGCTGAATTTGAGGTGATTTGTGAAAATGTAGAGTTATTGTAGGGGTAATTTTAAGATTTGTAGAGGAATGGTGTGTAAAAGTAGAGCTGTTTAAAAGTTCAAAATATAATCTGTGAGGTTGTCCTGATGGGGCAGGTCGAATTTTTTACGGAGCCTGTAGCGCTTCATTTCCACACTTTTTACGGAAATGTTGAGCAATGGTGCAATTTCCTTGGAGGAAAGGTTTAATCTTAAATAGGCGCACAATCTCAAATCGTTATTGGTTAGACTATCGTGTTTACTCTTGATCCGCTTTAAAAAGTCCTTGTCCGCATTGTTGAACGCGTCTTCAAAAAACTTCCAATCATCTTCGCTGTTTATGTTCTGGTCTATTTCCCTGATTACGGATTTAATGTTCCTATCCTTGTTGGGTACTTCCTTAAGTTGAGATTTTAGGGATGAGAGAAACTTATTTTTTTTGACCAAGCTCATAGTGGAAATGGCGAGTTCACGGTTCTTATTGTCAATCTCATTTTGAAGTTTCTCCGTCTGTATTTGGGCAATACGTTCTTTTTTTTCCAGTTCCCTTCGTTCCAGTTCTTTACGGTTCCGTTTGATCAGTGATTCCTGCTTTTTTCGATAGTAATTATTATAAAGTCTGTGCACCAGAACAAACACCAAAGCGATGGCAACTATGTATACCAAAAGCGCAAGGTTGGATAGGTACCATGGGCGCAATATGGTAAAACTGTAAGAAACGGTATTTTCACTCAGGTTGCTCCCCACCATTGCCCTAACGGTAAAGGTATAATCTCCGAAGGAGAGGTTTTTGAAGGTAACGTCCGTGTTTTGGGACCATTCGCTCCAGCCTTTGTACAGGTTCTCCATTTTATACTGGTACCGGACTTCGGTATATTTATCAAACTCCGGTACACTGTACTCGATTCTAATATTGTTGTTGATATATTCAAATGATCCTTTTTTGTCCTTTGGAGCTTTAAGATCCAGCTCTTGGTAATCGCCGTAATAAACGGAATTTATCTGTACCTCTTGTTTGGAAGGTTCTACTTTGGTAAGGTCCAGAGAGACAAATCCGTTGGAACTCCCTATCAAATATTTGAAATCGGATATTTTTGAGATGTTCTCAAACCCCGAAACCCCAAAATTGGCACGAATGTCCCTGGGAATGGAAATATGGGAAGAGCTCAGTTTGTTGCTAAGGGTACTTTGGGTAACATATTGGAGTCCGTATTTTGTGAAAAACCAAAGCCGTTGTTCAGAGTTCTCTGGAATAATGATGCTGACCTGTGCATCAGTCTCGTTAAAAATCATTTGGGTCATGGTGCTGTCCAGCCTAATGTTATTTTTTTCGTCAATGTTGTAGATACCGGCATTCGTTTTATAATAAAGTTCATCCTGAAAACTAAAAATGTTCGAACTGTGACCGATACGTTCTACATTGGTTACTTGTTTTACCTCTCTAAAGTTTGGATTCAACTCGATAAAGTATAATCCCTTTTTTTCATGGTCCACGACCACTTGGAGGGAGTCCGTTTCAAAAAAACGACTGGAAATGGTAAAACCATCGATGGCATTCCGGAATTTCCAAGAACCCTCTACTTTTTCAAGAATGCTCAAACCATTATAATTTCCCTGTAACAAAAGGTTGTCATTGGCATCTATTGGTTTTACGCCCCAAGTCCCGGGATAATCCGAAATAAGTTCGGCCCTGTTTTCCTCAATAATAAAGGTGCCATTGTTGTGTCCGCAGAAGATAGTGGAATCCAAAAGTTGAAGGTTCCAAACCTGTCCCTCAGTACCGTTTATTAATTTAAAATTGTCCTGTGAAGCGGTCTTACGGTAAAACAAGCCTTGATTGGTGCCCAAATATAAGTGTCCTTCATGGTTCAATGCGGCATATACCAGACCAAGGTTGCCCAATTTGTCCACGTACTCGTTAAAAGGGGAGTAGAGGTTTACCGTAGCCACCCCGTTGTCAAGTCCAAGCCATAAGTTGTTCTCGGCATCTTCAAAAAGGGATAGAACCGTATTGTTGTTCAGCCCTTTTTCTTGGTCTATGTTTTGTATGATGGTCTCGCCATCCGGGGAGAGGTGATAGAAACCATTGGAAATGCTGCCCACGACAAAAGAACTATCATTAAGTCGGATGCTGCTATAGAGCTTAATGTTCAAATCATCCAATGCGGTTTCCCAGGGCGTAACGGTCTCTAAATCGTATCGGTAAAAGCGGGAACTTTCGGTAAGGATCAACAGGTCATTTCCAACACCGTACAGCCCAACAATAGGTTCTTTGGTAAATACAGGGTCGTTGCTTACCAATTCTGGTTCCCCATTTTGGATGGTGAACAAGCCTTCTCTGGCAATTTGAAAGTAAACATTGTTGTTTACAATGCCCATGTTCGCCTTGTCCGATTTCGCTTCTATGATCTTAAAACTATCCTCGACTTTATCATAGATGTAGATTCTGTCCAGTGATTGGAACAGGACCCACTGGTCCAGGGTGACGATTTCCCAAAACTCTTCATCTTCCGTAATAGAAGTTTCCATTTTCTGGGATAAGGAAGTGTAGGCCAGTTCCCCATCAGGATTTTTGGTCCAAAAACCAAATTCACGATAAGACCCCGTGTAAATTTTATCCCCAACGGCCTTTACCGATCGTATTATGGGTGAGGTGGGGAGCTTATATTGATGCCACTTGCTCCCATCAAACTCCAAAAGGCTGGTGTGATTGGCCACATATATGTTTTTTGAAGGAGATTGTGTGATGGCCCAATTTTGGAATTCACCATTATATTCCTTGGGGGTATAATTTTTAATAGGAGGCAGTTCCTGACCAAATAGCGTTGAGGAAAATAGAAATAAGCAAAAAGCGATAAGGAGTCTCAAACGGAACTGATTTAATTAAGCATCAAAACATTTAAATATAAAGGTAAGTACTATAATTAAAACTCACTTTTTATCTCTCCATATAAAACAAGGGGCTTGCCATAAAAAGCCCCTTGTTTTTAGTGAAAAACACAAAACTACTTATGTTTGGGCTCCCAAATAAGTCGCAAAAACGAACTAAAACGCTCATTCTCCCTACTTATGGGAATACCGGCAACAATACCTATCATTAAATTGTCGGCGATTCCCAATCGCATTTGGGGGCGCATGGTCATATCAAAATCGCTATGTTGCCAAGTTTTGTTGAACTCCACCCCAATAAAGTTGCGAGTACCGGGAATCATATAGTGAAAACTGGTGTTTACATCGTACGATGTGTGTACTTCGCCGCTTTCAAATTCGTGTCCGATCATAGGGCCCGTGTATATCAAGGAGTGGAAATTGTTGCCCCAGCGTTTGGCAACTACCAAGAATGGGTTGTACGCATTTCCAGAAATCAATGGCTTGCCAAAATTTCTAAAATCCGATAGTTCGAACTCATTGATATACCCAATTGCCATGGAGGTGGCCATTCGCTCATTCACAAAGAACGACCATTGGGTCGCTATTTTAATACTGTTCAATCGGTTGGAAGGTGTTGCGGCCCCACCATTGTTCGCCAAGGTTGAATAAAAAGTGAAGGGTAGCTCTACCTCAAGCCCTAATCTATCCATTGGGGCCCATTCGTACTCGATAAGGGCTTCGTAAGAATCAAAAGTGAGCTCGTCGGTAAGGCCCAATCCAAGATTCCATTCCTTTTCGCCCTTTCTAGCACCAAGGTCACGGATCAGGTCAATATATAAGGGTTCCGCATGCAGTACTTTGGAAGGCTCCTTTTTTTCTTCAATTTGAACAATGTACAGGCTGTCTTTTTGTGTGTTGCTAATTTGGGCAAAAGATATTGTGGATGATACCAATAGAAATATCGGCATCATTTTATTTATGATGTTTTTCATGTATTTTGATTTGTTTTATTTGAATGTTGAATTGCCCGAACCTTATGGTTAAAAAGGACGGGTTTAGCAAGGAAATCAAATCATACTTCGGGAGGGGGCGTATCCTTTTGCGGATACATGTGAGGGAAATAAAGATTCTTATCCGGAAACTTTTTCTTTTTGCTCATCAACAGATGGTTCCGGGAATAGTAATGGTCGGATTGATGTACGGTAAGCTTTATTTTAAGACTGGAACCGCTGTTATGGTCTTCTTTATCGGGATCGTCATATTCCTTAAAAACATCTCCATAACCTAGCACCTTTTCCACCAAAATCTCAATAATGCTTTCTTGCTCGTTGATGGATAGATTTTCGGGAATATAATCAGGGTACCGGTCAGGTGAGTCCACACTGATGTTCAATAAGTAAACACTCATCAAACCCCAAAATATCTTTGGGAAAGTACTATTTCGTAAAATACGGATCACGTTGTAAAACTATTACTCTTTTTTCTTTTTGAGAGTTTTTCCAAGTAAAGAATTGTAATGCCTATTGCCCCTCCTATACAGGCCAATATGGCACCTACAACGCTTGCATAATTAAATCCAAGTCCAAAAACCATGGGCAGGCCACCAAAATAGGCACCCGAGGCATTTCCCATGTTAAAGGCACTTTGGTTCATGGATGAGCCTAATTTTTCGGCCCCTTTTGCTGCTTTTATGATGGCTATTTGAATCGGGGCAGAAATGGTGAATGTGATTACCCCAACGAGGAAGCTCAGAACGTATATGGCGATGTCATTGCTGGCGAAAATGAAGTTGAAAATAAGGATGACGGTCATGCTCAGCATACTGATGACCACGGATTTTACGGGATTGAAAGTTTCCACCATTCTCGCCCCTAAAAAATTTCCAAAAAACATTCCGAAGCCTGCCACGATCATAACGTATCCAACGTTTGCTTCGGGAAGTTGGGTCACGTTGATCACCAAGGGGGCAATATAGCTGTACCAAGCAAAAAAGCCACCCGTTCCCACTGTGGTCAAGGCGATAAGGGCCCATAATTTTTTGTTCTTCAATCCTGGTGATGGACTATTGGAGTCCGAGTTGTCGGCCTCATCCAGCCCCTCTTTTGGCATCCAAAAATAAAGGCTGCAAAAAGTGGCGATACCGGCAACACCTACCAACATAAAAGAATAGCTCCAATGTAGTTCCTGCCCAATATAGGTGCCCAAGGGCACTCCTATAATATTGGCAACCGTCAAACCGGAAAACATTACGGCCATGGCCTGAGCAGCTTTGCCCGGTTTGGCCAAATAACCGGAAACCACAGCACCAATGCCAAAAAATGCTCCGTGGGGCATTCCAGAAAGAAAACGAAACAACATCATTACCCAATAATTACCGGAAAATGCGGACAACGTGTTGAATATGGTAAACCAGACCATTAAAAAAAGCAGGGTTTTTTTTGGGTTGAGATTGTTTGTGATACGGGCCATTACGGGCGCCCCTATAACTACTCCAAGGGCATAGATGGCAATAAAATGTCCCGCTTTTGGAATGGAAATATCAAGAGAACCGGCAATATTGGGAAGAATTCCCATGATTACAAATTCCGTTAAACCGATACCAAAACCGCCTATGGCGAGAGATAAAAGTGCTTTTTTATTGGTTGATCGTGAAGTCTTGTCCAAGCTTATTTTATTAAGGGGACAAAGGTAACTGGAATGACTTAATTCCTAAGCAAGGATATTGGCTTAATTATATAATGGATTATCCTGAAAAATAAACAGCCTTGAAGTTTGGACTAATTCAAATACATTCAAAAAATGAAACAAATACTTTTGAAAGGATATTTTGGGTTCAAGGCTGTTTTTGTGTGTTAATTAATCTGTTGCCAAATTAGGGCAATACCGGTATTTTCTCGGAAACCCTCAACCACAAGTACCCTTCCCGATGCATAAGCACCTATTTTACGAAAAAAAGACCCGCTCCAAATGAAGCGAGTCCCTTTCTTGAACAAATATGTAAAAAATCAATTGATACACGGAGATGGGTTGGGGCCAAAAGGGCCCAAAACCTCACCGTCGGGTGTTTCAACGGTGTACACGTGTTCTTCTTCAAAAGCACCACTGGTATATGAAACTACCAAACTAGTGGTTCCCTCGGGCACATTGATATTAAAGGTAGCTGCTTCTCCAGCTGTAAATGTGTAGTCTGTGGCGACCCCATCAATCTCAAAGGTTACAAAGGCACCGTCCCAACCGTCACCAAAGAGGTCCTGCATTTCTATGACCCAAGTTCCGGGCACCGTCGTCCCTGAAATGGGAGAACACTTTACAAGGACAATAAAGTTGAACGCCTGTAATTGCTCTGGTTGCCCTGTGAGGGTCGCACTATAATTGGCGACAGTGGTCACTGTACCGTCAGTTCCTGTGGATTTTCCCAAAAACCGGATAAAGTCCCCTCCAGAGATATCATCCACGGTGATACCCAATGCACTGGCAATATCGGTGTACGGTATGGAAAGATCGCTTGGAAATTCCGTTACCGTTGCCAATGGCACGGTGTCGGATGCTATTCCGCCAGATTCCAAAGTTACGCTCAACTCCCACGAGGCAACATTGTCGCTGGGGTCGTCTACTGTTCCAGTAAAAGTGGAACTGGCCAGATCACCTTTGGCAATAATGGTTTCGTCCAACTTTATCCTTACATAGGGCGCGGCCGAATCTTCCAGTTCAAACACGTTGAGTGGATTTTTGTCCTCGTCTTCACAGGCCGCTATTCCCAAAATCAATAGTGAAAGACCAAGTATATATTTTAAGTTACTTTTCATAAGTATTGTTTTTAGAATTAAATCAATCAACGAATCCATCAGGGTTGGTGTCCCAGAACACCGGAGTGCTCGGTGCACTTTTCTGTGTAATGTTCGTGTTGCTGTCCGCAGCGGTCTGCGAATACCACATAGATCTTAGGAAAGGCCCCGGGTCGTTGGTGGTAAAGGCAGGTGTCAAGTTATCCGGCTGACCTGTTCTTCTATATGTGTTGTAGGCTTCTATCCCATTGCACCACAAAGCAATAAAGTATTGTTCCACGATGATACGAAGTTTGTCGGTGTCGTTTCCGGCATCATAGGCTGCCAATATTTCTGCAACGTGATTGTCGACGGCTGTCGAGGTCGGAACAAATCCTGAACCATCCGCCAAAGAAGCTCCAAAGTCCATAACGGTGCCAATGGATTGCCTAATACCTGTTTCCAGATAATCTCTTGCACTTCCGGTAGTGTTCAATGTCAATGATGCTTCTGCCAACATAAAATAGGTATAGGAGGACATCAAAATGGGGGATATTCCCGCACCTACGAGCCCCTCGTTCACTGCTCCGGAACCGGATACATTTCTAAAAGAGTTGTCATCGAACGGTCCGCCAACTGGGTATGTTCCGTGCAGCGTTCTAAAGGCATCATCTGGTGGAATACCGTCATCATCCAAATGGTTTCTTCCCCAATATCCGCTTAAGCCGTTGGTTGCCGGAACCAAACAATAGGGCTGTGATGGGTCCCACCATGCAGGAAGTGATATTTCGGTAACACATTCTTTGGTGACCACATCCGCACCAGAAAAGTCTTCTTGTTGTCTGTAGAAATAGTAACGGATACGTGGGTCTGGTTCGCCATATTGATTGGCCATTAAATCCATGTAATAGTTGCAGGTATAAAAATCTGAACTTGGACCTGCGCCGTCGTAATTGGCATCAAAATAAGGATGTCTACTATCTGGTGAAGCATTGTTGGTGCCCCATTGAAAGAAAAAGTCGTCGGCGGGATCCAAGATCAGTTGGTTGCCGGCGATCAATTCATTGATACGTGAAGTGGAGACGGAGGCCCCAAACCCTTCGGCAGATGCCAAACGGGTCTGAAGATATAGCTTCAAGCGCATGGTATTGGCCACTTTTCTCCATTGACCTTCGTTGGCGTTGTAGAATAGATCATCCGATGGGAGGGAGGTTTCATCTTTGTTCAGATTGGCAATGGCATCTACGAGCAATTGGTCTGCCGCTTGATAAATGGAAGCACCTGAATCCACAGTTGGATTTAAGATTCCTTCGCCGCCCATTGCGGCTTCCGAATAGGGTACATCACCAAAGAAATCCACCATGGACATCATAATGTATGCTTCCAATATCTGGCCAATGGCGATGTGCGTGAATTGACCTGCTTCTTCGGCCAATGGGTTCATGGTTCTAATGTCTATCAACGCCCTGGCATAAACATTGTCCCAAACCCTATCAAAATCTGATGGATCATAGCTTTCGCGATAGGTAGGCCCAAAACCATGCTGTATTCTTACAGGTTCCATTCCAAACTGGCTCAGGCCATTTTCGGCACGGCCTTCCTCCCCGGAATGGATCTGGGCCGTCATTAATTGTATCTGATTCAAAAAGAAATCAACGCTCGCCTGCGACGGATTTAATGCGTTGGGGCTCTCCACCACATCCAAAGTAGTGCTCTCGCAGCCCAACGTAACTGTCATCGCAGCGATTATGAGACTTAGTATATTTGATATTTTTTTCATAATATTTCTGATTCTTGTTAGCTGCTATTAAAATGATGCCCTTACGGTAAGACCATATCTTCTGGTGGATGGCCCGGTGAAGAAATCAATCCCTTGACCATTGCCAACACCTGTACTGGAGGAGTTGGTGTCGTATCGGACGTTATCGGGGAAGTTCACGGCCTTGTACCATAAGTTGGAACCGGACAGTGTTAACGATAGGCTTCCGAACGGTGTTTTTTCCAGCATCTTTTTTGGAATGGAATATCCCAAAGAAGCTTCTTGCAACCTGATGGTGGTGCCATCAAACACATTTACTTCGTTTATGCCACCGCTGAAAAAGGTATTGAATCCAAATTCTGTTGCGGTAATGGCCACATTGTTCGGGCTTCCATCTGCAAAAACGCCTGGAAGTATGTAGTTGGATTCCCTATCAATTGGATTGTCAGGGTCAACAACACCACGGCCAATCAAACCTGCCGTCGTTACCGAATACACATCTCCACCATGGCGATATTGTAAGTTGGCGGAAAGTGTAAAGTTCTTAAAGCTGATGGTGGGAATCATTGCAGTGGTCCAGTCTGGGTTTGGATCACCGATTTCAGTGATGTTGTTGTCCACCAGATACCTGCCATTTGGGCCTACCACTTTGTTGCCGTTGTCATCTCGTTGGATGGTGCTGCCGAGCAATACCCCAAATGGTCTGCCTTCAACGGCGTAATTGGCAGCTTCACCCGCAACAGCGAAGGTCAACAAAATGTTGTTGGTTCCCTCTGCCAAATCGGTCACCGTGGTTTCACTGGCGGTAAAGTTCCCTGCAAGGTTAAAACCGATGCCTGCTTCGCTTTCCCTTAGTATGGTAAGGTCGTAATCGGCCTCTAACCCCTTGGTCTCTACTTCTCCGATATTCACAAAGGTGGAACGGAAACCTGTGGAACTGTCCAATGTACGGTTGGTGATCAGGTCCGTAGTGGATTTTTGATACAAGCTTACATTAAGGTTCAGCCTATTAAAAAGTCGCGTATCCAAACCAACCTCTAATTCCTGTACTCTTTCTGGGGACAGATCGCGGTTGCCCAACACATCGGAAACTGTGTTTCCGGAAACTACATTGCCGTTGAGGTCCACAAATGTTCTAGAACCCAAAGTAAGTACGTCCCTTGTGTTGAACGGAGTCGGGAAACCTGCGGATGAGCCATAGCCCACCCTAAGTTTTGCATAGTTCAGGACATTTCCCTGCAATGCAGGAAATGCTGTTGTTGGGATGAATGATAAACTGGCTCCCGGGTAAAACAAAGAGTTGTTCTCTCTTTCCAATGTGGACGACCAGTCGTTTCTTCCTACCACGTTGAAATACAACAAATCTTTATAGGATATAGTTGCATCTAAATATATACCTACGAGGTTTTCCTCAAAGTTTTGATTTAAATCGGTCGCAGAAAAGGAGTTTATGGAGGATGGAGTCGTAAAGTTAAAGTGCTCAAGTACTCCAAAAACCAATTGTCCTTGGCTTTCTATACCGTCCTGTGCATAGGTGTCCCTACGGCTATTGGCGCCCAACGTAGCGGTTAGGTTCAAATTGTCGGAAAGACTTTTCTCGGCACTAAGAATCAAATCGTGGTTCCAAATCGAGTTTCGAACGGAGGTAGTTCTCAGGATTCCCAGGGTTGGGCCGTCCACACCACCTTTGTTCTGCCCATATGAGTTCAATTCGGTATACGTATCCAGACCTACCCGGTAAGTCAGGTTCATCCAATCGTTCAAGGCATAGCTCATAGAAACGTTTCCTGTAAATCGGTCGGTTTCTTGACTGGTCTTTGAGTTGGCAACGGTCCAGTATGGGTTTTGAATATCGTTACCTGATCTATAGTACAAGCTTCGGCCATCCGCTGCTTGGAAGGGAAGGTTTGTCAAATCAACGTTTCTTGGCGTGTAGAGTACGTCACCAAATATAGCGGAACCGTTAAAAGCTGCACCGCTACCTGTACTCACGGCGTTTGGAGGTGATTTGTAGCCTGTGCGGGCAAAATTGAAGACCCCGGACACGGTAAAGTTGTTGGATAATACAGCGTTTCCACCGAGACTGAAGTTGTTACGTAGCAATTTGTTGCCCGGGGTGACCCCGATATCTTCCGTACGTCCATAATTCGCGTTGAAGTTGACTTTTTCTGAACCACCACGAACATTTACGGAAGTGCTGTACACATATCCCGTTCTGAAGAATTCTTCTACCCCATTATAAGGCTGGTAGGGATATTCCACATCCAATAAATCTTCATAACCGGTAATTAACGTAGGGTCTGCGATATAGTTGAACGGATGCCGGGTAAGGGCCACTCCGTTTGGACCAGTTCTTATGTATTGGGCCGCCGTGGCTATGCCATCATCATCCGTTCGGTCAAAACGAGGACCCCAGTTACTAAAAAAGAACCCGAATCCTTGGTGGAAACCACTTCCATAATTATCCTGGAATTTTGGAAGCACGGCATTGGACATAAATACGGACTGTGTAACGGAAACTTCTGTTTTGGAAGGGGCATCACCGGAGGCGGAACCTTTCGTGGTAATCAAGATTACCCCATTTCTACCTCGGTTACCGTACAGTACGGTTGCGCTCAACCCTTTCAGTACGCTTACGCTTTCAATATTGTTGGGGTCAAGGTCCAAGAATCGGCTGGATTCTGTATTTCCGTCCAAAAAGTTGGTCTGCGTGTTGGTTCCTGAATCAAACGGAATCCCATCAACAATAAATAAAGGTTGATTGGACTGTGTTGCCGAAGAATACCCCCTGATGATTATATTGGTTCCCGAACCGGACATGCCGTTGTTGGAGGTAATGTTCACCCCTGCGACCTTGCCGTTCAGTACCCTGGCCACATCCGCTTCCGGTCTGGATTCCACCTTATCGGATTCCACCGTTGTTACGGAGTAACCCAAGGAGCGTTTTTCACGGACAATACCCTGCGCGGTAACCACTACTTCTTCCAGTTGCGATGCGTCTTCCTGCATTTGCACATCCAAAGTGCTTGCTGCACCAACACTTCTCTCCAATGTTCTCTGGCCCAAATAGGAAAATACAAGCACATCTCCTTCTGTGGCCCCGATGACATAATTGCCATCAAAATCGGACTGAGTACCCTTAACGGTGCCTTTCACAACAATGTTTACCCCTGGCAAGGGAACCCCGTCTTGGTCGGTGACCGTACCGGTAACCGTTTTTTCTTGAGCGTGGACAAATGCAATCGATAGGCAAATGGCCAACAGCGCCCCAAACAGTTTCTTTACTTTCATACGAATAAAGTTTTGTTAGTAATTTGAAATGAGTTAGTGCAACTGAGAAAGGCGGACGGCGCTAGGAAATTGATAGCTAATTCAAATAATACTTCTGGGAAGTGAACAAAACTCAATGGATTTTGTCTTTTAGAAGTAGAGCCTCTCACCGCCCTACCTTTACAATTGCATAACAAATCAACTTATTAGCGTGATGGAAGAAGTACTTTTTAAACGGCAAGTACCCCAAAAAAAGGGAAGCCCTTGGGGAAGTACCGTTTTTAACAATTAATGATGTGTTTTATAACAATTTGATAATGAGCCATTAAAAAACCTCTTGGAAGTCCAAGAGGTTTTGTGGGGATAGCCCTAAACGATTTAGAGTCTGCTGTTACGCCATTTGAATTTCGTGTTGCCTATCGAAATTGGTGTTCACGGCAGTCCGGTAATCGTTGGGGCTGTACCCGGTAATTTTCTTAAAGGCACTGTAAAAGCTGTTTTTGCTGTTAAAACCAACTTCGTACATAATGGCCTTTACACTGAGCGAGGGGTCTGTGACCAAGAGGTCCTTTGCTTCTTCAATTCTATATTCGTTCAGGAACGAATAAAAGTTTTTGGAGAAGAAGGTGTTGATGACCTGTGAAACCTTGTACCTGTTTTCTTCAATATGATTGGATAGATCATCAAGACAGAGGGTGTTGTTCCTGTAAATTTTGTTCTGATCAAAGGCATCCTTGATTTTCCTTCGAATCAAAACAGCTTCCTCCTCGGTTAATCCGGACTTTCTGTACTTTTCATGACTGTTCGTTGGGTCCAAAGTCCGATCATGGCCTCCAACATACTTCACAACGAATTGTTTTAGTAGTCGTTTCATTGATTGATGATTTTTTGATTGATGACTACTAGTTAACCAGAAAACAGATGTTTTTAGGTGTTCCCGATAAGAGTTTACCCTTGTTTTAGGGCATTGAGGTATTCGCTGGGGGTGAGGTGGGTATCTTTTTTAAAAGCTTTATTAAAAGAGACCTTGTTGTTGTAGCCGACCTCGTAGGCAACATCTATTATGTTCAGTTCATTCTCTTGAGCAAGCAGTTCCTTTGCTTCTTGAATACGATGGGAATTTACAAATTCACGAAAGCTCATGTTAAAGTGTTCGTTGATGAGTTGAGAGGCATTGTGGCGGGTGGTATCCAATTTTTCGGCGACCATGTCCAAATTGATGTCGCTTTTTCTGTATAATTTTTCATTGTGGAACAGGTCGCTCAACTGCTGTTTCAGTTCTTGGGACAAACTATCCGTTAGCCCGGACTTTACATATTTTGGAAAAAGAGGATTGGTGTAGGCGTAACGTCCGCTGAACACATCGGGCTGAACATTCGCCGCATACCCCACGTATAAAACCATCGTACTTAAAAGAACAATGGGTGCGTGGTAAAGAATTCCACTATTGTTGCCTGTAACAATGTACACACCATATATAAGGTAGACGACCACATAACTTACATGTATTAAATAAATGTTCTTTTGCCAAGTTCTTGTTTTCTTGCTCAGTTCGGATTTGTTCTTGCCCAAGATCAAGTGCACAAAAAGGGCATAGACGGCCAAGGATAAGGATTTGAATGCAACCACTAGCAGTAGTTTAGTTGAATCCCCCGGATTTAAACCCTCTTCCAGTCTTTGAAGCATTTGGTTGATTTTTTCTGTTCCGGAGAAACCATAAACTGTAAATATCAGGTAGATGGTCAAAATTACTGTTGGTAGCAAGTGCCACAAATCCGTTTTATTTAAATCGGATGATTTTGATACCCTTTTAAAATAGAGGTAAAGCAATGGGCCATATAAAAATGATGACCAGGTGGACATTAAGTAGGTATGCGGAAACTCAAAGACATAATTGGTCTGGTTGATACATATGTTCAAGATAAATAAGGAATGGATGAAGACAAATGTCGCGATAAGGTTTCTGGCCTGCTTGTCAATTTTTTTATTGATGATCAGCATGAATGTGACATAAAACCCAATCAGCGACACAAAAAAATAAAATATGGACCAAGCATTGATTTTTGGCAAAACGGTACCCGAAAGTTTACTGAACTCTTCGTTTTGGCGAATGCCGTCGAAATCTTCGTGTAGTAAAAAAGTGGGTTGAAAATCAATATGAAAGTAATCGTATATGTAATCAATTGAAGCTTCAGGTTCGTTCAATGCAGCTTTACTGAGGGCAAGTTTTTTTAAAATGTGGATTTTATCTTCTTTATTGGTAGCGTCGAGGTTCTTTTTGTATAGGGGAACAGCCTCCTCAAACCTATGGATGTTGAAATAGTAGTCCGCCCAATCCAAGGAATCTTTAAAAGTTTCAGATGTAGGTGCTGGAAATCCACCATACCCGCTGTTCACGGTAAGGCTATGGGCAAACGTTACGTTTAGCCATAGAAGCAGTAAGACAATATAGTTGGTAGATTGTCTCATTTTTGATTGATGATGAATTAGGTATTAACAATTTATGAATTTAAGTTGTTAAAATTGTTAACAAACTATTAAAGTAGGTAAGCCCCGATAAAAGTTTACCCTTGAAACATCAATAGCAGAAAGGGTTTTGAGCGGGTGCATAAAAAAAGCCGAGGAAGTTTTCCTCGGCTTTTTTTGCTCTTAGTAGCGGGGACTGGACTCGAACCAGCGACCTTCGGGTTATGAGCCCGACGAGCTACCTACTGCTCTACCCCGCGATGTGGACGGCAAATATACAACCCTTTTTGCATCATTTCCAAACTAAAATTAATATTCCTTTCCCACTAGCGTCAATCCCGCTCAAAATCCATAAATTGGGCGTTTTTACCATATGGACGCAATCAACGATTTTATATCCTCCCTTTTGCCCTATACCGAGTGGCCTATGTTCATCTTGCTTATTGGGGGTGGACTGTTTTTGGCGTTTTATTCCAAATTTGCACCATTCCGACACTTTGGCCATGCCATAGCGGTGGTATCCGGCAAGTATGATGATAAAAACGCAAAGGGAGATGTAAGTTCGTTTCAAGCATTATCGGCAGCAGTAGCGGCAACGGTAGGATTGGGAAACATATCAGGAGTGGCCATTGCCATTCATGATGGTGGACCGGGCGTTGTCTTCTGGATTTGGATGACCGCACTCTTGGGCATGGGCATCAAATTTTATTCAGGGAGCTTGGCCATTATGTACCGTGGAACAGATTCTGATGGACATATGCAAGGAGGGCCCATGTTTTATATTACACAAGGAATGGGGAAATGGGCAAAACCCATGGCCATATTTTTTAGTATTTGTGGATTGTTTGGTTTTTTGGGGGTGTTTACCGCCAATCAATTTACCGAGGCCTTTATGGGGGTAGTGCAACCGCACGAGACCCTTTTGGCCACTAGTGAATACAATTGGAAATTGGGAATAGGCTTTTTTCTGGCTATCATCACATCTATCGTAATTTTTGGCGGACTGAACAAAATTGCCAAAGTAGCTTCTGCCATTGTGCCTTTTATGGTAGGAATTTATCTGTTGGCGGTCATTTTTGTGATGGCTAGCCATGCAGGGGAAGTTTGGCCAGCCCTAAAAATGATATTGGTCGAAGCTTGGAATTTCGACACCGCGGTCACTGGCGGATTCTGGGGATTGGTCATCGTCGGGGTGCGCAGGGCCATGTTCTCCAACGAAGCAGGTTTGGGTAGTGCACCCATGTACCACGGACAATCCCGAAACGACGAACCCGCAAAAGAAGGATTAGTGGCGATGTTGGGCCCGTTCATTGATACCATTTTAGTATGTACCTTTACCGCAGTGGTCATTATTTTGAGTGGGGCCTATCTTGAGGATGGAAGTGGCATCACAATGACGATGTCGGCCTTTGAAACAACCTTATATGGCATCGGAGATATACTTTTGATGGTCATCGTGGCAGCATTTGCATTGTCAACCCTGTTTACCTATTCGTATTATGGTGTGAAAAGTTTGTCATTTTTGACGAATGCCAAAATCGGAAAGTGGTACAATGTATTTTTTATAGTGATGATTGTTTTTGCCGCAGTGGCATCCTTAAAATTGGTAAAAAACCTGATTGACCTATCATATGCATTGATGGTAATACCCAATATGATTGCTGTGTTGTATCTTTCACCAAAGGTGAACGCAGCATCCAAACAATATTTTGAAAAAAGAAAGAACGGTGGCGCATAAAGCAGGATTTGTAAATATTATCGGGAACCCCAATGTGGGTAAATCCACATTGATGAATGCCTTTGTGGGCGAAAAATTGTCCATTATCACCTCCAAGGCACAGACAACCCGTCACCGCATTTTGGGAATTGTGAATGGCGATGATTTCCAACTGATTTTGTCCGACACCCCGGGCATCATAAAGCCCGCCTACGAACTGCAAAGTTCCATGATGGATTTTGTGAAATCCGCTTTTGAGGATGCCGATGTGCTGTTGTATATGGTGGAAATTGGAGAGAAGGCATTGAAAGATGAATCATTCTTCAAAAAAATACAGAACAGCAAGATTCCTGTGTTGTTGCTTCTCAATAAAATTGATAAATCCGATCAGCAGATACTGGAGGAACAAATGCTATATTGGCAAGAGCAATTGCCCAGCGCAGAAATCCATCCCATATCCGCCTTGGAAAACTTTAATGTAACCGAAGTGTTCAACCGCATTTTGGAACTTTTGCCCGAAGCACCACCTTTTTATCCAAAAGATCAAATTACGGATAAGCCCGAACGCTTTTTTGTGAATGAGACCATTCGTGAAAAAATCTTGCTATACTACAAAAAGGAGATTCCCTATTCCGTGGAGGTGGAGACCGAAGAGTTTTTCGAAGATGAGGACATTATCCGAATCCGTTCTGTGATTATGGTGGAACGCGATACCCAAAAAGGAATCATTATTGGGCATAAGGGCGCAGCCATTAAAAAAGTGGGGGTGGAAGCCCGTAAAGACCTCGAAAAGTTCTTTGCAAAGCAAGTGCACATCGAACTCTATGTAAAAGTGAACAAAAACTGGCGCAGCAACTCCCAACAGCTCAGACGTTTTGGGTACAACGGTTAGGATTCACTTTCGATTCGTTCAAATGGTGCAATAATGTCTCGGACAAGTTGTTTCAGTTGTTCCATCTGCCCTTTTCCTTTAGCCCTACCTAAACGACCAAAAGCATAAAGCGAAAACCAAAGCAGCACTAAAAAGAACATACCTACCATAAAAAAGGTAATGTCTTTGCCCAAGGAATAGTTGGAATATGCAAAAATCCCCAAAATGATAAAAAGCGTGCCCACACCAAAATGCAGAAACATAAAAAAAGTCCAAAGCGTAGGGTTGGGGCCAAATACACCTCGTATGTTGCTCACGCCCTCCTCAAAGGAAGAAAGTTCCAAGTGCAGTTGAGGTGTCCAAAAGGTGGTTTCCGCCCTTTTGAACTTGACAAAAATGTGCTCGTCCAACCTTTTGATCAAAAATGGTTGAGCCGTTGTCCCATCAAAAGCTGATTCCAACTCTGCCAAATTGGCCTTGAGGGAAAGGCGAAAACGGGGGCGTAAAACCAGCTCATTGGTCAAGTCGCTCATAATCATTTGAAAATGATGAAAAAAGGTATCATTTTTTCTTCATAATAAATGGTATTTTTGCCAAAAATTAAACCTAATGGGAGCTATTGTAGCCATTGTAGGGAGACCCAATGTTGGGAAGTCCACTTTTTTCAACCGACTTATTCAGCGCCGTGAGGCGATAGTCGATGCCGTAAGCGGTGTTACGCGAGACCGTCATTACGGTAAAAGTGACTGGAACGGCAAAGAGTTTTCCGTGATTGATACCGGTGGTTACGTTTTGGGTAGCGACGATGTTTTCGAAAAAGAGATCGACAAACAAGTGGAATTGGCCATTGATGAGGCCGATGCCATCATATTTATGGTGGATGTGGAGTCCGGTGTCACAGGAATGGATGAAGATGTCGCCAAATTGCTTCGTAGGGTCAATAAACCTACTTTTTTGGCCGTGAACAAGGTAGATAATACCCAACGTATGGCCGATGCCGTTGAGTTCTACTCCTTGGGATTGGGTGAATATTATACGCTTTCCAGTATCAATGGTAGTGGTACCGGGGAGTTGTTGGATGCTTTGGTGGAGGTACTTCCGGATGAGAAAGAAGAAGAAAGTGAACTGCCACGTTTTGCCGTAGTGGGACGGCCCAACGCAGGAAAATCATCCTTTATCAATGCATTGATAGGAGAGGACAGGTACATTGTGACCGACATTGCAGGGACTACCCGCGATAGTATCGATACAAAATATAATCGGTTTGGATTTGAATTCAATTTGGTGGACACGGCAGGTATCCGTAGAAAAGCCAAAGTGAAGGAAGATTTGGAGTTTTATTCCGTTATGCGTTCCGTTCGCGCCATTGAGTATTGCGATGTATGTATTGTGATGATGGACGCCACAAGGGGCTTTGATGGACAGGTGCAGAACATTTTTTGGCTTGCCCAGCGCAATAACAAGGGAATTGTAATCTTGGTGAACAAATGGGATTTGGTGGAAAAAGAGACCAATAGCGTAAAAGAATACACAAAGGCCATCCATGAAGTAATATCGCCTTTTGAAGATGTTCCGATTCTTTTCATTTCCGTTTTGAACAAACAGCGGATCTACAAGGCCATCGAAACAGCCGTAGATGTTTATAAAAACCGTTCCAAAAAAATACCAACGCGTAAGTTGAACGATATTATGCTTCCCATCATTGAAAAAACACCTCCTCCGGCAACCAAAGGGAAGTATGTTAAAATCAAGTTCTGTACACAATTGCCTACACCATATCCGCAGTTTGCGTTTTTCTGTAACCTGCCCCAGTACGTTAAGGATCCTTACAAGCGATTTTTGGAGAACAAAATCAGGGAGAATTTTGATTTTACCGGAGTTCCGATGACCATTTTTATGAGGAAGAAGTAATTATTCGCCCGAAGCGAATCCAATTTCACTACAGTTTGATTGTTTTGAGAAAATAAATTTGTGTCCAAGAACTTCTTCGACCCTAAAACTTGGGTCCAAGTGTCAGTTCGAGTGATTTTGAGGAACGAAAAATCGTATCGAGAACTTTTTTGGACAAAAATTCTTTTCTCGATACAGATTTCAGTAATGCCTTCGTGAGATCCACTCGAAATGACAAATTTTATCGAAAGGCACAACAGGTTGATTTGATTTAAACTGATTGTTCTTTTTTAGCATTTCCTTTTGTGTCAATAAAATAAGTGTGTTGTTTGTCAGCAGAAAATTTATTCCCCCGAAGCGGAACGTACTTCCACCAACTGTTGTATTCGGTTGCCCTGATTGTCAAATGCGGTAAGCGTATATTCGCCCGACTCGATGTTTAAAATGAGTTCGTGGAAATTCTGGGTCTTGCCCACAAAAGTCTCATCCAAATACCAATAAATAATGGCATTGGATTGTTGGTGCGCCAGTTTTAGAATGATTTCTGACGTTTTCTTGCCCAAATCCTTCGGAAGAAGTACCGCTTCGTTTCTTTTGGGATAGATGAATTCCATCAAATTGTTTTCCAAAGCCGAACAACCTTCCAAATAAGGCGGCAAAGACTTATAATTTGGGTTGGATGATGCATAGTAATGTTCTAAAATGGGAGGAAGTACCAGCCAGTTTTTGGCCACCATATCTTCCAAAGGGTAGCAAGCTGAATTCACCCTAAACCGTTCTGAAGCATCCAGGAACACCTGTTGATGGTAAGGGCAAGGTCCACTTCGGGTACCGTGTGTGGGCACCCATTCCTTT
Source organism: Flagellimonas oceani (assembly GCF_011068285.1). Classification (NCBI taxonomy): domain Bacteria; kingdom Pseudomonadati; phylum Bacteroidota; class Flavobacteriia; order Flavobacteriales; family Flavobacteriaceae; genus Flagellimonas; species Flagellimonas oceani. The sequence goes on along the minus strand of NZ_CP049616.1, from coordinate 3,194,324 downwards.
TTGAAATCATCACAATACACCGAAGCACGAAATCCACTTTGGGCACAAACCTCTAATTCAACAAGATCATCAAACGGTTCTGGGAACCAACCGCTTTGTGGCAATGCATCCAATACATCAAATAGTAAGGGAGCGGCGGCGGTAATGCCGGTAAGCCCAGGCCTGCCCTCGCCATCGGCATTGCCCGCCCAAACCCCAATGGCGTATTTTGGCGTGACCCCTACGGCCCAAGCATCCTTAAAGCCAAAGCTGGTTCCTGTCTTCCAAGCAATGGGCTGGGAGGAATCAAAAAACTGCCAATTTTCGTCACCTTCAGGTCGGTTGACCTCATACATCGATTGAAAAGTACTGTAAATGGCTCCTGCACCCAAAACCAAGGGGTCAAACTGTTCTTCTCCAAAATCCTTCGACTCATTTTGCAAATAGGTGGCTTCCGTAAACTCTTGTTTTCTGTAAGTGCTGGAATGGGTCAAAAAATAATTCAGACTGGAGGCCATAGCGGCATAGGTCGAAGTCACTTCCCAAAGGGAACTTTCCGCGCCACCAAGAATCAATGATAGCCCATAATAGGATGAAGGCTTGTCCAACGATTCCATCTTCATTTTGTGGAGCTTGTTGTAAAACTTTTGAAGTCCATATTCCCGCAACAAGCGGACGGCAGGGACATTCAACGAGCGGGATAATGCTTTGCTGGCAGGCACGGCACCTACGTGTTTCAAATTAAAATTTTGAGGGTTGTATCCGTTGATTACCGTTGGAACATCCTCCACTAAGCTGTGGGGCAGCAATTGACCTTCGTCCAACAATGAAGCAAATAGGAAAGGCTTCAACGTGCTGCCTGTGCTTCTTTTTTTTGTGATGATGTCCACATAGTTGGCGTGTGTTTCATCCGAAGGAGAATTCCCTACATATCCCAAAACTTTTCGGGTTTCCACATCAAGCACTAAAATGGCCAAGTTGTGTATCTCGTTGCTTTGCAATTGCCGATAATGTCGTTCTGCCAAAAGATTCAATCGTTGCTGTAAGGGTCTTTGAATCGAAGTGGTCACACGTTCGCCCGGATGTTCGTTTCGGATACGCTCGGTAAGATGAGGTGCCACATCGGGCAGGGGAAAAGGTTTTTGTGGAAGCGGTTCGGCTATGGCCAATCCGTAGGTGGTTTCATCAATGACTTTTTTCTCCCATAATTTTTTCAGTAATCGGTTCCGTTTGTCCAAAAAAGCTTGTTCGTTTCTTCCAGGGAAAATCAGTGCAGGTGCGTTGGGCAATACCGCCAAGGCAGCGGATTGTCCCCAGCTCAGTTCGTGGGCAGGAATCCCAAAATAACGCCAAGCAGCTGTCTCCAAACCTACGACATTGCCCCCGTAGGGCGTATGGGAAGCATAGAGTTCCAATATATCTTCCTTGGAGTGGCGTAATTCCAAGCGTGTGGCCATAAATATTTCGATGAGCTTTTCCCAATACGTTCTGCTTTGGTTTTTACGGCTGAGGCGGATAACCTGTTGTGTGATGGTACTGCCGCCTCTCCGCGTTTCCTTGGTCAGATTATGCCCGATGGCTTTAATAATGGAAATGGGATTGAAGCCAGGATGCTGATAAAAATACTCATCTTCAAAAAGTAAAATACTCTGTTTGAAGCGTTCGGGAACAGAATCAATCTGAGGAAACCGCCATTGGCCATCATCAGCAATACGTGCACCGATCAGCGAACCCTCGGAACTGTCGACAACCGTTGATGTTGGGTCTTCGAAGAGGTTTTTGGGCAGGCAAAACAACCATAAAATCAGAATGATGAAAAATACACCAAACGTGATTTTATGGTTGACAATATATTTTTTTACTGGCGAGAAAAACTCAAACATTCATTAACATTACTGAACTATTTTTACCCATTGGCCTTTGTTTCGAGCTTGGTAGTTGTTGTCATACATCGCTTCGACTTGGGCACCGGGCAAATAATAATCGCCCAAGAACGATGCATTCAACTTAATGGTAAAGGTCTTGGATTTTTTCGCATCCAAATCAAAATACAGATGGGTTCGGTCGTCCCGAGTGTCCACATAATCCGCTTTGGATGCATTTTCATCGTCCCCGCTTACAAAAGAGGTATCCACAATCTCCCATCCGCTGGGTACGATATGGGTCAGTGCCACATTGTCGATATAATCGTCGGAACTGTTGAAAACGGTCACTTTTGCTTCAAATTCTGTTCCTTGCCTCAGTTCATTTATATTGACGGAATTGCCCAATGGATCTTGGTAGTTCACGGACAACCTAAGGTTTTGCTGCTGTGCCAACTCCTCGCCAACGGGTAATTTTCCAGTTTGGGTAAGGGTCGCGTAAATGATGTTTCCTTGATTGTTTTTCAGTTCGATTTCCTCTTTAAAGGAAGTCACGGAAAGTTCCCGCTGTGCTATAGCCCTATCAGTTTTGACATTAATGTCCTTACCATTGTTGGTAAAAGTAAGGTCGATGGACCTTCCTCCATTCTTCATAACCATTTTGGACATTGCCAAGAGTGCAAAAGCTGTTTCTTGGGTGCTGTACCATTGCTGGGATGATAGATTTTTGGCCAAGGAAACGGCCAGTTCCCTTTGTTGCGTGTCACCCAAAATCACCATAGTCTCCAAGGCCATCGCACGGTTTCTGAATACCGAACCATAGGTTCTGTAATTGTAGTTATTGGGCTTAAAGTTGATGTTTGCCTTTTGGGCGATGGCCTCAGCCACCTCTTTTTTCCCGACCAAGGCATAAGCAGCCGCCAATCTCCATTTGGCCTCGTTGCTGAGGTTTGCGGTTTCCCGTAAACGGTTCATTGCGGCCAGTTCGGGCTGTTGGGCCAAGGCCAAGGTGTACAATCGGTACGCCTGTGAAACATCATCGTTGTAATAGGTGCTCTGGTTGCTCCATTGGCGTGCGGCATTTTTCTGATAGCGCAGCCAATTGCTCAAGAAGGTCAACGGTAATTGATACCCCTGCTGTTTGGCTTCCAGCATAAAATGACCTGCGTAGGAGGTTCCCCAATCATCGGCGTTGCCATAACCGGGCCAGTAACTCAATCCACCATTGGGAACTTGGAAGTCGCCAAGTCTGTCAATGGCAGCTTTTATGTTTTCCTCGATATTCTTCTTTTTATCAAAAGTGATGTCCAATACATCTGCCAAGAACAATTGTGGAAATGCTGCGGAAGTTGTTTGCTCCACGCATCCGTGGGGATAGCGTAGCAGGTAATCCATCCGTTTGGAAAAATCCATCGGCGGAAGTGTAGAGAATTCAATAAACGCTGTATTGGTGCCCGATGTGCCAAAAGTTTCCATTGCGATGGTCTGCGACCCGTTGGGGTCGAGCGTGTACAATTCACTTTTGGTGGTTACCGGATTTGGATTTTCCACATCGATTTCGGTCTCGTTGCTCGCATTTTCGCCCGCTCCCGTAGCGGTAACTTTTATAGTTTGGAACGATGATGTTGGGTTGACCTTAAAATCAAAATTGACGATTTGCTCCCCAACCGCATTGAAGCTGATGTTTTTGGAAGTACCGTTGAGGGGTTCCAATGCTTTTCCGGCATCGATGCTGACCTTTACGTTTTTGACCTTCGGCTCCATAGCAAAAACGGTAACCGGTATGGTCACGGTCTCTCCGGGAGATAATTTTCTTGGAATGGAGGTCAGTACCATTAATGGTTTACGTACGGGTGTGGTTTTTTCGGCATTGCCGTATGCACTGTTCAGGTTTCCTGCAACTACCATAGCCCGGACAGAACCTACGTAGTTCGGCATATCGATGGTATGTGTTGCTTTTTCCCCAGCCTTTAAGGTAAATGGTCCAAGATAGGTGACCACGGGTTTAAAGCGTTGTGCCTTTCTATTTTTGGCACCAGCACCAATGCCACCACCACCAATGGCATAGATATTATCCACACTTACGGAGTAGGCACCCATCACATCATCAAAAATATCGAAGGTTTTTACGCCCAACGCTTGTCTGGCGTAGAAAGAACTGTGAATGTCGGGAGTGGTAAATCGTGTCAAGTCCAACAGGCCTTCGTCCACCACGGCCAACGAATACGTCATTGGCTTTTTACTGGCTTCGGACACGGTAACCTTGTATGCCGTTTCTGGTTGCAGCACATCCGGCATACTGATCTGTGGCTCCAAGAATGTCGCGGGATTTTCCACCAAAAGGGGAACAACACCGTACAACCGGATGGGCAGGTCGTTTTTGACCTGGCTGTGCGGTTGCAGCAACGAAATGTTCACGTAGGCATTGGGCGCCATTTCTGCGGTAATCGGAATGGTGGCCCTGGTTTCTTGGGCAGACGTTTCAATCCATTGCTGTGAGAGCACCTCGGTGCCATTTTCGATGCTGACCAAAGCACGACCGCCTTTATCCGATGGGAAAGTGACCGTTGCTTCTTCCCCAAGGGTGTATTTTTCTTTGTCGGTGGAGAAAATCAGAATTTTGGAACTCTCGGCATCAGCAGATGATGGTCTTCGCCACCAATTGCGGTAAAAATAGGCCGTGCGACCTGTTGCGTGTCCCGAAACCTCGTCCATAACACGAATCAAGTACCGTCCTCCTTGTTCATCAGGAACATTGATGTTGAAGTTGGCTTTGCCATCACTTCCCGTAGTTATGTCCATTTCTTTGAAAGGTCGGTGGACGGTTGCATTTTCATAGCGGGAAAGGTTGTCGTTACCGCGGTTCCACCACCAGCGCCATTCAATTTTGAAGACCTGTACTTTTAGTTTTCGGTTGCCTGATGGATTTCCTTGTGCATCCACTGAAACTACGTCAAATGTATTGTTATCGTCCGTTAAAAAGGAACCATACCGTTTTGCTTCTGGCGAACGTAGTCCCACAAAGTGGGAAAAGGGTGCCAAATTCTTGGAGAACACATCTATGGAAAAATCGCCTCCGCCTTCAAACACCTTGGTGGTAAAGGTCGCCTTCAACATTCCGGGCGCGTTGCCGTTCACATCTATTTTTTTGTTGATGTCGAGTACTCCATTGGCATCCAAATTGGATGATATCCATTGCAGTTCGGTCTGGTCGAAGGTGCGAACAGGGTCTTGGAATATGTAGTTTTTGTATTTTGGAAACGCTGAGGAAGTTTGGCTCAACGTGGCATTGATGTCTATTTTGAGGTTGCGGGCGGGAGCGCCGTGCAACCATTTTACCTCGGCTTTTCCGCTGTTGAAGGAGTTCGCTTCCAAAACTTCATCATCAAAAGCAAAATTCACTTTTAATCGATTGGGCTTTACCGTGGCCACTTTTAAGGTTTTACTGAATTGTGCTCCTCCCACAATCACTTTGGCCGTCCAGCTTCCTGTTGGCGCAGTGGCTTCCGTTGGAATGGGGAAATAGTAAAAATTCTTTTCTTTTTTGGCATATAGACCGTCAGCTACCGGGATACTTCCTTCTTTTAAAATATGGCGCTGTACCAATTTGCCTCGTGCGTCGCTGACTTCCAAAGCTACGGGATGCCCTTTGGGCAAAGGGTTGGCATTATCATCCAAAACAAAGGTCAAATGAATGACATCGCCGGGACGGTGCACGCCTCTTTCGGTATATAAATAGCCTTGCAATCCTTTTTGGAGCTGCTCACCGGAAACATCAAACTTGCTCAGGGACAGTGCGTTTCCGTCCGCTAGCTTGGCGTAGGCAAAATTGTTGCTGTGCTCGGCCACGGCAAAGGCAATGCCCTTGTCGCTATCATAAACCGATAATCCTTTGGCATCCGTGGTAGTTTCGCCGATAAGCTGTTGTTGAAAATTGTAGAGCCTTATTTTAGCGCCTCCTACGGGTTGCGTGGTAAGCAAATTGGTCACTGCAAAATGATGGGAGCGGTTACTTCCTTTTTTAACGATGAGGCCCAAATCGCTTCCCAAGAGATTTGTCGCTGCTATTCTCTCGTAATTGTAGTAGGCGGAGTGACAGGGATTGTCGCGCTCTTCCCAATTATAGTCGTAGTTTCTGTAATTGTAGATTTCGTTGTCCCAGTAGCGTTCTTCTTCCGAGGCTTCGTCGGAGCTTTGCTCTAGGGCATATTCCGTAGTTGATTCTTCACTTTCTTGACTATTGCCACAATCGTAGGTGGTGTGCTCTTTTTTGAAACTGAACTCGACGCGATACAAGGAACCGGGGTTTATTTTGATCAATTCAGACAAATCCAAACCGTGTGCCTGCCAGTAACTGGTGTTTTGGTTTCCATCCTCGGTCAAGGGAATTACTTTGTATGCCACCCTTCGTCCTACGGGCCTAAAATCGGGACTGTAATTTTCGGTGAGGTCATAATTTTGAAGATATTGCAGCATATTGTCCTGATACACCTGAATAACACGGACTTCAACTGCCGCAAGGTTGACCGTTTCAAAATAGATGGGTGTGGAGGCGGCATTGGGTAAAATGGTTCCTTTGGAAATCAATCGAACGGCAGGTTTGAGCTGTTCAAAAGAGACCAATTCGGAGAAATCGTTCTTCAACGTAAAACCATATTCGCTTTTGATGCCTTGAAAAGCATTGACACGGACCTCCCCCAAAATTCGGTTGGAAGGATATACGCTCAACACGTTTCCGTTGATTTCATATCGAAGACTTTCTGCATTTTCAATCGTTACCAAACCGTTCAGGTTTTGGTCTTGCTTCAACGGCTCGGAGAAGTTTAGGGTCAAGACGGCATTGGGAGAGGAGGTGGTTTTCGCATCAACAATCACAAATTTGTTCTTCCCGGGTATCGTATAGTTTTCCGAACCTTCATTTTCAATATTGTAGGCGTCGCCGGTCCAGTTGATGGTAAGTTGACTATCATCTGTTTTTCTGGAAATGCTATCAATTTTAAAGCTGAAGTATTGCGCATTCTCAGTGGTGTTGTCCCATTTAACGGGAACAGTTTTGTCACCTTGCTTAACGGTCAGTACAGATTTTAGTTTAGAGGCATCCAGAATGTCCGAGGCATCCAAAGTGCCCGTGAGGTATTGCCAATCCTTGCTGTACGACTGTAAATTTCCCAGATTGATTCTAAAATTAGGGGCAATTGTCTTAAAACTGAAGGTATAGGTCTTGAATTCACTTTCTATATCCTCGAAGAGTTTGTTGAGCTTCAGGCTAACGGTGTATTCCGTATTCGGCTTTAAGTATTCCGAAGGTTGGAAAATGAGTTCCCTTCCATTATTAATGATGAGCTCACCATCCACCTTTGGTGAGATATCCAAATATTCCTTGGGCAGTTCTTGGGTCAGTTCAAATTGCTCCAATTGTTGGGCCAAGGCAATGGTAATTGGTGTGGAAATACTTTGGTTGCCGTTGGTGTGATAACTGATATAGTCCTTGAACTTGAATAGGTTATCCGTTTCGGAGCCGTCCTTTTTTTTACAGGAGGCAGCTAAAATAAGTAGGGCAATTAGAAGCGTTTTGTAGGATCGAGACATGAGAAGACCAGTGTTTTTATTCAAAAGTTAATGTGAAAGCAAGATACTTAAAATTGAAAAGCAGTAGGGTATAAGTTTATGGATGGTGGTTTTGAGTTTACGTATGAAGGTCAATGGAGATATTTATGGGAATTTTCTCAAAGTTTCGTTAAAAATGCCTTCACTTAATTTACCCAACCGATATTTAGGAGTCTAAACACAGAAGTAACCAAACAAGACAGATTCAAATTGAGAAAAAATTACATTCACTTCGTTCTGATTTTATTATTTTTTTCGTTCTCTTCCGTTCAAGCTCAGGATTTTTTGGTAAAAGGTAAAATTGTGGATGCCGCAACGGGCTCTCCGATTGAGGCGGCCACTATTTATGCAGAAACATTGAGGGATAGTACTTTGATCACCTATACCATAACCAATTCCGAAGGGATTTTTGCCTTGGAGGGAAGAACAGCTTATAAGAAAGCAAGACTGGCTTTTTCCAGCAATGGCTTTACACCTCAAACGCGTGAAGTGACCTTGGAACCTGTGATGGAGATAGGTACCATTAAAATGGATGAACGGGTACAGGAACTGGATGGTATTGATCTAGTAGGTGAACGCGTTCCGATAACCGTTAAGAAGGATACACTTGAATTCAACGCCGATTCCTTTAAAACTAGACCAGATGCCACCGTAGAGGATGTGCTGAAAAAGCTTCCGGGAGTGGAAGTGGCCAGTGATGGAACTATTACGGTGAACGGAAAGGAAGTGAACCAAGTTCTCGTAAACGGTCAGGTTTTTTTTAGTACCGACCCCAAAGTGGCCACAAAATCCTTGTCCAAGGATGTGATCAGCAAAATACAGATCACGGACACCAAGACCAAGGAACAGGAATTTATCGGAGAATCTGGCAATGGCGAGACCAAAACCATCAATCTAACCTTAAAAGAGGATAAGAACAAGGGTTATATGGGGAGGTTGTCCGGCGGTTATGGTACGGATGATAGGTATCAGGCAAACGGCCTGCTCAACTATTTCAACGATACGGAACGAATAAGTGTTCTGGGCAGCAGCAACAACATCAATAATCCCGGTTTTTCCTTCGATGAGATTTATGAAATGGTGGGCAACTCTAGAGGTGGCGGAGTACGGTTCAACAGAAATGGAGCATTTTCCATTGGAGATATGTCGTTCGGTTTTGGCGAAGGTATCGTCACTTCTTCTACCATTGGAGGGAGCTATGCCAATCAGGATAAAGGGAAATACAAGGTGGATGGCAATTATTTTTATGCCTACAGCGATTCTTATAATGATGAGCGGACCTCCCGCGAAAATATACTGCCCGATGGAAGTTTTTTTACCGATACCGAGAGCAGTTTTGTAGGTGGGACCATATCCAACCAAGCGGCGGCAAATTTAGAGTTTGATATAAACAAGACCACAAGGATTACCGTACAGCCCAATTTAAGTGTGAACAACACCAATTCGTCCAACTCGGAAAATACCATTTCCACGGACGAGGACGGTAATTTGATCAACGATAATACATCTTTACAAGTTACCGATGGTTTCCAGCGAAATTTTGGCAATAGGTTGGAGATCATGAAACGACTGGATACATTGGGAAAATATGTCCGTGTGTACTTTAATAATGATAACCGGGTGAGCGATTCCGAGACTTCTCTCAATTCAGAAAGAAATATTTATGGCGATGACCCCAGCCAAGTACTTTTAAATCAAAGGACCTTGATAGATAATTCCAATGATAATTACGAACTGGGGGCATCCTACAGACAGCCGTTGAACAAGGAACTGTATTTGGATTTTAGATATAGTTACGAGAAAAACGAACAGCAGAACCAAAGAACGGTTTCAGATTTTGATGAGCTCACAGGTGAATATATCTATAACATGGCCCTAAGTTCCGATTTTGACTTTAAAGTGAACAAACACGTTCCCGAGGTGGGCGTTGGCTCCAATGGTAAAAAGTTGAGGTTTAACCTTAGGGCGCGTTTAGAGGGCAATAGGTTGGAAAACGAGGATTTTATACAGGAAACATCGTTTTCCAAGGACTATAGCAACCTGCTTCTAAGTTCTTACGCCAACTACGATTTGGGGAATAACAAAAGGATGAGTTTTATGTACCGGTCCCAATTGCAGGTACCGTCTATAAACCAAATGCAGCCAGTGCTAAACGTGAGCAATCCATTGAACATTGTTCAAGGAAACCCCAATTTGGACCCGCAGATAAACCATAATTTTTATTTGAATTTCAATAACTACAATTGGAGGGAAAGAACCGGGATTTTCTTTTGGTCCAGTTTAGACATAAATGAGGATAGGATAGTATCTAGCACTACAACGGATGAAGACTTCATCAGAACGACGACTTACCAAAATGTAAAGGGCAATTACAATGCGGCGATGGGCATCAATTACTCAAAACAGATTAAAAAGGACAGTCTTTATACCTTAAAACTCACCTTTAGGCCCAATGCAAGCATTAACAAGCAGGTAGGTTTTACCAATGGAGCCCAATTGGAGTCAAATTCCTTTGCTATAAGGCCCAGTGCGGGACTATTGTTCAACTACAAGGAAATGCTGGAGATTGAGCCCGAGTACACGTTGGCCGTTAACGCTACGCGATACAATTTGGACAATGTGGAAGATGTTGATTTTACCACGCACAACCTTTCTTTTAAACTCACCTCTTATTGGCCGGAAAATTTGGTCTGGGGGAATGATATTACCTATAGCTACAATGGCAACCTCGGTGCAGGTTTTGATAAGGATGCCATATTTTGGAACATGAGCCTGGGCGTACAAATGTTCAAAAAGAAGGCAACGTTAAAGGTGTTGGCCTACGACTTGTTGAACCAAAACATAAATACCCGTAGGACTACGGGTCAGGATTTTATCCAAGATTTTCAGGGCACCGCGCTCCGACGTTACTTTATGGGCAGTTTGACCATCAAATTCGATTCGTTTGGTGGAAAAGGAGCACCGGAAAAAAGAGGTGGGAGATTTATGAGATTGTAAAAAAAAGGAGGATGACTACCACCCTCCAGAGGCACCGCCCCCGCCAAATCCGCCTCCACCGAAGCCACCACCAAATCCTCCGCCGCTAAATCCGCCTCCGCTGCCAAATCCACCGGAAGAGCCAGAGCTACGCCCCATATTGCTCAAAATGATCATGTCCCAGATATTGGGACTTCGACCTCCGCGGCCACCATTGCCGCCGCCTTTATTTTTTCGGCTCCAAAGAATAATGATGATGACAAAAAATATGATTATCGGAAAAAGTGCATCTATCGGGAATTTTTTACCGTTGCCAAAAGTCCGGTCCTCGGTAAACTCGCCCGTCAATACTTTAAAAATAGCATCAGAACCTTTGTCAAGACCACTATAATAATCTCCTTTCTTAAATTCGGGAATGATCACTGTTTCTATTATACGTCTCGACATTAGGTCGGTGAGTCTGCCTTCTACACCATATCCCGTGTTGATGGCAATTCTGCGGTCGTCCCTAGCCAATAGCACCAGTACACCGTTGTCCTTGTCCGCTTGCCCAATGCCCCACTTTTGTCCCCATTGCGCACCCAAAAAGTTGATGTCCTCACCTTCGGTGGAACTTATGACCGCAATAACAATCTGGGTCGAGGTACTATCGGAATACCGAACCAATTTTTGTTCCAAGGCATTGCTTTGCGAAGGCGACAATAGGTTCACATAATCATAAACACTGGTTTGCTTTTTGGGTTTTTCGGGTATGCTAAACTGACCCCAAGCTATGGAAACACATAAAAAAAACAGTAAAAAACTAGCCTTTGGATATTGCATCGTTCAGTTCGTTGGTATCGTTATGTTGCCATGGAAAATGGGTCTGCAATTCCTTGCCGGCCATCAAAATGCCTTCAACGATACCTTGTTTAAAATTTCCTTTTTTAAAGTGGGAAGCGATCACATCCTTTGTGGTGTCCCAAAAGCCTTTGGAAACGGCCCTGTCAATGCCCTCACCACCATAGATGACAAATTTTTTATCGTCCACGGCAACGTAGAGCAATACGCCATTGCCCTCTTTGGTGTTGTCCATCTTCAGAAAATGGAACACCTGTTGGGCCCTGCTAAAGTGGTCAATTTTTGAAGATCCTTCAATGTGCACCCGTATTTCGCCGGAAGTATTGTTTTCGGCTTCAACAATGGCATTTACAATATCGGTTTCTTCTTCAGCAGTCAAAAACTCTTCTACCTGCGACATAATTTAATCAAATTCGAAGTTTACATCGGGTGCGTTTTCCGAACCGGCATCGGATTTAAACAATGGCATGGAATCAAAATTTCCAATACTCGCAACAATGTTGGTAGGGATCTGTTGGATTTTGATATTGTATTCACCCGCCAAATCATTGAAACGGTTACGCTCCACATTGATTCTGTTTTCGTTGCCCTCCAATTGCGATTGCAGTTCCAAAAAGTTTTGACTTGCTTTCAGATCGGGATATCGCTCCACGGTAACCAACAACCTTGAAAGTGCGGATGAAAGACCTGTTTGCGCCTGCTGGAATTCCGCCAATTGCTCTGGCGTAAGGTTGTTTGCATAAATGTTTGTTGAGGTGGCCTTTGCCCTGGCCTCAATAACATCGGAAAGGGTTTCGCGCTCAAAATCGGCTGCGCCCTGAACGGTTTTTACCAAGTTGCCTATCAAATCGCTTCTACGTTGGTAAGAGCTCTCCACGTTGGCCCACTGTTTGGTGGCCTGTCCTTTCATATTGATAAGGTTGTTGTTGGTCCTAACATACCAACCCACAATGATTACCCCTAAAATCCCTAGGACAATAATGGCTATGATACCTTTTTTCATTTCTTATTGGTTAAAGTGTTTACAGTTGATCTTTTATTTTGAGGAGTTCTGCCTTTACTTTTTGCAGTTTTTGAATGACCTCGAAATTGCTAAGCGTCTTTTGTTTCTCTTCCTTTAAATGGGTTTTTGCACCTTCCAAAGTAAATCCGCGTTCCTTCACCAAATGATAGATCAATTGAAGGTTTTGGATATCCTGGGGCGTGAATTTACGATTGCCCTTGGCATTTTTCTTGGGTTGGAGCACATCAAACTCCTTCTCCCAAAAACGAATCAGAGAGGTGTTTACCCCAAAGGCTTTGGCCACTTCGCCAATGCCATAATATCGTTTTTCGGGCAGATCTATGTGCATTAATCCAGTGATTGGTTCTCTTGGTTGGCCAATCGGAGCATGTTGTCAAACTCTTCGGCAGATAAACTTCCGTAGTAGAAGTTGATAGGATTGATACGTTCCCCGTCTTTGAACACCTCATAGTGTACGTGGGGCGCTTGGGAACGTCCCGTACTGCCCACAAAGCCGATAAGGTCGCCCCTTTTTACTTTTTGGCCCACGGTAACATTGTACTTGCTCATGTGGCCGTACAACGAAATGTACCCATAACCATGGTCAATACGTACATGCTTTCCATAACCGGAAGATCTGTTGTCCGCACGGACGACCTTTCCATCGCCGGTGGCATATATGGGTGAGCCCCGCGGAGCGGTAAAGTCCATTCCCCAGTGCATTTTACGTGCTTTGGTAAATGGGTCGGAACGCCAACCATAACCAGAGGCCATTCGGGTAAGATCTTCGTTGCTTACAGGCTGAATTGCAGGAATGGATGCCAAAAGTTTTTCTTTTTCTTCGGCCAACTTGGCAATTTCGTCCAAGGATTTGGATTGGATCACCATTTGTTTTTGGATGATGTCCAACCGTTGGGTGGCATCGATAATAATTTCTGAGTTGTTGAAGCCTTCAAGATCTTTGTATCGGTTAACACCGCCAAAACCGGCTCTTCGTTGTTCCTCAGGTATGGGGTTGGCCTCAAAATAAAGTCGGTAGATATTGTTGTCCCGCTCCTCAATGTTGGCCAAAACCTGTTCCAATTGGTCCATTTTCCTGTTGAGGATATCGTATTGGAGTTCATAATTGCGAACTTCGCGTTCCAAGGAAAGTTCTTTGGGCGTGTTTACCCATCTTGTATTCAAAAGAATAATGAGTCCAAGGAAACCGAACAGCGCGGAACCCAACAAGAACAAGAAAATATTCCTGTATCGTTTGGATTTCTTCGGCTCGATCTTTCGGTACGAAAGTGTATCCGGATCGTAATAGTACTTTACTTTAGACATGAATGGATTTTATCCTATTTTTGCTCACTCATTTTAATCAGAACAAACAAATATAAAAATTGTTTTGCTTAAACTGTTAAATTTAAGAAAACCCTAGGAATTCAATGACATCCCAAGAAGTTAGAAACCAGTTTTTAAACTTTTTCAAAGAAAAGAACCACAAAATTGTACCATCTGCACCCATGGTGATGAAGGACGACCCTACCCTGATGTTCACCAATGCCGGTATGAACCAGTTCAAGGAGTACTTTTTGGGGAATTCCGTAGCCAAGAACAAACGCCTTACAGACACCCAAAAGTGTTTAAGGGTGAGCGGTAAGCACAACGATCTTGAAGAAGTGGGGAAGGATACGTACCACCACACCATGTTCGAGATGTTGGGGAACTGGAGCATTGGGGATTACTTTAAAAAAGAAGCCATTGCGTGGGCATGGGAATTGCTTACCGAGGTATATAAAATTGATAAGGACAGTCTGTATGTTTCTGTGTTTGAAGGTAGCGAAGAGGATGGTTTGCCCTTAGACCAAGAAGCCTACGACCTTTGGAAAGCCATTGTGCCCGAGAACAGAATCATTAAAGGGAACAAAAAGGACAATTTTTGGGAAATGGGCGATCAAGGCCCCTGCGGACCCTGTTCCGAGATTCATGTGGACATTCGTTCCAAAGAAGACAAGGCAAAGGTGGATGGCGCTTCATTGGTGAACCAAGATCATCCGCAAGTGGTGGAGATTTGGAACTTGGTTTTTATGCAGTTCAACCGTAAGGCCAACGGCAGTTTGGAGCCGCTTCCAGAAAAGCATATCGATACCGGTATGGGTTTTGAACGGCTTTGCATGGTGCTTCAAGGCAAGCAATCCAATTACGACACCGATGTGTTTACCCCGCTGATCCGTGAGGTGGAAACCATTACAGGAAAAAAGTATGGCAAGGACGAAGAAACCGATATTGCCATCCGGGTAATTTCCGATCACGTGCGTGCCGTGGCGTTTTCCATTGCCGATGGGCAATTGCCGAGCAACACGGGTGCAGGTTACGTTATCCGAAGGATTTTACGTCGCGCCATTCGCTATGGATTCACTTTTTTGGATACCAACAAGCCGTTTATCTACCGTTTGGTGAAAGCGTTGAGCGAACAGATGGGCAAGGCTTTCCCAGAGCTGAAGGAACAACATCAATTGATAGAGAACGTCATCAAAGAAGAGGAAAGCTCATTCTTGAGCACCTTGGAGCAAGGTTTGGTGTTGTTGGATTCCGTGATAAAATCATCCAAGGACAAAACCATTGCAGGGGATAAGGCTTTTGAACTTTACGATACCTTCGGGTTCCCGATAGATTTGACCGCCTTGATCTTGGAGGAAAAAGGATACCGGTTGGATACAGAAGGGTTCGAAAAGGCATTAAAAGCACAAAAAGACCGTTCCCGAGCAGCATCCGAAGTGTCCAAGGACGACTGGAACATCCTGATGAACGATACCGAACAAGAGTTTATCGGCTACGATAGTTTGGAAGCTAGTGTGAAACTGGTAAAATATCGTAAAGTAACCAGTAAAAAAGAGGGCGACCAATACCAACTGGTCTTCAATTTGACCCCGTTCTATGCCGAAGGCGGCGGACAGGTAGGGGACAAGGGTTATTTGGAAGCACCCAATGGCGATGTAACCTATATCGTGGATACCAAACGGGAGAACAACGAGATTGTCCACTTCGCGAAATCGTTGCCCAAAGAGGTTTCGGGAACATTTAAAGCGGTTGTCGACGAAAAACAACGATGGAGAACGGAGTGCAACCATACCGCAACGCATTTACTGCACCAGGCATTGCGAGAGGTTTTGGGAGCCCATGTAGAACAGAAGGGCTCTGCCGTACATTCCAAATATTTACGATTTGATTTCTCCCACTTTTCAAAATTGACGACCGAGGAACTTAGGGAAGTTGAAAACTTTGTGAACGCTCGTATCGATGGACACCTTCCTTTGGAAGAAAGTCGTAATGTGCCCATGAAAGAAGCGATGGAGCAAGGTGCCATGGCACTTTTTGGTGAAAAATATGGCGATACTGTGCGAACCATTCGCTTTGGGCAATCCATTGAACTTTGCGGCGGCACCCATGTAAAGAACACGGCCGATATCTGGCACTTTAAAATCGTCTCCGAAGGAGCTGTTGCTGCTGGAATTCGAAGGATAGAGGCCATTACTTCCGATGCGGTAAAAGAGTTTTACTTCAACAACAACCGTATGCTTTTTGAGATCAAGGATATGTTGAAGAATTCTCAAGATCCTGTAAAATCGGTTGCCAGTTTGCAAGAAGAGAATGCTGCACTTAAAAAGCAGGTGGAGCAATTGTTGAAGGATAAGGCGAAGGGACTCAAAAATGAACTGATCGCTGAACTGGAAGATTTGGGCGGTGCTAAATTCTTGGCCAAAAAAGTGGATTTGGATGCAGGTGGCATCAAGGATCTTGCCTTCGAAATGGGCGGGCAGGTAGATAACTTGTTCCTGTTGCTGGCTTCGGAAAATGATGGAAAGGCGGTGTTGTCCTGCTACATTTCCAAGGATTTGGTTGCCGAGAAAGACCTGAACGCAGGAACCATTGTCCGTGAACTGGGCAAATACATCCAAGGTGGTGGCGGTGGACAGCCGTTCTTTGCCACAGCGGGTGGTAAAAACCCTGCCGGAATTCCAGAGGCGTTGGAGAAAGTGAAGGATTATTTTAAATAACTCGGCTGAAGACTTCAGATGCCAAAAGCCGTCAATTCGAGTGGAATTCCTGAGTAATTTTGCCTGCCTAAGATTGGTGATTTTTTGGTGGTTGAGCGGAGTCGAAACCACCATAAAATCGAACAGACATTGTTATCAAATCAAATGGAACTACAAACCAAAATATCTTTAAAGCCCAGCCATAATCCCATCGATTATCAAAGCAAGTTGGTGCTTTTGGGGTCTTGTTTTGTGGAAAACATGGGCGCAAAGCTCGACTATTTCAAGTTCCGGCAAGTGCAAAATCCCTTTGGGATATTGTTCCATCCCTTGGCCATTGAAAATTTGATTCAAAGGGCCATTGCCGGACAAACCTATCAGCAAGAGGAAATTTTTGAACAAGATGGTATTTGGCGCTGTTTTGATGCGCATTCCGATTTGCGTTCGGCGTCTTCAAAAGAACTATTACATCTTCTCAATCAGCGCCTGAAAGATACGAAAACAGCCTTGGAAACTTCTTCCCATATCATCATCACCTTGGGAACAGCATGGGTCTATGAGCACAGTGCATCAGGTAGAACGGTGGCCAATTGCCATAAGGTTCCGCAGAAGCGGTTTACTAAAAAACTATTGAGCGTAACGGAAATCGAGTCGAGCCTTCAAAACGTGATTGCCTTGGTCCAAAGGCTGAATCCGAAGGCACAAATGATCTTCACTATTTCGCCCGTTCGTCATATCAAAGATGGATTTGTGGAAAACCAACGGAGCAAATCGCATCTGTTTGCCGCCCTACATCAAACAATAAATGGACACGGTGGGTCCTATTTTCCATCGTATGAATTAATGATGGACGAGTTGCGCGACTATCGTTTTTATAAGGAGGATATGGTGCACCCGAACCCATTGGCCGTGGATTACGTTTGGGAACGCTTCAAATCCGTTTGGATTTCGGGAAATGCATCCGTTGTAATGGATGAAGTGGATACCCTTCAAAAAGGGTTGTTGCACCGACCGTTCAACCCCGATTCCGAGGCGCATCAAAAGTTCAAAACATCGCTCCGTGCAAAAATTACGTATCTTCAAGAAAGGTTTCCTTTTATGAAATTTGAATAAATGAAGAGAATATTAGTTGGAGCGGTAATAGCGTTGGCCTCGGTTTTGATCTACAAATCGTGCGCCGATGACCGTGAACAAAAATCAATTTTAGAAGAAAGTTCAATGCTGATCCAGCAAGAACTACGCAATGTATCCAAATTAGTGGTCACCGAAGGGCATTTTGCCGAGGTGTACAATTATAAAGATTCCAAGGAACTCTTCGGCCCATTGGTCACCGCCCATAAAAAGGCGTTGGTGGTCGTGAATGCCGACGTGACGATTGCCTACGACCTTTCCAAAATAAATTATGATGTGGACGAAGAGAACAAGGTATTGACCATTACCCAAATTCCGGAACCCGAAATCAAGATCAGTCCCGATTTTGAATATTACGATGTTACGGCGGATTATCTAAACCAATTCAATGCTGGTGACTACAACGCCATCAAAAGGAATGTAAACGCCTCTTTGATGAAAAAAATAGAGGCTTCCTCGCTGCGTTCCAATGCCGAAAACAGGCTCGTGAGCGAACTGTCCCGGATATTGGTCTTGACCAATTCCATGGGTTGGACTTTGGTGTACAACAACACTCCGGTTGAAAATTCGGAGCAATTGAAAACTTTTTTGGATTAGGCCGTCATGCCTAAAATAACGGATTTAACTTACCAATGTCGCATCTACCAATTGCAGGCCGTCATCAATTAAATGCCCCACTTTGGGGTTGTCCCTTTTAATGTGTTCCAAATGGTTCAAAATTTCTTGTTGGAACTCCTCATTATTGTCCTGTTTGGCCAGTTCATAAAGCTCCACGGACAATAACCAGTCTTTAGGATGATTCTTTTTGAGGGCTTGGAATACTTTGTTTCTGGAAACGGTAGTGTTCTTTCCTTCCCTGAAATGACGTATTTGCTCGTAGAAAAGTTCTAATTGTGCACTTTTTTCGTCCTTTTTCGATTTGATGGTGCTTTCCGTAATCTGGTGTGTGATCAAGTCAAAACTGTGCAGGTCTGCGGGTCCGTTGTAGGCGGAAACAATGTGTTGCCCCACGGCCATGTGGTACAAGCCCCATTCGGGTCGGAACAAAATTTTATCTTGGTGTGTAACCGTACAATTTTCAAATGTGATCAAAATGATTTTCCCCATTAGATTGCGAGTACCCGTGATTATGGTTCCTTCCACTTTGATGCCGCCTTCGAACTCCAGGGCAATCTGTTCACCTTCATAAATTTTATAGGCCTTCAGATCACGCGGCCCCATATCCTCGATGGCTATGTTGATGCCCTTTAATTTTCCGATCGGGGAACCAAAGCCTTCTGAATGATGGGCGATGCTATGACCTACCAATTCTTTTTCACGGTACGCTAAAGCAGTTGCGCCAGTGGTCTGAATATAAATGGGCTTGCCATCGTTCTCGATTACATTGCTGAACTCCCCGGAAATTTGTAGCCCCGTGCTCAATTCGATGGTGCCCAAGGCTTTGGAATTGATCAATTTTTTGATACCGGACAGACCACCTGTGCGAACCGCCATGGTGTTCGCAAAATCTTCCAAAACCTGACTCAAAAAGGCAAAATCAGGCGTTACAAAGAGTTGTGGTTGCGGTTTGGTGATGTCAAATTCGGTACGTGCCGCCTCAATGGAATACGGAATCTTCTTCACTTTGTCCGTCATGCACCAAGCACTTTCCCCGATGGATGAAAGTAGTCCGGCCCCGTAAATTTTTGGGTTGTCCACAGTGCCTATCAAACCGTATTCCACGGTCCACCAATGTAAGTTTCGTATCAACGCCATTTCGCTGGGCTCACCCATATTTTGTTGAAGGTGCTCGATATGTTTTTCGGCCTCTTCGATTTCATTTTGAGGTGTACCGTTCGCTTCCTTGATAATGGAAAGATGGCGCACTGCGTTATAGAGTTCATAATCCTTGGCGCTGGAAATGGCCTTGCAGCCAATCTCACCGAACCTGCGCAGGTATTCTGCGTATTCCGGATTCGCGATGATGGGAGCATGTCCGGCCCCTTCGTGAATAATGTCGGGGGCAGGGGTGTATTCGATATTTTCGAGCTGACGGATATCCGATGCGATGACCAAAACATTGTATGCCTGGAACTCCATAAAAGCAGAGGGCGGAATAAAACCATCCACCGCAACGGCAGCCCAACCAATTTCTTTTAGGATGCGGTTCATGCCGTACATATTGGGGATATGGTCTATGGAAATCCCTGTTTTTTTAAGTCCGTCCACATAGGATTTGTGGGCCACTTGGCTGAGGTAATCCACGTTTTTTCGCATCACATAGCGCCAAACCGCTTGGTTAATGGCGGTGTACTCCTCATAATTCTGTGGTTTTATGAATTGCTTGAGGTGCTTGGGCAATTTATCAAGTATAGGATTGGATTCGTAGCTCATACGTTAATTTTTGTGCGAATTAAAGATACGAAATAGGGAATGGAAATTCTCTTAAGGAAAGTTAAGGGCAAAAAAAACCGCCCATTGGGCGGTCTGTATGTTTAATTGGAGGCCACGGTCATTTGCGGTGGGTACTCTTCCAAAATCTGCGCCACAAATTCTTTGATACGCTGTTCTTTCTTTTCGATGTTGCTGGTGTTGTTCAGGGTGCCTACGCCTCGTCCTTGCCAAACCAATTCCTTCTTGTCGGCATCGATAACGTCGATGTACAAAGAGCCTTCGGTGCGGGTGCTCACATTGTTGCCGCCTCCCCAGCCCCAGCCCCAACCGGGACCCCAGGCCCATGGGCTATAAAAACCGCCCCAGCCCCAACCGTAGTTGTTGTAGACATCCACGCGCTCGCGCTCTTTGGTGAAAATGCTGATCAATACATCTGGGTTGTCGGATTTTACGAATCCTCGGGAACCTAATTCAGCCTCAATGGCCCTTAAAATTCTTTTCTTGTCCAAATCCGAGATTTGGGCCTTGTCTATGCCCGTTTTGTAAAAAGCATAGCTTTGGTAGGTATTAAAATTGGCCTTTTGGTCGTAATCTGAAACTACCCTAACAGAGGTACAGGATGCCAGTAAACCAAAGGAGAAGGCAATAAGAGCTAA
The DNA here is from genome assembly GCF_011068285.1 of Flagellimonas oceani. Lineage (NCBI taxonomy): Bacteria > Pseudomonadati > Bacteroidota > Flavobacteriia > Flavobacteriales > Flavobacteriaceae > Flagellimonas > Flagellimonas oceani. The sequence continues at coordinate 3,173,875 of NZ_CP049616.1, read as the reverse complement.
GTGTTGTAATCTTTTCATAGTACGTTTTTTTAAATTCTTGAGATGTAATCATTTAAGTCACAAATATTATGCCGAACACCTAATTTTGAATGTTTGTTTTGGAATTATATCCATACGGACAATGTCGGCAGCCGCTTTCACAGCAATATCCGCGTTTTAGATGATATTTTTCCGTAAACACCCGGTACCCTTGTTCCGATAAGTAATAGTCACCCTCCTCCAAGGGAATGCGTTCTTTCATGTACGGCACTGATTTTGCTATCTAAATTTAAGGTTTTCAAGAGAAAAGGACGAAGGTTTTAACCTTTTCCATACACGTTATTCACCGAAAATGTTAATCTTATTTTCAATCGGGTCAAATTTTCGGGCTATTTTGAAGTTATATTTGTTGCAAACCTATTGATAACGAGCGGGTGATATTAGTCTTTAAACATTTCTTCTATAAAAATTATGTGGGCCTGTCACTGTGGCCTTTCATTATATTGAAAGAGGATTCCCTTAAGACCGATGAAGTGCTCATCAACCACGAGCGCATCCATCTAAAGCAACAGCGTGAACTGTTGATCTTGCCGTTTTACATCCTCTATATTTCGGAGTGGCTTTTCCGTACGGTACTTTATTTGGATAGTTACCGTGCCTACCAGAACATCAGTTTTGAACGTGAGGCCTATGCCAATGAAAAGGATATGCAGTATCTTTCCAAACGTAGATTTTTTGGATTTTTGCAGTATCTGACCCGTTAATTTTCTGGATTGAACATACCCAACGAGCATATTGATATGCCCCTTTTGCGCGAAAAGGGCGTTGAACTCTATTTAAAAAGAGAGGATACCATCCACCCGTTGATATCGGGGAACAAATACCGAAAGCTCAAACACAACCTGCTTGAAGCCAAAAAAGCAGGTAAAAAAACATTGCTCACCTTTGGTGGGGCGTTCTCCAACCATATTGCCGCGACGGCCTATGCTGGACATGAACAAGAACTAAAAACCGTCGGGGTGATTCGTGGTGAAGAACTACAAGATAATTGGCAGGACAATTCTACCTTAACGCTGGCCCATGAGCATGGCATGCAGTTCCATTTTGTGTCCCGGACCGATTATCGACTCAAAAATGAAGCATCATTTCTTCAAAAATTAAAAGAAACCTACGGTGATGTATATGTTTTGCCCGAAGGGGGAACCAATGCATTGGCGATAAAGGGGTGTGAAGAGATATTGACGGAGGAAGATACCGTCTTCGATTACATTTGTTGCGCCGTCGGAACCGGCGGCACGGTAGCCGGATTGATCAATGCCGCACAACCGCATCAAACCGTTTTGGGGTTCCCTGCGTTAAAGGGCGATTTTTTAACCGAAGAGATTCGTACATTTGTCCATAACGACCGTTGGAAACTCGTAACCGACTATCATTTTGGGGGTTACGCCAAAGTGGACCAACCGTTGATTGATTTCATCAACCTCTTTAAGGATAAAACAGGGGTGCCCCTGGACCCGATTTACACGGGAAAAATGCTTTTTGGTATTTTTGACCTTGTAAAAAAGGATGTATTTGCACCCGGAACCCAAATTTTGGCCATCCATACAGGTGGTTTACAGGGAATTAAAGGGATGAACCGTATACTGAAAAAGAAAAATTTACCGTTATTGAACGTATGATCAGGCGAATAGGATATGTATTGATTGTGGCACTTTTGCTCTCGAGCTGTGGCGCCAAAAAAAGGAGGTCGACTCAAAAAAAGGGGGCTCCCGTTGTGGTACGGACGGAAAAACCGACCGCGAAACCCGCAAATGACCTAGATACCGAAGAGGCTCGCGACCTGTTCCCCATGCCGGAAGATACTGGACGCTTTGAACGTTTCCCGATTTCGGATACCGAGGATTATATTGATAATTTTGCAGAAATTGCCCAGTACGAAATGCGTGCTTTTGGCATTCCCGCCAGTATTACTTTGGCGCAGGGCATTTTGGAAAGTGGCTCCGGTCGCGGCGAACTCACCTTAAAGACCAACAACCATTTTGGGATTAAATGTCACACCGGTTGGCAAGGCGAGTTTGATTTTCATGATGACGATGCAAAAGGGGAATGTTTCCGGAAGTACAACCACCCGATGTACTCCTTCCGTGATCACAGTATATTTTTATCCACCCGTTCACGCTACGCGTTTTTGTTCAATTACCGCCGGGACGATTATAAGCGATGGGCACACGGCTTGCGACAGGCAGGCTACGCCACCGACCGAAAATACCCGGAAAAATTGATAGCCATTATCGAGCGCTACAACCTGCACGAATATGACGAAGCGGTGGTAGATACCGGTCTGTCCACGGTCCGCCAACCCAAACAATACGATGTGTTCACCCATACCGTGGAAAAGGGCGATACGCTTTATGGCATATCCAGACGTTACGATATTTCGGTGGACGAGCTTCGCCGCCTCAATAATCTGAACGATAACATCATTTCCATTGGGCAAGTGCTCAACATAAGGGTGTCGCAGTAGTTTGCTGGATGCTTCGATGAAAATCAATTGGTAGTTACTCTTCGTACTTTAAGATTTGGCGGTTCGAGTGGCTTGACCTTTGGTCAAGATGTATCGAGAACTGATTCGCGGTTGCTGATTCTCGATACGATCCACTAAAGTGAATCACTCGAATTGACGCAACTTGTTTTTGCGGCACACCACCTCACTTCACGATTTTCCATTCAAAACACCTTTGCGTAGTGCAAGTCGAATTCGATGTGACATTTTATTTGAGCGCTGGTCACCTTCCTGCGGTAGGTGGGTAGTCGAAGGGTCTTGTGTTCCAGCGTTATGATATATAAGAAAGCAACTTGTCAGTTCGAGTGGCTTGACCTTTGGTCAAGATGTATCGAGAACTGATTCGCGGTTGCCGATTCTCGATACGATCCACTAAAGTGGATCACTCGAATTGACGCAACTTGTTTTTGCGATACACCACATCACTTCACGATTTTCCATTCAAAACACCTTTGCGTAGTGCAAGTCGAATTCGATGTGACATTTTATTTAAGCCCTGGTCACCTTCTTGCTGTAGGTGGGTAGTCGAAGGGTCTTGTGTTCCAGCGTTATGATACATAAGAAAGCAACTTGTCAGTTCGAGTGGCTTGACCTTTGGTCAAGATGTATCGAGAACTGATTCGCGGTTGCCGATTCTCGATACGATCCACAAAAGTGGACCACTCGAATTGACGCAACTCGTTTTTTGCGGCACACCACATCACTTCACTATTTTCCATTTCCCAAAACGTTTTATCCTCATTACCTTTGCGGCAGGAATGCTGTTCCGCAGCATGACGGCATGAATAAAAGCATATTATGATCTACCAACGAAGCAGCGCCCTGTTCGCAGAGGCCAAAAAATATATCCCCGGAGGCGTAAATTCACCAGTACGCGCATTTAAAGCGGTAGGGGGCGACCCTATTTTTATCAAGGAGGCGAAAGGGGCCTACCTGTACGATGAGGACGGCAACCAACTTATCGACTACATTGCTTCGTGGGGACCGCTTATTTTGGGCCATGCGTACGAACCGGTGATCAATGCCGTGATCGAGAAGGCCAAAAAGGGAACTTCCTTTGGAACGCCCACCGAAATCGAGACCGAAATCGCCAAACTGGCGGTGTCCATGGTGCCGAACATTGACAAGATACGTTTTGTGAACAGCGGTACCGAAGCCTGTATGAGTGCGGTGCGCCTTGCGCGCGGGTACACGGGCAAGGAGAAGATCATCAAATTTGCGGGTTGCTACCACGGCCACTCCGACTCTTTTTTGATACAAGCGGGGAGTGGTGCCGTTACCTTTGGCAGTCCCAACAGCCCAGGAGTAACGCAGGGCACGGCCAAGGATACGCTGTTGGCCGATTATAACGATTTGGAAGGCGTAAAAGCCTTGGTGGAGGCCAATAAAGGTGAGATTGCAGCGATTATTTTGGAACCCGTAGCGGGGAACATGGGCTGTATTATCCCCAAGGATGAATTTATACAAGGATTACGCGACATCTGTACCCAAGAAGGTATTTTATTGCTGTTCGATGAGGTGATGACCGGCTTTCGCCTTGGTAAAGGAGGCGCACAGGAAGCCTTGGGCATTGATGCCGATATTGTGATGTTCGGGAAAGTGATCGGGGGCGGACTGCCCGTAGGTGCGTTTGCGGCCCGGGCCGAGATCATGTCACATTTGGCGCCCGAAGGGCCCGTGTACCAAGCGGGTACCTTGAGCGGAAACCCTTTGGCGATGAGTGCCGGACTGGCCATGCTCACCGCCCTGAACGACCAACCTGAAATTTTCACCAGTTTGGCCGAAAAAACGGAGTATTTGCACAAGGGCATTGCCACGGTACTGACCAAAAAAGGCGTAACACACCAGATCAACCGCTATGGCAGTATGATCTCCGTACACTTTACGGACGAGCCCGTGATGGATTTTGCCAGCTCGGCAATGGGCAACAACGATACTTTTAAGAAATATTTCCACGGGATGTTGGAGAACGGGGTGTACTTGCCGCCCTCCGCTTTTGAAAGCTACTTTTTAAACGATGCCCTCAGCTATGCCGATTTGGATAGGACGATCGAGGCGGTGGCGAAGGTGTTTTAATTAGTCATTTCGAAGAAGCGCAGCGACTGAGAAAACTATTTTTATCAAAGGACTTTCCTTGTCGTTAGAAACTACTTGACAGTTAATAATATTCAAACAACCACACGAAATCCCCATTTTCGTTGCTGGCAACCAGTTCAGTAGGATAGTTTGAATCATCACTGGTATATTTATAGTTTTGTCGATCAATAACATTTGGTGTGGTGCCATATTCTGTATAAATAAAAATATCTGTCAAATTTGAAAAATGATAATTACTTTGATTTAGTTTTTCATACGCTACAAAAAATGGGTTAATCATTTCAAGATGGTAGGAATAATTGTTTTCTCTGTCCTCCAATCTCTCACTGTCCCTTAAGACTTCTTTTATGATGTTGCCTTTTTCGTCATAAGTATATTCCTTTACATTGAAGTCATCAGTACCGTCATCCCCAATTATTTTTATAATTCTACCTTTATCGTCTAACAAGTGAACTAAATTGTATGTATAATTATAGCTAAGTTGAGCTGTTATGGAAACTTGATTGATTTCATAGGTTAAATCGATAACAAATTCTGTTTCATTGTTTACTATTTTCTTAACCTGGATTAATTGACTTTGATCATCATATTCATATTTAAGTGTATAATATTCGGAGGTAACTATTGTTAATCGTTCAAGATCATCATAGACATAAGTCTTGGATTCATTATTGTAATCAAACTGGGTCAAGAACCCGTCTTCATAGTGAAAGTCCCTTTGGGCAAAGGCAAATCCAGGGTCTGTTGAAGAAAAAGTCTTGAGCATTTTTACAATTTCTGGAGATTCTTCGGGCTCTTTTGTAGGTTCATCCTCGGCATTTTCTCCAATCTCTGTTTCTGGAGGAGTCTGTGATTCACTTTCAGGTGAACCATCCTCATTGGTAGAACAGTTGATCAATAAAATCAAAAGAACTATTGAGATGAAAAATTTTTTCAAATTCATTTGTTTGGTTGTTTTTATTGCGGTTTGGTTACAGCTTAAATTAACAGAAACTTTGATAGATTTGTTACTACTCACCCATAAAATGTAAGGTTTTTCGTTAAAAGAAATCTTTTTTGGAATACCAATACTAAAACCGCATGGCCAATCCGAAACCACTTTGGTTGTTTACTATAAAAAACTCTGGTTCGAACCTATAGCTGGATTGTTTGGCTACAGCAACGTTATAACTGTCCACACCTTTGTTGATATTGTTAAATGCCTTGAACGAAAGATAAAAGGCTGCCAGTGCCAATGCCCCGCCAACATATGCTAGTTCCCAAGTAGGGTCACGGTCAGCGGATTTTTGACCAAAGGGAATGCCAATAAAAACACCTCCCGTAAAAGCAAAAATAGAGGAAAAAGTATTTTGGGACCTCCCTCTTTTAATGAGCAAATTGGCCTCTTCGACCGATGCCGTGGCCTCCATAAGTTCTTTCCAGTTGAGGCGCTCACCATCTTTAAAAAAACGGTACCCAAGCAAGCCTGCCTTCATTTCGATTTCTGGTTCTATGGTTGTGTTCTTGTTTTGTGCAAAGCTGAAACTAATAGCAAAGCAAAAAAGGCATAGCAACAAGATGGATTTTTTCATAATTGAGGTTGTATTTAGTGATTGAAAATAGGTTTTTGGTAGCAGTAATGCAATAGTGATTTATTTATTCTTTGAGATTTGGCACACTTCTTCAGCTCCCTCACCACTTTGGGACCGGAGTACGAAATGACAATTTGGGCGTGGTGCTACGGTTTTGTAGATACCAACAATTCACAAACATCTACTTCTAAGATTTCAGCGATTTTAAATAAATCTTTTAAATGAGGTTGGGATTTATTGATGCACCAGTTGGAGACAGTGTGCTCATTTTTTTCAAGCTGAAATGCCAAATCTTTCTGGCTAACACCTTGCCTGACCAAGATTTCTTTGATTCTGTTGAACTTCTCATTCATTAAGCCAAATGTACAAAATGCAAGTATGCAGTGCACTTATGAAAATCTACTTTCCATAAATGTTATTTTAAAATGTATATTTAATTGGCATTAATGTAATTTTGTTTTACATTTAAGTATCAAAAAACATTCATTGTTATGTTTGACAAGTCCCAAATCGTACATCTGATACAGCAAGATTTAAAGCACAGCCAACTCACCGAAGCCTTACGAAATTTAGGTTTGGATGATCATGGATTATATAGTTTGGATTTGATGTCCCTCGTGGCTGAGTTGATGCAAGTGCCGCCAGAGCAAATGGAACATTTTACAGAGATCTACGGTAGTTACTTGGATAAAGCTGTTGATTATCCAATTACCTATTTGGGAGAGCACCTTTTGCCTGTTGCGGAAGCATGTTATCGTAGGCTGTTGGGTGGTAAAGTGGATTGAGGTGATTGGGGGAGGTTTCTTTAATTCAAATTATTTACTTCGTCATATAAATGTGTCAAATGACTTATCGACATATCAATTAATGGTTCATACATAAAAGCATTAATATGAATATTTTCGGGTGTCATTAAATTGACCTTATCTAATGTAAATAGAGCTTCACTCTCAGGATATTTAGAACAGTATTCTCTATATAAAACTTGAGTTTGGTTCTTAAGGTCAGATAAATCAACCTCTGGAAGTTTAGCAATTAGATATTTTTCTGCTTGCAATCTAATAGCTATTGCAAGGCAAATTTTATTTTCAAGCGCAATTTCATCAGCGTCTTCAACCGCAATTGAGTCTGCGGTTTCCATTATTAATTCAATTATTTTTTTTTCTCCAAAAGTTATAGTCTTATCTTCCAATTTAACTAATCTACTTTTAAATATCTCAAATATCTTATCTACAGTTATATCTCCTATTTCTTCTTTTTTATGAAGGCAACTGGTAAGCATTAAATAGTCATTATTTTTCTTAGAATCAGTGTATTCGATAATGTTTCTTACAAAAGGAATTAGACTGATAAAGAACTTTGGTTCCTTATATTTTTTTATAAAATAACTAAAGATATCATTTACATACTCACCTTGATGAAGTTTAACTTCATTGTCTGAGTTCTTTGTTGTCATCAAAACCGCAGAAAAATCCTTACTTCTGCATAAAAATAGTCTGGATGCAACCGTCCTATAAAAGTCAAAATTATGAGTTAGTACAATTGTTTTAAAAATATCTTGTTCATGAATTTCTTTTATGTACTCAATTATAGCAAATTTATTTTTGTAATCAAATGAATCAGCAACATCGTCAAAAATCAAAAGATTCTTATTAGGTTTTAATTTTCTCGATTCAATTTCGAATAAAAAATGAAGAATAAAATAAGCTCTTTGTTCTCCTTTGCTCAAAATCGTTAGTAAATTTTCTCGATTTTGTTTTACAGGCTCTTCTCCTCTGTCGGAGTAATCAAAATTCAGATTAGCGGTTTCCTCCTTTAAAATAATATCTTCTTGGTTCACGATATTAACTTTGAAAGGGACGTGGAATCTAGAATTGAAGGTTTCTATGATTTTAGTCCATAAATCAAATTCCTTTTTTGATTCGCTGATAATTTCTTCTAATCGGCTCTTTTTCCCTAAATACTGAGTTACTAATTCTTCTGCTTCTTTTTTTACCTCTGAAAAGTAATTAATCCATATTTCCTTTTTAAACTTTTCATAATCATTCAATTTGACTAAAATCAGATTATTCTTTTCAATTACTTTTTTGAAGGCTCTTAACTCTGCATTGGAACCGATTGCTTTATCCACTCTTTCAAATGATTTTTTTAATTTTTCATCATTCAAAATTTTTTGAATTTCTTCCTCTACTATTGCTTTTAAGTTTTCAGCATTTTCAATTTCAGTTCCGTCCTCTAAAACAAATTTATGACCAGCATCAAAAAAGGAATTGTCCTCAATTGATTTTATTATAGTATTTGCTTGGTACGTTCCGAAAGTATTATCCTTAGATTCTTTGAAAAATTTTGAATTAGAAATTATATTTTTATAATCACTAACATATTGATTTAAAATTTCTTGGTTTTTATCAAGAAATTTACTCACATTGCCTTTTTTATCAAAGATGTCGTTATAACGAAACTCATATTTCTCAAATTCTGTTTTGAGATGATTAATTTGGTTCGAAAGAACTTCAAAAAAATCTGAATTCTCATCTTCCGAAAATGTTATGATAAATTCAGATTCACAATCAGTGCTTTGTGAAATGATTTTTAGTTTTTTTATGAATTCAACCTTTAAATCATTCAGTTCCTGATATATACTTTCGTATTCATCTTTTAGTTCTTTGCTTGCAAGAAAGCTACTGATCTTACTTGATGCATCAAAGCTATCATCTTCGGCATTTATTACTAATATATCATCTGGACTGATTTCAGAATCCTCTTTTCGAATTTCATATTTTGAAACTCTTGCCCTATATATTCGATCACATGGTTTATTTCTAGGGTCATTTTTTGAAACTAAATCAAATGTCTTTGCGAAGGAAGTTTTCATTGTTCCATTCGGCGCGTAAACTAAGTGAGTGTTACTTTTCTCAAAATCGAATTGATGAATCAATTTTCCAATTCCAAAGCAATTCTCAAAATCAATATTAAGTTGTTTCATTCGAAGGTTTTACAAGAAATCACAGATAATCGTTTTTTTAGTATAAAACACATCACTATCACCCAAATCAGTAGGTAACCGATGTACTCGTCTTTTTATACAAAGCATACGAGGTTGCTGTAAAGTTCTTGGGGAAAGGGGCTGCGAAGGGCAAATTACTAATTACCAATAAATTACCATTACGGGAAAACCTTAAAAAAAATAGGGGTTTTCTACAATTTGCAATAAACAGTTGACAATTATCAATTTTTTGGGTTACGGGTTACGGGTTACGGGTTACGGGTTACGGGTTAATAGGTAAAAGGTGAAAGGGAGGTTGAGGGATGTAAGCTTAGGGTCGGGTTTTGAGGATCAACAGTTGCTTTTTGGCTATGCTATCATTTTTAATTTCTATGGTGTAATCGGGATTTATGGTATCCAAAATGGTCTCCAAACGGCCCATGGGATATGGTTTGCCGTTGACCCAAAGTTCTTGATACCCTTCGGAGCCTTCTTTATTGAGCAAGCTCCGCAGCACCAAATGCTGTTTCTCCGACTCCTGCGCCGGCAATTCCGTTCCCGTAGTGTCAACCTTGTTAAAAGGACCGCAGGAAACTATTAAAATTAGTGTGCAAAACAGACAAGCGTTCGATAATCCTTTAGTTCTCATGCGCTATCGATTTTCGGGAATTAAAATACCATTTTCCTTGATAATCTTTTGAAGTTGTCGGTCTAGATTATCAATATAAATACTCTCGCCAGTCACAAAATTACCGCTGTAAATAATGGTGCTGTCTTTTAGAATGATCAAATGTGGATAAGCATTGAAGCCCAAAGTGTTCTGTACCTTTTTCATGTTTTCTCCGTAAATGGTAGTGTAAGAATGTCCCAATCTGGCCTCGACCTGGATGCGCTCTTCAAAACCTTGATTTTTTAAAGGTATGTTTACAGAGTAAATGGCAATATCCGGGTGTTGGTATTTTTCACTTATTTTTTCGAAGTATGGAAATTTTTCAAAGCAGGGTTTGCAGGAGGTGTTCCAAAAATCCAATACGGTAATTTTTTTATCGAATGTAATGGTTTCCATGTCTTTATTTGTAAAAACCAAGTCTGTGGGAAAAGGTTTGGCTATATAAAATTTTGAATCGTCGGTCAAGGCCAAGAACATACTTGGATAACCATACTTGCCCAAAAAAATCGCAAACAAGAGGGTGCATATAAACTTGGGCAAAAAATGGGATGTTCTTGCCCATCTTCCCAAAAGGATACAAGCCGGAATAAAGATTAAATAAAGGATAGACCTTTTAAAATCCATGTCTATCAGAGAAGGAATTAAAATCAATAGCCACAGGGGCAAAAAAAACCAAAGCATTTGTTGTTTTACCTTTCCGATTAAATAGTAGGATGTCAAAAAACACACGATCAAGGTAGTAGGTAAAATATAGAAGTGATCCCCATACGAAATAAGGCCCGTTAAAATATAGGCGAGGGGAACAACAAAGTATTTAAGTTTTTGGAAAAGCCTGCTCATTCTGCAACCTCTTAGTGTTTAGACTAACAGGTATAGGGGGTTATCCTATGACATTGGGTCATAGTTACAATACGTGTTGAAATAAATTAATGGGAGGTTGAGTTTGCAAATTACTAATTACCAATAAATTACCATTACGGGAAAACCTTAAAAAAACTAAGGGTTTTCCATAAATACGAAGTGTAAAGTTGGAAGTACGGAGGCAGGGGTCGGTTTGGGGTGAAAGGTGAAGCGGTAAAGGGTAAAAAGGTTAAGGGTTAACTGTTTTGTGGAAAAGGTGGTGGGGGCTTGTGGATTGCCTACAAACGATAAAGCCTTCCTAACTCCTTACTCAGTCCTTCTCACTTTGTTCTTTGGCGGTTTCCTGTACGTTCTTAAACTCGATATCATCGTCTATGATGCCCTTGAACGCTTTGATCCAGGCATTTTTAAAAATGTTCGTCACGGTGGGCCACGTTTTCGTCCTTACATTCTTTAAATCGCCTTCAATGGGCACTTTGGTAGCGAGCGTGTTTTCCTTGTGGTTTTTTAGGATAAACTTAAAAAAGCCCACAAAACCCTCCCATAAGGTTTCCAGAAAGGCATCTTCCTTGCCAATGAGCTTGGCATCTTTGATAATGGGTTTCATATACCCCTGAAGGTAGCCATCGGCAATGGCCATTTCGCTGTACAGGTTAAAGTTCCCCTTGTCAAAATCGATTCCGGCATAGTGGTCCGTAAAGTCGTTGAGGGCCGTGGCGTTGGCATTTTCCAAGGTTAGGGAGAGGTCCATATCGGGAATTTGCTTTACCAGATCCATTTGACCTTCCAAATGCAGGTCGCCCCCTCCAATGCTTACGGCATCGGCGGATAGATTGCTGGGCAATCGTGCCTCTTTCCTAACCACATTGCGTAGGTTGGTCGCGTAGAGCTCCAAATTTTCCAGGTGCAGGTCAATGTTGGGGTCCGCGGTCAGCTGCACAAAGGCCACCTTGCCGTTATGGATTTCCAGCTTGTTGATGTCGATGGGCACCAAATCGGTGAGCGCCTTGGACCAATCCTCCACATCGGCATCTTCGGGCGTGTCCGTTTGTTGGTCCTCGAACACATAGATCATCTCAGGGCGCGTCATGTTGATCTCGCTCACCACTTTTCCCTTTAAAAGGGAACTCCACTCTATGGAAATATTGGTTTTTTCAAAATGGAGAAAGGGAATCTGTGAGCCCGCATTCACTTTGTTCAAATACAATTGGTGTATGGTGTAGGCACCGGTGATCAGCGAAAGGTCTATGTCCTCCACATGCCCATAATGACCGGGAATGTCGGCCAGAACCTTGTTTACATAATTCTTTACCATGTACGGTAGCGCGATCCGTAGCCCGATCAGCAAAATAAGCAGGGTCAAGGGGAACAGATACCGTTTGCGCTTGTATATCTTTTTTTTGGCCATGCTAATTTTTACGCTTTTTTCCGCGGCCGGTCATGGTGGAGACCAGACCTTCCTGCAGGTTGATCCATAAATAATTAAAGAAGGATTTATCTTGATTTCGTCCTACCTTGAAGCTCCCGTAGCGGAAGCCGTCCTCATCGGTCTTGTCGCCATTGTTCGCAAACAGGTTCACCACCGCCGTGAGCAGTTTGTTGACGCCCAAACGGTCTTTTTTGAGTACGATGAATTCAAAGTTTTCGTATTTCATTTTCATGTCGCCCTGAGACTCCAGTTCGTTGCCGCTGATGGTAAAATAGAGCTGCTGCACAGTGCCTTTGACCTCTGCCCCTAAATTGGACTTTAAAAATGGATTGATGCTCTGGGACTGGAAATTGGAAAGCGAGCCCTTTGCCGTAAAATGGTTGGACATGTTTTGGGGGTCGAACGTCCAGCCCAGGCTAAACGGCCCATTGTCCATAAGTTTTGCGTTTACATCCACCACCACATCGCCCGTGCCCCGACTGTGCAGGTTGCTCACGATGGCATCGATTTCCGTAAACATTAGGTTCTTGGGCTCAATATCTTCCTTTACGCGTTCCTCATACCCTATTTTGCCATTGGAGATTTGGACCGTATCAACCTGTAGGTCTAGTTTTAGATTGCGAAGTGCTTGGTTGTATAATTTTTTGTGGGACTCATCGTCCGGCAACAATTTATCACGATACACATAAAAAACAGGGCGTTGTAGCTGCATGTGCCCCATGTGAAAATAAGGGAGTTCGTCATCGACCCCAAAATTCCAATCCTTCAGGGCAATGCTATCGATGATGAGATCGTAGTGGTCGTGTTCCATGGCAAGCCTTCGCGAAAGTTCGGCCTTGGTGTATTTGGTACGCAGCACAAACTGTTCAAATCCACCGTTATCAGGGGTCAACTGCATTTTTTTAAACTCAATGAATTCCAAAGGACTCATGCTGAAATATCCTTTTTCAGTGCGTAATTGATAGTCGCCATAGGCAAACGGAATCTTTTCCTTGGCGGTATTTTTATCAAAATTGATATTGGAAAGGGTAAGGGCTATACCTTGGACGGTAGCGGTACTGTCCAATTTTTTGTTCAACATGTGGAAGCTCCCGTTTTCGATTCGGAAATTTTCCACCAGATATTTTTTGGATGGTTCCGAAGTGTTCGCTTTTGAAGTGGTATCCTTTTCCTTTTGATGAAAAACCACTTCCGGGGCGCCAAGATAAATTTCACCAATGGTAATGTCGCCGTTCTGAATCAGGGGAAGATACTCCAAACCGGACAGTGTGATGGATGCCGCCTTAAAGTCGATAGTGTTGTCAGGGTCGTTGCCACTGACTTCTTTTAGGCTGATTTTGCCCAAAAAAACATTGGTGCTTATATCGGCATAGGTTAAATTGAGTGCTTCCGGAACTTTTTCGTTGAGTATGTTCTTTACCTTGTTGGAGAAAAACAATTGTGCCGCAACTCCCGCCAAAACCAATAGCAAAATGGTTCCCCCTATTATTTTTAAAATGCGTGAATTCTTGTTTTTCGGCATGGGCGTGTTAATGGCATGTTTAGAGCATATACGTTCGGATCGGGTATTCTAGTCTTCGTCCTCCAAAAAGGGCACTACCTCGGAAGGAGTATCAATCTGAATGGCTTTGTCGCCATTAACAACAATGGGCTGGGTAACCACCTTTGGATTGTTCTCCAAAACCTTCAGCCAATCGTCCTCACTTTTAAGGTCAGGATTTTCGCCATACTCTTTGATAAAATCTGCATGGTCGGTATTGATCAGTCCTTTTATGGGCTTATTCAATAGATCGGCCAATTCGGTCCATTGGGTGGCCGTAACCTTTGTTTTGCAAAGGTCTACGTTCAGCACCTTTTTTTTGCTGGATTTAAGATAGGCAAAAGTTTGCTGTCCCTTATTGGAATCGCTATTATAAAACAATTGTATTTTTCTGTTATCTGTGGCTATTACTCCCATGTCGTCCTTCATTATGATGTGTTTTAATTTAAAGTAACCGCTTTTTGATGTTTTGCCTTAACGCTATCGATTTTTTTAGTGTCGTAAAAGCGGATAAAAAAAAGCGGGACCATAGGCCCCGCTCCTCACACAAACTAACTCAAACCGAACCACTCAGGATGATGGGATAACAAAAGGTGTGGTGGGTCGAGAGTTGAGCATCTGAATAAATGAATCTTATATTTGTTTATAATCTTTCGTAGGTAAACTGGTAATGTCCCCTTTCCCCTTCGGTGCTGGTGAAGGCGGTAAAGTCGAATTTGTAGTAGTTGCCGTCGGCATCCTTTACAACATAGTACCTATCATCTTTGACTACGCCACCAAAGGCATCTCTCCAGCCACTTCCAACAACGGCCCTGTTATCATACACAAAGGCGGATTCGTCAACATCGGCCATGGTAAAATCAGCATACGAGGGTACGTCAAATTCGGTTACTTCATCTGTTTCGGAATCCACCTCGTACAAGGTAACCTGATAAAGCCCGGTGCCTCCCAATGTATTGTGCATCACAAAGTCGGAGAAGGTCAAGCCGGCAATGGTAGGGCCTTGCGCGCCATAATAAGCGAATACGCCACTAAGGTTGATGTCCCACTGCTCTTTGGTGGGCTCTACGCTAACGGTCTCGCCATTGGTCAAACTAAAGGCGGTAAGGTTGTAAGCGGTATTTTTTGGAACGGTCACTTCAGTGAACGATTCGGTTTCTCCCAACGCTGCATACTGAATGGTGTAATTATTGCCATCGCTCAAGATCCTTACTTTTAAAAACCCGCGATGATCTCCCGAAGTGTCAATGCTCCCGGGGTCGATAGGAGCCTCAAGCTCTTCTTCAGAAGGGATCTCATTGCCCAAACTTACAATGTAAACATAGTTTTCTTCGGGATTGGTGGAGATTTCGGCAAATGCCGTATCGTCCAAATTGCCTTCGGGATAATCGGTAAAGGAAATACCTTCTTCCAAGTTTCCATATTGAAAGTATCCGACCGGCAAACCTTCCAATACTTCGGAAACGGTGCTTACGGTCACAGGTTCGGGCTGAAACATGGCGTTCAGACCTGTCAACTCCATGGGTTCGGGAAGGTTACTGGCTTCTGTAATGGCAAGTAGATCGGTTTCCCCGGTAATTTCCACTGCGGATACAGCAAGTGCGGAATTAAGGAACACACGATTTTCGGTACCGTTGTACAATCCAATTTCCCAAATATCCCGTTTAACCGTGGTTTGAGTCTCCGAACTAAAATCAAAGTAGACTTGATTGGGTATCGTGGCCCCGCCATTATCCGTATCAATAACGCCACCGGTGGATGCAATGGGTGCGTAGCTCACCAAGGTAGACGCCGTAGAACCTTGCGACCAGTCGGTTTGGTCGAAACCATCTATGGAGAACGTCACGGATTTCGTGGAACCTTCGATGGCATTGGACAATTTGTTAAAGGTAAACGATGCATCCTTGTCACCAGCCGCTACGGAGACGGCAATGGTCCCAGATGCACCATCCGGTGTTGTGGTAAAATCCGTTCCATACTCGGCATTGGTGCCCGTGTAGTTCACATTGATGGTTCCTGCCTCGGAAGCCGGCCTTGAAAAACTCAAGGTAATCTCTTTGGTGGTGTCCTCCTCGGTGGTACCAACGGTTTCGCTGCTAAAGTTTACCGTAAAGTCTATGAGGTCTTGGCCTTCATCATCGCTACAGGAACTAATAATAAGAAGGAGTGCGATCGCTTTTAAAAGGATAGTTTTTTTCATTGGTTTTAATTGAAATTTAGATTGTATAATAGTTTTAGGTAATATGATCTTCCATTGCCGAACAAACGACTTGGGGCCCCGCCGCTCCCATGGGCGCCGGTGGGCGTATCCGAGGCATTTACCCGAACAATGTCGAAGATGTTCCGAGCGCCCAGCGTAATGCTCAAATCTTTGGTTATGTTGGTCCGTGCCGATGCATCCATCCAAGTAAAATCGTCCGTTTGGCCCACGACGGAGCCATCCGTACCGCTGAGTACTACTTGGGACCTGCCCGTGTATTTTAGTTGTGCCGACAATGCGGTCTTGATGGAGGGAATGCTATAACTTAAGGCGGATTGTAGATTGAAACTCCATAAAAAGTCGCTGCTTATTCCTTCGGAGGCATCAATGGTAGTGGATTCTCCCATGTAGGTCACCCCCAAAGAGGCTTGCCAACGGTTCATCATAAGGGAATTCTCCAATGAAAAACCCAAGATTTGGGAACGGTCCACATTGTCAAAAGTGAACAGGTTTCGGTCTTGGTCGTCCGTGCTGATGATGGAGGCAATCTTACCATCAATATGAAAATAGAAGGATTTTAGCGCGGTTTTGAGCATGCTGCTATCGGATAACCGGAACTTTTCCTCCACATTCAAGAATACGGAAAGGCCGTCTTCCGGGTCAAGATCGGGGTTTCCCTGTACGTTATGGTTGGAATCCACAAAGTAGAAGAAGAGTTCCTCAAAATTGGGTGCCCTAAAGGCAGAGCCGAACACTGCTTTTACCTTAAATGAATTGCTGAAGTCGTAGGTGGAGGAGAGGGACCATATCAACTTGTTGCCAAACTGGGAGTTGTTGGTAAATCGTGCCCCTGGAAATATGGAGAACCTGTCGGTAATATTAAAGTCCAGCACTCCGAAAAAATCATAGTTCTCCAACGTGTTTTCCACCACATCGCTGGAGTATTCGCCCGTGGCGATGGCATCGAAACCGGTTTGGTGGTTGAACTCGTACCCCAATTGCAGGTTGAAGAAATCCGTGCCGGGGACAATGTTGCTCACAAACCCCTTGGAGTACCAAATTTCACTGGATTGACTTAAATCGTCGGAGTTGACGGATTCTATGCCCTGTTGTAGAATATTGTACACATATTGTTTGTAATACCGTTTTTGGGTTTGGTGGGACAAAGAGAGGTTGTAGACCGTTGACCCTTTTAGGGGTCCCGTGATGTTAAGGTTGTTCATGACCCTTTCCGTATCAAAATTTTCGTCCAAGGCGGTCGGGTTCGGCATGCCCGTGTTGCTATCCAACCTTCCGTTTACAAAATGATTGTATACCGGAACGGATTCATCGTAATATTGGATTTTATAGAAGATGTTGTGTTTTCCTATGGAAGTGTTGAGGTTTCCGTACGCAGTTAACTGTTCTTTCGGGTTCCACTCCATGCCGCGAAGGCTATCGTTCACCACGGCGTTATCCTGAATATTGACGTAGTTTTTCCCTTTGTAGCCATTAAAAAAACCAGCATTGTCGTTTCGGGAGCCCCCGATGGCAATACTGGTCTTATCACTCAATTGATGGCTAAGTTTTACATTTTGGATATGTCGGCCTTCATCAAAAAGCGCATATTCACTACCTACGGTTTCTTCTTGCACGGATAGTTGCAGTTGCCATTTATGGTTATTGTCCAATCCCCGCTTAGTCACAATATTGATAACACCTGCCACCGCATTATCGCCATAGAGGACACCCATGGAGCCTTCCACGATTTCAATGCGTTCCACATCCTCAAGGTTTATCTGGGTGATGTCAATATTGTTTCCAATTCCATTGTCACTGGCCATGGGGATACCATCAATAAGTATTTTTACGTACTGTCCGTCCAAACCGAACATACTAATGGTGGAACGCCCTGTGGATGCATCTGGGGTAACGGTGATGTTCAGGTTGTAATTAAGTATATCGGCCAGGTTGTTTCCTGCAACTTTGGCAATGTCCTTTTGATCTATGGTACCTACCGAGAACAATTTTTTACTGAGGGACATCACCTTGCTTTCCCCGGTCAATATCACCTCGTCCAATTGCTGCATGGACAATGAGTCTTTTTCTTGTTTTTTGGATTCCTGAGCAAGTCCCATCACAGAAAAAATCAAAGTCAAAAATAAGAGGTTGGTATTTTTATTTAGACTCATTCTATTTAATTTGATGACAAATATATATTTTATTTTTATTCAATCTAAATTAGTTTAGTATTTTTGACCAGATCATTTTTTAAAACATTCTAACAAAGACCAATATGAAAAAATCAATCCTGCCCTTGCTGTTTTTAGCTTTTGCAACAATTACGGGCACATCACAAGAAAAGAAGGAACTGGACCGCGAAGCTATTTTGGACATGTGCGGCTGCTACGAAGTGAGTTTTAAATACACGGAGACCTTTGCACCTGAAATTGACTACGAGAAACATTTGGACTATACCTCCAAAGCGCTGGAACTTGCATTGCCGATTGTGGATAAGGACAATAAAATCTCCATACAGCACTTATTGGTGCTGAACGATACCATGGTGATTAAACACTGGAGACAGGATTGGTTGTACGAGAACCAGCAAATTTTCCATTACGACAAGGATAACAATTGGGTTTTTTCTGAGTTGCCGGCCGACCAAGTGAAAGGGCAGTGGACCCAAAAAGTGTATCAGGTGGACGATAGCCCAAGATATGCCGGTTCATCGACTTGGGTGCATTTTGATGGAAAACATTACTGGGAAAACCAAAGCGATTCACCGCTTCCGCGAAGAGAGTATTCCAAAAGGAGCGATTACAATGTTATGAGCCGTGGTAATCGCCAAGAGATCACATCAACGGGTTGGGTTCATGAGCAGGACAATGATAAGATCATTCGTAAAGATGGTGAGGAAGATGTGCTGCTTGCACAGGAAAAGGGTTACAATACCTATGTAAAGGTAGCCGACGAAAGATGTAAGGCTGCTACCGATTGGTGGGGCGAGCACAAAGATTTTTGGGCGACCGCCAGAGATGCTTGGGACGAGGTGTATGATAGGGAAGGAGACCTTACTCTGCTAAAACAAGTGGATGGACAACCCATGTTTATGAAATTTTATGAGCTGGAAGCTGCTAACGCCGGTAAGGATGAGATTTTAGAATTGATCAATAAATTTGTGACGGATAATGCTTCAAAAGGGAATGCTGGCAAGTAGGTTTAAGGGACATACAGCAGCAGTGGTTCTGATCACGTTGTTATTTTTTGGGTTTAAGGCGGACAAGATATCGCCGAAGCTTCAAGAAAAGATTGACAATGCCATACAAGGAACCTATGAAGTAGAGGAATTCTCCATGGAACGGATAGAGATTGCGTCCAATCTGAACAAGCGGACCCCCTCTGAATTGGGTGGGGAGAATCTGTTCAAGATCATTTCTTCGGGCAAAAAGGTTGGGTATATTTATGTGGGAGTCGCTCCAAGTTTAAAGAAAACCTTTGACTACGTGGTTTTGCTCAATCCTGACCTAAGCGTGAAAAAATCCAAAATATTGATCTACCGTGAAGACCATGGGCGCCAAGTGGGCAGTCAGCGTTGGTTAAAACAGTTTATCGGAAGAAAATCGGGTGAAAAACTGATTTACGGGGAAGATATTGATGGGATATCAGGGGCCACGGTCTCTGCGAAATCCATGACCCTTGCAGTAAGCAACGTGTTGGAAAGTTTACAGGTTTTAAAAAATGCGAACGTTTTTTAAGCAAGTGTTTCGGTTAATTTTGAAAAAGCCATTCTTTATTGGATGGCTTTTTCGCTTTTAAACAATGGCTTAAAGTTGTTCGGATAGATATACATAAAACATGCCCGAAAGTATGGCCAAGCCAAAACTTAACAACGTTCCGATCAGCACATACTCGGTTAGCTTGCGGTTTTTGCCCTTGTTGAGGTCTCCAAACCGGAATACGGATTTGGCCGCGATCAAAAGTCCAATGGCGGCCCATTGTTGCATCAAAATAAAGCCGAACACAAAGAGCCTTTCCAGCATGCCGATATAGGTTCCGGCGTTTTTTAGTGACCCTCCTTCGGTGGTATCTGCGTCGTCCCTGGCGACTTCATCAATGTAGGGGGCCAGCAACATGCGCATGATGATTCCCGAGACATAGGTGACAAATACCAAAAAAGTTGTCAGCAGTAAGTTTTTTTCGGTGAACAAAGCACCAAAGTTTATCGGGAACGGTGATATCCAGTACAACACACCGCCTAGAACCAAAAGATGCAATATTTGGTCCGCCACAAACAACCAGCGGTAGTTTTTGGGATTGGTAAGCGATAATTTTCCCAAGTCGATGAGAAAGTGCGTCACCACAATAATAATGATCGGTACAATATGTTGAAACTGTAGGATGATCAATAATGTAAGTAAGTGGACCCCGATATGGAAATAGAGGTATTTGGACCGTCCCTTTTTCTCCAATTTGTCCTCGACCCAATGTGCAGGTTGGAGGACAAAATCTCCAATAAAGTGGGCGAGTATAAGTTTTAGGGCCAAAAGCATCATAATTGTGCGAGTTGTTCCCTGTAAAAATGAATCATTTTTTTGACTTCGTCAAATCCTGCCTTGTTCAATTCTTCGCTAATGTTCCCTTGTGATTTGTTGAGGAGCGCTGCCAGTTCTTTTTGGTTCATTTCCGGGTAGTCCATGGTACATTGTACTGTTCGGGATATTGCGGGCGTCCAATCGTCCATGGTCAGAAGCGCCAGTTCCAACAATAGGTCCATGTGCCCATCAAATTTTTCGTTAGGGGTTTTAATCCCCAGATTTTGTTTTTTGAGGTTCTCAAAACGTTCACCGGAGTTTACAAATGCGGTGCCGTTGGACTCGGTGATTTTGGGAGCGTCATAATTTTTTTCGCCCAATCCAATGGCTATCCGAACATCCAAATGGCGAATTTGTTTGATGCTCGCCTTGATGTAGATGGCGGCTTCCAATGCGTTTTCCGGCTTGGTCTGCAGTTGAAAGCTATCGCCCCGGTATATTTCCCAATCCTTGGGTTCGCTGCCGTATTTGGTCAGCGCTTCCTTTAATAGGGGCAGCCATTTGTTGGCCTTGTGTTCCGACGAGTTCTTAATGTCCCCTGTGAGTATGGCTATCATGATGATGAATTTATATAAATCTGTTGATTAACAGATAATCAAATATATCTGTAAAAAAGCAGATAATCAAATATATCTGTAAAAAAGCAGATAATTTATTGATGGCCATATAAAAAAGAAACCGCGACCATGGCTGGCGCGGCCTCTTAAATCAACAAAAAACACTATCCTCTTCTCCATTTCTCCTGCATTTTTTTATGCCATGCTGCATGGATTGTTGTGATCGGAGAATACTTTCAAATCTCTTACAGTTGCCGCTACCTGTAGATTGTACAGTTGATCGGCAATACTTAACTATTAGCGCCACATGGTCTACATGGGTACCAATGCTTATGTTTTAATGGGTGTTTTTGGCCAAGTATATAAACAAACCGTAAAATGAGGCTTATTCTATATGGCCATTAAAAGGGGTGAAAAATTATTTGGATTTTTCTTCCAAATCATCTTTTGTGGACTCGTCGGTAAAATCACCCGTATCCTCAAAATGGGTTTCGACGTAGGTTTTTGAGTTGAGTTGATTTTGGAAATCGTCGCGTTGGTCCACTACATAATATAGTGTTGATGCTGCCAAGAAGCAGGAAAAGTAGATTAAGCTTTTTGTCTTGTAGTTCATGATGTGAGATTTGGGATTACTAAAGTAATCAATTCAAATGGGAATCTCACGTATATGTTGTGAAACGCTTCCTTAGGGATGCGTACCTAAAAAAAAGCAAGGTGTGATCGATGAACGACAACGACCACACCTTGCGGGTGTTTACCTGTTTAAAGAACAGCTACTTTGTAGGCTCCAATATAAGGTCTATGCGCTCCAAAGCGTCTTGCAGATGGTAACGGCTCATGGTGTCCGAAATTCTGGCAAGACCGCCTCTGATATCGCTTTTAAGGTTGTTGAGTTCGGCACGTGCCACCGAACGAATATCCGACTGGCTGGTGTTGATCGGTGTGGATTTTCTATACCCCCCGAAATCGGGCTGCTTGCTTTGACTGTCGGCAGTCATCAGGTATTCCAATCGGTCAATATGTGCTTTTTGGAGGTTTCTGCGGTAGGTGTCGATGGTTTTTCCATTTCGTGTCTCGGACCAAATACCTCTGCGAAGGTCGCGCATCATCTCCACCAATCCATAGGCCTCGTCACCGTTCAAAGTTTCATTTTCGATGAGTCGGGCCAATTTTCCCAAATGTAACATGGTGTTCAAGTAACGTTCCTGTGTGGAACGGATTCGCTCTATGGAACCAGAGTATTCAATTTTATTGAAAATGTTCCGGTCAATTAGCCACTCGGGAGTCTCAAAAAGTTGTTCCTGCATAAAATCCATCGCCCTTTTTTGATGTTCCTTGCTCACATGGGTATAAACGGCCCCTTCTTGATCAGCGGTTTTGTGGTATTCATAAACGCCTCCAATGTTGTTGGAGACATGCCCCATATATCTGCTGAACTGGGCCACTACATGACCGTACATGGTTTCGAGGTCGTCATAATTTTCGCCGTCCTCTGTAGTCCATTCAATTAATTGTGGCACAATGCGCTTTAAGTTTTCGATACCGTACATACTGGCCTCCATGGCATCGTCGCCTAAATCCTCGGTCTGTGAACTTGGGTCGTGTATGTCTCCTACTTGTTGGTGTCCGAAACGGTACATGGGGTCACCTGCGTGTTCCAAGATCCAACTGTTCAAAATCGGTTTTTCCTCTTCTGCGGTTTTGTCCAAAATAGGCTTGTATCCCCATTTGATGGAATACTTGTCGTAAATACCAATATTTGGCATCAAGGCAACACCCTCGTCACCGGGTTGGGCAACATAGTTGAAACGGGCATAATCCATAATGGACGGCGCAGTGCCATATTTCTTTGTAAAACTTGCAGAGCGCAACGAGTCGACCGGATATGCAACGCTGCTTCCCATATTGTGGGGCAATCCAAGTGTGTGCCCGACCTCGTGGGAGGATACAAATCGTATCAAACGACCCATAATTTCTTCCTTGAATTCTGTTTTTTGAGCCTCTGGGTTAATGGCAGCGGTCTGCACAAAATACCAGCCGCGTAGCAAGCTCATTACATTGTGGTACCAGTTAATGTCCGACTCCAAAATTTCGCCGCTCCTTGGGTCGCTCACGTGCGGGCCGTTGGCATTTGGAATCGGGGATGCCAAATAGCGCACTACAGAATATCTTACATCTTCAGGGGACCACTCTGGGTCTTCTTCAACAGATGGAGGGTCTTTGGCGATAATGGCGTTTTTAAAACCTGCGGCCTCAAAGGCCACTTGCCAATCTTCTATACCTTGTTTAATGTATGGGACCCACTCTTTGGGTGTGGCCCTGTCCACATAATAAACGATTGGTTTTTTGGGCTCCACCAGCTCACCGGCCTTGTATTTTTCAATATCCTCGTCTTTGACCTCAAGTCTCCAACGATCTAGATACGTTACTGTTTTGCTTTCCTGTGCCTCAAGTCCATAATCTACCTGGCCTCGGGCAAACCAACCCACACGTCTGTCAAAATAACGACGTTTCATAGGTTCTTTGGGCAATAAGATCATGGAGTTGTTGATTTCCAAAGAAATGGACCCCAAGCTGGAATTGCTGGGCGGTTCACTGGATAGATACGTTTTTACGTGTCTTGCCTCAATGTTCAAAGGATAACTTTTGATGGATTCGATATAGCTTCGATCACCGTCCATTCTGGTTACTTTGAATCTTTTTCGGTAACTATCGGGAAACCCAAGTGCTTTTACATCATCGGTGAACATGGGGTCGATTTCGATTACCGTTGCGGGGTTCAAGGAATCTTTTTTATTGATGGCCTTGATGTCGAACGAAAAAAGTACCGGTTCAAAGTTGGAGTTTACCACAGCTTCGTGAACCGGAAGGGAATCTGCCGCCACATTTTCATAAGAAGCTACACGGACCAATACTTTTTTGTCCTTTTTTTCCCAGCGGAGTACTTGCGTGTTGATTTTTCCACCACCAAAACCAATGCCTGTCGCTGTTTTGGAGATTCGGCTCACCATTAACATTTCGCGGTTGAACAGGGAATCGGGGATTTCGTAATAACGTTTGTCATCTACGGTATGCACACTGAAGAGACCTTCGTCGGTTTTTGCATCCTTGGTGATTACCTTATCGTAAGGTTTTATATCGCCAGGTTTGGATTTGTCGTCCTTTTTTTGTTCGGTTTCTTTCTTTTTCTTTTTGAAAAGTTGGGCGTCCGTATTTTGAACGGTACCCAATAGAATAATGACTACAAGTAGTCGAGGGAGTAAATTTTTGATCATTATATGTTCGTTTGAATAACTATAAGCATTCAAAGAACCTAAAATTCATGAAAACTAACTGTTAAATAAATATTAACAACTGTTTTTTTAACGGAATGCCCCAACCTTTGGGAGTCCTGCCTTTTACTGATGGTTTGGAGGTAATCGCCCCGTATGGCTGGGCTTAACGGACGTTTGGAATTTGTGAAAATTTCCTAAAGACTGTAACATTTTCGGTTTTGGTCAGTCTTATAAGCATATCATCAATCACAAAATTCAATCAAAAAATGAACAAGTTATTATTAATTTATGGTAGTGTATTATTAAGTAGTACCGCCATAGCCAACGACCAACAAAATACCAAGGTTGTAGCGGTACAGTCCGAAACACCGGGTAGTTTAGAAAACAGTTTGACCACCTTGAACATAGGAGCAGCGTTAAACGATTCAACTTCAGAAATGGCAGATTATGCCTGGTATGAATTGAATTTAAATGAAATAGTGTATTTGGAGGAAGAACCAGAGGTAGATCTTGGTTTTGATACCGCGGATTATCTTCCAGAAGGTTTTGATCCCCACAAAAGCTATTTTGATTTGAATTCCATCATATACCTCGAAAACAATGTAGATCCTTCATTGGGCTTTGATGTCCAAAAGTATTTGCCGGAGAATTTCAACCCTTACACAGATGTGGTGGATGTACATTCCATCAACTACATGGAGGACGAGGATATGGACCTTGGATTTGACACCAAAGATTACTTGCCCGAAGGCTTTTCACCTTACGAGATGTATATCGACCTAAAATCGATTACCTACTTGGAAGAAGAAACCGAGCTTGTATTGGGAATCGATAGCGAATATCTATTGCCAGAAGGTTTTGATCCCTACACAGATGTTATAGCCATTACTTCGGTAAACTACATGGAAGAAGAAAATATGGAACTGGGCTTTGATACTTCCAAGTATCTCCCTGAAAATTTTGATCCTTACTCAGGGTCAATGCAGTAAAATGTTCTCATTTTACAACTTATTTGAGTTAGCTATGAAAACCCCTCGACCGAGGGGTTTTTACTTTTGTAGACCATCTGTTTGTTAAGAAAATCTAATAAGTGTCTGGTTAACAAAAAAATAACACCAACATATGTGATGGTGGTATTTGTAGCAAAACAGCTTTTATTGTAAGGATAATTCAGTCATATAGATGTTTTGATAAAATTATTTCAGTAAATGGTGAAAACTTTCAAAAAGGATAGGGCCCTTAGGTTTTTATTGCGACGTTAACAAAAGACTAATTATAATAATCTTCACAAAAAAGGGTTATAACTTTGTACCTAACAAAGAGTTACGCTTTGCTTGCTAAGGGTTAAAGCGTTAGTTTGAGTTAGTTTCTTACATTTTTTTGAGTTAGTTAGTTTGTGAAAATGCCCTTCCGCCCGGAGGGGCATTTTTAGTTTAAAACAATAGCGGAATCACAAACTGGAAAACTAAAACAAGCAACACTACGGCAATCAAGTTCAAAATGACACCAACACGGGCCATTTGTGGAATCTTTACGTAGCCACTCGCAAATACAATGGCATTGGGAGGAGTGGCCATCGGAAGCATGAATGCACAACTACTGGCAATGGTCACGGGAATCAATAGGTGTAGCATTGGAATATCCAGACCAATCGCAATACCTGCCACTACAGGGGCCAAAACAGCCACTAGCGCTACATTGCTCATCAATTCCGTCATAAAGAGCATTAGGAATATCAAAAGTGCAGCCGTGAACAATATGCTTATTTCGCTTTGGGCTATGCTGTTCGCTACCATATCCACAATGCCACTGGTTGACATTCCCTGCGCTAAGGCAAGTCCACCTCCGAAAAGTATCAATATTCCCCACGCCAATTTAGAGGTATCCTTCCAGGTGATGATGAAATCCCCCTTTTTTATGTTATAGGGAATGGCAAAAAGAGCGACCGCGGCAAAAATGCTGATCATGGTATCCGTAAGGCCAAGGTTCGGGAATAGGTTGTTGATCAATGTCCTAAAAATCCATAGGAAAACCGTTACGGCAAAAATTGCCAAAACCATTTTTTCCTTTCCGGTGGTAGGGCCCAGTTTTTCCAGTTCCACCTGAATGACCTCCTTGGAGGCACTGAACTTTAAATCTTTGTTGGGAAACATCCATTTTACCAGAACCACGTAGCAAATCCCTATCATAATGATGGAAAACGGCAACCCAATGGTCATCCACTTTAAAAAAGAGATTTCCGTATTGTATTCGTTTTCCAAAAGACCTATTAAAACAGAATTTGGAGGTGTACCAATTACCGTGGCAATTCCCCCTGCATTGGCGGAAAAGGCGATACCGAGCATCACACAAAGCGCAAAATTCTGATCGTTCTTGGTAAAGCCGTCCTCGTCATTGATCAATAGATTGATGACTGAAATGGCAATAGGCAACATTACCACCGTACTTGCCGTATTGCTGATCCACATGCTCAAAGTTGCGGTGGCGATCATAAAACCCAAAATCACCTTGTTTGGAGTGGTTCCAGTGAGCCTAATAATGTTCAGGGCAATCCTACGGTGCAGGTTTACCTTTTCCAGGGCAAGAGCCATCACAAAGCCACCAAAGAACAGAAATACAATGGGGCTTCCATAATTGGCACCAACTTCCGCAATGGGCAGAATCTTTAGAATAGGCAGTAGTAGCAAGGGAAGGAGTGCGGTAACGGATATGGAGACAGCTTCGGTAATCCACCATATCAGCATCCATGCCGCAACCGATATTACGGGGTCGCCCTTTTCCGAAACGATTTCAAAAGGCAACAAGTTCAATACAAGAAACACGACCGGCCCTAGGACCAGCCCAATTTTTTTGCTTAGTTCCATTGGGGTTCTAAGCTATGCTTTTTTGTTAAAAGATAAAAATAAAGAAGCCCCGTGATGGGGCTTCAATATGAAAAATAATTAGAAAAGTGATTGGTTTATTTGATTTTGAAGGTCAATCTGCCAAAGACGTATCTTCCGTTCTGTCCAAATTGAACAGACCTCCTTGAGTAGATAAACCTACCCTCCGATCTAAAAGCAGGATCGTTCTCGTCCGGATAAACATCCAAAAGGTTATTGGCTCCAATGGTGAATGTTGCACTTTCGGTAAAATTGAAGCCAATGGTCAGATCGGTCACAATTTTTGCCCCAAATGTATAGTCGATGGTAGGGTCTTCTTCATTGGTAGCTTCCCTCACTTCGCCAAAATACCCGTTTCGCAAAAAGAAGCTCCAATTGTCCCCGACTTTTACGTTGTGGGATAGGTTTCCTTTGGTGGTGGGCACTGCAGATTCCAAATAGATTCGACTTGTTGGGTCAAAATAGGTGTCGCTAAGTCCCGCATCCGCAATAGCTTCGGGAACTTTCACCTTTTCAACGGTCGTTTCGGATACGGTCATGGCCAAAGTGTTGGTCAGTGAAACATTGTCCGAGATGTTCGCTTTGTGGTCCACAACAAAATCCAAACCTTTGGTCTGGGTATCCACAGAGTTTGCAAAGAAAGCAGCCTGTGTGGCATTGGCCTGTTGGAACAGGTTTGCCAATTCGGCATTGTCGTTATCATCAAACTGTCCGGTGAGGATTACTCGATCATCGATATTGATGAGGAATCCGTCCAAAGTAAATTTTAGGTTGGCACTGGGCACTCGTGCCGTAAACCCGGCCGTTGCACCTACCGATGTTTCCTCTTTCAAAGGTTCTATGCCCAGCAATCGGGCCACCCTTGAGGTGTTCGGAAAAACACCAACTTCGTTCGGTACCCCATCCACAAATAGGGTGGATGTGGAGCTGTAATGGATTTGATGTAATGATGGAGCTCTAAAGCCCGTTTGTCCACCACCTCTAAAATTGAAGTTTTCCGAAATTTTCAATCTTGTGGCCACCTTAAAGTTCAAGGTTCCCCCAAAATCGGAGAAGTTTTCATACCTGACCGCTCCACTGAGCAAAATGGATTCGGTAAAATCAGCTTCCACATCAAAATAGCCCGCAATGGTGTTTCTGAAGGCATTTACCTCATTATCAGGTTTAAAGCCTGGAAAAACTTGAATGCCACCAGGTCTGGAATTGCCGAAAAAATCCGTCGGAACTACTGAATCTGGATCGGTGGGATCGTGTGGAATGCCCAGGGTGTTGTATTGCGCATAGGAGATTTCCTCTCCGGCTATGATACCGTAATTTTCCACACGGTATTCGGCCCCGAAAGCAATGTTCAAGCCTGCCATGGTATCTTCATAAAAGCGGCTCATATCAAAATTGGAGGTGTTTTCACTATAGTCGAACCCACCCGAGTTTGCTTGAAAAGGAGTCGCATTTTCCATTGAAGCATTGTTGGAGTTTGTAACGTGGTACATGAACTCGTTCTTTCCATAGGAATTACTAAAGTCAACGTTCCAATCCCCGATCATTCCCTTGATTCCAAATGCTGCGGATTTGTCAACAATATTGGAATTGATTTCTGGCAAGAAACCATTTGGATAGGCAGGGGAGTAGGTGCGCGACTGGTTCGGAAGGCGGTAAAAACCACCTGCATTACCATTTTTAAAACTCAGACCGCCAAACCCGTAGATCTCCAAATTCTCATCCAACGGTATGGAAAGGTTGGCAAAGAACTGGGCGCCCCTCAGCTTGGATTGACCGACCCGCATGTTGAAATCGCTTCGTTGCAAACCCCTGGCTAAAAGCTCTTGATCGGTAACATTATTGCCCGCGATACCGGTGACAATGTCATCATCATTGAAAGTCAGGGAAGATAAAATTCCAGCTTGAGAATTGACTCCATCATTTATTCCGAAAATTTCTTCATAAGTATTGGCATTATTGATTGCATTAATGGTCTCTTGACTAAAATAACCTACCTGTGAAGCATATTGTTGAACATCAGAAATATCATTGTCCAAAAGTTTGGAAACATCATATCCCGCTTCATTTGCCACTCTTTCTATTGCATTGGCTGCATGAAATATAGAACCTTCCCATTCTTGCATGCGATTGGTCCATCCGCGGTGGTTGAAATTCCCAGTAAAATTGATAAATCCACCCTCTTTTCCAATGGGCAATCCGTAATTCAATCCTAGATTTACCTTTTCACCATCGATTTTCTTTTGTGGACTATGCTCGCTGGTAAAATGGGCTCCTGTGTTCACATCTACCTGTAATTCGTTCACCGTATTTTTAAGAACGATGTTGATAACACCGGCAATGGCATCGGAACCATATTGGGCGGCAGCACCGTCCCTAAGGATCTCGATTCTGGAAATGGAGTTGGATGGAATAGTTGTCATATCTGTCCCAACGCTTCCACGGCCAAATGTCCCGTTTACGTTCACCAATCCGGTTTTGTGCCGCCTTTTTCCATTGATGAGCACCAAAACCTGGTCGGGCCCAAGTCCGCGCAAAGCTGCGGGGGCAATATGGTCCGTACCATCGGAAATGGTCTGCGGATTTGATGTGAACGACGGCGCTGCGTAGTTCAGGATTTCGGTAACGGTGACCTGCGGTGCGGATTGTACAAGTTCGGTTACATCCAACACATCAACGGGTACTGGGGAATCGGTAGAGGTTCGGTTGGCGTTTCTTGATCCTACAACCACAACATTTTCGAGTTCGAGTCCGGCTTGCAGTGTTACGTCCAATGTACTGCCGGTCACGGTCGCTTCTTGGGTATTGAACCCGACATAGGAAAACACCAAGATGTCCCCAGTGCTTGCTGCTATGGAATAGTTGCCATCAAAGTCGGTGATGGCTCCCGTAGTTGTTCCCTTTACTTGGACCGAAGCTCCGGGCAAGGGTACGTTTTGGTCGTCATAGACGGTTCCTGTTACCTCTTGTGCCATTCCGGTAAAAGATACCAACAGCACGAAAAGGAATGCTAATTTCATTCTTTTCATATAAGTAGATTTTAGTAAGATTATTGGGGTATGCTGCTGGAAAGTTCCCTTCCGCTCGGGAAGAAAACGGTGGTAAGATAGAAATTTTTTTAAAAACGAAACCCCTGAACAGGTTTTGAAGCTCAGGGGTTTGTATTTGATAAGGATAAGATTTTTGTGCTATCCCGTATATTTTACCAAAAGATCATTCTCGGTTTTCTCTACTTTGATAAGTCCATGTTTGGTAAGGGATTTAGTACTCTTGTCCCATTTTTTGCCACTCAATCCGGCTTTTGCTTTAAGTTCGGCCAGGGACATTTCTCCTTGTGGTTTAATGATGTCCACAATGGTTTTTTCTTCCTCGGTCAATTCTACTTTTTTCTTCTCAGGCCGCATTTGCGGGAAGAACAACACTTCTTGGATGGATGAATTGTTGGTCATCAACATTACCAAACGGTCAATTCCAATTCCGATTCCAGAGGTTGGGGGCATACCATATTCCAAAGCACGCAAGAAATCTTGGTCAATGAACATCGCTTCATCATCTCCTTTTTCGGAGAGTTTGAGCTGATCTTCAAACCGCTCGCGCTGATCAATAGGGTCGTTAAGCTCGGAATAGGCATTGGCCAATTCCTTGCCGTTCACCATCAACTCAAAACGCTCCGTAAGCCTTGGATTGGTTCGGTGCTCTTTGGTCAACGGACTCATTTCCTTCGGATAATCAATAATAAAGGTCGGCTGGATGTAATGATGCTCGCATTTTTCACCAAAAATCTCATCGATTAATTTACCGATGCCCATCGTCCCATCCACTTCAATATCCAATTTCTTGGCCACTTCGCGGAGTTCGTCCTCTTCCATATCGGCCACATCGTAACCCGTATGAATTTTAATGGCTTCCAAAATCGGAACCCTTGGGTAAGGGGCCTTAAATTCTATTTCGTGATCGCCCACCTTTACTTTGGAACTTCCTGTGGCATCAATGGCCACTTTTTCCAATAGTTTTTCGGTGGTGTCCATCATCCAGTTGTAGTCTTTGTAGGCCACGTAGAGTTCCATTACGGTAAACTCCGGATTGTGGGTGCGGTCCATTCCCTCGTTACGGAAATCCTTGGAAAACTCGTACACGCCATCAAACCCACCGACAATCAATCTTTTTAGATAAAGTTCGTTGGCAATTCGCAGGTACAAAGGCACGTTCAATGCATTGTGATGCGTTAAGAACGGGCGTGCGGCCGCTCCACCGGGAATGGGCTGCAAAATTGGGGTCTCGACTTCCAAATATCCTTTTTGGTTGTAGAACTCCCGTATGCTATTCGTGATTTTTGTTCTTTTAATGAAGGTGTCCTTTACGTGGGGATTCACCACCAAATCCACGTACCGCTGGCGGTAGCGTAGCTCAGGGTCGTTGAAGGCATCGTATACTTTTCCTTCGTCGTTTACCTTCGGTAAGGGCAGCGGTCTTAAACTTTTGCTCAACAGGGAGAAGTTTTTCACCATCACGGTTTTTTCCCCCACTTGGGTCTTGAACAACTCTCCTTCGATACCGATGATGTCCCCGATGTCCAGCAACTTTTTGTACACATCGTTGTACAAGGTTTTGTCATCATCCGGGCAAATTTCATCACGGTTAAAGTAGACTTGGATACGTCCTTCGCTGTCCTGAAGTTCGGCAAAAGAAGCTTTTCCTTGGATTCTTCGTGACATCAATCTACCGGAAATAACTACTTTCTTTCCTTCTTCAAAATCATTCTTGATGCTCTTTGAGGTGGCATCAACAGGATACAATGCTGCGGGATACGGGTTGATCCCCATTTCCCTGAGTTTGGTCAATTTTTCCCTTCGAACGATCTCTTGTTCCGATAGTTGCATAGTCTATAAAAAATTTAAAGCGCAAAATTACACTTTTGCGCTTTAAATCCTTGCGTTGGCCCAACTTAATATGCATAATTGGGCACATAGTCCTTTTCAAAAACAATTTGGGCGATATCTTCCTCCAAAGTTTCCAATGGACTTTCCACGATTCGGTTGACTTCTTTTCCATCTTTAAAAAATATGATGGTCGGCACTTTAATGATGTTCAAGCCTTTTTCTTCGCCCGTGGGACTGGTTTTGTAGTGTCCTTTGCGGTAATCCAGCGCGATGATTTCCAATTGCTCCATCGGAAAATCCGCGGCTTCCAGAATTTTGATGAATCTGGGGCTTTCCCGTTTGCTGTCGCCACACCAAGTTCCCAAGAAGAGTTTGGTGTTGTATTCCGACAATTTTTCTTTGAACAAGGTAACCATAGTGTCGTCGGGATGGTAGTTGTCATACTTGTTTTGGAACCAGCTGCCATAGGGTTGGGATTGCAATCCTTCCAGGTTGATTTTACCCACTAGCAATTGCCGACCGTTTTCTGTGATGATTTCTTTGTTGAATTCTTGCGCGGAAACGCACAGAATGCATAGCATACACAATGCTGTCAATACTCGCTTCATAATTTTATGTGATTTATGGTTTGAGGGCAAATTCACTAAAATCAATAGCTGAAGGAATTTTTACACGTTGGAAATGGGGACTAGACCGGGGGTTGATTTTGTTATTGGAAGTGGAGAATCAATCTTTTATGGTCACGTAAAATTAATATGGGCATTCATTCGAGATTCAAGAATTAAAACTATATTTGTATCCAATTGGATACAATTTTTATATGTTCTTTATTGAAAAAACTGTAGAGTTCGATAGGTGGCTAAGAAGATTGAAAGATATAAGAGCGAAGGCTAAGATCCTATTTAGAATTCAGAGGATTGAAAATGACGGGCATTTTGGTGATTGTAAAAGTGTTGGAAATGGAATCAGTGAAATTCGAATACATTTTGCCAAAGGATATCGGGTTTATTTTAAAGAAAAGAACGGTAGGATTATTGTTTTACTGGCGGGTGGTGACAAAAGTTCTCAAAAAAGAGACATCAAGAAAGCAAAGGAAATTTGGAATAAGTTAAAAGCATAGCAAATGGAAACCTCAAAATTCGACATAGCGGATTATTTGGACAGCAAGGAAATGATTGCGGAATACCTCAATACTGTTTTAGAAGAAGGTGATAGCGGTGACGTGGTAAATGCCATTGGGCATATTGCAAAGGCCATCGGAATGACAAAAATTTCCGAGGAAACCGGATTGAGTCGACCTAGTTTGTATAAAGCACTTTCCGATGGTTCAAAACCGCAGTTCGCAACAATTATGAAGGTTTTGAAAGCCATAGGAGGACAAGTTCAAGTCCATCCAGTTTAGGAGATAAAAAAGGACGTAGTTCCCTTATTTTTTAAAGCGAAAGGACATTTGTTCCCTAGAGGTGACATCCAATTTTTTATACAAATTATTGATGTGCGTTTTTATGGTACTTACGCTTACAAAAAGCTCTGATGCAATCTCTTTGTTGGTCTTGTTTTCCAGCATCAGGTTGACGATTTTTTGCTCTTGGGGCGTCAGTTTTTCAAGTAATTGAGAAGTGCTCCTTTTTTTCTTGCCAAGAAAGAACAGTACATTTCCCAAAAGAGAAACTGCCAAAAGCGCAATGATCGTCCGGTTCCATTTGGATGATTTTGGCTTGTTGAAACTGGCCAATTCTTTGTCCGTGGTTATTTCAGCTTGGTATTGCTGCGTGAATTCAGCTTCGGGATAGCTTGTTGTCAATCTTTCGGACAGATTTTCATAATAATCGGTGGTCGTCAAGTCTTCCAGGTAAAACCGAAAAGTTTCGTTCCGTTTGTCCGACAAAAAATCATAAATGTACAGTTCTGCCAGTGGTTCGTTGGCTTCTTTTCCAAAGGTGTGTAGGGTATTGAACCATTTGGCCAGATTCAGTTTTTTCTTGGCTTCACTGGGATAATCAGCAAAATCATAGGCCATATGTTCTTTTAAGCCCTCAATTTCCAAAAGCAGGCCCGACTTTGTGTTGGTTGATGTTATGGTGCACAGTGCTTGGTCTTCAAAAGAGGTGGGGAATTGAAGCGTATCTTTATTGTTGGCGATAAAGAGTACATTCTTACTGTTGTTGCATCTGCCCAAAAAGTGATTGGCTCCTGTATTGTCCGAACAGCCATCCAAATGGATACGATACATACGATTTTGTTCATTTAGATTATTGCCTTCAAAATAAAACTGGCCTAGGGAATCCACTTCCGATTTCTGTACAATTTGATCCAAGTACACCCGTGAAGATTTCCGGTAGTCCTCCACCAATGACAAGTAAATGGAATTGCCTGCATTTTCTGGGGAAACCTGCCCGGAAATACGATATTGACCCAATAGGGAAAATGAATTGATAAAGAGTAGGATAAGGACGAAAAACCGCATTTTTTGACCGATTTTGGTTAAAAATAGTGGTTTTCTGTAACAAAACTCGCATTTTAACTACCTATAAGTATCATCAATCAAATCATATAATCAATGAGTTTCTGGAGAGTTTTATTGGCCATTCTATTCCCTCCGTTGTCCGTGATAGGCAAGGGATGTGGCTCTATTCTTATCGTTTTTTTACTGACCCTTTGCGGTTGGGTTCCCGGTGTAATCGCTGCCCTGGTCATTTTGAACAACCCCAATTAGCGGATTTATTCCTGGATTTTAAAACTACTATGGATTCGGATGTATCCTACAGGCTTCCGAACGGCTTGTTTTTTTAAAATGTGTTGCTGTTTATCCAAAATTGCTATTTCTCGTTTTGGGTTTTCATTGATTGTGGTACTTTTGACATATATACCGTTGAATACACTAACCATTAATAAAATCATGAAAAAGATTCAATACGCATTGGTTGCCGCACTTATCGTTATAGCTGCATCCTGTAATTTCACGGAGGAAATCCATATCAACGAGGATGGTTCCGGAAAGCTGTCCATCAATTTTGATGGCTCCGAGATGATGGAAATGGCCGGGGAAGAAATGGCCAAAACCAATGAGAAACCTATAGATTCCATTATTTCATTCAAGGATTTTTTAGAAGAGAAGAAAGATAGTATTGCCCAGTTGCCCATTGAGGAACAAGAGAAATTGAAAAAACTGGAACCGTTCCATATGCGCATGGTTATGAATCCTAAAAAAAAGGAGATGATGTTCGATTTATTCAGTGACTTCAAAAACGTGAGCGAGGTAAACGATGCTTTCGGAGCTTTTCAAGATGCGAGTTCTATTGGGGGCAAATCCAATCCTCAACAAGGCCAAATGAAGCCTGCCGAACAACCAACAGAAGTGAATTATACCTTTAATAAAAATAAGTTTACCCGTACCGCTAAAATTGTCGATCAAGAATTGTTTGAGCAACAATTGGACAGCTTGCAGGGAGCCGAAATGTTCCTTTCTGGATCCACGTACACCTTAAAATATCACTTTCCCAAAAAGATAAAATCTACTACAGCTGAAGAAGCGACCTTTAGTCAGGATGGCAAAACCTTGATCTATGAGGTGAATTTTTTGGAGTTGATGAAGAATCCATCAGTATTGGATTTGGAAGTGGAACTGGAGAAATAGTTTTCCATTCCCCTGCTTCGTATCTTTGTGGCATGAACAAGAAAGTTGCCGTACAGGATCTGGGATTAAAGGATTACAAAGAAACTTGGGATTACCAAGAGCTTCTTTTTAAGAACATTGTGGATACCAAGATTCGGAACCGCCGCGAGGAAGCCAATTTAGATACACCGAATCATTTTTTGTTTGTGGAGCACCCGCATGTGTACACTTTGGGAAAGAGCGGCGACATTAACAACCTTTTGGTGGACGAGAGCAAACTTTCCGAAAAAGGGGCTACTTTCTATAAAATCAATCGTGGCGGGGATATAACCTATCACGGCCCGGGCCAAGTGGTGGGCTATCCTATTTTGGATTTGGATAACTTCTTTACGGATATCCACAAATACCTTCGTTTTTTGGAGGAAATGGTGATTCTTACCTTGGCCGAATACGGTCTTAAAGCCGAACGCTCCAAGGGTGAAACCGGTGTTTGGTTGGATGTGGGCACTCCATTTGCCCGTAAAATATGTGCCATGGGCGTACGTGCAAGTCGCTGGGTGACCATGCACGGTTTTGCCCTAAATGTGAATGCTGATTTGGGCTATTTTGATATGATGATTCCCTGCGGCATCAAGGACAAAGCGGTTACTTCTTTAAATGTTGAGCTTGGCCAGAAGGAAGTGGATATGGAGGAAGTAAAAGCAAAGCTTCTGAAACATTTCACTACACTTTTTGAGGCCGAGTTGGTCAAGGAAGAAGCTGGGGTTTAGGGTTTATTCTTTCCTCTTGAATCAATCTTGTGATAAATATTTTTTAACTTACTACTGCACAGCATAACTGCAGATGCAGTTCATGTCGAGAAAAAGAATTTCTGAACTCGATGTTGTTATATGCAACTAAATTCAACGCATCATGAAACAATTTCTCATAGCCATAGTTTTAATAAGTACCTTGATTTCCTGTAAAAATTCGGGCGAGAACAAAAGGGATACCGCTGATTCCGAAACAATGGAAAACAACACAGCTGATGAAGTCGAAACTAACTACGTTCCCATTGATTCTGATGAAGCTTTGATTGCTGCATCACTCATGGCAGCTCCTGCCGAAAGCCGAGACGGATGTAAAGTGATCGGCTATAATATGGCCGGTGAGTTTGTAACCCTCAGGGAGGGAGATAATGAATTCATAGTCTTGGCCGACAATCCGCAACAATCGGGATTTAATGCGGCTTGCTATCACAAAAGCTTGGAGCCCTTTATGGCCAGAGGACGAGAATTACGGGCCGAAGGCAAAACAGGTCCAGAGATTTTTGATATTCGCGAAGAAGAAGCAAAATCGGGAAAACTGGATATGGGAATGCAAGGTGCCACCTTACATATTTATTATGGGGAAAGTGACCAATACAATCCCGAGACCCATGAAGTGGAAGGGGCCCATTATCGTTATGTGGTGTATTTGCCATTTGCCACAGCAGAATCCACAGGACTTCCTGAAAAACCTAAGGGGTCGAACCATCCTTGGATCATGGATCCAGGGACGCATAAGGCCCACATAATGATTTCTCCTTTACCGAAAGAATAAGATAAAACCGAGGCTTGCACCTCGGTTTTTTGTTTTTACAAAGTAAATCTACTATTTGCTATACTGGGTCAATACCATGCTGCCCAATAATTTTCCGTTTTTGTTGTAGGATTCCTGCTTTACCATTCCCACACCTTCGGCGAGCCAAATGCGCGAAGGGAATGTCTGGTTGGCCATCATCATTTTGGTTTTTGTTTCGCTGTATACCACATAGCAGTCAAAAGTTCCAGCGGGCGTGGTCACACTTTCTTGTTTTTCCACTTTGCGGTTTATCGTCTCCACGTTGGTGTTCATGTTGATCGCCCCGCCCATCTTCATTTTAAGCTGCATATTGGCGTCCGGCAACTCTTGTCCCACGGAAAGATTGTTGGGCAATTCCACATCAGTACCGGAAATATCCATTTCAACATCTCCCATTTGGCTGAGCATTTGCTCGTTCATCAAGGATTTAAAGTCAATTTTAACAACATTGCCCTCGCAAGCTATATTGTAGTCGGAAGTATAGGTGTTCCCTTTTTTGTCCACCATTTCCATCATCATGGTTGCACTTACATTGTCGCCGCTGCTTTCCACATTGGTTACTGCGTAGTTGATTTGTCCGTCTTCCCTGCCTTTTTTATCGTAGTTTGTATACTGGAAATTGGCTCCGTCCACTAATGGATAATAGGTGCTGCAGCCGGATTGTGCCTTGGAAGTCTGTCCCGCAGCAAGTGCGATCACGAGTAAGATAAAATAACGTTTCATAAATATTGTGTTCTGTATTAAAGTTTGATGAATTCGACCCTTCGGTTTTGAGCTTTGCCCTGTGCGGAATTATTGTCGGCAACTGGTTCTGCCTCGCCCTTTCCTTCGGAACTTAAACGGTCCGCAGAAATTCCATATACCGAAACCAATGCATTTTTTACGGCTTCCGCCCTGTTTTTCGAAAGTGTTACATTGCTCTCGTCGGAACCATCGGCATCGGTATGCCCAACAATATTTAGTTTGATGGAGCTATCCTGCGTCAAAACTTGGGAAATCTGTCGGATGATGCCCATGGATTGGGGCAAAATGTCCGCCGAACCCGAGTTGAAAAGTATGCCGTTGGTGGAAATTTTTCCTTCGGACATCAATTTTCTGCGAAGGTCCACACCGCCCTCATTTATTTTTAGGTTGCCGATGAGTAATCGTTCATTGTTCTTTTCCTAATCAAATCCCCCGACATGGAATTTTAGGTAGTTGATGAGTTCTGGCTTAACGATGAATTGGGGAAGGTCCACGATCTTGGTCTCGTTCAGCCAAAGGCGATACCTATTTTTGTTCACAGCAATGGAAACATGCACAATATCTTTGTATACATCTCTTAGATCTCTCTGCATAGTATTGGATATTGGGTCGGGATCTCCGTTAAAGTCATTGTCCACACGAACGCCCACTGCAATATATTGGCAAAAGTTAAGATTGGCCATTACGTTGTTCTCACTAGTGGTCAGGTTTGGTGTTTCGGAAAGGTATATTTCCAGTTTGGCCAGAGAACTGGTCTCGCGGCTCAAATTTGTTGCCTTCACATCAAATTCAAGGGTAAAGTCATCAGGTAGTTTTGTTTTGAAATTTGGTACGGTAATACTTCTATTGGAAATGGCATACCATTTGTCCGGGGAGCCTTCCAAATTTACTACTTCGCCTGAACCATTGGTGTTCCAGTTCGCCGGGAAGTCTCCGATAAAGTCTTTACTGAAATCATCATAAAAAAAAGGCTTGTCGCCGGGAACGTAATCAAACTTACTGTAAACGGCTATGGTTTTGGGGCCTGCGGGAACTGGCCCAGTGGATGTGCCATTTTCTTCTGTATCGCCGGTATTACCGTTGCCTTGTGTGTTTTCAGGGGATTGTTGTCCTCCGGAGCCAGGTTCCAGAATACTGTCCAGCGCTTGGTCTGTTTTTTTTGTAGTTTCTCTTTCTACCCGTCTTTCAACTGTGCGTTCAGCTGCCTTTTCCGCTTTTTTGGCCAATTTTTTAAAGAATTGGGCCTCTCCGCTGGTACCCATCAATAGGGCAAAGGACAAACAGTAGAATAGTTTGTTTGAGGTTTTCATTAAAAAGTGTTTTAGTGTGTTGATGTAAGCAATTCAACCCCAAACTATTAAAAAAAAGCCCTGCTCTTATTTAAAAATGTATGTTTTGCCAAAACTATTGTATAGGTGGATGTAGAAAGCGAGCTAGTTTATTTTATACACAATCAATGAGTTGTCCTGGTCTTTGGCCACGAGTTCCAGCATTTTGTCGTTGTCCATATCCCGAAGGTCCACCAACGAACTTCCGAATACGGGGAAATTTGGAATAGGTTCGGCTTGGCTATCGTACAAATAAATTTGATGGTTCTGGATATCGGTAACGCCAATATAAATTTTATCGTAGATGTAAAAGATTTTTGGTTTGGAGTATACCCCGAGTTCCAACTCCACTTTTTTGCCCCGGATGCTCAGTACATTATCGTCCATAAAAACCAAGGTGTTACTGGTCGCATAAAACCCATGGTCTGGGTTTAGGTTAAAGTTGGTGGCCGTCAGTTTGCCGTTGGTATCAATTTGGTGGAGTACCCCGGTTTTATTGGTGACGGAGAATTTGTTCTTATAAAGAAATATGTCATTATTGGAAAAATCTATCTTCTCGGACACTTTGATCCGGTCGCTGCCCACACGGTGCAAAATTCTAAGGGTGCCGTTGTCCTGCTTAAAGACCAAGTAGTCCTTGTTGCCCACCCTAAAATGTTTTGGCGCGCCCAAAATAGTACTGGGAGCATCGGTAAAAGTGAAGCCCCGCACTATTTTGCCCTGATTGTTGTACATGTAAACTTTGCTGCCCTGTGTGACCACAAAACGGTAGTTTCGGCTTCCGTCGTAATCAAAAACGGCCAATGGGTTCAGGTTTCCACCATCAAAATCCATGTTGAAGGGTGCGACCTCGTTGCCATTGCGGTCCAAGATCAAAAATTGGTCGTTGGTGGTAAAGGCGAGTTGTAGCTTTCCATTTTTATAGATGTCCACTTGTTGTATTTCACCTTGAATCCTTCCTTCCAATTGTTTGGTCCAAAGTACTTTTCCATCGGTGGAAATCAGATATAGCACATTGTTTTCGTCCTGCACCACAATTTCCTGTTGCTTGGTCCTGTGGTTTTTTACAAATTGTGGGTCGGTGGCCAGATCGGTATTCAGTTCCAAGGTAAATAATGGGGAAACGGTTTTTTTTTCTTGGGTCTTTAAGATTTTGGACACAAGTAGGTTGAAATGCGCAAAACCATTGTCCATGACCATTTGTGAGGCAAAAATCTGTCCATCCAGATCATTTTCCTTAATATCTCCAAATACTTCTGGAGCGAGTTCCTGTTCGGCAAAAAAGTCGATGCCCGATGCATTCGAGACAATGAGTATGCTGGATTCATTGGCGAGGGATGCTTTAGCTGTCTTAAAACCTTGATCGCTATCGAAAGCGGAGGAGCTCTTGTGGTTGCTAATAATGGTCTGTATGGCTTCTTTGTTTTCGGAAAAAATAAAACTGTTCTCCAAAATGGTGCAATGGTTGGATTTAAAATCCTTAACCAATGGGGAAAAGCTTTTCTCGACCAGCGTAGTTTCCTCCAAGGTCAGGATCTCGCTGCCCTGATAATCTTCCGAGTCTGTTTTTTTACTGTTCAGGTAATCATAAAGGCTTTCGGTGCCAAAAGATTTTAGGAGCACCACTTTTTCGTTGTTCATATATATAAGGCCAACCTCTTCTACCGTGTTAAAAAGGGAGTCCGTTTGCTTTACCCTATCCAAATAGTGGCTCTGGTTTTTTGCAAATATTTGATAATCATCAAAAGTATAGGAGATTATGGCTTGTGCGTTCAACGGGGCGTACTCGGGCGTTCTGTTTGCCAAAGGGGTTGTGCCCTTGAACAGATTGATGAAGTTCTTGGTAGAATCGGGCGCCATGGCCACGCCG
This sequence comes from Flagellimonas oceani, assembly GCF_011068285.1. Taxonomy (NCBI): domain Bacteria; kingdom Pseudomonadati; phylum Bacteroidota; class Flavobacteriia; order Flavobacteriales; family Flavobacteriaceae; genus Flagellimonas; species Flagellimonas oceani. The sequence continues at coordinate 3,132,654 of NZ_CP049616.1, read as the reverse complement.
TTGAGGCGTACTTCATCCGAATTTGCCGTAAAATCCAACGATACCCATGAAGAAAATGGATGTTTTTTGCCCTCATTTTGCTCCTTAAGGGCCAACAACGACATGTTTTCGCTAGGGTTGATGAAAATAGTGGCAGAGTTGTCGAGTGAACTTGCTCCGTAAAGTTTTTTTAGGGTGGGGTCTACAGGTGTGTTCTCGCTTGTCCTGATCAGGTTTTCCATTAACATCATGGAGGAACTGATCAGTATGTCCCTATCTTTTGAAAAGCTGAACACTTCAAGACCATCTAAATCATATTTGGTAAGGTTTGTGCCTTCGTAGGTCAGGGTCTCAACTTTTTTGTTGGTCACGCTGTCCACGTTGAATAGATTCGTATCATTTTTGGCCGCAAGTATGTAATCGTAATTGTCCTTGCCCACTTCATAAAAGGCGATTACGCAGGTTTTTCCAGTTTTCAAATAATTAAACCCTTGTGTATTTGCTGAAATATCTTCGATATGGGAGAATCCTTCTATGTTTTTAAGGAGCGCATTGTTCTTAAGTTCGCTCTTAAAATTGGTGAGATTGTTGATTTTTACAACGAGTGCCGGGTTTGGGGGTAAATGGTCCAATAGTGAATCTTTGGTCTTTACCTCTTTTGTGCAGGATGCGATTAAAATGGGGAGCAAGCAGAAAAGTACCTTTGGTCTCATTTTCGAAGTTTGACACAAAGTTAGGATTTTTAAATATCCAGTGTCAATTGTTCGGGGAGTTGTCTGAAGCTTTTTCGGTGATATTTGGTGATTCCGTATTTTTTAATGGCCTCTCTGTGCTCTTTGGTAGGGTACCCTTTGTTTTTTTTCCAATTGTACATGGGAAATTCTTCATGGATTTTGGCCATGTATTCATCGCGATAGGTTTTGGCGAGAACGGATGCGGCGGCAATGCTCATATATTTACCGTCGCCTTTTATGATGCATTCATGATCTATGTTGGGGTAGGGTTTAAAGCGGTTGCCATCAACTATGATAAAATCGGGAGCAGGATGCAGTTTGTCTATGGCGCGGTGCATGGCCAAAAAGGAGGCGTTCAAAATATTTATTTCGTCGATTTCATCCTCAAATACATGACAAACCGAGAAAGAAATGGCTTTTTTTTCGAGAATCGGCTTCAAAAGAGTGCGTTTGGTCTCGGAAAGCTGTTTAGAGTCGTTTAAAGTAATATCGTTGAATTTTTCGGGCAAAATTATCGCCGAAGCGGTTACTGGGCCTGCCAAGCAACCTCTCCCTGCTTCATCGGTTCCTGCTTCGAATAGGGATCGGTAACATGATTTTAACATATATCTTAAAAATTTAACAATTCTAAATAAGAGAAAAACATATTTATCAATAAAAAGTTAAAAAAAATCCTACAATCCTAACATATAAGGGGTTTAGGTCAGGATAATATGTTAAAATTATCCAAAATATTGATTGATATTAGGGTAACATACAAGGTGCAAAGGTGTTAATTTTTTTGAATATTAACTTTTTATATTGATTTTTGAGCGGACTAATTCAAAAAATGAAATAAATGAAAGCTAAGTTAGCATGGATGCTAACGCCTTTATTGGTGTTATGCATGTCTTTCTCTTTTGGACAAGAGAAAACAGTTTCAGGTAACGTGACGGACCAAAACGGTCTACCTCTACCTGGTGTTTCCATTTTGGTTGTAGGGACATCCAATGGAACACAAACCGATTTTGATGGTAATTACACCATTTCAGCTTCCGAAGGACAAATGTTGCGTTTCAGTTACATTGGTCAGAAGACTGTAGAAAGAACCGTTGGCGCTTCGTCCACTATCAATGTGCAGATGCAGGATGATGCCCAGGCCTTGGAAGAGGTTGTGGTAACAGGTTATGGTTCTCGTTCAAGGGAGTTGTCTACCTCTGCGATTTCTACAGTTTCTACTGAGAAAATTGAGGCATTCGTTCCTTCCACAAGTGTGGATAACATTCTGCAGGGACAGGCGGCAGGTGTTCAGGTAACGGCAGCAAACGGTAGGCCTGGTCAAACGGCATTCGTGACCATTAGGGGTGTTGGTTCGCTTAACGCGAGTACTACACCGTTGTATGTGGTTGATGGTGTTCCGGTTAACTCTGATTTCATCAACAACCTGAACCCGAATGACATTGAGTCTTTTTCCATTCTTAAAGATGCGGCCACAGTTTCAAAATATGGTTCCCGTGGTTCTAACGGTGTTGTATTGATTACTACCAAACAAGGTAAGACAGGGGATGCACGCATCACTTTTAGATCTTCCTTTGGCTTTTCGGAAAGAATTCCTGACCCATTTGATTTGATGAACACTTCTCAGAAGCTTGAACTTGAAAGACAATTTGCTGAATTGGGTGTCAATGCAGCTCAGTCTTTGCCTGGTGCAACAGCAGATGATGCTGAAAGAGCAAGGTTGATAGGTCTGGATACCAATTGGGAGGAAGAATTGTTGAGAAAGGGTCAGATACAGTCCAACTCTCTTTCTATTTCCGGGGGTGATGAAAAAATGACATATTTCCTTTCTTTGGGTTATGATAAGAACACAGGTATCATTGATAGAATTGATGGTTTTGAAAGGGTAACGGCTCGCTTGAACACAACATACCAAGCCAAAGAGTGGTTAAATGTAGGTACTAATATATCTCTTTCAAGAAGTACTACTGATTTACCTAGGGACCGTAACAACGTGCAGAACCCATTTAGAGCGATGTACGATTACAACCCATGGGATCCTTTGTATTTAAGAAATCCTGATGGAAGTATACAGACAGATGCACAAGGTGATCCTATATTTAACCCGACGACATCTGGTTTTCCTATTGCTAGGGCGTTGATGACTGAGCCTGAAGACAATAGAAACTTCTTGATCATTGGTAGTTTGTTTGCCGACATCAAATTTTCCGATAAATTTTCCAATAGATTTACTGTAGGAGCTACAAATAATAGGTACAACAGGACAAATAGGTCGATTGCAGGTGGTGTTTTGGATGTTATCGTAGGGGATGCTAATTTCCCTGGAACACAGACGGATAATTTTGAGAATACGCTTCAGTACAATGTGAACAACCTTTTCAATTATACCGATACCTTCGGGGAATTCCATAATTTATCAGCAAGTTTCCTGTTGGAATACAACGAGAATATCTACACGGATCTTTTTGCCAGTGCAAGAGGGTTTCCTTCTCCAGAAATTCCTTATCAGGATGTAGCTGCCGAAGCCACTGCATCTGGTTCAGAAGAGGCTAGAAGAGTTCTGTTTTCACAAGGTCTTTTCGTGGATTATGACTATGATGGAAAGTACATCCTTTCCGGGTCAATTAGACGCGATGGTTCTTCAAGATTTGGACCTGAAAACCAGTACGGATATTTCTACAGTGGTAGTGCCGCTTGGAACATTGCAAGGGAATCTTTCTTAGAGGGTACTGCAGTCAACGATTTAAAGCTTAGGGCTTCTTATGGTACTTCCGGTAACCAGAACATAGGGGACTTTAACTTCTTGAACTTGTTGGAGTTCGGAACATATAATGGTAATACCACTGCTATTCCAATCGGTGTGGGTAACCCAAACATTCAATGGGAGTCTCAGGCTATTTTGGATATCGGAGTTGAGTTTGGGTTGTTCAATAACAGAATCAATGGTGTTGTTGATTACTTTAAGAAGAACTCCAAAGATTTATTGTTGAATCAACCATTATCACAAACAGTGGGTGATGAGAACAACTCTATTCTTGCAAATATTGGTGAGTTGGAGAACAGTGGTATCGAAGTTTCCTTGAACGCAGATATCGTACGTGCAGAGAATTTTGTTTGGAGGGCAGGTGGTAACATCTCTTTCTTGGATAACAAGGTTGTTTCTTTGGTGAACGGGGATGATATAGTCAATGGTACTTTTGGATTAAATATTCTTCGCGAAGGTGAAGAGATCAATTCTTATTACACTGTCAGATATGCAGGGGTCAATCCGGCCAACGGTGAGCCTTTGTACTATGATCTCGATGGTAATATCACCAACGAATATAGTGCTAGTTTTAATACTATTTTGGAAGGCAAATCCCCCTATGCAAATATAGAGGGCGGCTTCTTTACATCCATTAGATGGGGCGGTTTCGGTGTAAGAGCTGATTTTGTAGGTAAAGCAGGAAACTATATTATGAACTTCCAGAGACAAGCTGGTATTTCTATTGGAAATATTGATAGTAACCAAAGAGTTGAAGCCTTCAACTACTGGAAACAGCCTGGCGATACTAATGTGTTGCCAAGTCCATTGTTCCAAGGTACTGCTGATCAAGACAGTGACAGATGGTTGGAGAAAGGTGACTACTTGCGTTTAAGAACATTGACTGTTGATTACAACCTACCAGGTAAGTTCTTAGATAGAACAGGTATTGATAGAGTTAGAATTTTTGCCACAGGTCAAAACTTATTCACTATTACTGAATATAATGGAGATCCGGAAATCGGTATCGGTTCGGATGAAAGTTCTGCGGCTGGTTCTGCTGGATTTATTCCTGGAGCTTTCTCTTTGTTCAGTTATCCACAGACTAGGTCTTATACATTCGGAGTAGAAATCGGATTTTAAAAAAAGAAATTAACATGAAAAATAGATTATATAAATATTGTTTAGCATCATTTGTAGCAGCAACCTTGTTGGTGTCTTGTGATGACGAACTGGACGTCGATCCATTTACAGAAGGTAATCCAGAAACATTTTTTAATACGGTTTCCAGTTTCCAGAATGGAGTGGATGGTATATATAGCCAGTTTTGGAATTATTATTCTGCGCCGGGCTCCGGTCTGCAAGGTATTCCCGATATCTTATCGGACAATGTAATTCTTGCACAGACTGGTCGTAGGTCTAACGAGGTTTATTATGATTACAGGTATAACCCAAATACTGGTGGAGCTGTATCCTTGTATTGGAGTGAAGCTTATGAAGCAGTAAATGCGGCCAATCTTGTTATAGGACAAATTGATAACTTGGCCGATGGTCCTGATAAAAATAATATTCTAGGACAAGCTTTGGCAGCACGGGCAATTGCACATTTTGACCTTGCAAGAATATATGCCATGATTCCAACGCAAAGCGCAGATGCCAACAACTCGCCCGGTATCGTTTATCTCAAGGTGGAAGATGGTGATACAGGGGATCCTTTGGCTCAGCCTTCCAGAGAAACTGTTGCAAGCAATTATAGTGAGATAATTGGAGATTTGGAGCAGGCTGCTCAACTAATTGGAGTGAATAATGGAGAGGGACGTTTGAACAGGAATGGTGTATATGCCATGTTATCAAGGGTTTATCTCTATAATGGAGATTATCAGTTGGCCATCAATGCTGCAAACGAAGTTACTGAACCTATTGTGGATGCAACTGAAGAAGGAGCTCTACTAGCTGTATATGAAGATGCTAGCAATGAAGGAATTGTAATAGAATGGTCTGTGAACACTTCATCAGAATCAGGGTTTAACAATGTTGGGGTGCTTTATAGCCAAACAACGCCCCCAAACACAGTTTCTGAGTACGTAATAGATTATGAATTCTTCAATAATCTTGATCCTAACGATTTGAGAGCTGAGGTTATGCAGTACGATGCTACAAACCAAGGTAACAATTACAATGCTGTTAGAAAGTTTTTAGGAGAAACAGGTCAGGTTAATGGTCGAGTTGACATTAAAGTTCTTAGGGCCGCAGAGGTTTTGCTGAACAAGGCTGAGGCTCAATTTGAAATCGACCCAGCAGCTGCACTTACAACTTTGAACATATTGAGGGATGCTAGATATACCTCTTACACAGGTGGAGAAACAGGTCAGGCATTGGAAGATGCCATTCAATATGAAAGAAGGGTGGAACTTAGTTTTGAGGGTCACAGATTTTTCGACCTAAAACGTAGAGGAGAGGCTGTACAACGTTCAAATAATGGAGATTTAGCCGATGGATCAGGAACACCTCCTGAGATTTTGACATTGCCTGCTGGCGACTACAGATTCCAATTGCCTATTCCTATTGATGAGATCAATGCCAACCCGAATATGGCGCAAAATCCAAACTATTAATTTGTAACTGCTTAAAAGATGAAAAATATATTTAAAACATTTGGAGTTCTTTTTGCTGGTGTTGCCTTGATTCTCTCTTCTTGTGAAGAAGAGGTGACGGTTTTCGACAATGTTAATGGTCAAACAGGTGTTTCTTTTGGAACAACCAGCTACAACGTGTCTGTGCCGGAGGAAGGTCTTGCATTGGAAATTCCAGTTAATGTTACTACGGTATCAGATTCCGATAGGACAATTGATGTCACTGTTTCAGATGCTTCAATTGGTGGAGGTGAAAATTACTCCTTTGGAACAGTTACGATACCTGCAAATGCATATAATGGTGTTCTGGATGTAACTTTAAATTTCGATCCATTAGTGGACGGAGAAGTTTATGCCTTGGTTCTTAATCTTAGTGCGCTAGAAGGTGGCGTTGCTTTTGATGAAACAGTTACCATTGAATATTTTAAGGAAATTATATGTAATGATTTCTTATTAACAGTGATAACTGACACCTATGGTGGGGAAACTACTTGGGAAATTGCTGATGAATCCGGAACAGTTGTAGTTTCAGGAGGTCCTTATGCCAATGTATCAGGAGGAGACACTTATACATCTGAGTTTTTCTTAGAGGACGGGTGTTATACCTTTACCATTTATGATGCCTATGGAGATGGACAAAGTGATGGTACCATAGTTGGCTCCTATACTTTGGAGTGCTCTATTTTGGATGTTTTGACAGGTGGTGGTGAATTTTCAGATTCACAAACTCAGGAATTCTGTGTTAACCAATAATTCGATTAATCAGAATTTTTAAAATTATTTTATAAAAAAACCGGGTTGATATTAATTTTTCACCCCGGTTTTTTATTTCTCTTTTAAGAGGCTTAAGAAATAAAAAATGTTTTGGTTTTGTAATGCTAATGAAAGCCTTTACCAATAAAAGTCCCTTTTTTAATAAAGGGTTTGGTGTTACTTAAAATTCTTATTGTCGTAGAATTGTAATAACTTAATCGCGTCTTCTTCTTTGTTCAATCTTAAGTCGTTCTCCTTGATGAGGCTTTTAACGCGTTCTTTATCTAACATATCATAAAAATACTTTTTCCTTAAATAAATTTTTTTAGCCGGTTCTTCACCAATCTGGATGTAATAGGAACTAATATCGATAAATCTTGGAGGAACTGTTCTATCGTAGTTGGTCGCTCCAGTTCGCCCTCTCCGAAGTTTTTTTTCAGGCTTATAAAGTAATTTTACTTCACCTTGGTTCAGGGGAATAAAATAACCAATTCTGGTTGCCTCACTATTGGAGTCTTCTATATAGGGGAATAATTTGTACAATTTGTTGTCGATTTTTGCCGAAATATAATTTCGTTTCAGAACGGCGGAGTATTCTTTTTCGCCTTTTTGCAGTTCCAGTTCACTATTGGCTGCGTTATATCTCAAATTACCTGTTGTCTTAATTTCACCGTTTATAAGAATTTGACCATACTTGAAATTTTCATCAAAATAAGGAGATCCTTCTGCTTTGAGAATCTTGGAATCCACAGATGTAGTTTGAAAGGACACAATAGCTCCTTCATCTGGATTTGTGAAATTAACTTGTGCTAAACCGGTAGATACAGCCAATAGGGTCAATATGTTTAATTTGTGGTTCATGTAACTTACAGTTTTCAAATATTTTACGATATAATTAATGATGTGATTTACTGGTGCAATAAGCAACAATTTATTTATCCAACTTGTTATAGAATTCTTAATGTTATCCTAAATCCTAAAAATGGATAAGTAAAAATGCTTTATGTTTTGGTAAGTAATGCCCTTTTTGGTAGTATATTTTAAATTCACATTTCTTTAGAAACAAAACTTTTACCTTTGTCCAACCAATATCATGGAATGAGATTTTTAACATTGACCCTACTTTTATTCATTGGCCAATCAATCTTGGCACAACAGGATTCGATTCCGCCCAAAAAAGAAAGGGACTCCATAAACTTGCAAGTAAAGGATACGGTTGCATTACAGGATAAGGACTCCGTTGTAACAGATTCAATTTCTTCAAAACCTAAGGCTAGGGGTGCAGCCAAGTTGAACACAAAAGGGAAGGACTCCGTTAGTATACAGGATTACAAAATAATCTCGTACCATCGAGACACTACTTCGGTAGATACAAGTTTAACCATTAGAAAAGATTACATATACAATTATTTAAGGGAGGACGATTTTGAATTAATGCCCTTTGCCAATATGGGGCAACCATACAACGAACTGGGAAAAAGTTTTTCATCCACTGCTTACTACCCGCGCATAGGAGCTACGGCAAAGCACCCCGGATACTTCGAAAAAGAGGATATAACTTATTATAACGTGCCAACACCCATGACGGAGCTCATGTTCAAAACCACTTTCGAACAAGGGCAATATTTGGATGCGCTGTTAACATTTAATGTCTCAGAACGTTTTAATGCCTCGATCGCTTACAACGGTTTTCGGTCGTTGGGCAAGTACAGGTACGAGGAAGCCCAGGACGGAAAGTTTAGGGTGACCTTCAATTATTTGAACAAGAATGAAAGATATGCACTTCGAGGTCATATAGCCGCGCAGGAAATGCAGAGCGAAGAAAGCGGGGGGCTCCAGGATCGTAGCCAGTTTGAAGATGACCTGCCCGATTTTCAGGACAGGGCAAAAATCGACCTGTTGTATACCAATGCAAACAATAGAATATTGGGCAAGCGCTATTTTCTGGACCATCAATATAAATTGGTGAACCACAAAAAAGATTCCACGGGCAGTGCTGCTACAACCTTGGCAATAGGCCATGAATTTAGTTATGAGACCAAAATCTATGACTTTGAGCAGACCCAACAAAACAATGCATTTGGACAAGATCCATTTTTGGTTCCCATAGAGGACAGGGCGAGATTAAAGACCATGTTCAACAAAGGATCGGTGGAATTTTCAAACAGGACATTGGGCAAGTTGTCCGGAAATATTGCACTTTATAATTATAATTATTTCTTCAATAGTTTGCTCATAACCGATCAGGGGACCATTCAAAATAAATTACAGGGAGAAGAAATTTCGGTAGGGGGTGGTTACCATAACACAATTGGGCCCCTATATTTGGAAGGAAACGTCAACTACACCGTATCAGGAGAGCTTACCGGCAATAATTTTGACGCGTTTGCCAGATATCGCTTGAACGAATACAATAAATTAACGGGAGCCATACACATTTCGTCCCGTATGCCGGATTTCAATTACCTCTTATATCAGAGTGATTATCGAAACTTTAATTGGCAGAACAACAATACATTCGAAAAAGTACAAACCAAGAGTATTAAATTTGGATTTGACTCTTCTTATCTCGGACAATTGCATGCAGAGTACAGTATGGTGGACAATTACACCTATTTTGCCTCTACCGCTACAGAAGAAGAAATAGGTTTGGGGCAAGAAACCGCTTTTGTAAAGCCCTTTCAAGAGAATGGGGCCATCAATCACCTAAAGGTTAAATATAAAAAGGAATTAAAATGGAGAAAGTGGGCCTTAATGAATACGGTGATGTATCAAGAAGTGGCCCAGGATAATCAAGTGCTCAATCTTCCACAAGTGGTCACAAGGAATAGTTTGTACTTTTCAAGCGATGTGTTTAAAAAAGCCATGTTTTTGCAGACAGGAGTTACCTTTAAATATTTTACATCGTACAATATGAATGCCTACAATCCATTATTGGGTGAGTTTTATATTCAGAACAACGAAGAGTTGGGAGGATATCCCCTATTAGATCTTTTTATAAATGCAAGGGTAAAACAGACCAGGATTTTCTTAAAGGCAGAACACTTGAATTCTATTTTCTCAGAACCCAATTATTACTCCGCTCCAAATTATCCCTATCGTGATTTTGTAATCAGATTTGGGTTGGTGTGGAATTTCTTTTCATAAAATCCGTTAAGGAGAAAAAAGGAAAAGCTGATAAACAAGCACTTATAAACTAATTGATTTTTTTTCAAAAAAAATATTGAAAAACATTTTGCGGTAAGAAAATAACGTGCGTATATTTGCACCCGCTTAGCTGATAAGGCAGGGCGATAACGAGAGAAGAAAAGTGGTAAAACTAAGTTCTTTTCGAGTTAAAAAAATTAAGAAGTTCATATACATATTGTAACGACAGCGTAGAATTAAGAAAAGAACCATTTTGATGCAGGGACTCGGTATTCCGGGTGTCGGACAGACATTCAAGGAAATACAATGAAGAGTTTGATCCTGGCTCAGGATGAACGCTAGCGGCAGGCCTAACACATGCAAGTCGAGGGGCAGCGGGAAAAAGCTTGCTTTTTCGCCGGCGACCGGCGCACGGGTGCGGAACGCGTATGGAACCTGCCCCTGTCAGGGGAATAGCCCAGGGAAACTTGGATTAATGCCCCATGGTATCGTTATATCGCATGATATTACGATTAAAGATTTATCGGACAGGGATGGCCATGCGTACCATTAGTTAGTTGGTGAGGTAACGGCTTACCAAGGCAGCGATGGTTAGGGGCCCTGAGAGGGGGATCCCCCACACTGGTACTGAGACACGGACCAGACTCCTACGGGAGGCAGCAGTGAGGAATATTGGACAATGGGCGGGAGCCTGATCCAGCCATGCCGCGTGCAGGATGACGGCCCTATGGGTTGTAAACTGCTTTTATACGGGAAGAAATGCGCCCACGTGTGGGCGTCTGACGGTACCGTAAGAATAAGGACCGGCTAACTCCGTGCCAGCAGCCGCGGTAATACGGAGGGTCCGAGCGTTATCCGGAATCATTGGGTTTAAAGGGTCCGTAGGCGGGCCTGTAAGTCAGGGGTGAAAGTTTGTGGCTCAACCATAAAATTGCCTTTGATACTGCAGGTCTTGAGTCATGGTGGGGTCGCCGGAACATGTGGTGTAGCGGTGAAATGCATAGATATCACATAGAACACCGATCGCGAAGGCAGGTGGCCAACCATGTACTGACGCTGATGGACGAAAGCGTGGGTAGCGAACGGGATTAGATACCCCGGTAGTCCACGCCGTAAACGATGGATACTAGCTGTGGGGACTTCGGTCTCCGTGGCCAAGCGAAAGTGATAAGTATCCCACCTGGGGAGTACGTTCGCAAGAATGAAACTCAAAGGAATTGACGGGGGCCCGCACAAGCGGTGGAGCATGTGGTTTAATTCGATGATACGCGAGGAACCTTACCAGGGCTTAAATGCAGGCTGCATGGGGTGGAGACACCCCTTTCTTCGGACCGCCTGCAAGGTGCTGCATGGTTGTCGTCAGCTCGTGCCGTGAGGTGTCAGGTTAAGTCCTATAACGAGCGCAACCCCTACCGTTAGTTGCCAGCATGTCAAGATGGGGACTCTAACGGGACTGCCGGTGCAAACCGTGAGGAAGGTGGGGACGACGTCAAATCATCACGGCCCTTACGTCCTGGGCTACACACGTGCTACAATGGCCGGTACAGAGGGAAGCCACCCCGCAAGGGCGCGATCTACAAAACCGGTCACAGTTCGGATCGGGGTCTGCAACTCGACCCCGTGAAGCTGGAATCGCTAGTAATCGGATATCAGCCATGATCCGGTGAATACGTTCCCGGGCCTTGTACACACCGCCCGTCAAGCCATGGAAGCCGGGAGTGCCTGAAGTCCGTCACCGCAAGGAGCGGCCTAGGGCAAAATCGGTAACTAGGGCTAAGTCGTAACAAGGTAGCCGTACCGGAAGGTGCGGCTGGAACACCTCCTTTCTAGAGAAAGAGATGTCCGGAAGGCCTTGTCCCGCACGAGGCATATCCTCTGCGCTGTCGTTTATGATATGTTACAAATACTGGCAATAAGGCCAAGACAGTCTCATAGCTCAGCTGGTTAGAGCGCTACACTGATAATGTAGAGGTCGGCAGTTCGAGTCTGCCTGAGACTACGAAGAGTACAAAGTACGGAAGTGCGGAGTGCGAAGTTCATTGAATATTGAATAAGGAAATTTTAGAAGTTGAGTTACAGGGTTATCACTCATAACTCCCAACTAATAACTCATAACTGAAAAATGGGGGATTAGCTCAGCTGGCTAGAGCGCCTGCCTTGCACGCAGGAGGTCATCGGTTCGACTCCGATATTCTCCACCACGGCCAAAGTCACTGATAATTTATTGTCAGTGGCGACGCGCCACAAGTTCATTGACATATTGGGACGGAGCAGTAACGACTTAGGTCGTTATGTGCGAAGTCAAAGAAGAAACACGAAGTAGAATAGAATATATAAGGATTACGAGAGGGCATCTGTGCTTAGGTACAGGTGCGACAAGCAAAAGAAGGGCGTATGGGGGATGCCTAGGCTCTCAGAGGCGACGAAGGACGCGATAAGCTGCGAAAATCCACGGGGAGCTGCACATGAGCATTGATCCGTGGGTGTCCGAATGGGGCAACCCGGCAGGTTGAAGGCCTGTCACCCAGCAATGGGGGCGAACCCGCCGAACTGAAACATCTAAGTAGGCGGAGGAAGAGAAAACAAGAGTGATTCCGAGAGTAGCGGCGAGCGAAATCGGAACAGCCCAAACCGTTGTTGTTCCGGCAATGACGGGGTTGTAGGACCA